>DAOSIS010000077.1:0-1546 GCA_035366835.1 Syntrophales bacterium | reverse complement strand
AATAGACAGGACAGACCCCCATGCTCCTCCAGAGCGTTCTCGAGAACAGTGCCCGCAGAACTCCGCAGAAGATTGCCCTTGTATGCCGTGGAGAGCGCCTGAGCTACGGCGAAATCGACCGCAAGGCCAATCGGGTAGCCGCACTTTTGCGGTCTCAAGGAATACGGAGGGGCGACCGGGTTGCCCTATTCCTTGACAATTCCATTGAAGCCGTCATTTCGCTCTTCGGCATCTTGAAGGCCGACGCCGTATTCCTGATGCTGAGCCACCAGCTCAAGGCGCCCAAGCTTGCGTACATCCTTGAAAACAGCGGAGCAAGGGCGCTCGTTTCCGACGCGGCCAAACTTCGCGCCGTTTCGGAGGTCATTCATGCCGCCCGGGCCCTGGAGGCGGTGATCATCGCAGGGGACGAAAACAAAATCGAGCCCGGCCTGCACCGTAATGTGGTCGCATGGTCGGAGATGGAAAGAGGGTCCGGTTCGCAGGCCGCCATGGGCAATGCAAACATCGACGTCGATCTTGCATCCATCATCTACACGTCCGGCTCCACGGGCGACCCCAAGGGGGTCATGCTGACGCATCTCAACATGATCTCGGCGGCGACCTCCATCATCACCTACCTCGAGAACGTGCCCGAGGATGTCGTCATCAATGTCCTGCCGCTGTCCTTCGATTACGGACTTTACCAGGTTCTCATGACCTTCAAGTTCGGCGGGACGCTGGTCCTGGAAAAATCCTTCGTTTTCCCCTACGAAATCGTCAAGCGGATGGCGGAAGAAAAGGTGACAGGCTTCCCCGGGGTGCCGACGATCTTCGCCATCCTGCTGCAGATGAAGGATCTCAAGAAGTACGACCTGCGTTCCCTGCGCTACATTACGAACACGGCGGCGGCCCTGCCGGTTACGCACATCCGTCAGATCCGCGAGACGTTCCCTCAGGCCAGGCTCTATTCCATGTACGGCCTCACGGAATGCAAGAGAGTGTCCTACCTTCCGCCCGAGGAACTGGACCGCAGGCCCGATTCCGTCGGGCGCGGCATGCCCAACGAGGAAGTCTGGCTCGTCGATGACCGGGGAAACCGCCTGGGGCCGGGCGCCACAGGCGAACTGACCGTCCGTGGATCGAACATCATGAAAGGCTACTGGGGGGACCCGGAGGCCACGGACAGGGTCCTGAGGCCCGGCCCGCTACCCGGAGAAAAGGTCCTCCGCACGGGTGACTTGTTCCGGATGGACGAGGAAGGGTTCCTCTATTTCGTGGGCCGCAGAGACGACATGATCAAGACCCGGGGGGAGCGCGTCAGCCCAAAGGAGGTCGAGAACGCACTTTATGCGGCGGCCGGGGTTGCGGAAGCCGCCGTGCTGCCCGTTCCCGACGATCTCCTGGGCAGTGCCATCAAGGCATACATTGTGCCGAAGGAAGGGGCCAGCCTGACCGACAGGCAACTTCTTCTTCACTGCAAGAAAATGCTGGAGGAGTTCGCAATCCCCAAGTACTTCGAATTCCGGGATACCCTCCCCAAAAACGCATCCGGCAAGATCGACAA
>DAOSIS010000076.1:0-1571 GCA_035366835.1 Syntrophales bacterium | reverse complement strand
GTTTCATGAAGAGATTGACACCGTTTGAAGAGAATGTCGTGCGTCGCGTGGCCGTGGGCGATTTTCTGGTTCGGTCGGCTGCCCGTTACCCGTCGCATAAGGCCCTGCGTTTCCGGGATCGAACCTACACGTTTGCCGCATTGAACGACGCCGTCAATCGCTGTGCTCATGGCCTGACTAAAATGGGCGTCAAGAAGGGGGACCGCTGCGCGATCCTGTCCCACAACTGCGACCAGTTCGTCATTCTCTGGTGGGGCTTGATGAAGCTCGGGGCCGTCATCACGCCGCTGAACTTCATGCTGAAGAACGAGGAGGTCAAGTATATCGTCAATCACTCGGAACCGGGGCTCTTCTTCGTGGAGGACAAACTCATCCCGAACATGCTCGCCATCAAGGACGAGCTGAAAACCGTCCGGGCTTTCGGTTACATCAACCTGGCCGGCGAGGCCGTCCCCGAGGGGTGGATGAACATCGAGGATCTCTGGAAGGCCGACCTTCCCGCCACGGAGCCGGAAGCGATCATCGCGCCGGACGACCCGGCGCTTTTGCTGTACACCTCCGGCACCGAGTCGGCGCCCAAGGGCGTCATCAACACGCACTTGAACTTTTTCAGCATCGTTTTGAGCGCGGCGGTGGATCTGCACTTTACGAAGCGGGACGTCATCATCGGCGGGATTCCCCTGTACCATGTGGCGGCGATGTACCTCTTCATCGCCTGCATCGCCATCGGCGCCACCAACCTGATGGAGTACGCCCCGGACCCCTTCGAGATCCTGAAGTTCACGCAGGAGGAAGGGGTCACGATGTGGGTCTGGCCGCCGACTTTGTACATCAACCTTCCGCTTCTGCCGAACTTCGACCAGCTCAACCTCGCGTCGCTCAAGCTGTGCATCGTGTTCGGCGCCCTGTGTCCGCCGGCCGTTCTGGAGCGGTGGCGCGCCAAGCTCCCGACGACCCGGTTCATGAACTACTACGGGCAAACGGAGATGAGCCCGCTGGGCGCCTGCCTCCAGGACGAGGACTTCCAGGCGCGGCCGGATTCCATCGGTCGCTCCCATGTTCCGCTGGAGCTGAAGGTCTTCGGCCCGGACGACCGGGAACTCCCCCGGGGCGAGGTGGGCGAACTCGTTGCCCGTGGTCCCGCCATCATGCGCGGCTACTACAAGGAAGAGGACAAGACGGCCTCGACCTTCCGGAGTGGCTGGCACCATACGGGGGACATCGTCCGGATGGACGAAGAAGGCTTCATCTACTTCGTTGACCGGGCCAAGGACATCATCAAGACCGGCGGGGAAAACGTGTCCTCGCAGGAGGTGGAGGCGTTCCTGTACAAGCACCCGAAGGTGGCCGATGCGGCGGTCATCGGGATGCCCGATCCGGTCTGGTCGGAGGCGGTCACGGCGATCATCGTTCCCAGACCAGGCGAGACGCTGAGCGAGAAGGAGATCATCGACTTCTGCAAGCAGTCCCTGGCCGGTTACAAGGTTCCGAAGAACATCCTGTTTGTCGAGGCCTTGCCGCGCAACCCGAGCGGCAAGATCCTGAAGAACGTCCTGCGCAAGGAATGCGAG
>DAOSIS010000075.1:0-1610 GCA_035366835.1 Syntrophales bacterium | reverse complement strand
TCATCATAGTTGGAAAATTTATCCGATCAGGAAATAATGATGAATTCGTAAAAAGTCATGATGGAGACGGCGAAGTAAAAAGCTCCAGAGGCAAGGCGCGCGAATCCTGAGGAATGAGGCGTACTTGTGCGTACGTCGCAGTGACGAAGGATGAAGCGCAACGCCGCATATGGACTTTTTACGATGTCGTCAATAATGGCGAGAATAGGGAGGAAAGATATGAGCAGATTCTTCACCGCCGCAACCGCCGCCCTCCTGGCAATTTTTTTGATTTTCGGATGCGGCTCCGGTTCCAAAGACACGACGGACCAGGGGGAGAAAAAGGCCGCCCCGGCAAAAAAGCGGATCGCCCTGGTTATGAAGACCCTGACCAACCCCTTTTTCGTGGCGATGGAGAAGGGGGCCCGGAAGGCGGAAGAGGAACTGAATATCGAACTGATTGTCAAGACCGGAGCCAAGGAGACGTCGATCGAACAGCAGATCGCCATCATCGACGAACTGATCCGCAACCGGGTGGACGCTATCGTCATCGCCCCGGCGAGTTCCACGGAGATCATCCCCATCCTCAAGAAGGCCCAGGACGCGAAGATCGTCATCGTCAACATCGACAATCAGATCGACCCGGAGCCGGCCGCGAAGATGGGGCTCGTTGACGTGCCCTTCATCAGCGTGGATAACGAGAAAGGGGCCTATCTCGCCGCCAAGTTCATCAGCGATCAGGTGAAAAAACCCACCAAAGCGGCGATCCTCGAGGGCATCAGGAGCGCGAAGAACGCGGAACAGCGGAAGGCTGGCGCCGTGAGGGCCTTCCGGGAAAATCGCCATATCCGCCTCGCGGCGTCGGAATCGGCCAACTGGAAGATCGACGAGGCCTTTGCCGTTACGGCCCGGATTTTCAAGAAACATCCGGACATCGGGATGATCTTCTGCGCCAACGACATGATGGCCCTGGGCACCATCCATTACCTCCAGCAGCAAAAGAAAACCGGCGTCCTCGTCGCCGCCTTCGACGCCTTGGAGGAAGCCAGGGCGGCCGTCCGCCAGGGAACCCTGCAGATCACCATCGACCAGCAGGCGGATCGGCAGGGATACCTGGGCGTCCGGACGGCGGTGGAGATGCTGGCGGGGAAGAAACCCGCCCCCGTCACCATGGTGGATGTTCTCCCCGTGCATTTGTAGCGGTCCGATCCGGGACGTCGCCGTCGGCGGCAAGCGTGTCGTCCGGCCGTCCCGAACCCGCCGCTGCTCGCCGGGACGGCTCGATCTTCATGCCTCCTGTTCTCAGGTCATGATCGGGAAGCGGCGGTCACGACACGACCCAAACCCAGCGGATCGGCGCCACGGATCACGGCTCGTGTTCAGGAAGCGACGGCACGGGACAACGGCGGGAAACGGAAACTGAAAATCATCCGCGGTCGTCATGACGGCCGCGCCAATCTATCCGGACCGGACTTAACAGTACATGTGGCAAAAATTCTCCGATCTGAGCATTACCTACAAACTCATCGTCTTCCTCCTGCTGGTGGTCGTGGCGCCGGTCATCTTCCTCAGCTATACCACCTACCAGCTTTCCAAAACCGCCCTCAGCGAGGAGGTCAAGGCCTTCACCC
>DAOSIS010000074.1:0-1715 GCA_035366835.1 Syntrophales bacterium | reverse complement strand
GCTGAAGTCGCTGAACTGGGAAAGGACGAGTGTCGTGGGGTCGAGGGTGTTGCGTGCCGAGCGAAGGGCGTTGTAGCTGCCGACAATCAGCCGGTCGGCCCATTCCTCGCGGAACTCCGAGGAGAATCGCTCGATCGACTCCAGGGTAAGGGAGACCTGCGCCTGGACGGCCGAGGCGCCCTTGCCGGTGTGGAAGGTCCTGGTGTCGTCCGGCCTCAGGCGCCAGCAGGTGAACACGGGGATGCCGATGCGGTCCAGGGCCGTCGCCTCTCGGAAGTCCTGCATCCCGAGAAGGTCCCGCATGCCCCCGACGAAGCGCAGGGTGTCGTCCGGCGGCTTCGCGCGGTGCGTCTCGTGGATGTAGAGCTTCGGGCAGCTCTTTAAGGTGATCGGTGCCATGGCTCCTCCCGATTGCTCAAGCTGCTGTACTCAACGACAATTCGGGGGGGAAAGTCAATAGAAAAGGGGTTCAGGGTCCAGGGCACAGGGAGAAGAATTATGAGTTGTCCGTTGTGAACGATGAGTTGTGGGAATGGGCTGCCGCGTTTTCATGACGGTAGAATGGAAATTGAACGGGGACTACAGATTCTTGGCGGCCCAGAGGGCTGCCTGGAGGCGGTTGGGGACGTTGATCTTCTTGAAGATGTTGTAGATGTGCGTCTTCACGGTGTGGGGGCTGATGCAGATCCGGGCGGCGATCTCCTCGTTGGTGGCCCCGGAGACGACCATGCTGAGGATCTCGAGCTCCCGCTGCGTCAGGAAGATCATGTCCTTGCCGGGCGGTTCGACGGCGGTGCGCTGCGACATGATGCACTTGGCCATGATATCGCGGGAGAGCCACATTTCGCCCTTGAAGAGCGACTGGATGCCCTTCATCATCTGGTCCACGGAGTCCGTTTCGTAGAAGAATCCACGGATGCCCCAGGAAACGGCCCGCTCCTCGATGCCGAGCCCCGGCCTGACGTTGAACAGGGCCACGAGGCAATTCGACAGGACGCGCTTGCCCGACACGGCGAGGGCCATGAAGTACTTGACCGGGTCCCGATCGGGGCAGTCCAGCAGGACAAGCGTGCTGTGATCGGCCTCTTTCGGGTTCACGGTGATCGCAGCCGGATCGGAAGCGATCTTGCACGAGACCCCGGCGGCGGTCGTCATGTAGTGGGCCATCAGTTCGCACTGGAGCGTGCGGGTGCTGATGATCTGGATCGTTTTCTTGCCGAGCGAGTCGGTCTTTGCCGTCTTGTTCTTCATGGCCTGCGTGACATGAGGAATGGATTAGAACGGATCTAATACTCGGGTATTAGGATAAGCATATTCCGTTCCACTCTGTGACTGTTCGCTAAAAATGTTTAACAATCAGTAAGTACGTATATTTATGTAGAGTCAGGTAGGGCAGTTCCCTGTGCGGGCGGCTGCCTTGTTCTTTGACAGGCGGCGTGAGGGAAGCGAGCGTGGAGAAGAGCGGCGCTTTGAGTCATGGGTGTTGAGTAGGGAAGCGGGGAAGGGAAAGAAGGGAAAGAAGGGGCTGGTCAGCCGTTCATCGACGTGCGGGACGCCATCGGGGCGATGACGTAGTCCTCGCTGAATCGGATGGCCATGCCGTCCTGCCGGGTGCGGGTGACGGTTCCCAGGACGCGGATCCGCGCGCTCGCGGGGCCGAGGAACGTCCCGAGGCCGCCGTAGGAGATCACGAGATCGAGCCGGACCTTCGTGCC
>DAOSIS010000073.1:0-1769 GCA_035366835.1 Syntrophales bacterium | reverse complement strand
GATCGTGGGGATGCCGATCGACGCCGTGATGGTCGCCGCGAGGGAGGCCGGCACGCATTCCAGAACGACGCTGAAGGCGCCCGCCGTCTCGACGATCTTTGCATCCTCGAGGATCCTCCGCGCCGCTTCCTCGTCCTTGCCCTGTACCTTGTAGCCGCCGAAACGGTGGACGGACTGGGGCGTCAGGCCCAGGTGGGCCATCAGGGGGATTCCGGCGTCCGTGATCTTGCGAATGGCATCCGCCACCTCGCGGCCCCCTTCCAGCTTGACGGCCTGCGCGCCCGCCTCCTGGAGAAAGCGCCCGGCGTTCCGCAGCGCCTCTTCAGGGGACACCTGATAGGACAGGAAGGGCATGTCGGCGACGACCATGGCGCGGCGCGCCCCCCGGCAGACGGCACGCGTATGGTGAAGCATGTCCGCCATGGTCACGGGCAAGGTGCTCTCGTACCCCAGGACGACCATTCCCAGCGAATCGCCGACGAGCAGGACGTCCGTGCCGCATTCGTCGAGCAGGGAAGCCATGGGATAGTCGTAAGCCGTCAGGACGGTGATCTTCTGACCCTTCTGCTTCATTTCACGAAGCGTGGCGTTGGTGATTTTCTGCATCCGGCCTTGCTTGCTCATGGGATCACTCCTTGGAAAGTGCCTCGACGACAGCGGCCAGCTGATCCGTTGCGGCGGGGTTCTTGCGGGCCGCCACATCCGCGGTGAGGAGGCCCAGCTGACGATACAGGGGCAGCAGATCCGGGCAGCAACGCCCCATTGCGTCCAGATGGCGTTTCACGGTGCCGACGTCGCAGCGCTCGATGGGGCCGGAGAGCGAGGCGACGGTTCCCCGAGTTTCGATGTTGCGCATGGTTCCCGCGATCAGGGGCCAGAAGGCCCTGATGGCGTCGGCGTCGGTGAGTCCGAAGGATCCGCAGACGCGGCGGACAGCGTCGACAAGCGCCACGAGATAATTCGAGGCCATGCAGGCGGCCGCGTGGTAGAGGGGTTTGTCCCGGTCGGAGACATCGATCGGGAATCCTCTCAGTGCTGTCACAACGGCGTTCGCTTCCTCCTTCAGACCGTCCTCGACGGTCAGGCCGAACGCGCTGCCCGGAAGGGAGCGGCGTGCGGCGTCGACGTCGGGAAAACTCTGGAGCGGGTGGATGCAGCCGGTGAGGGCTCCGCATCGGCGCGCAGTCTCAAGGAGATCGAGCCCGCAGGCGCCGCTTGTGTGAAGGACGCGTTTGCCGCGGCAGACGGCGCCCGCTGCGGCGAGTTGTCGGCAGACGCCCTCGATATGATCATCGGGAGTTGTGAGGAAGATGAGGTCGGCGAGGACGGCGGCCTCCTCGGCACTGCCGCACGGCCTCGCTCCGGTATGGCGGGCGGCGCGCTCCATGGCGGCAGGACGGACGTCATGAACGGCTGCAACGGGGTAGCCGGCGTCGTGGAGAGAGCAGGCAAGCGCCGTGCCGACTTTTCCCATGCCGATGAAGGCGGTGCAAGGACGTACGGGCAAAGAAGTTCTCACGGGGTACAATCCCAAAAAAAAGGGCCTTCGGACATATGCCGGAAGGCCCTGTTGGTTCAGTTCCATCGTGGGGAGCGACCCTTCCGTCTCGGTCCAAATCCGGATCCAAGCGGTTGGGACACTGCCTATCACAGGGAACGGACGACGTCAACGGGAATTGTGCGGGCATTCGTCTGCCCGTCAGCAGGGACGGGGGGGTAACGTCAAGATGTTTGTGTCAGGTTTAAGAGGAAGGGGCCTCCGGTTTTGC
>DAOSIS010000072.1:0-1957 GCA_035366835.1 Syntrophales bacterium | reverse complement strand
AGCGTCCGATCCATGGTCTCGATCCAGAGAGACAGGCGGCACAGCTCCACGGCCATCGGGTCAATGTCCACACCGTAAAGGCAGCGCTCCACAATATGGCGGCGGAGAATTGCCTTGGTGCGTATCTCGAAATCATCGTCATCAGGGCGGCAAGGCAAGAGTTCCTCGACGAGTCGTTCTTCGGAAGCTTCGTTATCCGTGGATGGCGGAACAAGGAGTCGTGCTACGGCCTTTTCCCCATCAACGTTGATCCGGCCGTGATAATGCAAAGACACATAGAGAGCGTCGGTCAGGAAGCGCAGGGACGCGACGGGAAAGCTGCCCGAGCCGCATCCCATATCGCAGACCTTGAGTCTGAGAATTGCCTCGGGAAGTTTCGGCGTCCAGGCGGCGGGTGGTGCGTCGTAATCTGGCTCGCCGTCCGCATTCATCGGCGGATCGTATGCCAATGGCCGCAGTGTTCGCAAAACGGTGGGCACGGCCAGGCCGGGGCGGGTGTAGAATGTGCCTGCGCCTTTGCGTGTGCCGCCCCAGCGGACAAGGTACCATTCTCCCGGCAGGATAACCCGGGCAACAAGCTGCCTGGCTTTTCGGGCAATGGTTTCTTCATAAGCTCGCTGTCTTTCCGGCGTCTGGCTGCCCCGGGGCCGGCGGACGAGATTCCCCACGGAAACGGCGCGGCGCGCCCAAATTTCTGCACGGGTCCGCGTGGTGTGGCGTTCATCGCCGGGTTCCGTAATGTCGTCCTCCACTGCGACATCCTCAGCGGCTGCAATGTCGTCATCGCCAGTAACAGCTTCATTTTCATTGAGGACTTCAGCATCATCGCTGCTGTCGGCGGATGCTTCTTCAGCGCCTTCCTCACTTTCCCCTTCGTCCTGACCTGTGTCTTTCATTTTCTCCAGGAGATCGGCAAGAGCGCGGTCGTCCATCGCTTCCAGCCGCGAGAGCGGCAGAGCCGGCTGGTTGCCTACGGAAAGAAAAATAACCGGATCGCCGGACGGGGCGGTTTTCAACTCGAAATCAAGGAGACCCTCATAAAGAATGCCGATGTATTCGCTGGAAAGATCGGAAAAATCCACCGGTGCCGGAACCCAGATGCTTGTTCTTCCCTGTCGAAGCTTCACGCGTGTTCTCGTGAGGTGTTCCAATAGTCGATTGACGTCCCGGTCGGAAAGGATTTCTCTTTCGAAACAGGCGTTCTCGAAAACAGCAAGAGCGCGCGTAAGGCCGTCCGGTGAGGCGTCATCGCCGGGGGCAAACAGGTCTCCGCCATAAGCGGGGACGGGAAGCTTTTCGTGGTGCGATCCAGAATAAACAAGGCGAAAGAGGGCCAAAACTCTCGGCCAGGCATTCCAGGAACGGGCCAGGCGGTTGCCGCCGCGAGCAGCAACTTTCTCCAGGTCTTCGAGGAGACCCGTGATGCCATAGGCGCCATGATAGAGCGCATTGTCACGGGGCAGAAGGTCCCGTGATTCAGCGAACAGAACCACCACGATACGCATGACCATCCGCACGGCGGCCCGGTAGATTTCGGCCGGATGAATGCCGCTGTTTTGTTCTTTTAAAACATCGCCGTGGCTTTGGACGAGGATCTCGACGGCTTCCCGAACGCGCTCGCCAAGAATGGCCGAGAGTTCCGCCTGTCCTTTGCGGCTGTCGAGGATTGCCTCCAGAAGCGGGAACGGCGCATCTTTTACTGACGGCGTCCAGAGGGCCGGGGAAAGAAGCGTTCTTAAAGCAGTGACCTGGGCGGAGAGGGCGCCCTCTTCGAACCAGAGTTCCACATCCCACTCGCACCAGGCATCGAAATCGAGACCGGCAAAGATTAGACGCCACTGGCGGCCGTTGGTCAGGATGGCGAGACGTTCACCGCCCCCGCGGAGCCATTGAATGACCTGACTCAAAGACCTGCGGCCGCGGCCAATGCCGAGACGGGTTTCGTCATCGAGAAAAA
>DAOSIS010000071.1:0-2045 GCA_035366835.1 Syntrophales bacterium | reverse complement strand
CCTCCAGGATCTGGGCCTCCACGAAGTGGCCGATCCGGCACTTGGCCATGACGGGAATCGTGACGGCCTTCATGATCGCCTCGATGATGGCGGGGTCCGTCATGCGGGCAACACCGCCCTCGGCCCGGATGTCGGCGGGCACGCGCTCCAGGGCCATGACGGAGACGGCCCCGGCGTCCTCGGCGATCTTCGCCTGGTCCGCCGTCGTCACGTCCATGATGACGCCGCCCTTGAGCATCTCAGCCAGACCGGATTTCACGGTCAGGGTTCCAAACTTTTCCATCTATTCTCCAAGCCTCCTTGTGACTCTTTATTCGGGGTGCCGGGTATCTTCAGGATGCCCTGAATTACCTCTAACGCTCAGTAACCATACCAGAAAAGCCGGACCGGATAAAGGGCTTCTTCAAACAGGCCGGGCAGTGGACCTCGCAAATTTTGATCCTGATATTCCTTTCCGCCGGACGCCGTTACAGCACACACCGAGCCTTCTGTGTACCCTCCCTGCGGGTCATTTTCCAGAACAAACTGTCGTGGGCACTTATTCCTTTTTTCAATTGGGCGGGGCGGGGTTGGACCAGGATACGTGTCGGGGGAACAAGCTGTCTAAATAATAGGCACCTGGGTGATTTCCAATACGAAGTCCTGAAGCGAGGCTTCGTCTTCGGGATCGACTCAGGCGCTCAACTCCGAAAGCCACCTGGACGCATGGACGATGTCCACTCCGGCGATGCTCTGCTCCCGCCGCAGATTGTGGACGAGTTGAACGGCTATAGCCTTGGGAAACATGGCCAGGAAATAACGAAGGCCGGGCGAGAGACTGTCGTCGGAGAGTTTCACCTCGACGAGTCGATCGACTTTGCCGTTCCTGGCGATGGCGAAATCGATCTCCCGGCCGTCGCGTGTGCGGATGTAATGCAGTGCAAGGTCTTCCCCCGTGGTGTCCTGCAGATAATGGACATGCTTCAGAAGGCACACCGCGCAGGTATTCTCGAGCCTGATTCCTTCGTCGTCACGGACATAGCCGCTGTCGTAAAAATAGACCTTCGGCTCTCTCAGTATGGCCCGGGCAACGTTGGCGTGATAGGGACGGACCAGGAAGATGATGCAGAGACTCTCCAGGATCTCGACGTACTTTCGGACGGTATTGGGGGCAATCTGAAGGTCTTCCGCCAGCGAGGTGTACGACAGGGGCGAGCCCACACGCTCCCGAAGCATTTCCAGCAGAAGCCGGATGGCCCTTATTTCCTGGATCCGGCTGAACTCAAGGATGTCTTCGCGTACCAGGTCCGTGTAGTACTGATTTCTCCACCGTGCTGCTTCTTCATCCGAGCCTGACAGGAACGGCTCCGGAAACCCTCCGAAGCGATTGAGGAGCGCCAGGGCTTCATGCGGTTTCGTCGTGCCCTTGAGTTCCCGGACAGAGACCGGGTTGAGGCGGAAGTGAAAGTATCGGCCGGCAAGGGATTCGCCGCCTCTGCGAAAGGTGTCGAGCCTCGCGCTTCCCGTAACCAGGATGGCCTGCCGCGCCGGGCGCGTGTCGAAGGCGCCCTTGAGGAATTTCTTCCACCCCTTCATCTTGTGGATTTCATCGAAGACGAGCATGTCCGCACGGATCGGCCATGTGCGGGCCCGGATGATCTTTGCGTCGTCGAAGCTGTCGTAATTCAGATACTGGGGGTTCTTGAACTCCTTCATCAACTCCCGGGCAAGCCATGTCTTGCCGATCTGGCGGGGCCCCGTCAGGATAACCATTTTGCGGGCGAGATCCTTCTTGATCGGCTCGTAGAGGTAGCGCTCCATGATCGGCATTTATGCAGTATTTTGCACAAAGGTCAAGACTTTTGTGCAGCATAATGCACCTTTGCCAATCCTGCTTCAGGCTGTTCTCCGCCGGCTATACAATACTCCTGTCCAGCGCCCTGTATTGAATAGCCTCCGCCACGTGCCCCGGGCCGATGTCTGCCTCGCCCTCGAGGTCGGCGATCGTCCGCGCCACCTTGAGCACCCGCGTGTAGGCCCTCGCCGAGAGCCCGAGCCGGTCGACG
>DAOSIS010000070.1:0-2182 GCA_035366835.1 Syntrophales bacterium | reverse complement strand
GCCTACACCAACAACGCCGACGGCACCATCACCATCACCGGGTTCAAGGATCCGAGCCAGCAGGTCGACAAGCTCACCCTGCCCGACATGATCGACGGCCTCATTGTCACGGCCATCGCGCCGGCGGCATTCGCGAACTCCACGAGCGGAATGACCGAGGTGCACATCCCGGTCTTCTGCACGAGCATCGGTGACCAGGCCTTCCTGTCGATCCCGACGATCACGCGCCTCGTCTTCCCGCCCACCCGGGACTGGCGCGATCCGTCGCAACCCGCCGCCCTCCATATCGGAAAATACGCCTTCTCCGGCGCGATGGGACTGACGGAGCTGACGCTCCCCGCCGAAGTCGCGTCGTTGGGCAACTACGCCTTCAGCAACACGCGCAACCTGCAGAAGATCACAATCCTCGGGCATCCCGTCCTCGGAAAACAAGTCTTCCGCAGCGCGGGAGTGGACACGGACGGCATCACGCTGCACCTCGACCCGGCGCTGGCCAACGATCCGGACTACATGAACCAGCTGACGGCGGGCATGAATCTCGCCGAAGTGAAGACCGACGGCATCATCACGGGGCTGCGGATTTACAAGATCGGCTTCGCCCCGTCCGGCCGGGTAGTCCTGGGCGTCATTGTCGAGAGATACCCGGAGTGGGGCGAGTTTGACCCTGCCTCCATCTGGGTGGAGTACCGTGCCCGGCTCGGCGACGACGGCGAGGTTTGGTTCCCGGATCCCGCCGAACTCGAGGAGGACGGCACGGTCACGCTGGAGGTCGACAGGCCGGAGGGCGGCAGCGCCTTCTTCCGCGCGTTCGTTGCCCCGGAGGCTGATTAAGGTTGAACTGAAAGGAGAGAGAACCATGAAAAAAACCGGATTGATGAAGGGAATCGCCTTATTCGCGGTCATGGCACTGGCCGGCGCCGCAACCGCCGGGGAAGAAAGCCCCGGCCGGTGGACCTTTTCAGCCGGGCCGGCTTGGCGCTCGCGCGTGAAGAGCTCGATCTCCGGCCGGCCGTCCGGCGGGCCGTCCGTCCCCGCATCCCAGACGACCACCTACGACAAAGACATCGCCGGGCACGGCCCGTGGAGCCTTAGCGAGGTGGAGGTAGTCGGTGACCCCTACATCTCCGGCAGCCTGCTGTACGCCGCAACCCGGACAGGCACCGAGCGGACGGTCACGCCCGGCTCCGGCGCGACCGCGCTCAACGACAGCGACATCGACCGCCCGCTCGGCATCAGCATTTCCGCCGGGCGCGACTTCTACTCTAGCGGGCGTTTCGCCGCGGGGCTCTCCCTCCGTTTCGCCGGCTACTGGGACATGAAGTCGCACGCCTGCGGCCAGTCCGGCGGCGGCACGGTGACATCACGGTCGTGGAAAGACTATCACCTCTTCGAAGACGGTCCGTTTCCGGACGACGACGACTTCACGAATTTCTATCCCGACTCCGATCCCTATTTGCCTTACCGCGAAGAACTGGGCGGGTCGTCGGGCCAGACGATCCCCGGCCGGCGGATCTGCGCACGGCTCTCCAGCGACCTCTACCAGGTCGGGATCGGGCCGAAACTCACGTGGCGGGCCTTCGACCGGGTTGACGTCTTCGGCGGCGTGGAGGCGCTCTGCAATTTTTCCCATCTGGAGGCCGAATGCGGCGAAGCGCGCCGGACCGAGACGGACTGCCTTCCCGGCGTGGGCGCGCGTCTGGGGCTCGTGGCGTACCTGACGGATAACATCGGCCTTCAGGTCGACGCCGGTTACGAGTGGATCGACGAGGCCGATGTCTCGCTGGGCGGCGTCCGCGCCGAAGTCGACTACTCCAGCTTCGTTGCCACCGCCGGCATCGCCCTGCGCTTCTAAGGCAGGGAGATGCCGCAGGGCGGCGGGTAGGGCAGGACACGCGACGCGCGACGCGAAAGTTCTTTTCACGTCTCGCGTCTCGTGTCCGCGCCAGCCAAAAAAGGAGACGAAGGCATGACGCAGATCATCGGCGCGTATGGCGGTTACCGCAAGACCTTCGCCTTCGGCTACACCTGTCTGGTGTACCATGCCACCTGCGCGTTCTGCCGCCGCAACTACGACCGCACCAACGACGCGCTCGGCAAGACCGTCGGCCAGATGGTGGGGGCGGCCCGCAGCGCGCGGCAGAACATCGTCGAGGGCTCCGCGCGGGCCGGGACGGGCCGCGAG
>DAOSIS010000069.1:0-2250 GCA_035366835.1 Syntrophales bacterium | reverse complement strand
TGGAGGCAATGGCCGAATTCTGCCCCTCTTCAGCGTCCGTGGTGCCGAGCTTGACTACATAGGTGTAGATGTAAGCTCGATAGTCAGACCCCGGCGTGTAGCCTGAATCGATCGTGAGGGCCGCTGCCGGCGCCGGGACGCCCAACTTGTAATAGTCGGTCGAGAAATCGAAGGTCGCGCTCAAGATGTGTGTCGAGAGTACCCGGGGTTCGGTCATGCCCGTCAAGTAGACGCGATCGTGGGCCTCGCCTGCAATCGGGCTGCGGGCGAAATCGAGCTCGTTGGCATGGACGATCCACTCATCATCACCGGATTTCTTCCACTGGTATAGGGTCTTGAGCGTGCCGGATTCCGTGAGGTTTTGGGTTCTGGCATTAGCCCGGAACGGCCGGAGATCCCCGCGGGAAAGATCGCAGTTCTCCACGATCTGCGCCTCATACTCTTTGGACAGGTGCGTGGCCACCCGGGGGCGCTCGCCAGAAAAGAAGTTCTGCCGGATCCGCATTAGAAAAACCTCATAGATTTCACACTTTGGCTGCGCCTCGTCATGCCGTGGTCTTTCTTGATCCTCGCCATGGCAACCCCGTCGTTGTACTCGGAAAGATTCTTGGCGGCCGTGATCAGGTCCGTCCAATCCTTCCTGGGCATGGACATGAGCCTCGCCCGGGCCCCGGCTGCGATCACATCTCTGAATCTGTAGTAAAGATCGTCGTCCATGGTCGTCGCGGTATCGAGGGGAACAAAGACCTGCTTGATGAAAAACCGCTGGTCCTCGGCCTCGATGCCGTAGAACTTGATGTGCGTCGTATCCGGCCAGGTGAAAAACTTCGTGCCCGAGATGGAGATTTCGTCGAGGTCGTCCTGGTCGTTCAGGAGCTTGATCTCCTGGGCGTCCCAATCGGCACCGTCGATCTTGAACTGCGTGAGCAGGATCGGCCGTCCATCGGTGATGTAAGTGGCGAGATTCACATTCACCGAATCGTTGTCCGCGGCCACGATGTCCGTCGAGACCACATCATGCTCGAAAGCCTTCTCGAGGATGTGTGTTTCCTCGCAAAACTTGATGAGGGTCCGCAGGACGGCCTCGTCAATGAGGACATTCGGGCACCCCATGACGTCGGGCGCAACTCTCCTTGAGATCTCGCTGATGTTGGTAGCCATGGGCTATTCCTTGTCTTTGAGGATGACCCGGGTGGACAATTTCTTCCCGCCCGCCCCGAATATCAGGTAAAGCCCGATCCCGGCGACGAGCACCGAAACAAGCTTTTCCCCGTCCGGGGTCAGGGTGTATCCGAGCCCGGCGATCCACTGCACAACTTCCGCAACGGCCTCCTTGAAGATCACGACGATGGAGCCGAGCAGGACCAACGTGCCCGGCAGCGTGCTCTTCATGTCCTTCACTCGTTCCAGGATCTCGTTCATATCAGCCTCACTGCTTCCTTGAAGATTCCGAGTTTCGGCATGTCCGCCGGGGTCGGGGCCTCGCCTCCCAGACCGTAGCAGACCGCACAGTATTCCGAGCAAAAGAGCTTGTCCATCTGCGTCGATACCCTGCGAAGGCACAGCCGCAGGATGCTCTGATAGTCGTAGGGGGTCCCGATAAAGGACAGGGCGCACTCCCCGACATGGGAGCGCTTAACCTTGCATTTCTCTTCGTCCAGCGGGAACCACCACACGCGGCCGTCGTAGTTGGCGAGACGGGACGAGAGGATGTTCAGCACAACCCCGTCCGCAAGGGCCTCCGTGGTGAACCGGCGCCCTTCCGTTCCCTCGTACTCCGCAAGGCGAATCACCAGGGACGCATGGGAGTATTCGGACAGGGTGCGCCAGCGGATCGCCTTGCCGATGAGCCGATCACTGGACCACATCAGCAGGTCCCCTGTCTGCATCTGAGTCTTGACGTTGTGATAGACGGTCAGGTCGTTCATTTCGCCGCCACTGCGAGGGCGAGGGCATAGCCCAGCTTGTACCCTTCCAGCCCCGCCTTCATCTGAGCGAGATAGATCTTGTAGGCGTCCACGTTGACCTCGCTGCCCTTGAATATGACCAGCTCCGCGACGATGGCCACCTCCGCCGCGAGGGCCGGGTCGTTCTGGTAGCCCGCCGCGAGCTTCGCCAGCCCTTCCTGCAGGAGTACACTGAGGGCCTCTGCCGTGGTCCCCGTCTCGATGGTCTGGATAATGCCGTCGGCGGCCTTGGCGACAATCTGAGCCGTGGCGGGGTCTGCCTTGCCCAGCTCGTAGCCGAGCC
>DAOSIS010000068.1:0-2413 GCA_035366835.1 Syntrophales bacterium | reverse complement strand
GGTTCGTGTGTACGGCAAGCGCCGCAGCGGCGGCCTCGACCTGCTGTGTGGTGGCAAGCCCGGAGATATCGGCCGGCAGCAGGTAGCCGGCCGCGAAATGCGGCCCCCAGGCGAAGGCGGCGGTCCAGTTGTTTGTGCCGTCCTCGATCAGATCAAGCCTGAGGCCGAGCGGCTGCACGTCGCTCTTGCGCACCAGCCCCCACTGCCAGATGTCGCGCATGGTGACATCGGCGAGGACGGCGGCGGCGAGGAAGAAACAGAAAGACACTGAACAGACGAAAAACCGTTTCATGCCAGCCCCCTCATTCGTAGTTCAGAGCCGGAAGGTTTTCGCCGTTCTCGCCGGGCGCGTGAAGCCCCGAGGCGTGTTTCACGCGCCGCCCCGAATCACCGGCGGGAAAAACGGCATAGCAGCGCCAGACCGCCTGTGTCGCGTCAGCGAAGCGGGGCGCTTCCGCGAAATACTCGACACCATCGACCGCAAGAGTGATCGACGCGTTTTGTGGCGCGATCAACGCGGAATAAATTGCACCAGCAGACATAAGAACCTCCTAGGTATGTAGTCAGACGTCTCTATAAACCGTCATCGGGTTTGGGAAGGCGTCATTTGGCCGAGGAACGCGCCGACAGGGCGTAAAGTTCCACGGATCCGGACGTGAAAGTCATGCCGAGGCAGCACGCCCGAAGACGCCGCCCGATGAACGAGCCCACGGTGGGGAAGCCGGTCACGGTCAGATTGTTGACGTGCGTCACGGATGCCTTTGTCACCGCGTCGCGGGAGGCAAAGGACATCCGCAGGGGTATCTGGTTCCCGTCATACTGCCCCACCGAGCGCAGGGTAGCCCCCGCGTCAGTGAACATTTTTTCGGCGTGCTCAAGCCCGCAAGCGAAGGGGCGGGAAACAAACTCGCCCGCGCCGGAATTGGTGAACAGCATGGGCTCGGTCAGGGAAAGCGCCTGCAGCGAGCAGTCGCCGCCCAGCATCTTCAGCTCTCTGCCGGTCGGCACGTCGCCGACCGCGAAGCCGAGGCAGTCCATGCCCTGCTGACGCCAGATGCCGACCCAGCATCCGGCGGAAAGCGAGTAGACGAGTATCGCGCCGGAAGAGGTGTAATCGACGCGGATGGAAAACAAGAGGCGGTCGCCGAACACGACGGCGGACACCAGCGGGCTTGGCTCGGCCTCCCAGACCACGCGCTGGCGCCAGAAATCAGAGATCGGCTGTGTCTTCGGGACGCGCAGGGCGCGTCCCGAAAGGTCTACGGCCCGGACGCCGTCATCGGAAATGAACCAGCATCCTTGGTCGAAGACCACGAAAGCGTTGTGCCCCACGCATCCGTGATCGGCGTCGATGCACTCGACGCCGATCTTTTCAGGCTCGCCGTCGCAACCGGAAAGCAGCCATACGCCGTTGCGCTTGAAGGCCGCGATCCGCCCGTTGCCGAGCGCGGCCATGCCCAGGATGTCATCCCGCCCGCCGAGGCCGCAGTCTACCTTTTCCGCGCCGAAGACGAGGCCGGACACGCCGGTGTTGTCCACGGGCGCGGACGCCGCGACGGAACTGTAGACGCCCGTCGCGCCGGTCTCGACGGCCAGCCACACGCGCCCGTAGGCATACAGCGCGGCGCGGCACGGCGGGATGTAATCCGCCGTGCCGTACTCGGAGGAAAGACGCTCAAACGCGCCCTTCGGGACGGGGGAGCCCGCAACCGTGCCGTCCCAGCGGAACACGTACCCCGCGCCGCCGCGCGTCACCCACACGTAGGCCACGCCGCCCACCTGGAGCGCGACGTAATGCGGGGCCAGCGGCTCGCTCTCCGAGCCGTAGAACAATCCGTCCCCCGCGCCGGAAAGGTCGGGGAAGTCGATCCGCACGATGCCGAGGTCGACGCCGGACGCGTCGACAAGGTACCCGCAAAAAGCGAACGAATCGACCGTGTAGTTGTGCTCGATGAAAAACAGGCAGTCGCCTAGCGAGGATCCGGAGAAACGGAAAAGGCCGATGTTGCGGATCGTCTCCATGCCGAGCGGACGCGCGCGCACGTCAACAAGGCGCGGGCGCGACACCAGCCGCCCGCCCACGAGGTCGAGGTTCTGGGCGAACAGGTAGCTGTCGGCGGGCAGCTTGCCGTCCGCCGACGTGTCGACCATCCCGCCCGCGAAAGATGTCTGCCGGTCAATGGTCATAGATCGACTCCGGCGGCGTCTGCACGTTGTCGCGCTCGGTCTCGCGGTCGGTCGACGCGAGCGCGTTTTTCAGGTGTTCGGCGGCATCGGCGAACGCGGCCTTGCGTGCCGCGTCATCACCCACGAAGCGGTACATCTCGCCGAGCACGAAAAAATAAAGCGCGGTCTCGAAGCGCGTCAACAGAATCGAATCGCCGCCGGAGAGGTCGGCAAAGCGGCGGAGCCC
>DAOSIS010000067.1:0-2553 GCA_035366835.1 Syntrophales bacterium | reverse complement strand
ATCTAGCTGACCGACATTACCATGAAACCGGCGGCAACGGAAGCGATACGAGCGAGCGGCATGCCGAAAGCGGATCGTCACCGTTCGCTTCACGAGGCGCGGGCCTTCCGGCGGACGCTGCGGAACGGTATAACGGGCGGACATGGAAAAGCGGCATGGCACAGGAAGGCTGCCCGCCCCGGCGTGTGCGCCCGGCCGGGCGCCCCCAAAAAGGGGCCCGGGGACGATGTCCCCAGGCCCCTTGGTCATGCGATCCCCTCCGCTCTCAGGCGCGGTCCCCGTCGCCGGGTTCGGGGGCTTCGGCCGCTCGCCCCTCCGTCCGGAACATCGACATCGTGGAGGCCAGCTCTTCTGCGGCGGCGGCGTTTTTCTGGGTGACCTGGCTCATCTCGTTGACGGCCTTGTTGATCTGCCCGATCCCCTGGGACTGCTCCTGGGATGCTGCGGCGATCTCGGCCATGAGAGCCACCACCTTGGAGGCGGCGGACGTCACCTCGTCGAAGTCGTTCCGTGTCGCCTGGGACAGCCGCTCGCCGTCGTGCACCTTGCTGACGATGTCGTCGATGAGCTCGGAGGTGTTCCGGGCCGACTCGGTGGCGCGCAGCGCGAGGTTGCGCACCTCGCTGGCCACAACGGCGAACCCGGCGCCCGCCTCACCCGCCCGGGCCGCCTCCACGGCCGCGTTCAAGGCCAGGAGGTTGGTTTGGAACGCGATCTCGTCGATGCTCTTGACGATGTTCTGGGTCTGCCGGCTTGCCTCGGCGATCTGCTGCGTCGACGCGGCGAGCTGCACCATGGACCGGTTGGCCTTTTCCATGATCTCGTTGGCCGCGGCCATGAGCCGGTTGGCCTCGCCGGTGTTTCCGGCGTTCTGGCGCGTCATCGACTCGAGCTCGTCCAGGGAGGCGGCCGTCTCCTCGAGGGTGGCGGCCTGCTCCGAGGCGGATTCCGAGAGGTTCTGGGCGATTTCCTTCGAGTGGCCCACGGCCTCGCCCATCTTCACCCGCATGGTGTTGACCGACTGCGCGAGCCGCCCGAGTTCGTCCGACGACGCGGAAGCGACTTCATGGGTCAGGTCCCCCTCGGCAACGTGCCGGAGGACCTCCATCGTCTCCATCAGCCGCGACGAGATCATCCGCGTGATGAGCAGGCTCACCGCGGCGGAGAAGATCACCACGACGACGGCAACGAGGATGAAGTTGCGCATCAGGGCGCTGAATCCGGCCTTCGAGGCGCCGTGGTTTTCCCGGCCGAGGCGGTCCTCCAGGGCCTGCAGCTCGGAAAGGGCCTTGTGCATCGCCTGGAATTTTCCGTCGACAGGCCCCATGAAGGTCAGCGCGACGCTGTAGTCCGCCTGCGCCATGTCGAGCACTTTCGCGGCCTGCTCCCGGTAGGTCTTGAACTGCCCCAGGGCCGTTTCCAGGAGCTTCTTTTCCTCGGCCGCGAGGCTGTCCCGCTTCGCAAGCCCCTCGGCAAACTGCTGCGTTTCCGCGAGGGTCTTCAGTTGCTCCTTCACCAGGCCGTCGATGATCTTTTCGTCGGCATTGGATCCGGCGAGGCTGACAACCTTGTAGAGATTCTTGTGGACGACGTTGACGTCGTTGACGATTTTCGCGCAGCTCTGGTAACCGACGAAGCGGTTGTTGTACAGATCGTCGATCGCCGACGACTGGCTCGAGAAGCCGACATACGCCATCACGACGAGGACGACCATCGAGACCAGAACGACGAGGGGCGAAACGAGGAGTTTCTTTGTCATGGACAGATTGGCTATCAGGCGTTTCATCCCGCGGTTCCTTTCATCGGGTGGGAAAAGGCCGGCAGGGCACGGCGCCCTGCCGGCGGCAGGTCGTTTACTTGTAGGTCCCGCAGCACAGGACGATGTCCCCCGCCTTCAGAACGTACGTCGTCTTCGCCTCGACCTTCTTGGTCTCGGGGTTCAAGTACTTGTAGTCCACCCAGCCGGAGCCCTTCGTTTTGGCCGTTTCCACGATCTCCTTGCGGAAGAGCTTGCCGTCCGTGTCGGGCACGTCCATGAGGTTCTTCCCGATGAGCTTCGCATTCTTCGGGTGGGCGACCATCGTGGCGTTCATGTCATAGGCGAAGACATAGAGTTCGCCCTTGTCGAACTGCCCTTTGGCCTTGCTGATCTCCTTGAGGGCGGCATCCTTGCCGTTTGCCTTCACGAAGGCGGCGGCCTTCTCAACGAGAGCCTTGGCGTCCTTCTGGGACGCCGCGGCGCCCGGCGCGAAGACAAGGCCGAGAACGAAACTGAGCGCGAACGAAACCAACAGGATTCTCTTCATCGATCTACCTCCAGGGGGAAATTGCTTTCGGAGTCCTCAAGCGGTTTGCTGATGGATCCCGACGATGATTTAGCACAATCCGTGCCACAAAACGGAAGCCTCCGGGCGGTCTTCGCCGGCGCTCTGCGAGTTTCGCAGAATAAGGTTTTGCTGCCGCCGTGCAAATGGTGTATGGTACCACTGCCCGCGGCGGGGCGGTTATGACCCCGCGGGAAGACCGTATCAGGGAGAAGACCGATGACAGAAG
>DAOSIS010000066.1:0-2751 GCA_035366835.1 Syntrophales bacterium | reverse complement strand
TGAGAAGCATCTTGCGGATTTGATGCAGTTCGATGGCGGTGGCCACGCCCTGGGCGCAGCGGATGGGCGACAGGATTGCCGCGCCGATGGTGGGAAGCAGCGTCCACAACCAGAACAGAATCATCAGAGTGATGGCAAAGCGGATAAGCCGTCGCACGTTTCAGGCTGCCTTTGCAGGATGCAGGGTGGCCCACTGCGAAGGCGGATTCCCTGCCTTGTTCTCATCGGACAATAAAGAAAGCCAATCAAGGGCAGGCGCAAGTGGACGGAGTTCGTCCACGAAAAGGATCGTGACCGGATGCTCGGATTTCACCGCAGCCGCCGCATCAACCCCGAGTCGGCGCCGCGGAACTACGAGTTCAGCCTCGTCAATATGCAGGGGGACGTCCGGGAAGTAATCATCACGATCTCGATGATCCCGGGAACGAAACGGAGCGTCGCCTCCTTCGTGGACATCACGAAGCGCAAGCAGGCCGAGGAAGCGCTGAAGAAAAACGAGCGGGACCTCAAGGACAAGACGCACGAACTTGAGGAGCTCAACGCGGCGCTGCGCGTCCTGCTGAAGCGCAGGGAGGAGGACAAGCTCGAGCTGGAGAACAACGTCGTCTCCAACCTGAAGAAACTGGTGATACCCTACATCGAAAAGCTCAAGAAGGGCCGTATCGATAGAAACGACCTCGTGAGCCTCAACGTCATCGAGTCCAACCTGAAGGACATCGCCTCTCCCTTCGCGAGCAAGCTCTCGTCGGAGCACCTGAGCCTCACTCCCAAGGAACTCCAGGTGGCCGACCTCATCAAGGAAGGCAAGACAACCAAGGAAATCGCCGAGTTCATGAGCCTGTCGCCGGCCACCGTCGAGATCCACCGGTATCACATCCGGGAGAAACTCGGTCTGTCCCGAAAGAAGACCAACCTGAGGACCTACCTCTCCTCCCTGAAGTAACCTTTAGAAAAACTAAAGGTTATGTACCCATTCTTTAAATATTGCCTCTTTCCCCTTTCCGCATTTAAGAAGAGTGCGAATCCATTTTCTTCGTGCAGCCTGTAACCTGCCCTCCCCGTGCCGGAGCGGCGGGTGAACCCGATAGACGTTCGATCCGCCGACGAGACAATCAACCTGCCCCACAGCGGGCAGGCAAAATCCTGGAGGGAGGACGAGTGATGTCGAAGTACGGAGGGAAATCGGCAACGGCGGAACAGGTGGCCGCCTTGGTCAGGGACGGCATGTGGGTGGATATCGGGGGCGTTCAGATAGCCCGGGCATTCGATCGCGCCCTGGCCGAGAGGGCGGGAGAGCTGAAAAACGTCAAGGTGCGGATGATCGGCCACCTCACCCCCCTGGAGATCATGAAGAAAGATCCAGGGGCTCAGAGCTTCTGGACGGGCAACTGGCACATCCTCGGCCATACCAGGGCGTATATTGCCGAGAACCGGGGATCCCACATTCCGTATAATTTCGGGGAGACGGCGCGATATTATCGGGACAGCCTCGATGTCGATATCGCCGTTCAGACCGTCACCCCGATGGACAAGCACGGGTACTTCAATTTCGGCCCCCTGTGCAACTTCAAGAAGGCCGTCTTCGAGAAGGCGAAGATCAAGGTCGTAGAAGTCGTCGAAGACATGCCCTGGTGCTATGGGGGTTACGATGAATGCATCCACCTCTCCGACGTGGACCACGTCATCGAAAACAAAACGGACAAGCTGATTACCATCCCCTCGCCGCCCGCGACGGACACGGACAAGAAGATCGCCGGACGCATCGCCGAGATGATCCCCAAGGACGGCCCCTGCCTCCAGATCGGCATCGGGGGGCTTCCCGATACGGTCCTGCGGTTGCTGGCCGACAGCGGCGCCCGCGACATCGGCATCCATACGGAGATGGTCACCGAGGCTATCATGGAACTCCACGAGGCGGGACTGATCACCGGGAAGAAGAAAACCTTCCTGCCGGAAAAGATCGTCTGGGCCTTCGCCATCGGCAGCCGCAAGCTCTACGACTGGATCGACCACAACCCGGCGCTGGCCATGTATCCCGTCGATTTCACCAACGACCCCTGCGTCATCGCGATGAACAAGGACCTGATCTCCATCAACGCCTGCCTCGGCGTCGATCTCCAGGGTCAGGTGAGCTCCGAGTCGATCGGCCCCGCCGAGTACTCGGGCACGGGCGGCCAGCTGGCCTTCGTCCGCGGCGCCTACTACCGCGCCACCAAGGGCCAGCCGCCTCTCGGCTACCCCGGCAACAAGTCGATCCTCGCCTTCTATTCGACCTACACGGACAGCAAGGGAACGCTGCAATCGAGGATCAAGCCCACCATCCCGCCCGGCGAGATCGTGACGGTACCGCGGGTCGACGTCTCGTACCTCGTCACGGAATACGGCGTCGCGTACCTCAAGGGCCTCTCCATCCCGGAGAGGGTCCTGGCCATCGTCAAGCTGGCGCACCCCGATTTCCGAGACGGGCTCATCGAGGAAGCCAAAAAGATGCACTGGCTCAACAGGCAGTGGTTTTTGGGGAGCATCTGAACGGAATGAGGTTGAAAGGGTTTGAAGGTGAGAAGGTTGGAAAAGCTGCGGCCTGCGATGGACCACAGCCCGTCCAGCCTTCTTACCCTCTCACCTTCTTACCTTCTCAATCTTCCGGCAGCGCCCCATTTGACAGGATGACGGACAAAGACAGGAGGAACGCAGGTATGGCAATCAAGAAGGTTTGCGTACTCGGAGCGGGGCTGATGGGCAGCGGGATCG
>DAOSIS010000065.1:0-2755 GCA_035366835.1 Syntrophales bacterium | reverse complement strand
TTTTCTAAATGGTGGAGGCGGCGGGAGTCGAACCCGCGTCCGGAAATCTTCCGCTGCAGTTTCTTCGTGCGAATCCTTTGCTTTGATTTCGCCCCGGAGGCTCCCAAAGGCAGGATCGATCCGACGCTATCCCGTTCGGTTCTTACCTCTCCCTTCCGGGAAAAGGGAGATGGCCAGCCCGCCGAATCGACGCCCTCTCCGGACCGGCGGGCGGGGCCGGGAGGACGTTAGCCGTTCTTAGGCGGCTAAGGCGTAGTCGTAATCGTTCGCGACTAAGTTTGTCCTACCTGTTTAACGAGGCCTGTAGGAACCTCGGCACGCTGCTGCAACTTCAAATATCCCCGTCGAAACCGTGGCGCCCCCACAATAGACAGGAATTTCTTGCGGCCTAATATATGCGCTGCCGGCGGTGGCGTCAAGCTCTTTGCGGCCTCGGCCGGTTCCGCCGCCTTTCATGGTTGATAAAAAACTCAATCTGTGCAAGAGGATACAGAATCACGCCACGAACAGAAAGGAAGCGCGCCATGGCAAAGCGAACCATCTGCATCACAAAGCCGGATATGGAGAAGCTCCGGCATCTGATCGACGGCGTCAGGGAAAACACCGCCAGACCGAAGACGGATCTGGACGGTCTGGAGAAGGAACTGGACCGGGCGAAAGTGGTGGCTTCCAAGAAGGTGCCGAAAGACGTCATCACGATGAACTCCGTCGCCCGCCTTCGGGATCTCGCATCGGGGGAAGCGCTGACCTATACGCTCGTTTTCCCCGTCGATGCAGACATCGCGCAAGGCAGGATCTCCGTCCTGGCGCCGATCGGCACGGCACTGATCGGGTACGGCGTCGGGGACATCATCGAGTGGCCGGTTCCTTCCGGCACGAGACGATTGAAGGTTCAGGAGGTTCTGTACCAGCCGGAAGCAGCGGGGCATTTCGATCGCTGACGACGGCCGGCCGGCGGAGCCCGCATCAGCCCCGGTTGCGCTTCCGAAGCGCCCTTTCCATGTCGCGTTCGTCTTCGCGGCGCTTGATGTCCTCACGCCGGTCCACGTACTTCTTGCCCCGGGCGATGCCGAGTTCGACCTTGATCTTCCCCCGCTTGAAGTACATGCGCAGGGGAATGAGCGTAAAGCCCTTCTCACGGGACTTCCCGTAGAGCTTCCGGATTTCGCGCTTGTGAAGGAGCAGCTTCCGGACGCGCATCGGGTTGTGGTTGGCCCGGTTCCCGAAGGTGTAGGGGCTGATGTTCACATCGTGGAGAAAGACCTCGTCGTCCTGGACGCGGGCGAAGCTGTCCTTCAGGTCCGCCTTTCCCTCCCGCAGCGCCTTGACCTCCGTCCCCACGAGGGCGATCCCGGCCTCGAAGGTCTCCCCGATGGCGTAGTCCCGTCGGGCCGTCTTGTTGGTGCAGACGACCTTTTCGCCGCCTTCCGACTTGGCCACTTCAGATCCCTCCCCTGCCGGCCCGTCCGGCCGCGAGCAGATAGTCCGGCTTCACGCGGCCCAGGGCGCGGAAGATGTTGTCGCGCACGTCGCGGTTGTCGCCCTCCAGACGGTCCAGCAATTCCTTAATGTAACGGCGCTTGGATGTGCCGCTCGTGGGGCAGCGGTTTGCGACCGCCGCGAATCCCCGTTCCCGGGCGTACTTCTTCAGGAGCGGTTCGCGGATATAGGCCAGCGGGCGGATGATGGAGAGCTTTCCCCCGAAGATGGACTGGTTCGGGACCATCGTGCTGATCTCGCGGGCATAGAACATGTTCAGGAGCACGGTTTCAATGATGTCGTCCCGGTGGTGGGCGAGCGCGACGCGGTTGCAGCCCAGTTCCTCCGCCGCCTCGAAGATCCTTTTCCGCCGGAGGCGGGAGCAGAGGAAGCACGGGTTCTTCCGGTTGACCGGCCCGTGGGAGACGGGGCCGATGTCGGTGCGTGCGACGATGTGCCGGTAGCCGCCCTGGCGCAGGTATTCCTCCAGGTGCGCTGCATCGGCGCCCTCGGGATCGAACCCGAGGTCCACGTGGACGGCGAAAAGCTCGAACGGCGGCGTGAAGACCATGGGCGTATCCAGGAGATCTAGGAGCGCGAGGCTGTCGGCCCCTCCGGAAACCCCGACGAGGACGCGGTCGCCCGCCGCGATCATGCCGTAGTCCATGACCGCTTTTTCGAGCCACTTCTTCAGGTGGTGGTACAGCTTTGTCGGCCGCGGCCGTTCCATATTTTCCAATCCCCCGATGCAGGAATTTTGGATCCTACATAAGTTTCCGGCGGGAATCAAGGCAAAGACCGCGGCGATGCGCCGCTCGCCCCTTTTCAAGTCCCTCTCTGGTTACATTTTATTTGACGCAATTCGCACCCTTGTTTTGCCCTTGTTTTACGCCCTTGTTTACCCTGTTCTGCCAACCTGAGAATGTCCTAAAGTAGCAAAGTAGAAATGTCCTATTGAGAGGCTGTAATTCTCCCTGAGGAGGGGGAATTATGGCTACAGATGAAAGAGCTTGGGGTGGAGGTGATTCACGCCCTCTCACCGCAGGCCAAAGGGAGAATCGAGCGGTTGTTTGGGGTTCTTCAAGACCGCCTGGTCAAGGAGATGCGGTTACGGGGGATACGGACGAAAGAAGAGGCGAATGCGTTTCTAGAGGAGTATCTGCCCCGATACAATGAACGGTTCACCGTGTGCCCGGCAGAGGAGACCGACATCCATGTAAAGCTTCCTGCCTCCCTGGATCTGGATGCGTATCTCTGCATCAAGACGGAACGGACG
>DAOSIS010000064.1:0-3283 GCA_035366835.1 Syntrophales bacterium | reverse complement strand
TTCACTTCTTCCACTTCCTTCGCTTCCGCCACTTCTTCCAGGCTGACCCGCCCCGAGAGGAGATCGTCCAGGCAGCCGAACTCCCGGTACAGCCGCCGCTGCCCGGCGAAGGGCTCGTCGCCGTATGCGCGCTCCGCCATTCGTCTTGCCGCACGGAACAGTCGAAGCATGCATTCCATGTCGAGGTCCCGGTAGGATTCGAAGTAGTACACCTCCCTCTTCCGGCGGAATTTCCCGTCCTTGCTCAATCTCGCCTGGATCGGCGTCCCCGGATAGGGGATCAGCATCTCCGTACAGGCGATCTCGGCGCCATTCTCGAAGAGCCGCCTCGCCAGCGCCAGGGTCTCCCGGATGGTTTCCACCGTGTCGCGGGGACCACAGAGGATGAAGCTTACGACGGGTGTGAGGTTCTGCTCGACGCACAGCGCGACGCACCGCTCGATATCGTCCGGCGTGATCCCCTTGCGGTAGCCTTCCAGGATATCGCGGGAGCCCGACTCGGCCCCGAAATAAAGCGCTCCGAACCCTGCCATGGACAGAATTGCGGGAAGCATCGGGTTCGCACAGATGTCGTCGATGCGACCTTCGGCGAAAAAACGCATCCGCCTGTGAAATCCCCGCCCCTCGAGCTGACGGCACAAAGCTGCGACCCTGGCCGCGTCTGTCGTGAAATTGTCGTCGGAAAAGTAGACACTCTCCGCGCCCAGGTCCGCCAGCAGCCCGATCTCCTCCAGCAGCCCGCCGATCTCGCGGAACCGGACCGTCCGGCCATAGAGACTGCGGATCGAACAGAAGGTGCAGCGATGGCCGCAGCCCCGGCTCGAGGAGACGCCCCGGGCGCGGTACCCCCGGCCCGGGACCAGGTGATGAGCGGGGATCGGATAGGCATCGAGACGCAGTTCGACATCCCGACGCCGGTTTCGAACGGCAACCCTGCCGTTGCGGTACGTGAGCCCCTCGATTCCCGAAATCGGCACCCCGGCGGATCTCGCTCGAAGAACATCGCGCAGGATGTATTCCCCCTCGCCGCGGACGACGATGTCCACGTCCGGGCAGGAAGACAGGATTTCCCTGTCGTGCACCGTAGCGTGGATCCCGCCCATCACTGTAAGCGCCGCAGGATTCCATGATTTCACGCGCCTGCAGGCCTCCGAAGCCGCCGAAAAGCTGTCGGTCATGGCCGTCACGCCGACGACATCCGGCTCGAACCGCGCCAGGGCATCCCCGAGCACGGCCATCGGGTCCGGCGCCGGCACGGCATCGAGATCGAGCACCTCCGCCGCATGGCCCTCCTGCAGAAGAACCGCCGCCAGGCTCAGGAGCCCGAGCGGCGGCAGTTCCGACTTCCCCCCGAAGGGGGGATTGACGAGAAGGACATTCACGGTCGCGTCTGTTCGTTTATTTCGTTTGTTTCGTTCAAATCCCCCCTGCCCCCCTTTGCAAAAGGGGGAACTGCCCTTCGCCCTTCGCCTTATGCCTGTTCTTTCTCAAACATCCCCTTGTACGTGACGCGCATTTCGCGCTTGAGGATCTTGCCCGTCGGGGTCTTGGGCAGGGCCTGCACGAAGACGATCCCCTTGGGAACCTTGAAGCCCGCCAGTTCCTTGCGGCACAACTCGACGATCTCCTTCTCGGTGATCGTCTGGCCCGCCTTCGGCACGATGATGGCCGTGACGGCCTCGACCCACTTCGGATGCGGCACGCCGATGACGGCTACCTCCTGCACTCTCGGATCCTTGTAGATGGCCTCCTCGACCTCGCGGGTGGGGACGTTCTCTCCGCCCGTCTTGATCATGTCCTTCTTGCGGTCGGCCACCGTGATGTAGCGGTCCTCGTCCATGATGCCCACGTCGCCGGAGTGGAACCAGCCGCCCTTCATGGCCTCCTCGGTCTTGTCGGGATCCTTGAAGTACATCATGAGGGCGTGGGGCCCCTTGCCGCAGATCTCGCCGGCCACGCCAGACTCGGCGATGGGCTTGAAGCCGTCGTCCTCGAGCCTCGTCTCCATGTTGAGTCCGCCCAGACCCGCGGAACCCAGCTTCTTGAGAGCGTCTTTGGCCTTGAGAACCGTGTGGTAGGGCGCAAGCTCCGTCTGGCCGTAGTAGTTCCAGGTGCCCGATCCGGGGAATTTCTCCATGATCTCCTTGAGGATCTCCACGGGCATGATGGAGGCCCCGTAGTAACATTTCTTCAGGCTCTTGAGATCGTACTTGCCGAAGTCGGGGTGCCGCAGCAGGCCGATCCAGACCGTCGGCGGCGCGAAGAACATGGTTGCCTTGTACTCGGCGATATTTTTGAGAATTTGTACCATGTCGGGTGCGATGAGGATGTTCGTCCCGCCCAGCCAGAACACGGGGTTCATGAAGACGTCGCGCTGGGCGCAGTGGTAGATGGGCAGGGCGTTGACCTGCACGTCGTCCTCGTCATATTGCCCGTCGACGATGGCCCCCATGTACTGGGCCATCAGGGCCTGGTTCGTGATGATGACGCCCTTGGGGAGCGACTCGGTGCCGCTCGTGTAGGTCATCTGGACCGGGTCCTCGATTCTCAGCACGGTGTCGGGCTCCGTCGCGGGATAGGCCCCGTACCAGGGCTCGAAGTCCTTGAACTTCTCGCTCACGGGCGGCTTTCCCGCCCCCTGGCGCGACCAGATCCAGGTCTTCACCGACGGCATCTCGTCGAGCACGTCCTTGACCAGATCGTAGAGCGCGTCCTCGACGATGAAAACCTTGCTCTCGGAGTGATTGATGCAGTAGGCGATGTCCTTGCCCCGCAGCAGGTAGTTGATGGCCAGATACACGGCGCCGGCCTTGCAGCAGCCGAACCACGTCAGGACGTGGTCGATCGTGTTGTGCGCCAGGATGGCCACCCGGTCGTACTTCCTGACGCCGAGGTCCATGAGCGCATTGGCCACGCGGTTGCATTCGCCCTCCATCCCGGCATAGGTCATCTTTTTGTCCCCGAAGATCATGGCCGTCTTGTCGGGGTAGTGGTAGGCGCTGCGGCGGATCATGTCGGCGATGACCCAGCGGTTGACCTTGTTGTAGCGGGTCATCAGGTACTCGACGGTCTCCTTGTTGAGGGTGTTGAATTTTGCCCTGTCCGCGTCTGTCAGGGGAATGCCGAGTGACATAAAAATAATCCTCCCTCCTTAAAAAACATGGTCTGTGCCGTCCTGGAAGAGTCTATTTCGTCTATTTCGTCCATTTCGTCTATTTTGTCTGTTTCGTCTGTCTCGTCTGTTCCGTCATTGCGAGCGAAGCGAAGCAATCTCGCTTTTGAC
>DAOSIS010000063.1:0-3399 GCA_035366835.1 Syntrophales bacterium | reverse complement strand
CCGGACAATCCGTATCATGAAATATGATGATCAACTGAGTTGTGCAAAGGTCTCATAAAATATTAAATAAAATTCTTGACAAATATTTACCGATTCGCTACCTTCCCCGGATCAATGAGATCTTCGCGAAAGCGCCGGAAGAAAACCGTGGCAGGACGTATGAACGCAGGGGACGGAAAAGACTCCCACAACATGATGGAAAGCGCCTATCTGAAGATCAAGAACATGATCTTTCAGCAGCACATTGTGCCCGGGCAGAAGCTGATCTATCGGGAACTGGCGAAGCTGCTGAACATGAGTTCCACCCCCGTCCAGTTCGCCCTGGGAAGGCTGGAGCAGGAGGGGTTTGTCGAACGCATCCCGAACATCGGATATTATGTGAAGAAGATCAATCTTCAGGAGATTGAAGATCTGTTTGATTTGAGGCTGATCCTCGAACTGTACGCGGTGGAGATGGCCATAAAGAATCAAACGCTCGAGGATATCGACCTGCTGGAGAAGTACCTGCAGGACCACAAGAACTACGACATCCCCATTTACGACCGCAAGAAACTGATCCTGGATGCGGCATTTCACTCGCAGATCGCCGGATTGTCCGGAAACCTGGAAATCGTCAAGCAACTCCGGAGAATTTTCGAGCATACCTATCTGAGATCCCCCGTGGAGCTGATTCCGCCCGGAAGGATCCCCGTTGCGGCTTCCGAGCATGAGCAGATTCTGCGGATGATCAGGGAACGGGACGTCGTTCGCGCAAAGCAGTACCTGGAAAAGCACATTCGGGAAGCGAAGGAGGCCAGGAGGGCGATGCTGGCCGCACTGCCGTCCACGAACCTCTCCGCGGCGAGTATGTAGGAAGTAGGTGAATCCATGTCTGAGAAGCGCCTGAAAGTCGTTGAGGAACGATGCGTTGGATGCCGGATCTGCGAGCTTTCCTGCTCCATGATCCACCACGAAGGGGCTTTCAATCCCCGGAACGCCCTGATCCGGGTCGAGAGCAACCGGGAGTTCGGCCTGAACAAGCCGATCACGAACATCGATCGGCCGCACGTGTGCCGCCAGTGCGATCCTGCGCCCTGCGCGGAAAACTGCCCGGCGGAGGCCTTTGACGCCCATCAGGCATTGTCGATCATGGTCGTCGATCCGGACAAGTGCATCGGGTGCGAGCAGTGTGTCCAGGAATGCCCGTACGGGATGATCGTCCTGCACAGGGAAGAGGGAGACGTCAAGGCGGCCAAGTGTGATCTGTGCGGAGGAGAGCCGCTGTGTGTGCGCAATTGCCCCGTCGGCGCCTTGATTTTTGAGTAGAGGGAAGATCTATGTACGGCTACATCGGGAAGATACTACGAGTCGACTTGACCGCTGGAAAGATCGAAACGGAACTTCTGGAGCAGACCGTCGCAAGGTCCTACATCGGCGGGAGGGGGCTGGGGGCCTACCTTGCCTACAGGGAGATCGCCCCGAAGGTGGATCCCTTTTCTCCCGACAGTTCGATCTATTTCATTTCGGGGCCCGTTCAGGGCACCCTGGCGCCCTTCGCACCGAAATTCATCATCATGAACAAATCCCCGCTGTCCGGTTCGTTGTCCAGGTCGGTATGCGGCGGCGGGAATTTCGGCCCGGAATTGAAGTACGGCGGCTTCGATGCCGTCGTCGTCAAAGGGAAGGCGGAGGCGCCTGTCTATCTCCTGATCGACGACGGGAAGGCGGAGATCAGGGATGCGCAGAAGTACTGGGGCATGTCGACCGGCGACACCCAGGCAGCGATCAAGAAGGACCTGAAGGACGATTCGCTGAGCGTCATCCCTATCGGACCGGCCGGTGAAAGACTGGTGAGATTCGCCGGCGTGATCGTGGGTTCCCGGGCGGCCGCACGCGGCGGCACGGGAGCGGTCATGGGATCGAAGCTTCTGAAAGCCGTAGTCGTGCGGGGAACGAAGAGCGTTCGCGTCGCCGATCTCGCGGGATTCAGGAATCTGCTCGCAGAGACCTACGCAACGATCAAGGAGAATCCCGCCGTCCCCAAACGGATCGAACTGGGGACGCCCGGCACCGTGGCGGTCACCTATGCTGCGGGGGTCCTGCCGATCATGAACTTTTCACGGTCGATCTTTGCGGGCGTTGAAGGCCTGATGCCGGAGAGGGTGAAGGAGACGCTCTACATCCACAACGAGTCCTGCTTCGGCTGTCCGATTCCCTGCGGAAAAGCGGGCTTCATCAAAGACGGACTTTATAAGGGTACGGTCCTGCCGGGTCCGGAATACGAGACGATCGGGCTTCTCGGCAGCAATTGCGGCATCGGCGATATTCGGGCCGTGGCGCAGGCGAATTATCTCTGCAACGAGTACGGCATGGATACGATCAGCACCGGAAGCACGGTCGCCTTTGCCATGGAATGCTATCAGCGCGGTCTGATCACGGACCGGGATACGGACGGCCTGAAATTGAAGTTCGGCGATCCGGACGTGCTCATGGCGCTCATCGAGAGGATCGCGCGCAGAGAGGGATTCGGCAATCTGCTGGCGGAAGGGACGAAGCGGGCCGCCGAGGCCATCGGACAGGATTCGCACCGGTTCGCGATGCAGAGTAAGGGGCAGGACTTTGCGGCCTATGAACCGCGGGCGCTTGTGGGGATGGGGCTGATGTACGCGACGGCGACGCCGGGGGCGAACCACTCCTACGGCCCGACGCTCACAGGGGAACGCGTCGGCCTCAAGGACATGCTGACACACAAGGAAAAAGGGAAGCTGAACCGAAAGGAACAGAACAAGTACTGCCTTCAGGATTCGATGATCTTCTGCAGTTTTTCGCGGTTCGGCATGGATGAACGGCAGCAGCTGAGGTTTACGAATGCGGTGACCGGCTGGAACTATTCCGACGAGGAGGCCGTCCTGATTGCCGACCGAATCTACACGCTCGAAAGGCTCTTCAACATCCGGGAGGGTTTTTCCAAAGCGGACGATACGCTGCCGTGGCGGTGCCTGAACGAACCCCTACCGGACGGGCCGGCAAAGGGGAATACGGTGCCGCTCGATCTCATGCTGAAGGACTACTATGAACAGCGCGGCTGGAATCAGGACAGCGGTCTGCCGGAAAAAGAGACGATCGAGAGACTCGGCCTGTCGGACCTCGTCCGCGAGTGCCAATAGAAGCGGAGGAGAAGATCCCCGATCATGTAAGGTGCGAGAAAGCTCCAACGGGAGTGAATGCCTATGAAATCTCACCAGATCATCCCCATCGATGTTGGCCACTTCACGGCCCTTCCGAAACAGACATGCATGTACCGGATGCATCGAGAGGTCACCTATGAGGCGCCGTGTATCTTTTGGTACGTTCAGGGGACAAGAGACAACATCCTTGTGGATCTCGGTCCACCGGAGCCGGCCCTGTGTCTTGCGGATC
>DAOSIS010000062.1:0-3977 GCA_035366835.1 Syntrophales bacterium | reverse complement strand
GAAAAGAAGGCTGATCATGCCGGCCCCGAGGATGTAGAAAGTGACGACCCTGCTGAGGATATCCCGCGCCTCCGACGGGCGATCCATGTACGACATGAAGTGGGGGTACCAGGCGCTCGAAAAAGCCGTAGCTAGGAGGTTCATGACCAGACCGAAATTGAACCCGATGACGTAGATCCCCACCTCGCCCAGCCCCCGGAATCGCTCCAGCAGGTACTGGTTTCCCTGCTGAAGGACGAAAAGAAAGAAGGACGAGGGGATCAGCGGGACGCCGAACCGCAGCAGATCGCGGGCGACGGTCCCGCTCAGGCAAAACGGTAGGCCCCGGACGGCCGGAACGGCCAGCATGGCCAGCCCGATGGAATTCGCGATGAGAATGCTCTCGACCATTCCCGCCACGCCCCGGCCGAGGACGACGACGGCGAGCACGCTCATCCCCAGGGTGAGAATCGTGATGACGAGGGAGATCGCGGCATAGAGCAACGCTCGTTTTTCGAACATGAGGTACAGCAGGAGCTGCAGGTTCAGGATCACCGTCCCCGCGGACAGGAGGGACAGCGTGACAAGACGCGCATGAGCCGGCGTCTTGAAGAGCATGCCGCTGATGTTCTGCGGAAACAGGATAGCCATCGCACCCAGGGCAAGCACGCATGCCGCCAGGATGAACAGGGACGTCCAGATGGTCTGGGCCTTTCGGAGCGGATGGCACCCCTCGAAGTAGCACAGCCCCGTCGCAGCGCCGAACCCGAGTGAGAACAGGGCCGTCGCCACGAGATTCATGACCCCGAGAATCGCCAGGATGCCATAGTCGGCCGGAGACAGGTAGGCGGTGAATACCGGCAGAAGGAGAAACCCGATGAACCGGCTGAGAGCCTGGCCCACTCCGTAGATCAGCGAATTCTTGACCAGATGGTTGAATGCGGATTTGGCCATTCCTGCCCGGTTCCTAGGCTTTCAGCAGAAAGTGTCTCTCGAGAAGAGACACGCAACGGTCCGAGACCTCTTCGTTTCCGTACAGGGCCGGATGACGCTCTATGTTCCTTCATCGTCAGGCCCGCGGTGTTTCTGGAGCGTGTTCATGGCGCCGAGTTTCCGGTCCAGGTCGGGTATGGCCTCCCTCGACAGGTGGACGATGCCCGCGATTCCGCACATGATCAGCGTTCTCCTCCCGCGTGTCGGTTAAAAAGGCCTCTCCGGCCGTTCAGCCGGAGATCGCGGTATTTCTTCACAAAGGGTTTGATCGGCTTCGTGATGAAGTCCTTTCCCGGGTAGGGGTAATACCGGAGCGCCTTGAGGAATGCCCGGAGGGCAAACCGGATCCGGCCCTTGGCAAACGCTTCCGTGACCCGCTGCGTCTCTTTGGGGCCGGTCTGCGGGCAAATGCCTTCATCGAGGAGGTGCCGGTCGAACTCTTCCACAAAATGCTTGTAACTGTATGCCCCCGAGGCGATCAGGTCACGGTGTGCGTTGCCCGTCAACCGTCGTCTAACGTCTTTGTCGCGGAACAGGCGGATCACATCGCAGAAATTGGAGAAGTCTTTCTTGAGAGGGATGTAGTGCTCCATCGGTTGCAAAATGCCGGAGTATTTTCCCTCGAAGAGGATCTGGCAGACGCCCAGGGAGGCCGCTTCGAAGTGCCGGGGGCTGATGGTCCGGTAATAAATGTTTCCTTCCCAAACGCTAAGAAGTCTACGTGAAACATCATCAAAACTCAATCCCGGATTTTCCGAAAGCAGCCGTTCGCAGCCGATTCGGACGCGGTCTTCGAGATCGAAGATGGACACCCCTGCCTCGACCCCGAGGATCCCCCTGCAGTCTGCGAGAAACGCATACCACCCCTCGCCGTAAATGCGCTCGGATTCCTCCATCCCGATATCAAGCGCGAGGTCGAGTCCGCGAGACCTCTCCAGGAAGATACGGCCAATTTCGCTCTTTTCCTGGGCTCCCCGGCCCATGGAATAGTCGAGCTGCCGTCCGCGGTATCCGATATCGATGCGCCGGGCCTCGTCCGGCTTTCCCAGTTTCCTGCCCCGCTCTATGAGATTGTCGCTCACATAGCCCGGGATGGTGTAGATCAGCGACTGGACCCCGGTATATCTCCCGTAGACCGCGTCAAACAATTCGGGCTCGACAAGCGTGTAGATGGAATCGATCCTGTAGCGATTCACGAAGCCGAACCGCTGTTGGCAAAACTGATACTCGTCCTGGAAAAAGGCAATCTTGTAGCTGCTGTCGCATTCCGAAAGGTAACGTAGGAACGAATCGCTCAACTGGAGGTGAGGCCAGTAGCCGAACAGCGAGTAGTGGAGGATGATGACCCGAAACCGCAGAGACTGCAGCGCCGGCGGGAATCCCCCAAGCGTGTTGACGGCCCACACGTTGAATTGCGAATGGGCAGCAAAAGCGTTCACATGTTCGAGTATCGTGGGCGCACTCTTCCATGGCGGGTGATTGTATATCAACAGGATTCCGTTGACGCTCTCAGCCATGCCTGTGCACTCGAATTTTGCAACCCGTTTGTATCAGGTCGGTTCATGAAAACTCCGCAGGATACCCCGTCCTGTGGACGGGGATGAATGCGGTGCGGGGGCAAGGGGGATGCAATCCCCCTCAGCGCCTGTCAAGATGCCCCGCCTTGTAGGCGGGGTAATTCACTTAATCCGTGTCGGTACGTCCTCCCGATTCTTGGCTGCCACGACGTCTGATCTTCCTGCACAAATGCAGCGTCAGGGTGCGATTCAAAGCCGGAAATCTCATGCGGCGTCGTCTTGACTCTGCGTGATGTATAGGGAGACAAAGCGTCCATGGCTTCTTCCCGCTTGGTTATGGAACGCCACTTTCAAGCAGTAAAACGCAGCGGGTTGATACATCCCCGCATCCATATAGGGTCGGACGAGAGGCTGGAGGAAGGAGGGATTTCGCAAAGTTTACGATTGTAGCCGTCTCGAATCCAGCCAGCACATTCCATCCGGTCTCCACCGTTTCGATCCATTCCGTTTCCTCGCGAAGGGTGATACAGGGGACCCCCAGCCAGTAAGCCTCCTTCTGAATGCCGCCCGAATCAGTCAGGATCAGCCGAGCCGATTGTTCGAGGACAACCATGTCTAGGTAGCCGACCGGGTCGATCAGTCGGACATTCGGTCCCGTGGCAAAACCGAATTCCTCCATGACCTTCCTTGTCCGGGGATGGACGGGAAACAGAACCGGTTCGTTGATTTCGCTGAAGGCCGTGAGAATCTGCCGGAGGCGCCGGACGTCATCGGTGTTTTCCGCTCGATGGACGGTGGCCAGCAGATAGTGCTTCTCGCGAAGGCCGAGGGTATCGAGAATGCGGGACCGGATCCGTGCGTGATCCTTTGTCAGCAGGAGGACCTCCTGCATGATGTCCCCCACGAGATGAACTCCCGCCCGGATACCCTCGTTGGCCAAATTTTTCACTGCCGTCCCGCTCGGACAGAACAGGAGCGTGGAGAGGTGATCCGTCAACACACGGTTGATCTCTTCGGGCATGGCCCGGTTGAAGCTGCGAAGGCCCGCCTCGACGTGGGCGATGGGTACATGCATCTTGGACGCCGCCAGGGAGCCGGCCAGTGTTGAGTTGGTGTCGCCGTAAACGAGGACCCGGTCCGGCTTGTTCGCCGTGAGGACTCCTTCGATGCCGAGGAGCATAGCCGCCGTCTGCTCGGCATGCGTTCCGGACCCGACACTCAGTTTAACATCGGGCTCGGGCATCCGCAGCTCGTCGAAGAACACGTCCGACATCGCGTAGTCGTAATGCTGTCCCGTGTGGACGAGAAGTTCCCGGTGTCCGGCGTTTCGCAAGGTCTTGCTGATCGGGGCCGCCTTGATGAACTGGGGGCGGGCTCCGACGATGGTTACGATGGTCAGAGGGGATGCCATGTCATTACGCCTCAGAGATTGTTGAAGCCGTGCGTTTGTACTTCTTCCCGCAGGCCCGGCATTTCAGGTTCTTCGGC
>DAOSIS010000061.1:0-4760 GCA_035366835.1 Syntrophales bacterium | reverse complement strand
AGGCTGCGCCGGCAGATTTACAGTCTGCTCCCTTTGACCGCTCGGGAACCCCTCCACATTCCTTCTTGTCCCTGGAGCTGGCGATGGGACTCGAACCCGCAACCTACTGATTACAAATCAGTTGCTCTACCGATTGAGCTACGCCAGCACACCCATAAAAATAAAACAATTTCAATTAGTTACCGCCGCAACCCCCGAAGGGGCGGTTGCACTCTGCGACGCGAATCGTTGAATCTAAATTCAACATGCGTATTTGTCAAGAACTTTTTCACTACTTCTTTAACCCCGTTAACCACGTCGTTCCTGAAGCCCCTCTGCACGAGGACCGTCGGAACAACGCCGCCCGCTCCGAAGCGGCGAACGGCTCAGACGACATCCTCGGCATCCCAGAATTCCCGGCCGAAAATCTCGGCTGAAAAAATGAGGATTCGCGTCTGCCTCTCCCGCCATGCATTTGTCGGGAGACCCGCCTTGTGGCAGGTCTCGGACAGGAATGTCTCCCGATCCCATCCGTACTCGACCGCAACCTGGGGCAGCAACAGTCCCGAAGAGCCGCCACGGATGATGTAGATGCCGTGCCGCCCGACTTCGATCTCCGAAACATCGTGGATTTCCCGAAGCGGGGTCAGCACCGAGATCTCGACGGACATCTGTTGAAGTTCGTTCTTCCTGACCGGGGAAAACCGCGGATCCCGGAACGCGGCGGCCTCCGCCATCTCCTCCACAGTCTCATGAAGAGGCTTGACGGCCTGGATATACCCGATACAGCCGCGAAGCATCCCCGCCTTCTTCAGGGTGACGAAGGCGCCCCTCCTTTCCTTGAGTACATCCGACAGAGCGGGGCGTTCGGGACAGGGCCGCGATTGGAGCCGGCATTCGATCGTCGTCCTGACGATATCCAGGAGCGTCTTCTTGTCCTTCAAAGTCAGTCCGGCGCCATCCTTCCCTCTGCCCGGTTTTTCCGATGAATCGGTCTTGGATGCGGGGCGATCGAAGACGGCGGACGCATACCCCACGACGCTGTCACGATCTCCCGTCACGTCACCCGAGTTGGCGTAGTTCAGGATGGCGGCGCGATCGGCCCCGAGGGCCTTGGATGCGAAGATGACGGCGGCGGCGGGGCCGCCGCCGCAGGCCTCGCAATGGCCGCGGCCCAAGTCCTTCAGGAGTCCGCGGGCATCCATTTTCTCGAAGTGTTTGATGGCCCTCCCGTCGAGCTGCACGGCCCTGTCGTAGGGATGAAAATGAGACAGGTCGGAACTGCCGACGAGAAGCAGTTTCCTGCCCGATGCCGCTCTGACGATCGCAGCTGCCAGGGACTCACAAGTTGCCTCATCCTGGTCTCCCATCATCAGGGGGACAAAGGGCACTCCCTCCAGGACAACCTGCAGGAAGGGCACCTGAATTTCCAGAGAGTGTTCCGAAAGCTGCACTTGGGGCAGGAGTTGAATCGCCCCTCCCTCCGCCAGGATATCGGCTGCGAGCTCTTCATCCACGGGCATCACGCCGAGGGGAGTTTCGTAACCGCCGTGCGCGTAAACGGATACGCCGGCAAAGGCGCTGCGATGACTGGGACCGATCAGGACGACGGCGTCATAGAAATGACCGGTCACCTGGCGATAGGCGTGGGCCGCCACCTGGCCGGAATACATGTAGCCGGCATGGGGCGCGATCAGTCCAACCGGCTCCCTGCCGGTGGATTTCGGTTCCGGAACGCTGCGGAGATAACTTTCGATGTCCGCGCGCAGGGTCTTTGCGTTTCCCGGATACCAGGAACCCGCAAGAACGGATCTTCTGATTTCTCCCTTCATGGCGTTTTCTCCTACCGAAGGCTCCACACCGTTCCTTCAGGACAATCGCGGACTTCGATCCCCATTTCCGAGAGCTTTCCGCGAATCCTGTCCGCCTCGTCCCATTTGCCGGCTTTGCGCGCCGCCTCGCGCTCGGCGAGAAGGCGTTCCGCCTCCGCCGGCATCCTGTCTTCTCCGAAACTCATCACACCGAAAACGGAATCGATTTTCTTGAGTGTTTCCAGGACGGCGTCCCGCTCGCTGGCGCTCAAGAGCCCCCGGGACAGAGGATGACCGATGCGTTTGACAAATTCGAACAGGACCGCAAGCGCTCCCGACACGTTCAGGTCGTCGTCCAGGGCCGCCGAAAAGCCCTGCCGGACATCGTGGATGCATTGGTCCGTATCGGGATATCCCACACCCGGAACCAGACACGCCAGGCGCTGGACAAATCCATTGAGCTTCCGGACGGTGTTCTTGGCCGTTTCCAGGGCTCCCCGGGAAAAGCTCAGGGGCTTTCGGTAATGGGTCCCCAGGAGAAAGAAGCGGATTTCTTTTCCGTGGTACCCCTGCGCCTCCAGTTCCGCAAGGGTCACGGCATTGTTCAGGGAACGGGACATCTTTTTCGCCCCGACCATGACCAGTTCCGCATTCATCCAGCAATTGGCGATCTTTTTCCCCGTCGCCGCCCTGCCGATCGCCAGGACATTTTCGCAATGGGGAAAGATGATGTCCGCTCCGCTCAGGTGGATGTCGAACTGCTCACCCAGATGCCCGAGGGCGATGGCCGCGCACTCCAGATGCCAACTGGGACGGACGTTCCCCCAGCGGGTCTTGAAATATACGCCCCGCTTCAGCTCGCTGAGCGTCGAGCGCTTGAGCAGGGTGAAATCCACGGGGCTGTCCTTGGCATAGTCGTCCACCTCCACGATTTTCCCCCGGCCCATCTGCCTGGGATCGATGTTGGACAGCCGGCCGTATCCCTCCAGCTTCGAGATGTCGAAATAGACGGAGCGGAGCTTCTCGTAGGCGTATCCCTTCTGAACCAGTTTCTCGACCGTTGAAAGCATGGCATCGACATTCTCGCTGGCCCGCGGGTAGCTCTCGTCGCGCAGGATGTTCAGCGTCTCGATCCCCGCGAAGAAGGCCGAGACGTAGCGCTCCGTGTACGACGCCAGGTCCATACCGGCGCGTTCGGCATCCCGGATGGAACGGTCCGCAAGATCAATGATGTTTGTGACAAGCCGGACCCTGTGCCCCTTGAAGGCCAGGTAGCGGCGCAGGAGATCGGATACGACGAACCGCCGATAGCTGCCGATGTGGGGGTCCTCATGAACCGTCGGCCCGCACGCGTGAACGCTGATCCCATCAGGCCGGATCGGCCGGAAGGGCTCCTTCTGCCTCGTCATGGCGTTGTAAAAAACGAGCGAGGTTTCCTGCTTGTCCGCAAACAGGTCCGTGCTCAGGTACCGGTCGCCTCCGTCGGGAAGGACAGCAACGATCAGGCCCCCGTCGAGCATCCGGGCCTTCTCGATCGCGACGTGCATGGCGGCCCCGGAACTCATGCCGGCAAAAATCCCCTCTTCCCGGACGAGGCGACGCGCCATCTCGAAGGCATCCTCGTCCTGAATGTTCACCTTCTCGTCAAGCCGGCTTCTGTCGAAGATCCCCGGCTGATAGGATTCTTTCAGGTTCTTCAACCCTTGGATCTTGTGCTGGAGATAGGGCTCGACGCCCACGATCCGGATCGCGGGGTTGTATCCCTTGAGTCTCTGGGAGACCCCCATGGCCGTCCCGGTGGTTCCCAGGGTCACAACAGCCATCGTGACCTTGCCCTCGGTCTGGCGCCAGATTTCCTCCCCCGTCCCTTCATCATGTGCGGTGATGTTGTCGGGATTGTTGAATTGATCCGTTCCGAAGTATTTTTCGGGCTGCTCGCGCATGAGGTTGTAGACGACCTCGATGGCTCCGTCGGTGCCCAGGGCCGCGGGCGTCAGAATCAGTTCCGCCCCGAGGGCGCGGAGAATCTTCTTGCGCTCTTCGCTGGCCGATTCCGGCATGGCCAGGCAGAGGCGATATCCCTTGGCGGCCGCGATCAGGGCCAGTCCGATGCCGGTGTTGCCGCTGGTCGCCTCGAGGATGATCTTGTCTCTCGTCAACTCACCCCGGCGCTCCGCGCCGTTCACCATGGCCAGGGCGACCCGATCCTTGATGGAACCTCCCGGATTGAGGCTTTCGACCTTCGCGAAGACCTTGACGCGGGGGTTGGGGTTCAACCGCCGAATCTCCACCAGCGGGGTATTTCCGATGGCCTCGATGAGGCTTGTCAGAGTATGCGTCATAGGAACCGAATAAAAAGAGCGGCTCTGCCGGCAACCGCTCTCCTTCCCGAATCTTCCCCGCCGATCAGCTGTCGAATTTGGGCACCGGAATCTTGAAGAAAGGCACGCCTTCCTCCTTCAGCATTTCTTCTTCACGTTTCGTCGTTGTCCCGCGGATGTTGTGCCTGTCCTCCTCACCGCGATGGATCTTGAGCGCCGCCTCGGCAAATTTCTCGCCGACGTCGTCGAAGTTCTTGGTGATGTATTCATGAAGCATCTGGAGGGCCTTCAGAGGCGGGAGTTCCCTGTCCTGCTTTCGGTCCAGATCCCGCGCGTCCTTGCCCATGACGGCGATCGAAGAGGGAACGACATCGGCGTCAGAGTTCCCGCAGACGGGACACTCGATCAGTTTCTTGCGCTTCTGCTCGTCGAACGCCGCACGATCCCTGAACCAACCTTCAAAGGTATGCCCCTTGCTGCAGCGAAGGTCGAAGATGATCATCCTCGCCTCCCGCTCATCCTGCGGAATTCAGCCGGCGAGTCTTGGAAAAATATGGTGGACATTTGAAAGAATCTCATATAAGGATTGCACCCTGTCGGGATGTGGCCCAGCCTGGTAGGGCACTGCGTTCGGGACGCAGGAGTCGCG
>DAOSIS010000060.1:0-4761 GCA_035366835.1 Syntrophales bacterium | reverse complement strand
CGTTCCCGGGAGAAGAGCCCGAAATGAAGTTTTGTGCCGCCGATGTCGCCTGCCAATAACACAATCCGTCTCCCCAGCGCGTGCTTGCGCCCCCTGCATCAAAGGCAAACAGGGCGATGCGATCATGAGAGATTCGTCGTTTCGTTCTGCTTCCGCCGGCGAATCTCATCGCCCCGGTCACCTCGGCCGGGGCCGCTCCGCCGGGTCCCGCGGGCAGGCGCAGCTCGACTTGCCCCGCCAGGGTCCGGCCCCGCCGTCCCCGAGGCCTGTCTCGACAGGCGGTATCCGGAAAGCCTCAGGGTTCATGAGGGCGATGATCAATCCGGGCAGGACTCGGCACTTCGTTCCGCACCCCCGGGCACGGTCAGCGCGTGCGATCCACACTACCACCAACGCCTGCGATTTACAACGCGGCGAGGCTCACCCCGGAAAGGCCGATCCCTCGCGGCCCGCGCCGGATAACCGGCGGTTCAGCGGCAGGGCGCGCATCGAGCGCTTCCCGCACCGTTGAAATACGGGGATTCCCTGCGGCCACCGGCCATTGACAGCCCGATCCGGGAGCCGGTCGGCATGAGCATAACGGCGGCGGGCAGGGGCTGACCCTGTCTTCTCTTCCGGCGGGTTTCACTCAAGAAAACGTCCTCAAGAACTTTACCAGCACGAGTCCCAGAAGAAGAATGAGATAGACTCTCAGAAAAAACAGAGCAACGCGGGTTGTGCGGGTCATCTGTACGCGGGCCATGACGTCCTCCTCATATCCTGCCACGGGTTTCCACGCCCGCCATGATGTCGCTGTGTCGAATGATTCCCAGAATCCGATCCTCGCGGTCAACGACGGGGATCATCCGATAGTGGTATTTGAGAAACATCTCCGCCAGGTCGTCCCGGGTGTCGTCTTCCTCCGCGGTGACCACGTGAGAGGCCATGAGTTCTTCCATTGTCGTATGATCCGCGGCCAGGACGAGCTCCCGCAGGTCTACGACCCCAAGGAGCCCGCGGCCTTCCCCGTTGACGACGTAGATGTACGATATGTCGTGATATTCCATGCCGGAACGCCGGATCCGTTCCAGTGCATCGCCGGCCCGCGTCTCCCTTGTCATGGCCAGGAAATCGTGAGAAACCATTCTTCTCGCCGTCGTCTCCCGTTCCGACAGGATGGCCTGAACCCGCGCCGCCTGTTCCCTGTCCAGCAGCTTCATCAGGTCGGCAACGTGTTCGTGGGGCAGTATGGTGAACAGGGCTGCGATCTGCGGAACGGACATTTCGCTCAGGATCGTTCGCGCCCGCTCCTGCCTGAGGCTCATGATGATCTGCCGCTGTGCCCTGGGTTCCGCTTCGACGAGCGTCTCGGCCGCCTTTTCGGAATCCAGCGCAGCGAAGAGGGCCTGCTGCTCCTCATCCTCGAGCTCCTCCAGCATGTCGGCCAGGTCCTCGCTCGGAATCTCGAGGAGCTGCTTCTTCGTGACGGACAGGGACACCTTGTCCGTCGTCACGGCATCCTCAACGGACAGGGGCTGCACGAACTTCCAGGAGATGAGATCGTCCTTGATCCAGCTCAGTTTCCCCAATCCCCAGCGGCGCAGGAACCCCCCGTAAGAAATATCGACGTGAACCAGGGCAAGTCTTCCTCTTGATTCCACGAGGTGCACGTCGTTGACGACCTCGACTCTCCGGTCGTCCATGTCCACAACGGTCCTTCCCATGAGATGCTTGTCGAGAAGGATCCATCCCGGCTGGTCGACGAAGGGGGGGTAGACCCCGCCCCTGTCGGGCGGCTCCACAAAAATGGCGTCGTCTTCAATGCGACTGACCTTTTGCCAGGGGATGAAGGCCGTGGGCTTTCCCCATCCGTATTCAAGGTAGATCCCAACGGCCTCTGGATAAGGCTGCGCCAGGGCGAACACCAGATCGCTCAGCTTCCCGATACGATGGCTGACCTTGCCCACACAGACCGGACGTTTGATGAGCTCCGAGAAATAGAAAAATCGAAAGCTGTCGGGCACATGATCGAGATCGGGAATTTTCATCTTCTGATTCGACGTCACCATGACACGACCTCCTTACCTGAACAGATCCGGGAACAGTGTGCCCACTCCCAGCAGCGTCGACATGACAATGACGATGGCGACAATGGACCAGTTCATGACGTTCTGCCAGCGCGTGTTGACGTGGTCGCCCATGAGGGGCCTGTCGTTGAGCAGGAGCAGAAGAAAGACAAGAGCCGCGGGCAAGAGCGTTACCGCCACGACCTGGACGAACATGGTGATGGTGATCAGGGGCGCGCCCGGAATCAGGACGACGGCGCCGGAGCTGCCCAGCATGAAAAGATACACCAGGTAAAACCAGGGGGCGTCCTTGACTTTCTTGTTGAGAGAGTGCGCCCAGCCGAATACCTCGCCCACCGCCCAGGAAGAAGACAGCGAAATGCAGAGCGCCCCCAGGAACCCGGCGTCGAAGAGTCCAATGGCGAAAAGCTTCCGGGCCATCTCCCCCTGTCCGGCCGGCAGAAGAGGCACGATCGCTTCAGCCGTCTGCCGGGCGTCCTCGATCTCGATGGGCGGCTTGTGGTGAAAGAAGACGGCCGCCGTGGCAATGATGATGAACACGGCCACGGTGCAGGTCGAAAAGGAACCGATGAGGGTCTCGAGCTTTCCGTACCGGATGTCATGAACATCGAGCCGCTTGTCGACGACGGCGCTCTGCTGGAAGAAGAGCATCCAGGGGGCAATGGTCGTCCCGATGTTGGCCATGATGATGAAGATCAGGTCCATGTCGAAGCCGCCGACGAACTCCGGCGCGTAGAAACCGCGGAACACCTCGTTCCACGTGGGCGCCGTCGGCGTGTCCATCGCCCAGAGGGCTGCAGGAATATAGACAAGATTGAAGGCACAGAAGAAAAGCGTCAGCTTCTCGAAGGTCCAGTACTTTCCGCTGAGAACGACCGCAAAGAGGACCGCCGTCACGGCAATGCAGGTCAGCCAGGGCGGCACGCCGAACAGGCTCATCGCCGCCGTCATTCCGATGTATTCCGTGACCAGCGTCAGCCAGTTCGTGATGCACAGATCGATGAGGGAGAACCACCCCCAGAACGGGCCGAATCCGTCGAAGATTGCCTCGGCGTGCCCCCGCTTCGTGACGGCGCCCAGGCGAACGGTCATCTCCTGGACGTAATAGGCCATGGGAAGGAGGAGGAGAAACATCCACAGCAATGAAAAACCGTACTTCGACCCGGTGACGGCATAGGTGGAGATCCCGCCGGCATCGTTGTCGGCCACCATGACGATGATCCCGGGCCCCAGGACGGAGAAAAAGATGACCGTCTGGCGCCAGAAGCGGCGACACAGGTGAATGCTCTTGTAAATCCAGTACATCGGGCACCTCTTCGCAGACCGGGGGAAACCCCGTCACAGACGACGAATCATGCCCCGCCGAAAATGGGGAAAGCCGGTTATCTTGTGTTCGTGGAGAGGTGCGGTTCAAGGGCGGCTGTTTCCGGCTCAAGACCCGTTCCGGAAACATGCCTGCAGGAGGGTTCACTGCAAAGAAAGGGCATCACATCCGGAGTGCAACGAAGCGGGTCTCTGCCGCGCAAGACGGCCGTAAATCCGAGCTACACCTACTGCCAGAGGATTCCATGGACTCTTCCTGAACCTCGCAAGCAAAATATCGTTGCCGAATGCAACGCTTGATCGGCATTCTACGCGGGACCCGATTGCTGTCAAGAAAATAATGCGTTCCCTGCTCATCCATCTCCCGATGGGATCCTCATTCATTTTGATCGACAGATTTCCTCGCCCGGATTGACGGAAAGTTTCGGGGATGTACATCATGCAAATACAGATCATTCAGGGCTCGATTACCGGTGATCCGGGAAAGAGAAGGAGGTTTACATGAAAAGCGAACAGAAAAAAGCCGAGCTGAAGAGCTTCGGAAGACCTTATGAGGTCAGGGCATTTTCCAAGGGGAAAGTGGAGCTCATCAATATCGGAGGGGCCATGGTCGGCCGGGCGGCATTTGAGCCGGGATGGAAGTGGTCTGCTTCGGTAAAACCCCTTGCAAAGACCAAGAGTTGCGAAGCCCCGCATTTCCAGTACCAGCTGTCCGGAACCCTCCATATCGTCATGGGTGACGGAACGGAGTTCGACAGCAAGGCTGGCGATGTGACATTGCTGCCCGTGGGTCATGATGCCTGGGTCGTCGGCAACGAACCGGTCGTGCTTGTCGACTTCCAGGGGATGATCGACTACGCCAGGTCCGGGTGAGAATCCGCGGACGATCGGCAGCGGCCGATCGCCCCGACCCGTTACGGTTTTTTTTGCATCCCTTCTCCGGGGGCGGGCGGAGGGGGCGGCGCGGGTGGCTTCGATTCGGTTGTGCTTGCCGTTTTTCCCTGCGGAGCCTCCATTTTTTCGATGCGATCGAACGCTCCCGACGTCACGCCCGTGGACTTCAGGGCGTCCGCAGCGTCTGTCGAGGGTCCGTCGGCGGGCGCCTTCATGATGTCTTCGTACTCCTCGATGACGATCCCCCGCCTCACCATGATCCCGTAGACGATCTCGGCGCGGCTCTCCACGTACTTCGAGGTGCCCGTGGGGTTGAGCTTGAGCGGATTGGGCAGGACGACGGCAAGCCGCGCCGCCTCCATCGGCGAGAGCTCCGCCGCCGATTTCCCGAAATAATGGCGCGAGGCGGCCTCGATGCCGAAAATCCCGTCGCCCCACTCGGCCACGTTCAGGTAAAGCTCCAGGATGCGCCGCTTGG
>DAOSIS010000059.1:0-4988 GCA_035366835.1 Syntrophales bacterium | reverse complement strand
CTTACGTGTCGCTGGTCTCGGCTCTCGTCGGGCTGCCGACGGGCTTTTTCCTGGTCCGCACCTTGCAAAACTGCGGGAAACGGTATGCGTAGAACAGCTTGGGAAGGACAGCTAGGCGGGCAGGGCGGGTTCACCCTGTTCGAGATCATCATGGTGCTCCTGCTCTTGGGGGTGATCTCCTATTTTGCCGCCACGAGACTGTTTTCAGACGACGTACCCACGCAGGTTGCCGAGATGGAGCTTGTGAAGAATCACCTGCGCTACGCCCAGTCGAGGGCCATGAATTCGGAGAGCAGCTGGGGAATCAAGTTCGGGTCGGCAACCCGTTACTGGCTTTTCAAGGGTTCCGAGGAAAATGCGGTTATCCGCCTGCCGGACGTCGAGACTGCGGACGGAGCCATGCAGCTCCACGGGATCCAGGTCACGCCGCCTCCGGGGAGCAAGATCGCCTTCGATGCCTTTGGCAGCCCGGGCACGACGACGATCGCCCTGGCCACAACCGCCGGCAACATCACCGTGACGAAAAACACGGGTTTCATTCCCTGATCATCCGGGAGGTGCAGGAGCCATGAAACGGCACATGCGGTATTGCAGCAGGTCCGCGCCAGGCCTCGAAGAGGACGGCTTCACCCTGCTCGAGGTGATCGTCACGATCGTGGTTGCTGCGATCATGGGGGTCTTCTTCGCCCAGTTCGTGGGTACGAGCATCATCCACAGCGCTGATCCGGTCTATCGTGCACAGAACCTCTCGGGCGTCACCCACATCATGGAGTACATGAACGCGGACTACAAGAGGCTTGCCGCGACCCAATCGAACTTTCTCGCCATTTTCAAGGACTACGTCACGTATGGCAACACTTCGACGAAGCCGGAGGGCTACGAGGGCTACCCGTATTACGGGTCCTACCGGATTGTCCATAACGATTACATCAAGTTTGTCTCGGGTGTGGAACAAGCGGAACCCATTCCGGCCAACCAGCGGGTCCTCAAGGTCACGATCAGCCGGGGCGACCAGACCGTGACTGCCCTGTTCACCCGCTAGCGACACGTGGGGCGAAGGCCATGAAAAACAAGTCGGGCTTTACCCTCATCGAGATCATGGTGTCTCTCGTCCTCGTGGGGCTGATCGCCGGGATTGCCGGCACGTCGGTCATCACGGCCACCAAAAGCTATCTCTTCGCCCGGGAGAACAACGCCATCACGCAAAAGGCCCAGCTTGCGCTCAACCGCCTCAACCGCGAGATCATCGAGCTCTCCAACATCCGGGACGCGAGCAGCACGTGCGTCGTCTACGAAAGCCCCTACGGGCGAAGGGCTGTCGCGCGCCTGGGCAACACCGTGCGCCTGTTTACCGGTTACGGCAGCATGGTGTGCCCGACGGAAGGCGGTGACGTCCTCGTGGACGGCGTGCAGGGTTTCTCGATCCTGTACAATCCGATTCCCAACGGCACCGTGAGTCTCTGGAGCCTGGGGCAGGACATCAAGAATCTTTTTGTGGTGAACATTCAGCTTGTCCTGTCGCGCCCCGACACGGGGGGTACGGTTCCGTTTTACATGACCGTTTCGCCGCGCAACAACAACAACAGCGGTGGCGCGGCCCTTCCAACGGCCGCCAGCCCGCCCCCCGAGTACAGCGGCAAGCAGTGCTTCGTGACCACGGCCGCTTACGGCGATGCGGACCACCCGGTCGTGGAGACGATGAGACTGTTCAGGGACCGCTTCCTGCTCCCGACGGAGACAGGGCGGGCCCTCGTCCGGTTCTACTATGACGTCGGCCCGTCCCTCGCGGAGGCCATCCAGGACAGGCCGGTCGCCTGCCTGTTCGTCCGGCTCCTGATCACGCCGCTGGCGGGATTCGCCCTGCTTGCCCTCTATTGCCCGCTCCTCGTTCCCTTGCTTCTCCTGCTGTCCTGGGCCGCTGCCCGCCTCGTCGCCAAGGCGCTGGCCCGGCGGGCCCTGCGCCGGAGGAGGCGGCTTCAAAGACAGCACGGGGCCATGCTGGTGACGCTCATTGCGGCCCTCGTGGTCTTCTCGGCCCTCGGCGCCCTGATGATCGGCATGTTCGGCACGTCGGCCCTGAGCCAGGTGGCGGGAAACAGCGCCATGAAGGCGTACTATCTCGCGGAATCCGGGTTCCGCTATGCCGCCGGTGAGTACATCAATGTCACAGGGGCCGGTGAAGCGGCAAGGGAGGAAGCGCGCGACAGCTTGCTGAAGGACAGATTACACGGTCAATCTTTTTCGCTCGGCGGCGACGGTTCGTTCAAACTCGACGTTTACGCGTATTACTTCAAGGCCATTCAGGCTCCCGGCGGGAATGCGCTCACGGCAAGGTTCTTCGGAGGCATGCCCGTGAACATGGGCGATATGAACAACCCGTTTAACGCAGTATGGATGAAGGTTCAGAAGCCGGGCGGCGAAATAACCCATAACCGGGCTTACCTCGAAACCGGGAGTATCCCGGGCACGGTCATTCTCAGACAGGTCGACGCAGGAGGGAATGCGGTCGACTGGGATTCAGGTCATTGGGATTCCACCTCCGGGACAGGGTCGCTGATTACTCCCGTTTGTGTTCCCGACCGCGCAAGGCGGACGCTCATCCCGGACAGCGGAGGCTATGATCTGGCGTACGCAGATATTCCCGGAATCCTGGCGTTTCCGGAGAAAAACGGGATCTTCACGGTCAGGTTCGAGGGGGAGACGAACCCGAGAATCCTTGCCTACCGGCAGCGGGACATCGCCAACAGACGCCTTAAAGGGGTCAGTGACCCCAATGGCGGCATCCTGCCTGCGGGTGCGATGGTCGACCCGGGGACCGCCGCTCCCTACCAGAACTTCGTGGAGCTGACGAAATTCGTCCGTCTCGATTCCACGGGCACAATCGGCACGGGCGCCTCGGCGGTCAGCCGGAAGGTGACGTATTACGCGCCCATCGGGTATGCCAGGGCAACGCCCATCCCCAAGGCGGAGTTCAAGGAGTCCTTTGGCGATGCCGCGCTGGCAAATTGGTTCACGGGCCTTCACGGAAGCCACGTCGGCGAGCAGGTGCAATCATCGAGTATCGGCCCGGCCCTGCGATTCGGGCCAGGCGCCGTGACAAAGACATCAGGGGGAACAATATATCGCGAAGGGCAGATAGGGCTCAACTGGAGCGGAGCCGTCCCTCCTATCCCTCTTATGGCGGAGTGGAGCCGCGCCGGCAACTATCTGAGCTATGACGCGCAGGCGAAGGTGTATTTCTATTTCACCATGACGAAACAGATCGCAGGGGTAACCTTTCGTCTGGACGAATCCGGCAATGCCATGGGCCTTTCATTCGGCGAGCTGCAACAGGGCGTGGATGAATTCGGCCGCGACCACGATTCAATCCCGGACCAGATCGTCTCGTCAAGCGCCATAACCAATCCGGTGATTACGCTCTGGACAAAACAGTATGACAAGTCGGACGATACGTTCACGGTTGTAAGCAACCCCGGTCCGCAGGGCTGTGCGGGTCATCCCGATTCGACTACGGTGCGATATGCGATTCTTTCCTCGAACAGTTCGGTATGGGATACGGGGTTTCGGGTGCGCTTCAAGCAGGTCGGGGGGGCTTCCTTGCCCGGCGGCCTGGCTGAAAACACGGACTATTACGTCCGCAGAATCGCCGGTACGGACTACTTTTATTTGTTCGACTCGTATTCTGACGCCATTGCCAAGGACGGAAGCACTCCCACTCCGTGCTGGACTTGGGATCGTGTGCGGGCGATTTCAGGACCAGGCTCAGGAACCGTCAGGGCCGTCAATCAGAACCCTGCCTGGACAAACCTTGCGTACCAGGCCTTGACGTCCGGGAACAGGAATTATGGCCTGTACAACATGTCGCTTAGCATGCCGGTCCCCTGGGCGACGTTGCTGGTCAGGATCATCGAGGCGCCTTCCGTTTCGGTTCTGAGCACCGCAGGCTCGACGGGCAGGGAAATTGCCAGCGGCGACACGGTATATACAACCGGCAACAACAGCCCGAGCGGGTCCGTCGAGGCCATCGCGTTGGTGAAGAAGAATCCCGTATACAGGACCAACAATTTGACGGCGCGCGACTGGTCGGGGAAGAGGGCCGAGGCGGTCCTGATTCTGGAGCCCGTAAAGGACAGCAACGGTGCCATCCGGCCCCACGTCTTCGGACAGGGGAAGACCCTCTTTGCAGGCGCCGAAGGGGCAGGCGCGAATGCCGGTGTCGTGAATACCCCTCCGGGTTCGACGGATATCGTCTACCGGGACAGGGACCAATGGATCGCCGTGTACGTGGCCGATCCGACCGGCCCCGATTCGTCGAGGGTACCTGACTCGAATCCGTTCAACATCTACAACAGCAGCACCGGCCAATATCAGCGGGGCCGCATTCTCAGGACATCCGTCCGCTGGCCCGTGGACGACGTGGAAAATACGGTCGCCGCAAACGATTTCTTCACAGTCGTCCGTTTCGGGAGCTTTGTGAACTCAGCGCTGCCCTCGTGCAGGGTCAGCGGCGGCTCGGGTTTGCTGGAGCTTGGCGGGACGAATTGCCTGGGCGGCTTCTTTTCGAAAGACAACATTGATCCGGCACCCGATATGCTGAGATTTTCGAGTCCCGACGGGGTTGTCTTTAACAGTCCGTCAGCGGGCACCCTGCCGCCAGAAAGGGCGGAAGTCGGTCTCCATAATTACGGAGGAAATATAACGTACTTTGATGATTTTGCCCTTCAGTTCGGCCCCGGCTACGGGATCACGAGGCAAGGGTTCCTCCTGCCGATCCAGCAATAGCCTTCTTGCGGACGATATCAGCGAAAACCCGGCCCCGGCCGGGTTTTCTGCCTACGGGCCGTCCGCGGTGAAAGAAGCGAGAATAGTGGATGAGGTGGGGGAAGCGGCAGGGTCGGCAGCAAGTCAAACGGGATGAGCGCATAGACCGAACAGACCGGTTCTCTATGCCTTGGGCCGCCCGAAGTTGGATATCTGCGCAATCAGCT
>DAOSIS010000058.1:0-5387 GCA_035366835.1 Syntrophales bacterium | reverse complement strand
CGTCGCGCACCCCATGCCCTCTACGACTGAAAAATGACTTTGGGCAACAGCCCGTCAGGAACTTAACACGTAAATCATAATACTTAAACTCGTCGTAGGCGGATCGTGGCATATTCGTCATTTGAAGATCTGGAGGTCTGGCAGCGGGCGAGTAACCTTGCCGTACGGATCTATGAAGAATTGAGAGGATGCAGAGATTTCGGTCTCAAAGATCAAATGACACGCGCCGCCGTCTCGATTGCCTCCAACATCGCAGAAGGTGCAGAGCGAGACACGAAACCGGAATTCATCCGTTTTCTGCACATATCGAAGGGTTCGGCAGCAGAACTTCGAACACAGGTATTGATTGCAGGCAGGATCGGTATTCTTGCCGAACCGGCGAAAACCGACATAGTCGAGGAATTGGTCCGAGTTTCCAGCATGATACATGGACTGATCAAGTCTCTGAAGAGGTCTTCCTGAATGGCCGCAAATGGCCTGAATCGCTTTTTGCATTGCATAACACCTGAAACGTAAAACCTGAAACGGTTCTTGAGGTATCCATGGAACCCGATGTCAAGACGCTGGGCGATGTGATCGCCATCGTGAAGCGGCGGAAGAACTGGCTCATCTGGCCCGCGGTGGGCGTGTTTTTGCTCTCCGCCATCATCGCCTTCGCCTGGCCGCCGACCTACCGCTCCACCTCGACCATTCTCATCGAGGAGCAGGAGATCCCCCGCGAGTACGTCATGACGACCGTCTCGAGCTACGCCGAGCAGCGCCTCCAGACCATCAACCAGCGCATCATGAGCTCCACGCGCCTCATGGAAATCATCAACCGCTTCAAGCTCTACGAGGACCTGAAGCAGAAGTGGACGACGGAGGAGATCATCGACAAGATGCGCAAGAAGGACGTCAAGTTCGAGCTGATCAACGCCGAAGTCATCGACCGCCGGACGGGCCGCCCGACGGCCGCCACGATCGCCTTCCAGCTCTCTTTCGAGGGGCGTAACCCCGCCGTCGTGCAGCAGGTGGCCAACGTGCTGGCCTCGCTCTACCTCGAGGAGAACCTGCGGGTGCGCGAGCAGCAGACCGAGGGGGCCACGAAGTTCATGGAGGAGGAGAGCAAGGCCGTCGAGGAGGAGATGGCCGAGGTGGACAGGAAGATCGCCGCCTACAAGCAGGCCAATCTCAACGCCCTGCCGGAGCTGTCACAGTACAACATCCAGACGATCGACCGCATCGACCAGGACATCGAACGGCTGAGAAGCCAGCTGCGGGAGCTTCGCGAAAAGGAGAACTACCTTCAGACCCAGCTGGCGAGCGTGCCGCCGGATGCCACAAACCCCGACAAGGACCGCCTCCGGGAGCTGAGGGTGAAGCTCGTGAACCTGGAGAGCCGGTTCACCGACGAGTACCCGGACGTCAAGAAGACGAAGCTGGAGATCGCGGAGCTGGAGAAAAAGCTCAAGACCGCAGGGCAGAGTTCCATCGACAGCAAGCCCGACAACCCCGCCTACGTAACCCTGTCGGCCCAGCTCTCGGGCGTGCGATCGGAAGTCGAGTCGGTGAAGCGGCAAATCAGCGGCTTCGAGGCGAAGCGCGACGACTACTACCGGCGGATGTCGAGGGCGCCCAAGGTGGAGGAGGGCTACCGCATGCTGATGGCCCAGCGCAACAGCCTGCAGGTCAAGTACGACGACATCAAGAAAAAATCCATGGAGGCCCGGACGGCCTCCGGTCTCGAGAAGGGCCAGATGGGCGAGCGGTTCACGCTGATCGACGCGGCAAGGCTCCCCGAGAAGCCCGTGTTCCCGAACATCCCCGCTTTCCTGCTCATCGGCCTGGTGCTCGGCATCGGGGCGGGCGTGGGCTCGGCCGCCCTCAAGGAGTTCAGCGACCAGTCTGTGCGCACCGCGGCGGCCCTGTCCGGCGCCGTGGGGCTGCCTGTCCTGGCCGTCATCCCAGACATCCTGACCCGTGAGGACACGGCAGAGCAGCAGCAGAAGCGCAGGAAGGTGCTGATCGGGGCCGCGGTCTCCGTCGTTATCGCGATTGTGATCTTCCACTTTTTCATCATGGATCTCGACATCCTGTGGGCGAAGATCATGAGGAGGATGGTGCTGTAATCCATGCGTTTCATTGATTCGAGCGGCTCAACGGGGTCGCTCATTCATCGATTCGGCGCGCCCGGAGGCGCGGGTGGCCGGGAAACCGCTGCAGGGTTGGGAGAACAGGGACCATGATGAACCGGCTGTTCAAGGGGAAAAACAAAAGGATCGGCAAAGTTGAAGCGATCGTCAACCATTACGGCAAGACGCTGCTGCCGCTGCCGGATGAGCTTGTAGAGGCTGCTAGGAGGGAAGGCCTTTCCGTGCCGGAGACCAAGCCGACGCCCCCTGCACCGGAGCCCCCGGCGCTCAGCGAACCGAAACGTCAGGCCGTACCGGATGTGAAGCCGGCGACGCCGATCCCGGAACCCGTGCCCTCCTCCGAGAGAACCGATCGTGTCGTCCCGGACGAAAAACCCACTGCACGGAAAGCCGGGCCCGCCATTCTCCCGGAAAAAAAGGACGAGGGCGCGCCGCTCGAGAAACCGGCACACCCGGAACCCAAACCCTCTGCGGCCCCGGGAAAAGACGGCTGGGTGTCACCTACCTACATACACTCCCGGCAGGTGACGCTCAACGCGAAGCATCTCATGGCAAACCGATGCGTCGGCTACCTGTGCGGGTCCTACGAGTCGGAGTCCTACAAGGTGCTGCGCACCCGGATTCTCCAAAAGACGGGAGAGCAGGGAGGAACAACCATCATGATCACGAGCGCCCTGCCCGGCGAAGGCAAGACGCTCACAGCCGTCAACCTGAGCCTCACGTTCGCCAAGGAATACAACCAGACGGTGCTGCTCGTGGACAGCGATCTGCACAGGCAGAGTGTCCACGAGTGCCTTGGATTCGAGAGCCGCACGGGGCTGGCCGATTACCTGCTCGACGGCACTTCCCTGGGCGATCTCATCGTGTGGCCCGGTGTGGAAAAATTCACCGTCATCTCGGGCGGCAAAACGGTCACGACGAGCAGCGAACTGCTGGGCTCGCCCCGGATGAAGGGGCTCGTGAAGGATCTCAAGTACCGCTATCCGGACCGATACGTATTCTTCGATGTCCCGCCGGTGCTCGCGGGGGCCGACGCACTGGCTTTCGCGCCCCAGGTGGACCATATCATCCTGGTTGTCCGGGCGGGATCGACCTCGATCGAGGACGTCAGGCTTGCCCTGGATCTCCTGCCCCGGGAGAAAGTCCTGGGGGTCGTCCTGAACCGTGCCGACGCGGCGGTCCTGGTCGGCAGGCATTACTCGTACGGCAAGGACGGGGGGGAGCCCCGCAGGGGAACGAAGTGGGATCGGATTCGGGGCGTTGTTCGAAAAGAGTGAGGTGCCGGGGGTTTTTTGGCTTTACCGCGGCGCAGGCGGGCGCCCGGCCGGCAACCGGGATGACAGGCGCTCCATTCCGAAAGGCGCTCGGGAGGGCAGGAATCAAGGCGCCCCGGCCCGGCGGAGGGCAATGTCCGGCGAGCCGTATCAGGGCTGAGCGGCAAAGGCCGGCAGGGCTCCCTTCTCCTTCAAGCTCCGGAAGACCTTCTCGGCATCCTGTTTTGTTTTAAACCCGGCTGCGGTCAGGCTGTACCAGTGAGTGTCGCTCGAGACTTCCCGCAGGGTCGTCCTGAGCGTCTTTCCCAGGAGAAGCGGATGGTTCCGGAGCATCTGAATGGCCTGTTCGTTTTCGAACGTGCCCAGGTAGAGGGTTGGCCTCCCGTCCGTGTCCGTGCCGAAAAACTGCTCGTCCGTGAGAGGGGGAACCTCTATCGTCTCGTCGGCGGGAACCCTGTTTATGTCCGTGATATTCCTGTTGTGCAGCAGCAGGATGTCCAGGATCGTGGGGTTGGCGAACCCGTAATGCTGCCGGGCCAGTGACGCCAGGGTAATGTTTTTCTTCACTATCGGGGGCGGCGCCGGCGCGACCGCCTTTTCAGCGACAGGGGCAGGCGGCAACGCCGCTCCCTGCTTGAAAACAGCCAGCGCGCCAATCCCCAGGACGCCGGCAAGCAGGACCCCCGTGACCGCATAGAGAAGAGCCTGCCGCCGGAAAAGCGAAACGGTTTTCGGCTTCAGGTAGCCCATGTCCCGGATCGCCTGCCGTGCGATCCCTTCGTCGACGATCCTCTGTTCCCTCGAGCAGGCGATGATCATGGCGCCGTCGCACAGGGTGTTGATGATCCGGGGAATTCCTTTCGAAAACTTCCAGAACATCCTCACGGCCGCCGGTGTGAAAATGCTTTCCCCCTTGTACCCTGCGACCTTCAGGCGGTGTTCGATATACGCCCGGACCTGGTCGAGATCCAGAGGCTCGATGTGGTAGCGGATGTTGATCCGCTGCGTGAGCTGCCGGAACCGGTATTCGGACAGGACCTTTCCCAGTTCGGGCTGGCCCATCAGGATCACCTGCATGAGCTTGCCCTTCGGCGTCTCCAGGTTTGTCAGCAGCCGCACCTCCTCGAGAAGCCTGTGGGAAAGCGCCTGGGCCTCGTCGATGACCAGCACGACCCGCTCCCGGCGGGCATAGCACTCGATCAGGAAGTTGTGCAGAAGGATGAGCAGCTCGCCCTTCGTCGTCCGGCCATCCGTCTTCAGGCCCAGGTCCTCGCAGATGAACTTCAGGAAGTCCGTTGTCGAAAGCCTCGGGTTGTAAAGGTGCGCCGTGCGCGTGTGGCCGTCGACCCGTGTCAGCATCGTCTGGATGAGGGTGGTCTTTCCCGTGCCGGCCTCGCCAGTGATGACGGCAAAGCCCTTCGATTCACTGATGGCATACATCAGGTGGGCGTAGGCCGCGCGGTGCTGATCGCTCATGTAGAGGAACCGCGGGTTGGGACTGATGTGAAACGGGTCTTCCGAAAGGCCGTAGTATTCCTTGTACATAACCTCTTCTCAGCCCGCGATCATTGATTTCATTACATAATCGTAAAACGCCCCAACTGTCAACTAATATCGGGGATGAGATCAGGGACGTTGTTTACTAATTAGAATAACTTTTAGAGACCCTGGTGGTATCGCGTCGAGTTATTCTAATTAGTAAACAACGTCCCTATTCTGCCCGTAAAAAAAAGGCAGGGCCGCAAGCCCTGCCTTTTCGCGTTTCATCTCGATTCCGGGGGGTGGTGTCCGACTGCCCTTCCCGTTAGCCCGCCGAGGCCGGATCACGCCAGCGCGGCCCACAGGCCGCCGAGCGCCAGCCAGAGAACGACCGATATCAGGAATCCCCACAACATCCCCTTTCCGGGGGCATGAAGGTCCTCGACGGCCGGCCTGCCGGGCCCCCGGCCGAGAACCAGATCCATTCTCTTCGGACGGACCC
>DAOSIS010000057.1:0-5531 GCA_035366835.1 Syntrophales bacterium | reverse complement strand
GTGACCGTTACGGCCACGACGACCTTCCGCCCCTTGATTTCCTTGATCCGTCCGCCCGTGATTCCCGGCAGGGACAGGGGGCAATATTGTCTTGACTTCCCCGGGCGTTGCCGCTTACACTCTCGCCGCCATTAGTCATGCGGCATCGAAAATCCCCATCAGCATCTTCACATTGACCAGGGAGCGTTATGAAAACGATCTATTTCGAGGTCAGTATTCCGAAGATCATCCTCACCAAGCTGTTGGCCAAGCCTTTTCCCCGCGCCTTTTATTCTTCCGTTTCGCCCGTGCGATACAGGGAAATCCCCGACCGGGATTTGCCGGGGAGAAACTGGGTACGGGTCAAGAACAGGCAGGCCGGAATCTGCGGCGCCGATCTGTCGCTCTTTTTCGTGAAGGCGGATCCCCGGATTACGATCGCCGCCCTGCCGGGCGTGCCGCGGGCGTTTATGGGGCACGAACTGGTGGGCGCCGTCATGGAAACCGGGGCCGGCGTGGCCGACCTCGCGGTCGGCGACCGGGTGGTGCTGCAGCGCTATCTTCCCTGCTGCTCGATCAAGGAGATCGAGCCCCCCTGCGACCCCTGCCGGGAAGGAAACTACACCCTCTGTGAAAATTTTTCCGAAGGCGAAATGCCCGAGAATCTGGGTGCAGGATTCGGGGACCACTTCATCGCGCATCGGTCCCAGTTGATCAAGATCCCGGATTCGATCTCCGACGATACCGCGGTGATGATCGAGCCGACCTCCGTCTCCCTTCACGCCGTCATGAAGCGTCCGCCCCGGAAGGGCGAGCGCCTTCTGGTTCTGGGCGCCGGCGTCATCGGGCTGAACGTCATCCGCTTCGCACGCCTCCTCCAGCCCGAGTGCAGGATTTTTGTCCTCGAAAAAATGGCCTTCAAACAGGATTTGGCCCGAAAGATGGGCGCCGATGTTATCCTGGAAGGCGATCCGTACGAGTCCGTGGCCGTCCATACCGGCGCCCGCCTCTACCGCGGCCCGCTGGGGAACACCGTCCTGATGGGCGGCTTCGACCTCATTTACGACTGTGTCGGTCAATCGTCCACAATCCATGACGCGCTCCGGTGGCTGAAGTCCCGCGGCGACTATGTCATGATCGGAAACCAGCTTTCCCCGGTCAAATTCGACCAGACGCCGATCTGGAACCAGGAGATCAACCTGACCGGCGTCAACGCGCATGGATTGGAGACGTATCAAGGCGAAAAAATCAGCAGCTTCGATCTGACCCTCCGAATGATCACCCAGGGGGTCGTGAATCTGGATGGATTTATTACCCACCGCTTTCCGCTTGCGGATTATCGGAAGGCCTTCAGGCGCATTCAAAGCGGGGGAGAGAAGATCATCAAGGCCGTCCTGGTGTGCGAATAGGGCGGATCATCGGTCCGGATACGGCCGAATAGCCATCCACACCCATGAAGGAGCTTGTGAAATGCCGATTACCGATCAGGAATTGAGGGAACTGCGCGGGCATGCGAAACAGTTGCGGAAGGACATTATCGACGTCACCTTCTGGGCCGGCGGCGCGCACATCGGCGGCGCCCTGAGCCTGGTGGAGATCATGATCCTGCTCTATTACAAGTATCTCCACATCGATCCCGACCATCCGGACATGCCCGAACGCGACAGATTCATCCTGAGCAAGGGCCATGCCGGGGTGGGATTTGCCCCGATGCTCGCCCGCCGCGGATATTTCGATTTCGAACTCCTGAAGGACTTCAACAAGTTCAATTCGCCCTTCGGCATGCATCTGGACGGGAACAAGGTCAAGGGCGCGGATGTCTCCACTGGTTCCCTCGGACACGGGCTGTCCATGGCGGTCGGCATGGCGCTGGGGGCGAGGCTCAAGGGCCGTTCGTGGCGCACCTATTGCGTCCTGGGCGACGGCGAGTGCAATGAGGGGTCCGTATGGGAGGCGGCCATGGCGGCGGCCCACTACAAGACGACGAACCTGATCACGTTCGTGGACCGGAACAAATATTCGGTGGACGGTCCGACGGAGACCGTGATGGGCATCGAACCCTTAGGCGATAAATGGCGGGCCTTCGGCTTCATCGTCAAGGAGGTGGACGGCCACAGTTATGCCGCGCTGTCGCAGGCCATCGAGGAGGCGCAGGCGGAAACGAAGGCGCCGGTGGTGATCATCGCGCACACGATCAAGGGCAAGGGGGTCGATTTCATGGAGGATGACGTTCGCTGGCATTACGGCGGGCTCGACTCCGATAAAATCGTCGAAGCCAAGCGGTACATCGAAACGGCCGTGATCGGGTGATCATGGCCGGCTCATGGAACGGACGCACTCACGGGGAGGGTTATCATGGCGGTCGGATTGACATGGAACGTGTATGACGCAAACACCATGACCCAGGCGGAGATTTACGGCAAGGTCCTCTGCCGGCTCGGAGAAGAAAACACGGACATTGTCGGGCTGTCGGCGGATCTGGCGAAATCGACCAAGATCGGCGAATTCGCCGCAATGTTTCCCGATCGTTTCTTCAATGCCGGCGTCGCGGAACAGAACATGTTCGGTATGGCCGCGGGCCTCGCCAAGGCCGGTCTGATTCCCTTCGTGTCGACGATGGCCGTGTTCACCACGATGCGGGCGGCCGAGCAGGTCCGCACCGACATCTGCTATCAGAACCTCAACGTCAAGATCATCGCGACCCACGGCGGCATTTCCTTCGGGCAGGCCGGGACCACCCATCAGTGCACGGAGGACATCGCCATCACCCGCGCGATGGCCAACATGACGGTGATCGTTCCGGCCGACGGCATCGAATGCGCCAATGCCGTCCGGGCCTGTCTCGATATCAACGGGCCCGTTTACATCCGCATCGGGCGCGGCTTCGAGCCCAACTGCTACACGACCGACGCGTATGGATTCGAAATCGGGAAGGCCGTGGAAATGAATCCCGGCACCGACATCACGCTGATCTGTTGCGGCATCACCGTGCTCCAGGCGCTGGAGGCGGCGCGGGACCTGGAAAAAAGCGCCGGCATCTCCGCCCGCGTCATCAACATGCACACCTTGAAGCCCCTGGACGGCGAGATCATCCGGAAGGCCGTCGCCGAAACGCGCCGGATCATCACGTTCGAGGACCACAATATCTATGGCGGGCTGGGAAGCGCGGTGGCGGAAGTCATCGCCGAGTACGGCAAGTCCTGCGCCTTCGCCCGCGTCGGACTCCCGGACTGCTTCTCCCTGGTGGGTTACCCCGAGGATCTGTACAGCCATTACAAACTCGATGCGGACGGCATCATCGAAAAGGTGAAAGAGGTGATGGGCAAAGACTTCGAGGATGACGACAGCTGGGAGGACGGATTCTGACATGGCATCTCACGAGGAAAGACTGGCGGCGGGCCTGTTTTTGCATGCGCTTTTCCCCCTGTTGAAAGTCGTCATGAACGAAAACGCCGGCGTTCGGAAGAAGTTCGCCGGCGTCAACGCCAGCGTGCAATTCCTGGCGCGGGACGGCGAGGGCGACGTGGGGGCGTATCTGCAGTTTGCGGACGGCCGCCTCGACGTCGTCGAGGGGGTCTGCCCCAAGCCGGATATCGCCTTCCTGTTTGCCAGCGTCAAGAGAATGAACGCGATGCTGGGCGGCAAGCCGGCATTGTTCAGGATCAGGGGGTTTTACAAGGTGCCTCTGCTGCTGAAGGTGCTCGCGCTCCTGATGAACCTGACCCTCCTGATGCCGACGGCCCGGCCGACCGACCCCGAGAAGAAACGGCTGAAGGTCAAGCTGACGCTTTACATGATGGCCGCATCGCTCAGCCAGTTCAACAAGCTGGGCAATCCGGACATCCGGAAATGGACGTCCATGCAGCCCGAGCGGATCTACCAGTTCTCGGTCGCGGGACGCGAAGACATGGCCGCTTATCTGCGCGTCAAGGCCGGGAAGACGCAGGCCGGACCCGGCCTCTACGCGAAGCGCCGCCCCTTCGTGCACATGAAGTTCCGGAGCGTCGACGAGGCGCTGCCCATCATCCTCAATGAGGTCAACATGGTGATGGCGGTTGAGAAGGGCTATCTCGCGCTGGAAGGGTCTCCGGAATACGCGCGGGATATCGGCAATTTCATGATGCAGATCCAGTCTCTCATCATGTAACCGGCGAGGCGGCGCCGGACGGACCCGCCGGAAACCGACAGGAGAATCGCGATGGCGGAATCGGACAAAATTCTGGGCATGACCGGATCCTTCGGGTACATCGGCAAGCGGCTGATCAGGCGTCTTTGCGATGACACGGCTTTCAAGAAAATCATCTGCACGGACATCCTGCCGCCGCCGGAGGCCCCGCCGGAAAAATTCGAGGTTCATCGCTGCGACATCCGGGACCGGGAGCGGCTGTCTGCCGTCCTTCGGGAGGGAGCCGTCGACACCCTGATTCATCTCGCCTTTATCGCCAACCCGACCCGGGATCCGGGATTCGAGTACGACGTCGACGTCAACGGCACCCGAAACGTCCTGCACGCCTGCAAGAGCCTGAAGATCAGGAAACTGGTCGTGGCCAGCTCGGACTGCGCCTACGGATTCTTCGAGGGGACGCCCGATTACCTCTCGGAGAGCGCGCCGGTGAGGTCCACGCCCGGTTTCCCCTACTCGGAAAACAAGGCGGCCATAGAACAACTGCTGGCCGATTTCATCGCCGACACGCCGGAATGCGCCGTCGTGATCCTGCGGCCCTGTATCGTGATGGGGCCGAATGCCAACAACACGACCTCCAAATCCATGAAGGACCCGGTCATCATCGGCGTGCGCGGATACGATCCCATCATGCAATTCATCCATGAGGACGACGCCGCGGAGGCCTTTTACCTCGCGGCCGTGCGAGACGTTCAGGGCGTCTTCAACCTTGCGGCGGACGGGGGGCTTCGCTACTCGGAACTGGCCAGGGTGCTGGGAAAACCGATGATCTCCCTGCCGGTTTGGCTGATCTATCCGCTGGTGGAACTGCTCTATCGCCTCCGCGTCGTGCCTTTCGGGAGGGCGCAGTTGGATTATATCCGTTACCCGCTGTCGATGGATGTGGAGAAGATCGGCCGGGTGATGGGATTCAAACCGAAATACACGACCCGGGAGACCCTCCGGACATTGCTGCCCGATCCTTGAGTCCTGGACGGTTTCACGCAGCCAGGATCCCCTTTGCGCGGGCGGACCGTGCCGTTTAAGCCAACCTGAACGGTCACGGTCGGCCGGGGAGGGGGTGAAGCGCAATGTTCGCCCGATGCGCACGGAGGACGAGCCCTCCGGGTGGAGCGACCGCCGGAGGATCCGGGAGGCCCTCGACCACTACCGCAAGGCCCAGGACCATCTCCGTCAGGGAAACTGGGGCGGGTACGGCGATGAACTCAAGCGGATGGCCGATCTCCTCGAGCGCCTGGAGAAGCGGTAGGCAGCATGTCCTCGGGCAGCTGCACGGCCACCACCTCGCCGCGGGCGCGCACCTGTCCGTTTGCGGTGACCGTTACGGCCACGACGACCTTCCGCCCCTTGATTTCCTTGATCCGTCCGC
>DAOSIS010000056.1:0-5918 GCA_035366835.1 Syntrophales bacterium | reverse complement strand
TAAGGTGACCTTCGTCCACACCTTCGATCCGGCCGTTCTGCTCGCGACGATCGAAAAGGAAAAGGTCAACACCCTGGGCTTCACGCCCGTGATTTTCAGCTTCCTTCTGGCGCACCCCGACCTCAACCGGTACGACCTGAGCTGCGTGAAGAACATCATTTACGCAACCGCGCCGATGCCGGTCGATCTTCTCGTCCGTTCCATCGAGAAGTTTCAATGCCGGTTCATCCAATTCTTCGGCATGACGGAAATGAGCCCGACGCTGACCATGCTGATCCCCGAGGATCACGTCATGGAGGGGCCGGAACACAAGGTGCGCTGGCTGGGATCGGCGGGACGTCCCGTCATGAACGTCGACGTGAAGATCGTCGACGAGCAGGGCCGCGACTGTCCCCCGGGCGTCACGGGCGAGATCATCGCCCGCGGGGCCAACATGATGAAGGGGTATCACAAGCTGCCCGACGAGACGGCGGCCGCCATCCGGGACGGCTGGTACCATACGGGCGACATGGGCTTCTTCGACGCGTACGGCTACCTTTTCATCGCCGACCGGAAAACCGACATGATCATTTCCGGCGGGGAAAACATCTATCCCCGGGAAGTGGAGGAGGCGATCCTCAAACTGGACGGAGTCCAGGAAGTGGCCGTCATCGGCATTCCGGACGACGCCTGGGGCGAGGCGGTCCGCGCCATCGTCGTCAAGAGGCCGGGCGCGGAGTTGACGGAAGCGCAGGTGATCGAGCATTGCCGGCAGCATATCGCCAGCTACAAGAAGCCGAAGGGGGTCGATTTTGTCGAGGCGCTGCCGCGGAGCGCCGTGGGCAAGGTTCTGAAACACGAACTCCGTGCGCCCTTCTGGAAGGGAAGGACCCGAAAGGTCTGAAGCGGTTGCCGGAAACGAAAGGGAATAAGGAGGAACGATCAGCATGAAGTACGATGTCTTCAACGAAGAGCATGAGCAGTTTCGGGTGCAACTCCGGAGATTTTTGGCGGACAGGGTCACCCCCCATGCCGCCGAGTGGGAACGGAATCGGCAGATCCCGCGGCAGATCTGGCAGGAAATGGGGCAGCTTGGATTCCTGGGATTCTGCTATGACCCCGCCTATGGCGGTGTCGGCGCGGACGATCTCTTCCGGGTGGTCATGTCCGAGGAGATGGCCCGGTGTTCCGCGGGAGGGTTCGGCGTGGCGGTTTGCGCGCACAACGACATGTCCACGACCTACATCGACCTCTTGGGCACGCACGAACAGAAGCTGCGGTGGCTCAAGCCCTGCACCGCCGGCGAGAAGGTCTGCGCCATCGCCGTGTCGGAGCCCGGCGCGGGCTCCGACGTGGCGGGAATCGCCACGCGGGCGGAGCGCAAGGGCGATCATTACGTGATCGAGGGCCAGAAGACCTTTATCACCAACGGGTATTACGGAGACATCCTGGTCACCGCCGTAAAGACCGACACGAAGGCGGTTCCGCCGCACAAGGGCATCTCGCTGATCGTCGTCGAGAAAGGCATGAAAGGGGTGACCGCACGGAAGCTGGAGAAGATCGGCGGCCATGCCTCGGATACGGCGGAGATCTTCTTCGACCAGGTGGAAGTGCCCGTGGAGCACCTCCTCGGCGCCGAGGGACAGGCCTTCTACGCCATCATGAAAAATTTCCAGCTCGAACGCCTGGTCGCCACCATCCTCGCCGTGTCGTTTGCCCAGCACATCCTGGAGTTGACGATGGACCACGCGAAACAGCGGGTGGCCTTCGGCAAGCCGATCGCGAAGTTCCAGGCGGTGCGCCACAAACTGGCGGAAATGGCCACGGCGATCGAACTTAACCGCGCCCTGAGCTATCAATGCGCCGTTCAATACGCGAAGGGCGAGGACGTGACCAAGGAAATTTCCATGCTCAAATACGCCTCGGCCGAAATGGTCAACCGGGTCGCCTACGACGCCACCCAACTGTTCGGCGGGTACGGGTATATGGCCGAATACGAGGTGGCCCGCCTATATGCGGACCTGCGGGCCGTCACCATCGCCGGGGGGACGACGGAGATCATGAAGGACATCGTCGGCCGCCTCATGGGTCTTTAACGTGAAAAGGAGGATGAGATGAAGGAATCCACCGTTTTGATCGGCAAGCAGGACCGGATCTGCACCCTGACGATCAACCGGCCCTACATCAAGAATGCCTGGACGCTGGAATTCGTGGAGGAGTTGCGGGATGCCTTCCTGGCGGTGGGACGTGACAAGGAGATCCATTGCGTCGTCCTGGAAGGGGCAGGACGGGATTTTTCCTCCGGGGCCGATTATGCGCTCTTCAAGGCGGCCTTGTCTCCCTCCGTCTGGCTGGATGGGATGCGGACGCTCAAGGCGTTGATCATGGCCATGCGGGGCATCCCTCAGCCGGTTATCGCCAAGGTGCGGGGGGTGGCCATCGGAGGCGGGGCGAACCTTGCCCTCGCCGCGGATTTTGTCATTGCCGCCGAGGACGCGCGGATTTGCGAAAACTTCTCGAACATCGGGATCATCGTCGATGCCGGGGGGAATTATTTCCTGCCGCGGCTCGTGGGTCTGGCGAAGGCCCGGGAACTGCTTTATCTCGGCGACATGCTGAGCGGCCGTGCGGCCGCCGACATGGGCCTCATCTACAAGGCCGTGCCCGATGCCGAGCTGGATGCCGCGGTCGACGCACTGGCGCAGAGGCTGGCGGGAAAGTCGCTCGAGGTGATGGCCCTGATCAAGGAGGCCCTGGACACAAGTTTCGAAATGTCGCTTCAGACGACGATGGAGTGGGAGGCGGCCCATCAGTCGATCATGACGCAGCGGGAGGAATTGAAGACTGTCGTGGAACTGTACCTGAAGTCCCGCGGTAAGGCCTGAACGGATCAGCGGGGTGGCGGGGAGTGCAAGCGAACGGCAAAAAGGTGATCGTGGAGGGGAAACATGTATTTCAATGAGACACACGAGGCGTTCCGCGCCTCGGTGAAGCGCTTCGTGGATCGGGAGATCAACCCGAACATGGAGGCGTGGGAGGCGGAGGGCGTGCCGCTGCACGAGCTGTTCCGTAAAATGGGGGACCTGGGGTTCCTGGGGATCCGCTACGACCCCCGGTGGGGCGGCCAGGGCCTGGACTACTGGTTCGAGACCGTCTTCATCGAGGAGTTGGGCCACGTCTGGGGCTGGGGCCTCCCGGTGGCAATCATGGTGCAGACGAACATGGCCACCCCGGCGATCGACATGTTCGGGAGCGATTTCCTCAAGGAGAGGTACCTGAAGCCGGCCATCGCGGGCGAGAAGGTGGCGGCGATCGCGGTGACGGAGCCGGGTGCCGGGTCCGATGTCGCCGCATTGTCGACCCGGGCCGTCCGGGACGGGGACGCCTACGTGATCAACGGGTCGAAGACGTTCATCACGAACGGCTGCCAGGCCGATTTCCTGACGCTCCTGGCCCGGACGTCGAACGACCCCGGGCACCATTCCTACGGCCTGTTCGTCGTGCCCACGGACCTGCACGGGTTCAGCGTGAGCAAAAAGCTCGACAAGGTCGGCCTGCGGAGCAGCGACACGGCGGAGCTGTTCTTCGACAACGTCCGCGTGCCGGCGGTGAACCTGATCGGCAATGAGCGGGAGGGGTTCATCTACCAAATGCAGCAGTTTCAGCACGAACGCTTCACGATCCTACCCATCACGTACATCGCCTGCCGGGACATCATCGACATGACGGTGACCTACATCAAGCAGCGGATCGTGTTCGGGAAGCCACTTAGCACGAAGCAGGTGCTGCGCCATCGGCTGGTGGAGTGGCTCGCCGAGATCGAGAGCCTGAGGCATCTGACCTATCACGTCGTGCGGATGAAGACGGCGGGGCTCGACGCCACGCGGGAGATCTCCATGGGGAAACTGCTCGCGGCGCAGCTGCTGAACAAGGTTGCTTCTGGGTGTCTGCAGATGTTCGGCGGCATGGGGTTCATGAACGAGACGCTCATTTCCCGGCATTTCCGGGACACGCGGGTGATGAGCATCGCCGGCGGGGCGGACGAGGTGATGAAGGACATCGTTGCCCGCATGGAGGGGTTCTGATGACGACCGAAGGCATGCGGGTCCTGGCCTTCAACGGCAGCCCCCGCGACCGGCGCGGGAATACGGAAAAAATCCTCCAGCCGTTCCTGGAGGGCGCCGCCGCGGCCGGAGCGGTGACCGAGACCCTCTACCTCAAGGAACTGAAGATCCGGGAATGCCAGGGATGCTACGCCTGCCACATGCTGACCCCCGGCCGGTGCGCCATCCGGGACGACATGACTTGGGTCCTCGAGAAGATGCTGGCGTCCGATGTCCTCGTGTTCGCGTCGCCCCTCTACGTCTTTACGGTGAGCGCCTATCTCAAGACGCTGCTCGATCGGATGATGATCCTGGGGACGCTCGAGGTGAAGGTCGTCGACGGCGTTGTGGTGCATCCCCCGCGCTTTCCCGAGCGGAAATGGCGTTGGGTCGTCATCTCCAACGCCGGCTTTCCCGAGAGGGAACTCTTCGAGCCGATGGAGGGGGTGTTCCGGCGGTTCGCCTGGGCTATCGGGGGCGGGACGCAGGTGACGATCGCCGGTATGATCCTCAAGGGGATGGGCGAACTCTTCTCGGTGCCGTCGATGCTGCCGAATTATCAGTGGTTCTTCGACGCCTGTCGGCAGGCGGGCGGAGAGGTGGTCCGGGAAGGGGCGATCGCGCCCGCCACGCAGGCCGTGCTCGACCGGCCGCTGCTCGACGTCGATCCCGAGGCGTTTGCGGCCATGAGCAACACCTTCATCGACCTCGCCGCGAAAAAGGCCCGTTCCCGCAAGACGGGGCAAGAAAAGACGCAAGGAACGGCGGTATCCGGTTGAATTCCCCGGCCGGCCTGTGCTATGGGAGCCTATCCTTCCAGAAAACAGCAACGGTACACCTTAGAAAAAGATGGCGGTGGAAAGCCGCGATAAACCCTCGGGGTGCGTTTCACCTCGATTCATCGGAGCTACTTTCGGGGATTCTATGGATTCCTGAAAAAACTTAAAGGAGGAGTCAAACCGTGGAAAGAAAATTTGTGAACTATGTCGTGGAGGATCGTCTGGCGGTGGTGACCATCGACAATCCGAAGATGAACGCCCTGAGTGTTCCGGTCGTCGAGGAGCTCGGCGCGGTGTTCGACGAGCTGGAAACCCGCACGGGGATCGGCGTGGCCATCATCATCGGCGGCGGAACCCGGGCGTTCGTCGCGGGAGCGGATATCAAAGGATTCAAGGACCTCCTGGGAAGACGGGACTTCGTTTTCAACGGCGCTCGCGAAATGCAGAACGTCTTCACGAAGATCGAGCGTTCACGGCTGGTCGTCATCGCCGCCATCAACGGCCTGGCCCTGGGGGGCGGCTGCGAGTTGGCGGCGGCCTGCGATATCCGGATTGCCGGGGACAACGTCATCATCGGCGTTCCGGAAGTCAAGCTCGGCCTGATTCCCGGTGCGGGCGGGACGCAGCGCCTGGCCCGACTCCTGGGCAAGGGGAAGGCCAAGCTGATGGTCCTGAGCGGGGACTTCTTCAGCGCCCAGGACGCCTGCCAGATGGGACTCGTGGAGAAGGTCGTGCCGGTGGCGGACGTTCTGGCGGAGGCGAAAAAGCTGGCCGGTACGATTTTGGGCAATGCCCCCCTGGCCGTGGAGGCCGGAAAACGGGCCATCAATGAGGGCGTGGAAATGTCCCTCGACGACGGCCTGGTGTTCGAGGCCGGATTCGTGGGGGACCTGTTCATGACCGAGGACCTCAAGGAAGGAGCCGCCGCCTTCGTGGAGAAGCGCTTCCCCGTCTTCAAACGCAAATAACCGCGGGCGAGTCCGCAGGATCACAGGAGAGTCATTCCATGAAGACACGCATTACCGAACTGTTCGGGATACGATATCCCATTGTTTTG
>DAOSIS010000055.1:0-5934 GCA_035366835.1 Syntrophales bacterium | reverse complement strand
TATCCGTTCATGATCCGTCTCCGTCTCCGGGGTTCCGGGTTCCCCCTTACGCTGTCTCCCCGACCTGCCCTTCCTTATACCAATCCGCCGGTCGCATGCAAATGATTCGTGGCCGATTCGACAGAACCTGAAAAACCGTCCGAGCCGTTTAGCCGTGAAAATCTCAACGTGTGTGACGATTGTCACCTATATCGAGTGATAATCACCACCTTGACGGGGATTGTGCTTGACATCGGGCGGTGTGTGGGAGGACCTTATCATGAAATCTTCCGGGATGTGGTCAGGCAGGGGGAACCTGCAGAGCGGGCGGTGGCCCCTGAAAAGCGCAATACCGCTATCCAGAGCCGAAGCAGTCCCAGGCGTGCGGCGAATGCCGTCCATCATCGGCGCCGGGATATCCTTCCAGAAGGTTGTCCGGTCGTACATCCCCTCGCGTCAGACCGACCTGCAGGAACGCGGCTGCGACAAGGCAAACGGCTTTGCCCCAACGTGCGTGAAAGGTTTTTGCATAAGCCGATAGAAAGGTTTCGTCGAAATGGATCCACTGAATCCGGATAGGGAGAGAATACGATACAGACTTCTGCTGGTCGAAGCGCTCATCTTGGCCGTCCCGTTGCTGGTGCTGTCTTTTGTCCTTTACCAGGACGGATACAGATTCGAATACCACCATCTCATCCTGCTGGGCATGGTTATTGCCCTTGTGTTGGGGGGGCTCCTCGTCGTTCGGCAGATCTTCGATAAAGTTGCCCGTATTTCCGAATCCCTGGAGAAAGCGATGTCGGAGGAGGGGCCGATGACGGACGTTCATCACGACATCGCCGAGCTTCATAGCATTTCCTCCACATTCAAAAACCTTGTCCGGAAACTGGATCAGACGACGGACGAATTGAGACAGAAGCATTCCCAGCTTTTGACGATACAGGACATTTTAGAAATCACGAGGGCGGAAAAGGATTTTGACCGGATTCTGGGTCTCCTGTTGGACAAATCGATGTTCATCACCGGCGCCCAGACGGGATCGGTTCTCCGTCTGGAGGGAGCCAGCATCCCGCAGCGCAAACTGGCTCTGTTGCAGAGCGGCCGGGAATCGCAGGTATACAACGAGAAGTTGTACAAGCTCCGCGTCGTTGCCGAAAAAGGCCACAAGGAACCGCTGGAAAAGGACGCGGTGATCGATTGGGAGGATTATGTCGCCAAGGACGCCGTGACGGAGGGCAAGACGCTGCTTGTCGAAAACATCGAGCAGGATGAAAGAACGCGCAAGGCCAACGATCCCGCTTACGGCACCCCTTCGTTTTTGAGTCTTCCCATTTTTGTCGAAAACAGGCTGGTTGCGGTCGTCAACCTTTCCAACAAGAGGGAGGGGCGAATCTTCGACAGCGGCGATCAGCGGATGCTTTCCATCATGTTGGGCGAAGTCGGTTTTGCCCTCGAAAACGCCCTCACGCGTGCCAATCTCGACACCCAGTTTCAGAAAATCAAGAAGCACAACGTCGAGCTCGAGAAGGAAATCGAGGCCCGCGAACGGGTCGAGCGGGCGCTTCGGGAAAGCGAGAGAAAATACCGGGAGCTGTTGGAGTTTCTGCCCATATCCGTGTTCGAGGTCGATGCGAAAGGCATGCTTAACACGATCAATCGCACTTGTTTCGAAACCTTCGGATTTACGCAGGAGGATATCGAAAAAGGTCTGAATGCGGAGGACTTGTTTGCGCCGGACGATGGCCACAAAGTCGAGAATCATCTCACAGGAATCCAAGAGGGGCGGAAAATCGAAAATGTTGAATTCACGATGATCCGGAAGGACGGCAGCCCCCTGCCCGTTCTCATGTCCGCCGCCCCCGTGACCCGTTTGAATACCGTCGTGGGATATCGGGGCGCCCTCATCGACTATACGGAACGCCGCCGGGCGAAACAGGCCCTGGAGGAAAGCGAGGCAAAATACCGGCTCCTTGCGGACAAGATGACCGACATTGTGTGGATCATGGACTTGAATCTGCGGACGCTCTACGTCAGTCCTTCGATCGAAAAATTGTTCGGATTCACGCCTGAAGAAAGAATGCGGCAGGATGCGAGCGAACACATAACGCCCGAATCGTTGAGGACCGTGTCTGAAAAACTGGCGGAGGAGTTCCGTCTCGAAGCGCAAGGTGGGGCGGATTTGGACAGAACGGTGACCCTTGAAGTGGAACACTACCACAAAGACGGTTCAACCCGTTGGGTCGAAAACATCATCAGTGGTATCCGCAACGATCAGGGAGTCCTGACGGGCCTGCACGGAGTTTCGCGGGATATAACAGAACGCAAACGGGCGCAGAGGGATTTCCAAGAGTCCTGGGATCAACTGGTGCGGGCGGAGAAACTGGCCGCCGTGGGGCAACTGTCCGCCGGCGTTGCCCATGAAATCCTCAATCCCTTGAACATTATCGGGATGGAATTGCAGATCATGCAGTCCATGGAAAACCTGTCCGCCGACGCGGAGGAGGAATTGAACATTTGCGTATCTCAGGTCAAACGCATTGCCGCCACTGCCGAAAGCCTGAAACAGGTGACCCGCGTTTCCGACAAGAAGATATCGATCGAGGATATCAATGACGTCATCGCCGGTGTTCTTCATTTATATGTCACGCCGTTCACCATCGACATGATCGACACCGAAGTGAGCTATCGAAACGATTTGCCCAAGATTGCCATGGACAGGGGAAAAATCGAACAGGTCATGATGAACCTGATTTCGAACGCCACCCTCGCCCTGGAAGGGAAAACGGATAAACGATTGAAAATCTCGACGGGCCTGGAAAGGACGGCTGACGGCCGCGACCAACTGCTGATTGTGGTTGCCGACAACGGCCGCGGCATCCAGGGCGAAGATCTGAACAACATCTTCGATCCCTTCTTCACGACCCGGGCGCAGAAAAAGGGTCCGGGGCTTGGGCTTTCCATTTCCTACGGCATTGTCAAGGATCATGGAGGAGTGATTCGGGTGGAGAACAACGACTGGGGGGGTGCCACGTTTTATATCAGCCTTCCTCTGCTGACCACCCTGGGCGGCAATGACTGACATCGTTCCGTATCCCGAACGTTGGGAGAGGGGGGGCTTTTTGTCTTGAGCGGGGGTGTTCCATCGCGTCTTCGGTGCCTATCCCCCTCCTTCCGTTTTATCCCCATGGTCCGTGGCGGATTCGACAGATCCTTTAAAAAACCGTTCGACCCGCTCGGATGCGAAAGGTGTGTGAAGGTGATCACATAGATCAAGTGATATTGATCACCTTTACGGGAATTGAGCTTGACAGCGGGCGGCGGCTGGGAGGATTCTTGGGGCGCGATCCGGCAGGATCGGTTCAGGCAGGGGAACCTGCCCAGCGGGCGGTGGCGGCTGAACGGCCATTCGCCGAAGCCTGAGAAACCTGTGCGGAAGATCATGAAAGGGAGGAAAAAGAACATGAAAAAGATGCTCTTCGTAATCGTGACGATCTTTATTGCCGTTTCGGCCCAGGCGGCCGACGTCGGCGTTTCGGTCACCATCGGTCAGCCGGGCTTTTACGGCCATATCGACGTGGGAAACTTTCCCAAGCCGGAGCTCGTTTTCCCCAGGCCCGTTGTGATCGCTCCCGTGCCGGTGAGTGTGGCGCCGCCGCCCCCGGTTTATATGCATGTTCCGCCCGGGCATGAGAAAAACTGGAAGAAGTATTGTCACAAATACAAGGCCTGTGATCGACCCGTCTATTTTGTGCGCAATCAGTGGTACGACAACGTCTACGTGCCGGAATACAAAGCGCGGCATGCGCGCAAGGGCGGCAAGCATGGCGACGACCGTGGCCAGCGCGGCGGAAAAGCCAAGGGGCCCGGCAAGGGGAAAAGAAACTGAGCCGAAGGGTTCAAGGCCTCAGGGCCTGTCGGAAAGGCGGAGTCTGATCGGCTCCGCCTTTTTTATGGCCGCTATCCGTTCACGATCCACATCATGGCCCCGCGGCCGCGTCTGTTCGGGCGCGCGGCCCGCGGGCGAGGGAGGCGAAGACCCCGGCCGTGCACAGGACGGATAGGATGGCGAAGATGATCGTGAGCGCGCGCAGGAACAGGGGGTAGCAGTCCGGAGAGAGGCGCGTGCACCCCATCGTCATCGCGAAGGCGATCATCGCGATGCCCATGCTCATCATCTGTCCGATCAGGCGCATGGCGCCCGAGACGCCGGAAGCGACGCCGTACAGACTCCGGTCAACGGCGCTCATGATGGCGTTCATGTTCGGCGAGGAGAAGAAGGCAAAGCCGCCGCCCAGGATGACAAGTCCCGTCAGGATATACGGCAGCGTGCTGGTCGCGTCGAGCCGCGTGAACATGACGAGACTGACGACCGTGGCGGCCATGCCTCCCGAGGCGAGGAGACGGGGGGCGATCCGGTCGGAGAGGCGCCCCGCCAGCGGGGAAAGGAGCGCCTGGATGACCGGGGTGGCCACGAGGACCACGCCGGCCTGAACGGGCGTGAACCCATTTATGTACTGCAGGTAGAGGCTGAGCAGGAACGAGACGGCGAAGGTGGCGCTGTAGTTGATCAGCGCGGCGAGATTGGAAAACGCGAAGGTGCGGTTGCTACGGAAGATCCGGATGTTCAGGATGGGATAGGCGGTGCGCACCTCCCAGGCCGCGAAGAGGACCAGCCCGGCGCCTCCCGCGGCGATGAATCCGGCGCCGCGCATCTCCGGGAGGCAGGAGAACCCGTACATGAGTGCCGTCAACCCGAACGCGTAGAGGAGCGCGCCGACGGTGTCGAAGGGCTCTCCCCGGGCGTCGGCCCACTCGACGGGCATGTGTCTCAGGATGTAATAAACGAGCAGGCATCCCAGGGGAACCATGACGAGGAAGATGCTCCGCCAGCCCAGGTGCTGGGTCAGCAGTCCGCCTAGGAACGGGCCGATGGACAGACCGACGTAGACGGCGGCGACGTTGAAGCCGAGGACCCGCCCCCGCTGGGCCGCGGGGAAGACGGAAACGAGGATGGCGGGGCCGGTTCCGAAGATCATGGCGCCGCCCACGCCCTGGATAACCCGTGCCAGGATGAGAAGCCGGGCCGAAGCGGCCAGGGCGCAGAGGCCCGACGCGGCGGTGAACAGGACGACGCCCCACATGAAGATCCGCTTGCGTCCGTGAATGTCGGCGATGCGGCCGAAAGGGACGAGGCTGGCCGCCGCCGCGAGGATGAAGGCCGTGGCCACCCAGCCCAGATCGATGGCGTCCATGGCGAGTTCGCGGCCGATGCTGGGCAAGGCGACATTGACGGCCGACCCCATAAACGGGGTGAGGAAGGCCGTCACGGTGGCGGTGACCAGGGTCGCTCGGCGCACGGCGGGACTTCCGGATTCCCGGTCGTTTCCGGTCTCCGGCGGCAGCGGCGTGTGCATCCGGCCGCCGGGCCTCAAGAGGGCCTCTGTGTGCCGTGCGGGGGCGTCATGAGGTGGGTGATCCGAACCGCATCAGGTTGAGCCCGACGGTCTCGTCCATGGCCCGTTCGCAGGCGCCTTCGAGGACGGTGACGAAGATCTCCGCCGTGGCGCTCACAAACGCGGCGTTCAGGTGCCCGCCCCAGGCCCGGTGCGCCGCGTCGCCCAGGGTGACGTGGAGGTGGAGATAGACCTCGCCGTTCATCGTCGTGACGTTGCCGGCGAGGTTCAGGATCTCGTGGTCCCCCGTCATTTCCGTCGCCTCGTACCGCTTCTCCGCGGGGCGGAACAGGCCGATCGTGGCCCGGTCGACCGCCCCGATGCCCGTGACGAGGCCCAGGGCAATCCCCCGCGACTTGCAGAAACGGGTCAGTTCGGTGACGATCTCCTCGCCCCGGTCCAGCCGGAGAACATGGGTGTTGCCCGCGCGTTGGTTCTGCATGTCTTCGACTCCCGGCGTCTCACGCGCCCGCGCGGACGCCTCAGCGTGTCGTCCCGCGCC
>DAOSIS010000054.1:0-7273 GCA_035366835.1 Syntrophales bacterium | reverse complement strand
GTCCCCCCCGTATACTGGATCAGGCAGGTGTCCTGGGGATCGATACGCACCTGCGGCCTCGACGCCCCATAGTTCCGGACGACATCCATGAAGGAGACGACCTGTTTGCCGGCGATCGGCTCAACCTTCCCCACGGGGACCTTCTTCAGCAATTTCGCGAGGAATCTCTTGTGCGGCGGCAGGAAGTCGGTAATATTCGTGACGATGCAACTTTTCAGTGACGGAACGTCGTCGCGGATTTTCTGCACCCGATTTTCGAAAATGGCATCGAGCGTAACCAGACACTTGACGCTTGTGTCGTTCATCTGATTGGCCATCTCCTTGGGTGTCAAGAGCGGCGAGACCCCGCTGGCCACGCAACCCGCACGCAGGATGCCGGCCAGGGCAATCAGATACTGGGGGGTATTCGGAAGATTCACCCCGACAACGTCTCCCGAAACACAGCCCCGGCTGGCCAGATACCCGGCAAAACTGGCGGAATACCTGTCCAGGTCTCTGTAGGTGTAGGTGCTGCCCAGAAAATGAAACACGGCCCGATCCGGATCGTGTCTGATGGCCCTTTCCAGCAGATCCACATACGTTTCATCGGGAATCTTGATCTCAGGTTCCACCACGGAATCATACCATTGCAACCACGGCTTTGTATCGTAAACTGACACTGAACACCCCCTCCTTCTTCCTGTATCCAGGAATTCTGTTTTCATGCTCCGTGATCCATTTTCCGGGGATGGACTTAAGGCACAGTCTTCTCCCCCTGTCTCGCACCAGATTGTTGCATCTACCAATGTAAGGGCGAAAGGCAAAGGCTAAAAGGATTCGCTCCATTCGCCTTACACCCTTCGCCCGCTTTTCTTCGTCTAGCCCTTAGCTTGGGCGATGATCCCCTCCGGCATGTCGATGACCTTTGCCCGCAGGTATTCGCCGAGCGTCTTCGCCTGGGGGTCACTGCGCACCGATGCCGCCACCCCTTCCCCGAGCACGCCCTTGATATAGAAATTGACGGCCAGGAGATTAGGAAATTCGTATCGTTCCATCTCAAATCCGCTCATATCGCGCAGGAGCTCTTTGAGTTTCTCCGTCGTCAGGAAGTCCTTTAGAAAAGCGAAGGCCTCGGGGGTTTTCGCCCATACTCCGAGATTGGCGTTGCCGCCCTTGTCGCCGGAGCGCGTGGCAAAAACGCGCCCCAGGGGCATCCTGATCATCTTTCCCGCGGGCAGCGGCGGAATCGCAATCGCCTTTGCCGCCGGCACCGGCGCCGCGGGGTCCGGCAAGACCGAATCCACCAGCACCACCTTGTCCTCGATCATGACTTTCTGCTGAATATGGGTGGTCGAGATGAGCGCGGGCCAATGGATGATGGCCGGTCCGCCCTTCGTCGGCGGGGCGGTGGCGGTAAAACCGGGGATGTTGGCCAGGCCGAGTTCAACGATCTTCGCCGAGAATTTCCCGACCTTCTTCGCATCGGGGTCCATCACCGAGACCCGCAGATAGGCAAAGGCCTCGTCATTCGACTGGGGATCCTCCTTGTCGGACCGGATCAGCTGCACATTCTCGACGGCAAAGTTCCCCCGGCCGCCCAAGCTGTCGAACAAGGCGTCTTCGAAAATCTTCGCCTTCTTTTCAATGTCGAGCCCGGTGAGCACGATCGTCATCGAATTGCGATAATTGCCCGCATTGTTGATGCAGACTTTCGTCGTCGCAGGGGGGGGCTCGCCCTTCACGCCGGTAATCTTCGTCCGGTCCGGTCCCTCCTGGGAGATTTCGATCGTATCGAACCGGGCCGCCACGTCCGGGGTCAGATACTTCGGCCCGCGGACTTCATAGAGGAGCTGGGCCTTGACGGTATCGACCGAGACGAGCCCGCCGGTGCCGGGATGCTTGGTGATCACGAAGGAGCCATCCCAAAAGATTTCGGCGATGGGATAGCCGACGTTGAGAAACGAGGGCACTTCCTCGATGAAGGAATAATTTCCCCCGGTCGCCTGGGTGCCGCATTCAATGATATGACCGGCGACGGCGGCGCCGGCAAGCTTGTCCCACTCCCCGCGCTGCCACCCGAACCACCAGGCGGCCGGACCCATCACGACCGAGGCATCCGCAAGACGGCCGCCCACGACAATATCCGCTCCCTGGGCCAGGGCCTCCGCAACGCCCCAGCCGCCCAGATAGGCATTGGCGGAAATCGGCATCGCACCGGCATCCTTCAGGCTGATTCCCTTATCCAGGTGCACAAACGCCTCCCCCTTCTCCTGCAGGTCCGCCAGCCGTCCCATCAGGTCATCGCCTTCAATGCAGGCGATCTTCGGATGAAGGCCCAGGGCGTCCGCAATCTTTTTCAGCTCTTTGGCCATTCCCTGCGGATTCAATCCGCCGGCGTTGGAGACGACCCGAATGCCGCGGTCGAGGCATTCCCCCATCACCTGCTCCATCTGCTTCAGAAACGTCGGCACGTAACCCGTCTCCGGCTTCCTCATCTTCTGGCCGAAGAGGATCGCCATCGTGAGCTCCGCCAGATAGTCGCCGGTCAGGATGTCGATCGGGCCGCCCTGAACCATTTCCTTGGCCGCTGCCAGGCGGTCGCCGAAGTAACCGCTGCAGTTGGCAATGATGACCTTGTCATTTCTTCTTGGATCTTTCGTGCTCATCTATTCCCCCTCTTTTCTCTTGATGATGATTTAGCGCCCGGTAAAGACCGGCGGCCGTTTTTCGATGAAGGCCGTGATGCCTTCCCGGGAATCCTCCGTACTCACCACGTCCTTGAGCTTTTCGGAGAGATAATCCAGGGCTTCTTTAAGCGGCATGTTCGCTGCACCGTAAAACGCATCCTTGCCGATCCTCATCCCGATCGGGCTTTTGGAAACCAGGCTCTTCAAGACGTTCGCCACTTCCCCGTCCAGGTTGGCCGCCGGCACGACGCGGGTGATCAATCCCATGGCCAGGGCCTCCGCGGCCGTCATCCCCTCGCCCAAGAGAATCATCTCCATCGCCTTTTTCTGCAGGACATTGCGAAAGATCAGCGCGCCGATCATCATCGGCCACAGCCCGACATTCACTTCCGGCGTACCGAATTTGGCGTCGTCTGCGGCGATCACGATATCACAGGCCAGCATGAAGCCCATCCCGCCCGCCAGGCAGAAGCCCTTGATGCGCGCCACCGTCGGCTTGGGAAAGCTCGCGAGTCTGTTTAACAGACTCGCATAATATCCGAACACGTCCTTCCCCTCCGTCGCCATCCCGCCCCCGAGCTGCGCGCCGGTGCAAAAAGCCTTTTCGCCGGCCCCGGTGACCAGAAGGGCTCTCACACCTTCATCCTTTTGGGCCTGATCGAGATACAGGTGGAAAAGATCAATCGCCTCGGGCGTAATCGCGTTTCGCTGCTGCTCGCGATTGATCGTGATCGTACCGACGCCGTCCTCGACCCGGTAGAGCAAATGCTGATCGTTCATAAAATTGCCTCCTTGACTTGTATGATGTTTACGTAGGTTTGGTATCCTCCGGTTCCTTCTCGATATTGACCAGGATCTTCCCGGGCATGACCTTTTCGCCGACGGAAACGTTGATGCCTGCCACCCGCCCCGGGAAAGGGGCGGTCAAGGTCGTCTCCATCTTCATCGCGGTCAGGACAATGACGCCGTCCCCCTGCTGCACGGGGTCGCCCTCGGCGACCATGATGCGCACGACGACCGACGGCATCGGCGGCGTAATCTCCCGGGGAAGGGTTTTCAGATCCCGAGCCCCTTTCCTGGACTGGACCGTCATGTCGGCATCCTGAACGAGATAGGGCACCCCCCGGATCAGGATGGTCTTTTCGCCCTTTTCGCCGGTGATAAACGCGTTGATCCCGACACCCTCCACCACGCAATGAACGTGATGATCGGCGATGACGGCATAACGAACATCCAGCGTCTTCTCACCGGTGGCCACCTTCAGACGATTTTCCTCAACCGGTTCCGCACCAAAAGTCAACGCCTCTTCACTCGTCTTGAATCTGTATTGCATAATTTCCCTACCTCTTCATCGTGATCGTCCGGCCATGTTTCTTCCCTATCGCCGCCAATTCCCCAGACTCTGCCAGGGCGACAACGGCACCCCGGCGCCGGCACTTGAAACAGTCGCCTTCCGCCGACCGGCAAGATCATCGATGATGTAGGCGATGCGGGCCAGATCGGTGTCCGATCGTTCCGGTTTCCAGTCTGCAAAATGGGCGGTCACAAAATCGGTGAAGGTTTCCCCGGCAACGAAGGCTTCCGACCGGAGAACGTCGATCAGGAAGGGAATGGCGGTCCTTATTCCCAGAATGACGTAGCTTGAAAGCGCCTGAATCATGCGCTCGATGGCGGCTTCTCTGCTTTCGGCATGGGCGATCAGCTTGGACAGGATCGGATCGTATTCCACCGGAACCTGAAACCCGGCATAGACGCCGCAATCATTCCGTATTCCCGGCCCCGACGGTTCCTTCAGGCAGGTGATTCTCCCGGGAGAAGGATAAAAGCCCTGTTCCGGATCCTCCGCATAGATGCGGCACTCGATGGCATGACCCCGTCCCCGGATCTCCTCCTGCACCAAGGTCAGCGGCTCGCCGGCGGCAATCAAGAGCTGGTGCCGGACAATGTCGAGCCCGGTCACCATCTCGGTGATCGGATGCTCGACCTGGAGGCGCGTGTTGACTTCCAGAAAATAGAAGCTGCCGTCGGTGTCCAGCAGAAACTCCACCGTTCCCGCGTTCACATACCCGGAAGCACGGGCCGCCGCGACGGCCGCCATTCCCATCCGCTCCCTCAGTTCCGGCGTCATTGCGGGCGACGGCGTTTCTTCGATGATCTTCTGGTGACGCCGCTGGATGGAACATTCCCGCTCGAGCAGATGAACGATCGTCCCATAGCGGTCGGCCAGGATCTGGAACTCGATATGCCGGGGCCGGGCCAGATACTTTTCCAGGTAGATCGAACCGCTGCCGAAGGCGCTGGCGGCTTCGCTCGCGGCGGACAGGCAGGCCTCGCGAATTTCCGGCTGCGCCTGCACGACGCGCATGCCCTTTCCCCCGCCACCGGCCGCCGCCTTGATCAGGACGGGATATCCCAGGCGGTCGGCCTCGCGGGCGATGGCTTCCGGATCCGATTCGGGGTGCGTCATGCCGGGAATGACCGGCACACCGTTTTTGATCATCGTCTGCCGTGCAACGGTCTTGTCTCCCAATTCACGGATCACGGACGCCGGCGGGCCGATGAAGGTAAGCCCCTCCCGCTCGCAGCGCTCGGCAAAATCTGCGTTCTCGGCCAGGAATCCATACCCGGGATGAATCGCTTCGGCCCCGGTTTCTTTCGCCGCGGCGATAATCTTATCGATATTGAGGTAGCTCGCCGCCGGTTCGGCATCGCCCAGAAGAACCGCCTGATCCGCCTCCAGGACATGGACCGCATTCCGGTCCACGTCCGAATATACGGCGACGGTCGCCACGCCCATCTCCCGGCAGGTATACATGACGCGCCGGGCAATCTCTCCTCTGTTCGCAATCAGGATCTTCTTGAACATACGGTCTCTCCTGTAGAACGGTCCACAACAGCAATTTAAGTTCTTTACTTCACACAACCACGACCGGGGCTATCCCCTTGGGTTCATGCCCTACATCCGGAAAATGCCGTAACCCAGGACATCGTCGCGGATCGGGGCGTTGAGCGCGGCGGATATCGCCAGCCCCAAGACATCCCGCGTATCGGCCGGATCGAGAATGCCGTCATCCCAAAGCTGGGCCGTACTGTAGTAGGCGTTGCTTTCCTTCCGGGCGGCGGCAATCACCGGCGCGCTGATCTGTTCCACGTCTTCCGGAGTCATCGGGGGTGCGCCCGCCTTGGCCAGTTGGTCGTTTCGGAGCGTGACGAGAACGCCGGCGGCCTGTTCCCCTCCCATGACGGCAATTTCGGCATTGGGCCACATCCAGAGGAAACGCGGTGAATACGCGCGCCCGCACATGGCATAGTTGCCCGCCCCATAGGACGCGCCAATCATCACGGTAAATTTGGGAACGGTGGCATTGGCCACCGCATTGACCATCTTGTGGCCGTCCTTCGTAATCCCGTGCCGCTCGTACTCGCGACCGATCATGAACCCGTTGATATTCTGGAGGAAGATGAGCGGTATCCCGCGCCGGTCGCACAGCTGGATGAACTGGGTGCCCTTCAGGGCGCTGTCGGAAAACAGGATGCCGTTGTTCCCGAGGATCCCCACCGGATAGCCGTGGATATAGGCCCATCCGCAGACCAGCGTCGGTCCGAACAGTTCCTTGAACTCCAGGAATTCACTCCGATCCACCATCCGTGCAATCACCTCCCGGACATCGTAGGGAACCTTAAGCTCACGGCTGACGATGCCATAGATCTCCTTCGGATCATAAAGGGGCGGGGCCGGATCCTGCATCGACAGACGGGTTTTTTCCGGGGTGGGAAGGTTTTTGATGATCTTGCGCAGAATTTCGACGGCATGCCGGTCATCTTCGGCATAATAATCGGACACGCCCGACTCGCGACAATGGAGATCCGCCCCTCCGAGTTCGTCCGCCGTCACCTCCTCACCGGTGGCCGCCTTGACGAGGGGGGGGCCGCCCAGGAAGATGGCGCCCGTTCCCTTGACGTGCACGACTTCATCGGACATCGCCGGCACATAAGCACCGCCGGCGGTGCACAGACCCATCACAGCGGTGATCTGGGGGATTCCCATCTTGGAGATCTTCGCCTGGTTGTAGAAAAGTCTCCCGCCGTCGTCGATATCCGGAAACACCTCCGACTGAAGCTGCAAAAAACCGCCGGCCGAGTCGATCAGGGATACGGATGGCAGGCGATTCTCCATCACGATCGTCTGGCCGCGCAGGCTTTTTTTAACGGTCAAGGGATAGGTCGCCCCCCCCTTGATCATTGCGTCATTACAGGTCACCAGCACTTCCTTGCCGGAAACGACGCCGATTCCCGTGACGAGCCCCGCGCCGTGAATCTTTCCGTCATACAGGCCCCGGGCCGCCAGCGGGGCGATCTCCAGAAACGGGGTGTTTCTGTCCAGCAGGAGCTCCAGCTTCTCCCGGACAGGCATCTTCCCCTGCGCGAGGAGCCTCTGCCGTGCCGCCGGAGAACGCTCCTCACGTGCGATCCGGAGTTCCTCTTTCAGATTGACCACGAGAGTATTCATCGCCTCATAATTCTTTTTGTATTCGTCCGTGCGGGTATCGATTCTCGTTTCGATGACATCCATAAGCTCCCCCTTCGTCGGTGACATGATTTACATT
>DAOSIS010000053.1:0-11639 GCA_035366835.1 Syntrophales bacterium | reverse complement strand
CGTGCTCTGCAGCCGCTACGTTGGAAGAGGCCTGTTCGTACGCGTGAAGAAGGACTTCTACGTCCTGGAGGAAAACTGGAGAAGGCTTTCGGAGAAGGATTTGTTTCGGCTGGCCAACCACCTGCAGGTTCCGTCATACGTCTCTCTGGGCAGCGCACTTTCATTTTACGGCGTGTCCACGCAGGTCCGGAGAAACCGGGTCGAGAGTGTGGCGCTGAGGATCTGGACTTCGACAACTTCGGCCTTTCCTTTGCGCAGTTTGAAGGGCTGCTGAAAAAAGCCTGCCGGGACATGGAATACAAGGGTTTCCTGGTCGAATACAGGCTCGTCGAAAAGGGCGCCTATCACTTCTATATCCGTTTTCCGGAAATCTTCCAGCGCGCCGGTTTGACCCGTGACGCCGACAGAAAGATCCTGATACGGATCGACAGTGAGGCGAAAGAAAAGACCTATGGGCCGGAGACTTTCTTCCTGAACAAGTTCGGGGTCTACCGGCGGATTCCGGCAGCTCCGGCCGGCGTACTGCTGGCCCAGAAGATGATGACGGTCCTCAGCCGCAAACGAGAGAAGGGACGGGATATCTACGACGTTTCCTTCCTGATGGGCATCGCCCCCCCCGATTTCGCCTATGCCGAAAGGATGCTCGGTTTGGATCGGACGGAGTTCCTGCGCCGTTTCAGCGAAAGGCTTGCGGAACTTGACCTGAATGCCTTGGCCAGGGATGTAGAACCGTTCCTGTTTTCCGCAGAACAGCGGGAGCGCGTCGCCACGTTCCGCGAGTACTGGCAGGGAGTGTCGAAAGGCCTCGCGGGATGACCAGTGGTCCGGACTTCTTGCTTGCATAATTTGCACTGTGACGTTCTCGGCACGTCGAAAGTCAAGGCGGCCTTTGGGTCCGGACTTCTTGCTTACATAATTTGCACTGTGACTGCATCTTATCCGCAAAACCAACGAAACAGCCGTCGTCCGCGTGTCTTCTTCTGTCACCCCCGCATCTTCTCTGTCACCCCCGCGAAAGCGGGGGTCCAGCTCTCTGGTTACCCGCCGGGTGCGGCAGGCAAAGACTCAAGACTCTGGATGCCCGCTTTCGAGGGCATGACAAAGAAAAAAACGGGGAATGACAAATAAACCACCGCTGTCACCCCCGCGAAAGCGGGGGTCCAGCTCTCTTGCTACCCGCCGGGTGCGGCAGGAAAAGACTCAAAACTCTGGATGCCCGCTTTCGAGGGCATGACAAAGAAAAACCGGGGAATGACAAATAAACCACCGCTGTCACCCCCGCGAAAGCGGGGGTCCAGCGCGGGGGCAGTTCGATGCGTACCACATTCACACGTCACCCCCGCGAAAGCGGGGGTCCAGCTCTCTGGTTACCCGCCGGGTGCGGCAGGCAAAGACTCAAAGAATCTGGATGCCCGCTTTCGCGGGCATGACAAAGGATTTCCCACCTGCCTGTAAGCCCAGGCCTCGGGGATAAACAGAGCGCTGGGTCCCCACCTACGCGGGGACGACAAAATCGGCTGGCGCCCCGCCCGCGGGGGATCAGTTGGGTCCCCACCTACGCGGGGACGACAGGAACGGAGTCTGGATTCCCGCTTGCGCAGGGCACGACGGAGAGGAAGGATGTATGGCGCGTGCAGCGACTTGGAATAACAAGCGTTTTCATTTTTATCCTTTACATAAGGACATAAATGTGATTTATTGTCCTTTAAATAAGGACGTAATATGATATCGAATAATATTATTAAGGAAATGATCCTGTCGAGCCGGACCTTCATCCTGGAGTCCATAACCGGGATCGTTCCGCGTGCGGCAGCGGACGTCACGGCGCCCGGAAAAACGGTGATCCTCTACGGCATCCGGCGGAGCGGCAAGACCTTCATCCTCTACGATATCTTCCGCAGAAACCCCGATGCGGCTTTGTATCTGGATTTCGAGGACGATCGCCTGGCAGGCTTCACGGCCCCCGATTTTACGACGATTCAGGAGGCATTCCTGGAACTCCGGCCGGAGGCGGCGGGAAGGATCGTTTATCTCTTCGATGAAATACAGCATGTCAAAGACTGGGAAAGGTTCTGCCGGCGGGTCACGGAGAGGGAAAATGCGGTGGTGTACGTCACCGGTTCCTCTTCGAAGCTGATGCCCCTTGAGGTCGATACGGCGATCCGGGGGCGGGCATGGAGTGTGGCGGTTTTCCCGTTTTCTTTCTCTGAATTTCTGCGGTTGCGGCAGGGGAGCGCGGAGCGGAACGAGATACTTTTCGGAACGCGAAAGATCGAAACGAAACGGCTTTTCGCCGAATATGCACGGTGGGGCGGGTTTCCCGAGACGGCGCTGGCCGCCGCTCCCCTGGACAAAACGAAGCTGTTGCAGGAATATCTGCGGGCGATGTTCTTTCGGGACCTCGTCGAGCGGTATGGCATGACCAACATTCCCCTGTTCGACGCCCTTTCGGATAAGCTCTTCTCCTCCTTCGCGACACGCCTTTCCCTGACGGCATTCTACAGGCAATACAAGGATCTTTTCCCCTTCTCGAAGGACCTCCTTTTCCAGTACTTTCATCATTTTGAGGAGAGCATGTTGATCTTCGCGGTTCGGAAATTCTCCGAATCGTCGTATAAGAGAAGCAGAAATCCGGTCAAGATCTACCCCGCCGATACGGGATTGTGCCGCCGGGTCGCTTCGGAAGACGCGGGCCGAATTCTGGAGAATATCGTTTTCATCGAACTGGCGCGCAGGGGCGGGGAGGTTTTTTATTTTGAGGATAAGCAGGAGTGCGACTTTATCGTCAAGGAGGGAGAGGGGGCGCGATTGGCCGCCTTTCAGGTCTGCCGGGAGTTGACGGATGCAAACCGGCCGCGGGAAACGGGCGGCCTGACGGCGGCATGCCGGCGCCTGGATATGACCGAAGGAACGATCCTGACGGACGACCAGGAGTGGGAGGAAGAAGCTGACGGGATCAAAATCAGCGTCCGCCCCGTGTGGCGCTGGCTCCTGGGCGGGTGACACGGATTTATCCGATCTGATGAAGCAACTCCTTATCTCCCGCTATATGGCCGACCCCTTGGCGCAAACCGGAAACGGAAGGAAACTCAAAGACACTGGATGCCGCTGGCGCGGGCATGACAGGAGGAAGTGCTGTATTCGCGCTGTCGCCGACTTTTCCGCTTACACGATTTGCATCATCACTGCATATTATCCGCATGGAGCATTATGCAACTTGAATTTGCAATCTGCACGGCACGATGAGCGCGACTCCGGTCGAGAGAAAGATCTGAGAGAGTCAGAAAGATAGTTCTTGAACCAGCAAGAAATTCCTGTATAATTTACGATCATGAGCGATAATATACAGAAATATCGTTTTATGACGCGACGACTTCCTGATCATTCTCAAAGACGCCTGGTCATCGTCACCGGCGCCCGGCAGACGGGAAAGACGACTCTGGTCAAGGCTGCATATCCCCGCCTGAATTACATCAATCTCGATGCCCCGGAAAACAGGGAGGCGGTTCGCGCCGTTGCCTCCGCGTCTTGGGCGAGGGACGTGGGCACGGCCATTCTCGACGAGGCGCAGAAGGAGCCCCTGGTCTTTGAAAAAGTCAAGTACGCTTATGATGGCGGAGATCTTAATTTCAGCGTGCTCCTTGGTTCCAGCCAGATTCCGATGCTGAAGCGGGTCCGGGAAACGCTTGCCGGCCGCGTTTCTCTCTTGGAACTCTGGCCCCTGATGATGAGCGAACTCCATGAGGGCGCCCGTGATTCATCCGGCACCCCGCCTTCGCCTCCCCTTGCTGACCGCCTCTTTACCGAAGCGCCGCTCAAGGACATCCTCGGCAACGTCCCCGGCGTTCTGCTGGACCGCGAGGAGCAAGAGGCGCGCCGTGCGGAAAAGCATCTTCTCCGATGGGGAGGAATGCCGGGACTTCTGCCCCTGACCGACGAGGAACGGGCGCAGTGGCTGAAGGATTACGGTTATACCTATCTGGAACGGGACCTCGGCGACCTGGCCCGTCTGGACGATCTCGCGCCGTTTCGGAAATTCCAGCGGCTCACGGCTCTGCGTTCGGGCTGCCTTCTCAATTACTCCGAGTTGGCTCGCGACGCCGCCATCAGCGTGGATACGGCCCGGCGCTACCTGGAGTACCTCCGCCTCTCCTACCAGACTCTTCTGCTACCCCCCTACCGTGCCAATCTCACCAGCACGGCGATCAAGACTCCCAAAGTCTACTGGCTGGACATCGGCCTTCTCCGTTCACTTGCGGGTATCGCCGGCGATGCGACCGGCGAAATGTACGAGACGATGGTGGTCGGAGAATTCATGAAATGGATGAAGACGGCCGGACGGGAAGGCGAACTCTTCTTCTACCGCACCCGTTCCGGTCTGGAGGTGGACATCTTGCTGGAAACGGCTGCCGGCGTTGTCGGGATGGAGATAAAGAACCGGCCCGTTCTCGCCCCGAAAGACGTGACGGCGATCAGGGAGGTTGCCCGGGGGCTCGGGGGCCGATGGCGGGGAGGAATGGTGATCTACACAGGTGATGCGATCAAACGTCTGGCTGATCCGGAAATATGGGCTGTTCCGTCCCGGCGTCTGTTCTGATCGAGCCACCGGAGGCGCTGCCATGAAGAGACTGAGAACGTTCGTGCTCTGCTGCTGCCTGTTTCTCCTTCCGGCGTCCGCTGCGGCGGAAGCGCTCGTCGGGCTGTACGGCGTACCGGCCTCTCCGGCGAAGGAAAGGACCGCCGCGTCCGCGACGCTGCACGATGCCGGCGCGAATGCCGTTTTCGTTTCCGCCGACGGCGATGCCATCCGGCATTACCGGAAGCTCGGCTTCCGCGTCTTCGTCGCCCTGAACGTCTTCGGCGGCAGCGGCGGGTGGAAGAAATACCCGGACGCGAGGCCCGTCAAGGCCGACGGCCGTCTGCTCGGCACGGCGCCGGAGGACAAGGGCCAGGAAGGGATGTGCCCCTCCCACGCCGGCTGGCGCAGGGACCGCATCGGCCGGATCGAGTCGGTTGCGAAGCGGTTCGGAACGGAGATCGACGGGATCTTTCTCGACTACGTCCGCTATCCCGGTTTCTGGGAAAAGCCGTCCCCGAACCTTCCTGATACCTGCTACTGCGCCCGTTGCCTGTCGAAGTTCCTGGCGGATACGAAGATCCGCATCGCCGACAGGCGCGCCTTCGATGCGGCGCCCGCGGCCTGGATCGCGAAGAATCGCCCCTACGAATGGATGAAGTGGAAGAAGGGCCAGATCGCCTCGTTCGTGAGGGAGGCGAAGGGGGCGATGCAAGCGGCTGTCATTGCGAGGAGCCCGAAGGTCGACACAGCAATCTCGGCTGCGCCCGGCAGTGGCAAGCCTGTCACCTCCGCATCTTCTTCTGTCACCCCCGCATCTTACTCTGTCACCCCCGCATCTTACTCTGTCACCCCCGCATCTTACTCTGTCACCCCCGCGAAAGCGGGGGTCCAGCGCCCTGGCTACGCACCACCTGCGGGAAAAAACCCAAAGACGCTGGATTCCCGCTTTCGCGGGAATGACAAGATGGGAAGCGGGAATGACAGGATGCAAAGCAGGAATGATGAGGACAAAAAATCTTCTGTCGTCCTCGCGAACGCGGGGACCCAGCGCCCTGATTACGCACAGGGTGCGGCAGGCAAAGACCCAGGACACTGGATTCCCGCTTCCGCGGGAATGACAGAAGAGAAAACGGAAATGGCAGGAAAGGGACTGGATTCCCGCTTCCGCGGGAATGACAGGAAGGAAAGCGGGAATGACCGCCCGCTTCTCGGCCTCTTCGTCGTCCCTTGGACAAAAGGCGAAAGGAACGGGGACGTGTCCTACAGGCTGGGGCAGGACGCGGCCTTTCTTTCCGAGTTCGCGGACGTGCTCTCGCCGATGGTCTACCACCGCATGTGCGGCGAGGCGCCGGCCTGGGTGGAGGAGACGACGACCTACTTCCGGGAGTCGGCCTCCTGCCCCGTTTGGCCCATCGTGCAGTCGGCGGATGCCGATACCGGCGAGTTTGCCGAAGCCCTGCGCGCCGCCGCTGCGGGCGGCGCGGACGGCGTGCTCGTCTTCCATTACGGAGGCATGCAGAAGGCAGAGGACCCGGCGGCCATGTGGAAGGCCCTGGCGGCATTCGCGCCGCCGCGGAACCTGATCCCGAACCCGGAGTTGCGGCTGCCCGCAGGAGCGCATACGCCGGAGGGATGGAGATTCGGGCCGAGTGAAAAGACGCTGGATTCTCACTCTCGCGGAAACGACAAAGTCGACGAACATTCTGGCGCCCACGCATCTTCTTCTGTCACCCCCGCTCCTTATTCTGTCGTCCTCGCGAACGCGGGGACCCAGCGCCTTGGTTACTCGCCGTACGCGGCAGGCAAAGACTCAGGACACTGGATTCCCGCTTCCGCGGGAATGACAGAAGAAAAAACGGGAGTGACAGATGGGAAAACGGGAGTGACAGAAAAAGGGCTGGATTCCCGCTTCCGCGGGAATGACGGAAGAGAAGCAGGGAATGGCAGGATGGAAAGCAGGAATGACAAAGAGAGAATCTGGGATGGCAGAGAGAAAGGCCGGAATGACAGGAATGCAACGGCCGGGATGATCAGGAGCGCCGCGGAGCTCGACGTGAAGATGGCGCGCTTTCCCCATGCCAATGCCGCGGGCGTCACCGGGAGCCGCGACGGCTTCGGGGCATGGAGCGCGGAGATCCCCGCCTGCAGGCCCGGCGAGGAGTACCTCTTCACGGGGTTCTTCTATCGCGAGCATTGGGACAACATCTCCTACCCCAAGGTCAGCGCCTGGGGCGAGACGTTCGAGCTGGACAATCACGTCTTCTTCATCAAGAGTTTCCAGCCCCTGCGGGCGCACATCCCCTGCCCGCCCGCCCCTGCCGAAACCCTGTTCCGCTTCGGCAACGATGCGCCCGGCGAGACCTTCTGGATGGCAAAACCCTCCCTCGTCAGGAAGGAGGCCTCCGCCCGCGGCGCCGATGCCGCAGAGCGGCCGCAGCTCCTCTCCGGCTTCTTCCCCATCGGCATCTGGGGGGCGAACCGCGGCAACCTCGAGCAGATCCGGAGCCTCGGCATCAACACGGTGCTGCTCCGGGACGAAGGCGAAGAGCTGCGCAGGGCGATCCGGAGGTGCCGCGAGCTCGCGTTGCGCTTCGTCCTCTCCGTGCCCAGCGAGCCGGAGCGGCTGCGCGTCTACCTGGACGGGCTCGCGGACCTGAAGCTGGGCGAACACGAGGCCGCCTTCTACGTCGAGGACGAGCCGGAGCTGCGCTCCGTTCCCGTCGGCCGCACGATGGACATCCGCCGGATGCTCCGGGACCGCTTTCCGAAAATCGCCGCCTGCATGGCAATCGTCCGCCCGCAGGCCTGCCGCGATTACCTCGACGCGGCGGACTTCTTCATGATGGACCAGTACCCCGTTCCCTTCAGGCCGATGACGCTGCTTTCCGATTCCATGGACCGCGCCGCGCAAGATGCGGGCCGGGAGCGACTCCTCTCCGTCGTCCAGGCATTCGGCGGCGGCGACGAGGCGGCCGTAGGAAGGACGCGCTGGCCGACGTGGGAGGAGATGGACTGCCTCGCCTTCCTCTCCGTGATCCACGGCAGCCGCGGCGTCTTCTTCTTCAGCTTCTCCGACATGGGGCGGAACGAGGACGGGCGCGAGCGCCTGGGCCGCGTCGCCGGCAGGCTGAACGCGGTCTATCCCTGGCTCGGCGTCCCCAACGAAAAGGCACCGGTAGGCGTGACGATGCTTTCGGACTGGCGCGTCGATCCGAAGGGGCGGCCGGCGGTGCAGGCCGCGCTGAAGGCGAAGGACGGCGAGCGCCTCCTCATCGCCGTCAATACGATCGGCCACCGCGTCGAGGCGAAGCTGGCGCTGCCGGTGGATGCGGAGGCAAACTCAACGACACTGGATTCTCGCTTTCGCGGGAATGACGGAAGAGAAAACGGGAATGACAAGGAGAAAAGCGGAAACGACAAAGTCGACGAACATTCTGGCGCCCACGCATCTTCTTCTGTCACCCCCGCTCCTTATTCTGTCGTCCTCGCGAACGCGGGGACCCAGCGCCTTGGTTACTCGCCGTACGCGGCAGGCAAAGACTCAGGACACTGGATTCCCGCTTCCGCGGGAATGACAGAAGAAAAAACGGGAGTGACAGATGGGAAAACGGGAGTGACAGAAAAAGGGCTGGATTCCCGCTTCCGCGGGAATAACAAAAGAGAAGTCGGAAATGACAGAAGAAGAAACGGGAATGACAGACGGGAAAACGGAGTTGACAAAAGAGAAGACGGGATTGACAAGAGAAGCGGAAATGACAGGAAGGGCGGGAATGACGGAAAGAATGACCGGATCGGCACGGAAGCCGAGGAAGTTTTCGGCAGCGGCGCCTACCCGCTCCGGGACGGCACGATCCGCGCCTCCTTCGCGCCCTTCGAAACCAAGGCGTTTCTGATAAGAGCGCCGGGAAAGCAATAACAGCCTTTGTCGTCCCCGCGTAGGCGGGGACCCAGCGCCCTGGTTAATCGCCCGGCCCGGAAACAAACTCAAGGACCCTGGGTTCCCGCTTTCGCGGGAACGACATAGAAGAAGGGGCTCTGTCGTCCCCGCGCAACGGGACGACGAATCGAATTGGAAAAGACTGCATACGTCATCTACTTGGTCTGCCTCGTCCTGGGCCCGCTGTTCTTCGGCCTCACGGACGTGTGGGCCTATACGATCGTCTTCCTCGGCGTCCTCGCGGCGAGCCTCCTGGTCCTGCGCACCGACGTCGCCCGGAAGAACGGCGAATGGGTCTTCCGGGCGCCGAAGACGGACCTCGATCCCCTCATCTGGCTCTTCGCCGTCTTCCTTCTCTTTCAGATGACGCCCCTTCCGGAGACGGTGCTCATGTGGATCTCGCCGGAATCCGCGGCGGTGGGCGGGAATTCCCTGTCCGCCTCCCAGGCTGCATCGCCGGCCGCAGCGAAACCCTGGTTTGCCGTCGCCCCCTATGTCCATCCCGTGAAGCTCTCGCTGATCCGCTGGGTCGTCTACGGCCTCTTCTTCCTGGGACTTTTGCAGACGCTGAAGACGCGGGACCGAGTCGAGACGCTGGTCATGGTCCTCCTCGTCTCAGGCTGCTTCCAGGCCCTCTACGGCATCGCCGAGACATTCTCCGGCCACCATCAGGCATTGTGGCTTCCGCACGTGAGACCGGGCAGGGATGTCCAAGGTAGCTACCTGAACCGCAACCACTTCGCCGGATTCATGGAGATGGGCATCGCGCTCGCCGTCGGCTACGCTGGCGCCTTCACGGCCGGGCGCCGCACCAACTCCCGGAGATCCTACGGCCGCGAGCGGCTGAAGGACCGCGTTCTCCGCATCTTCTCCGGCCGGCGCCTGCAGCGGTTTCTCATCCTCTTCTCGGGCGTTGTGATGGGCGTGGGCCTGATCCTCTCGGCGTCCCGCGGCGGCGTGATCTCCGCCGCCTTCGCCCTCCTCGTCATGGGGCTCCTCTTCTACGCGCGGAAGGACCAGCGGCCCAAGGGGCGGATCGTGCTGGCGCTCTTCGCGCTGACGCTCGTCTATGCCCTGATCGCCGGCATCGATTACACGGTGAGCCGCTTCCAGGCGATCGACATCGGCCATGAAGCGCGCCTCCGCTATCTGGAAAATACGATGCAGCTCTTCGACGACTACTTCGCCGCGGGCGTGGGGGTGGGCAACTTCCAGCACGCCTTCCTCAAGTTCCACGAGCGGGGATTCGAAGGACTCATCATCGACTACGCCCACAACGACTGGGCGCAGCTCCTGGTGGAGACGGGCATTGCCGGCATGACGATCCTGATCGCGTGCCTCCTCTGGTTCCTCTGCCGCGCGGGGAAGGTCTGGGTTCGGCGCCGCAACTCCTTTTCCGTCTGCATGGGGGTGGCGATGTTCGGCGCCGTCGCGGCCCTGGCCGTGCACTCCTTCTTCGACTTCAACCTCCACCGCCCGGCGAATGCCCTGCTGCTGGCCGCGGTGCTGGCGATCGGGATCGCTTCGCTGCGCCTCGACGGAGGGCACAAGACGGCCGAAGCAGACCAGGAGGTCCGCATCCTTCCCCTGCGCGGGGCGGGCGCCATTGCCGCAGGCGCCGCGCTCCTGGCCGTTCTCTGGGCCGGCGCGGCGACGATCAAGCACTTCATCGCCGAATCTTATTGCCATACGCAGGTGAGAAGGACGCTGAACCTGCCCGCGAATCCCCCACCGGAGTACATCGAGGCCGCGATCTCCTGGGACTGCGGCAACGCCGCCTACTCCTTCCGCCTGGCACAGGCGCTGGCGACCAGGAGGAATGTGGCCCGCCAGGAGACGCAGGACCGGGAGGCCTGGCAGCGGTCGCACGGGCCGATCATCGAGGCGCTCGAAAGGGCCGTGCGCCTGAACCCCCTCAACGCGGAGTACCATGTCATGCTCGGTTGGGAATATACCTATCTGTGGCATGAAAGGGGCTACATGACCCGGTGGATGAAGGCGGCGGACACGGCGATGGAACGGGGGGCATTCTTCGGCGGAACATGGGGAATCCAGCCGCGGCTGCACGTCGACATGGGGCACTACTGGGCGATGCGCTCGAAGAATCTCGGGCCGGCGCGCATGGAAAGCGCCGCCGCATGGTCAAGGGCCTGCTGGCATTACAATATGGCCCGGCAACTGCTGGGGGCCCGCAAGGGCCTGCAGGAGGAGATCCGCAACTACCTGAAGAGCTTCTACACCGACGAGGAGCACATCCGCCAGGCGCTCGGTGAAGAGCCGGCGTGAGGCCTGTCACCCCGCCTTTCTTCTTGTCATTTCCCGCTTTTCTCCTTGTCATTCACGTTTTTTCTTCCGTCATTCCCGACTTCTCTTTTGTCATTCCCGCGAAAGCGGGAATCCATGGTCCTTCGAGTTTTTTTGCAAAAAATCCAGGCTCCGCCTTCGAGGGAGGTCGCAAGAAACAGCGATGAAACAGTATTACGTCTACATCCTCGCAAGTAAAAGGAACGGGACGCTATACGTCGGAATAACGAGCGATCTGGTCAAAAGGATTTACGAGCATAAAGAGGGCCTCACAGATGGATTCACCAAGTTGTATCGCGTCCACACCCTTGTGCACTATGAAGCGTTCGATGATGTAGTTGAGGCTATCGCGAGGGAAAAGCAATTGAAAAAATGGAACAGGAAATGGAAGCTGGAACTTATTGAAGAAAAAAATCCCGGCTGGAAGGATTTATACACCGACATTGCATGAAACTGATTCCTGGGTCCCCGCTTCCGCGGGGACGACAGAATGTTGCGATCTGTCATTTCCTCTATGTTGAAAGTCAAGATTCCTTTTCGACAGAGAGAGAAGCCGTCGGTCGTTGTGAGAGGTGTCATTCCCGCGAAGCGGGAATCCAGGGTCCTTGGATTGTCGATCCTGCGGCAGGTGCGTAACCAAAGCGCTGGCCCCCGCTGCAGCCGGCCCCCGCGAAGGCGGGGGCCGGGGTGACAAAGGAACGGGCGCGGGTGGCGACAACCCTCACTTGAACCGTATCTTGTACAGGCCGTATTCGTAGTCCTGCTCGCGGGCCTGGGCGGCCGGCTCCAGCTCGTATTTCCGGGCGATCTCCCCGCATA
>DAOSIS010000052.1:0-11703 GCA_035366835.1 Syntrophales bacterium | reverse complement strand
GCAAGGCCCTGCAGATCAACCCCGCCTTCGCCGAGGCCCGGACCCTGCTGAACCAGCTGCAGGCGGGCTGAGGGAAAACTGGCCTTTTCATCTCTCCATCCAAGTGCGACCGCATTCCAAGCTGTCATCATCAAACTCTGTCAAACCCCGTCGAATGGCAATGGTCCCCGCGGAAAACATAAGCAAACCAATTTATTGAAGCCCTTCGCACTGGCACATTCTGTGCAGAATCTTCACTATCCGAGATTGCTCCTCATATACCATCCATCTGAGCCCTGATGAGGAAAGGGCGGGCTTGATATCATTAGGCGAGAAACAGGACACAGAGAGGAACTCGATGCATTACAGGTCTTACCGCGATTTGAGTTTATCCATAAGCAGGAATCTCCACAAGATTCCTCGGGGCATCGATCTTGTCGTTGGCATCCCCCGTTCTGGCATGCTGCCAGCTACTATGATCGGCCAGATGCTGAATAAGCCCGTCATTGCGCTGGATTCATATTTGGACGGGAAGATGTATGAAATGGGGCTTTATCGAAGGCCCGCAAATCTCATCACAAGATTTTCGGAACTAAAGCACGTGCTGGTCATGGATGATAGCATCAACAGCGGCAACTCCATGAATCGCGTCAAGCAAAAGATCAACAACAGCACCGTACATTCGATCAAGACGACCTATGGAGCAGTATATTACGTGCGGGAATCTCTCGGGCAGCTTGATGTTGGTCTTGAGGAATGTCCATGGCCGCGGATTTTTCAGTGGAACATTTTGAATTCCTGGGTGTTGGCCCATGCCTGCCTGGACATTGACGGAGTGGTTTGCGTCGACCCGACAGAGGAACAAAACGACGATGGAGACAACTACCGGGCCTTTCTGCAAAATGCAAAACCGTTATATCTGACAGAGTTTCCGATCAGCTGTTTTGTCACGAGCAGACTGGAAAAATACAGGGATCTGACAGAAGAATGGTTGAGAAGAAACAATCTCCGTTACTCCGAATTGATTATGCTCGACTTGCCATCAAAGCAGGAGCGGTTGAAACAAAACAAGCATGCTGTCTTTAAAGCGGAAGTGTACCAGAACAGAAGCGAAGATCTCTTTATCGAAAGCAATTTGTCGCAGGCCATCCAAATCCACCAGCTGACCAGCAAATTGGTATTCTGCATCGAAAACATGGAAATGATCGGTACTGAAAGGAATGCGACCGATAGGCGACGCCACAAGAACATGCATTTTTCTGTCCCCGACATCGATGTTCCCAGGCATGCAGGGACCATCGCCGACACTTCAGGCAAACCCGGTTCCGTCGCGGAAGTCCCAGCCTCCCCGCGTGTCAGAAAAATCCTTTTCGTCAATCATAACCTCGCCCCCTACGAACTTACTGGAACTCCCCTGACCACGCTCAACCATGCTCGGCGAATGAAAGCGAAGGGGCTGGCGGTAGCTGTGCTCATACCGGACTCGTCGATCCGGCGGGGATTTGTCAAAATAGATCTCGAGGGCATTCCTGTTTACAAGACACCGAAGCTAGATCAAGGTATAGCCTTTCTTTTGCGCACCCCCGCGGAGTGGCTTTGGCATTACGAGAAGATTATCGATCAGGTCCTGGGCGACTTCTTGCCGGATATCGTCCATATCAACGACTACGTCTTTCTTCCTCCGGATATCATTCGATACATCTCTCGAAGAGGAATCCCTGTTGTTCGAAACGTCTGCAACACAGAAGAGATCTGCTACCGAATCGAGCCCGTCCTCCATTCCGGCAGAGTCGTGAATCTATGTACAGGCCCCGAGAATATGGGACGCTGCGCGGAATGCTATCAACGAAGCAACGGTCTTCCGGTTTCTGGAGATGAAGAAAATGTAAAGTCGAGATTCATTAAAAGAATGCAGTTCGTGCGTGACATGTATGACATTGATGTCTCGGCCGCAATCTTTACGACCCCTGAGTTCAAGGACTATTTCACATCCTTTGTACCGATTCGTGAAGATAAGATTCATATTGTACCACGCGGTTTTGACTTCGGACATTCACGACCTTGTATTCCCGTCAAAGTGGATAGAAAGCTTGTTAAATTTGGTTTCGTTGGTTCAGGAACTCCTCGGAAAGGCATCGATACACTCTTGAGAGCCATTGATACGCTTGTTTACAATAACAATATTGAAATCCATCTATATGGAGATATCGAACATGAGGATTTTATTTGCTGGATAAATGAATTGCAAAAGAAGCATCCTAACAAAATTTTTTGTCACGGTATTTTCACGCCGACTGATCTGCCCAGGATCGCGTCGGAGATACACTGTGCGATCATCCCGTCTTATTTCGAAACATATAACCGAGTTGTACGGGAAATGCTGTGGTTGGGCGTGCCTGTGCTTGCGACCGATTTTTTTGGCGCTTCCATCATTTTAAATGGAGTCAACGGCTACCGTATCGCGCCGGGAGACAGTTGTGCCCTCGCAAAACATCTCACAAGGATCATTGAGAACCCTGACATATTGGCAACCCTGTCTCGGGGTGCACTCGGAACAAGCATTCCATCCCTTGAGGCAGAAGCAAACAGCCTCTTGAGTATCTACGAAGACCTATGTGCTCAAAACCGGCATCTCGCATCGCCTTGCTGCGAAAGGCATTTTTCTTTCACTTCGGATGCCGAGATGCATTGTGGTGAAGGGGTGCCGGCCGATGGGGCCGCCGAAGCCCACGAGGGAATCCTCAAACTGCTCGTCGCGGCCGGAAAGCGGATGGAAGCCGTTTTCGCGCTGGAAAAACTGGTGGAGGCCAATCCGGACTACGCCCCCGCGTACAACGATCTCGGGGTCCTCTACGGCGAGTCGGAAGAAGCCTCCAAGGCCCTGGCCGCCTATGAAAAAGCCGTGTCCCTGGATCCTGCGAACGCGACGTTCCGGAAGAACCTGGGCGATTTTTTCTACGTGGCGATGAAGCAACCCGACGAGGCCGCTGTCCACTATGAACAGGTCCTGCGATCCAATCCGCAAGACGCCGAGACGCTGCTGATCCTGGGCAATCTGCGAGTTGAGGCCGGCCATTTCCGAGAGGCACGGGAGCTTTATCTCAGGGCCCTGGAATTGGATCCCTCGAATGAGCTTGCCGGCAAGATGTTCGATGCCCTCGATGCCAATGGGGAGGACCCCGCGAAGCGCGATTCCGACACCCTTATCCGCGAGGCCCGCTGCCTGGTCCGAAGAGGGCAAACGGACCGGGCGGTACACCTGCTCGAGACGCTGCTGTCGGCCTGCCCGGACCACGCTGCGGCGCACAACGATTTCGGGAACCTACTTTGCCTCCTGCAGAAGCCGGATGAAGCTCTCGACCATCTCGAACAGGCCGTCCGGCTCGCCCCGGGGGAGGTCGGCTTTTTGAGGGACCTTGCCGATGCTCACCTGGCTGAAGCCGGGGATATCGAGAAGGCGCTCGCTCTTTACAACAAGGCCCTTGCCCTCAAGCCGGACGACATCGAAACGCTTCTGCGCATCGGAAACGTATGCGGCGCGAAGGGTCTGCACAATGATGCGCGCTTTTTCTACGACAAGGTCCTCGCCATCGAACCCTGCCATGCAGCAGCCAGAGAAAACGTCAAAGAACTCGAGAAGATGGTTTCGTCTCGGCCAGCCTCCCGAAAGCCGGCAACCATTTTCGAACGATGCAAACAGCTGAAAAGAGAAGGCACCCATAATGAGTCCGTCATGATCCTGGAGGATTTAATTGCCTACCACTTCGAACAACGCACTTTGCAGGATGCCCGCTCCGATTCCCATTCGATGTCAGACCGTATCGGCTCCGCAGGTCGTCCCAAAGGCACGGCTGCAGTCCTGCCATTCCACAATGCGCAGGCCTCTTCGGTGAAGGCTACCGATCGCTCAGATTCTCCGCAAACCAATAAGAGATTGAACCAGGCGGAAATTCAACAGAAAAAGACAAAAATCGAGTCCCTGCCCGTTATGGTAGAAATTGCCAGTACGAACGTCTGCAATATTCTTCCCCCGTGCGTTCAATGCTGGAAGCACGTCGACCCGCAGCACGGTTTCATCAACAAAGATGCTCGTCACATCCCAGAGCGCTTTCTCACGCACCTTGCTCCTCATATCAGGCTTACCGAAATCATCACTCTGCACGGCGCGGGAGAGCCGTTAACCTGCACCTATATATTCGATGCCGTCCAGCACGTCCATCCTCTCACGCGCGTAGGGTTTACGAGCAACGGCTTGCTTTTGACCGATCATAATATCGACAAAATTCTTCAATCCAACATCCACTTCATTGATTTTTCCATCGATGCCGCATCACCTGAGACTTATCGAAAAATCCGCCATAACGATTTCAATCGCCTGCTGGATAACATCAAGAACCTCATCAAGAAAAGAGACGAAACAGGCCGAAAGCATCCCGAAGTCAGGATCAACATGTGTCTCATGCTGGAAAACATGAGCGAGATCCCTGCGTTCGTTAGGCTTGGCAAAGAGCTTGACGCCGCCGTCGTGCACCTCTTTCATATGAATGAAGGGGCCGATTACCGATTCGACTGGTTCAACTACAAGGAGCAGCACTGCCGCTTGATGGCTCGGGAACACGATGAGTATGTGAGAGCGGGTTTTTCAGTCGCGGAACATCTGGGGGTGAATTTGCAGTTCAGCGGCAGAAAATATTTTGAGAGCGACGATCAAGATCCCGTCTTTTACAACAAAACTGTGGATATCAGTAAATTTTGGTGCGCGAAGCCATGGGATTCAATGCTCATTACACTTGATGGCGATATTTATAACTGCTGCTGGCAAACGGCTCCGATCGGTACCCTGCGCAGCCGATCGTTCGAAGAAATATGGAACGAAAAGCTCATACAGGATATCCGGCAGTCTACGCTTTGTGGAATACCTCACCGGATTTGCGACAACAGGAACAGCCCCTGCCCGTTTTTGGGCAGAGCCTGATCGGATCCCGATGATGCATACGACCAAGTTTCCGGATGGCCTCAGGGCGTTGGACATTCAGATCCGTAAAGAGAGAAAAGTATGAAAGAAAACAACCCTCTCGGGCATTTTGCGCCCGGCGCGACAAACCTCAACGGCACAGAAGGCATGCACCCTGTTGACCAGCGGTATTCGCACGCGCACGACCTCATATCGAAAGGGGACACTTCGGGGGCCATTGCCGAGCTGCTCAGTCTTGTGGAAGAAAGTCCCGGTTCCGCCGTCGCCCACAACGACCTCGGGTGCCTCTATCAGGAATTGGGCGATCCGGAAGCTGCCCTTAGACACTATGAGAAAGCAATCGAAATCGATCCCGCCTACATGACGGCATTGAAGAACCTGGCTGCGTTTCTCTTCGCTGTGCAGCATCGAATCGGCGATGCCCTCCTTCTCTATTACCGAATCCTGTCCGCTAAACCCGATGACGTGGAGGCCCTGGAGACGCTCGGGCACATCAGCATCGCCATGGGAGCTCTTGACATCGCCCGGCGCTTCTACTACCGCATCCTGAAGCTGGAGCCGGGTCATGCAGGAGCGGCATATATATTGAAGACATTAGAAACCCTGACTCCCAGAGACCAGAACAGTATCCCGGGAGCAATTCAGCCTCTCGGCAATAACAGCGAGGCCCCTTCCACAGAACGGAATGACAGGCACACACGGGAAGACAGCAGGTTCACAATCGGGGCTGCTGCGAGCCGGCCAACCTCTGAGGCCGGGATAGTCTGCCCCGTCTGCGGCGGCATCGCGCATCTCGCGGTCACTAAACAGGACCATCCCTATTATGCCTGCACAGCGTGCAGCGCCGTGTTCACCCCATCGATCGACCCCAAGGTTCTTGTCACCGAGAACCAAGGGAGTGAAAGCAGACATACCCCTGAAATGGACAGAGCACGACTGTCGCGCCTCGCTTACAAGGCGCCCTTCAAGATGGAGAACGTCGTGGATTTCGGATGCGGCGACGGGGAGTACGGCCGTTTCCTCTCCTCCAGAGGAATCGAATGCCTTGACATCGACCAGGACACGAAGCTGCAACTCAGAGACATCCCCGACGAGAGCGTCGACGGCATCAACATGGTGGAGGTCATCGAGCACCTGTACGACCCCACCGCGTATTTCAAGGAATTTTACCGGGTACTGAAACCCGGGGGTCAGCTCTACGTGGAAAGCAGTTTCGTCAACGGCCAGGACCTCCAGCGCTGGGAATACCTCAGCCCCGCCATCGGCCACTGCCTGGTTCATTCTGAGCGGTCCCTCGCCCTGCTCGCCGAAAGGTTCAGTTTCAGGCTGCACCGCTTGAGTGCACACTGCTACCTTTTCAGCAAGCCCCTGGGCGCCGGGAAGCCCGACAGTGCGCCAGAGAGAACCGTTGATCCGACCGTTGATAGCAAGCCGCAGGAGACAGCCGCGCACGTCCGCCCTGCGACGGCCGGGAGCCCGGCGTCCTCGGCCTCTGTCATCATCCCCGTATTCAACCAGGTGGAATTCACGGCGCGCTGCCTCGAGGCGCTCTACGCGAACACGCCCCTCGACCGGGTGCACGAGGTCATTGTCATTGACAACGCCTCCAGCGACGGGACCGCGGAGTTCCTCGAGGAAGCCCGGAAACGATACCCGAAGCTCAAGGTCCTGGCCAACCGGGAAAACCTGCTCTTCGCGAGGGCGTGCAATCAGGGAGCAGACATCGCCGGCGGCGAGGTTCTCGTCTTCCTGAACAACGACACGGAGCCGCTGCCGGGCTGGCTCGAACGAGCCCTGGAACGACTCGACCGTGACGACTCGATCGGCGCGGTCGGGATCAAGCTGTTGTTCCCGGACGGAACCGTGCAGCACTGCGGCATCCAGTTTTTCAGAAACGCTCATCCTTCCTACGACGTCTGGCCGCTCCACCTGCACCTCCATGCGGCGGCCGACGATCCCCTCGTCAACGTCCCGGGCGACGCGGACGCCGTGACGGGCGCCTGCCTGTTCATCCGGAGCCGGCTCTTCAGGCGGATCGGCGGCTTCGAGGAGGGGTACGGGATGTACTTTGAGGACACGGACCTCTGCTTCAAGGTTCGCCGTGCGGGGAAGCGCGTGTTTTACGAGCCCGCAAGCGTCGTCATCCACCACGAGGGGAAATCCAGCCCCACCCGCGATATCATCAACGCGCTCAATGAAACGTCGGCGCGGCGTTTTTTCAAAACCTGGAAGGAGGATTTGATCCGGTTCGAACTCGACACGCTTGTCGAAAGGGAGGAAGGCCGCTACGCCTGGCTGCCGGAGAATTTCTGGCCCGAGGAGGTGAGCCCTGAGGCGATCGTCAGATTCCATGCCCTGATCTCGGGTTTCCCCCCCAGCTACGTCCATTTCGGCGGGGCGGGCGACGCCCTGCTGCTGCTTTCGACGTTCTATGACGAGGACCCCGAACAGACGGTCATCAGCGTTTCGAACTCCACGGCCATGATGCGGTCCTTCTTCGACGCGTTCCCGAAACTCAAGAAGGTGATCTTCATCCCCTTCCCGAAGAATTACACCTGGCACTTCATCGCCCGGCAGTTTTTCAAGTCCTCCGACATCTGTCGGGGCATGGGGGCTACGCCCACGACGTCGGCGGATTACCGGGAGTGGAACGCGGACCTCGACATTTTCACGACCTATGGAATCCGGCGGAGGCCCGAGTGGGCGGTCCACTTCGACTGGTCCAGGATCGAACCCGTCCAACTCGTCATCCAGCCTCGGGGCAGCCTCAAGGGCATGGTGGGCAGCAAGCGCAACGTGATCCCCCCGAAGGACTGGCCGCGCCTTCTTTCGTACCTGGCGAAACAGGGCATCCGGCCAATTGTGATCGGCACACCCGATGAAGCCGAGGAATACCCCTGCCTCGACAGGGCACTTGACCGGAGAAGCTACTCCTTCACGGAGCAGCTGCAGCTGATCGCGGGCAGCGATTTCTTCGTCGGCGCCGACTCGTGGGGGAAGACCTTCGCGGCGCTGGCGGGGATCCCGACCTTCGTCTTCCACGCCGTTCGCGGAGATGACCTGAAAGGCTGGAAGGACGCCTCGGACCATGTCTTCCTCGACCCCTGGGAGGAGATCACCGTCGTGAAGGACCTCGGCGACTTCCGGCGGGCCTTCGACGCCGCTCGGCATGCCCGGGCCTCCTCACAAGACAACCTGAAGATCCGCTGGGAGGGCACCCAATTCGTCCATCACTCCCTAGCCCTCGTCAACCGGGAACTCTGCTCGCGTTTGATTGCGGGAGGATGCGAGGTATCCATCATCCCCTACGAGCGGGACCAGTTCTCGCCGAAGGAGGAGCCCCGCTTCAAGTCGATCGCGGAAGGGGTTCGAAAGCCGCTGTCCGGCCCCCCCGATGCGCACGTCCGACACCAGTGGCCGCCCGACTTCAACCCCCCGACCGAGGGGCACTGGGTCATGATCCAGCCCTGGGAATTCGGCAGCCTCCCCCGGGAATGGATTCTCCCAATGTCGGAACAGGTCGACGAGATGTGGGTTCCGAGCCGTTACGTCCGGGACTGCTACATCCGGAGCGGCATCCCCGCGGAGCGAGTACGGGTTGTTCCCAACGGAGTGAACACGGAGCTGTTCAAACCGGACAATCCCCCGTACCGGCTCAGGACGAAGAAGTCGTTCAAATTCCTCTTCGTGGGAGGCACGATCCAGCGCAAAGGCATCGACATCCTGCTCGACGTCTACACGCGGAGCTTTTCGTCGACAGACGACGTCTGCCTGGTGATCAAGGACATGGGCGGGCAGAGCTTCTACAAGGGCCAGACGGCGAAGGAGTGGATCCGCCGGTTCCAGGGCGACCCGAACCATCCCGAGATCGAGTACATCGAGCGTACTCTCAGCGACCGCGAGATCGCCGGCCTCTACACGGCCTGCGACTGCCTCGTTCACCCCTACCGGGGGGAAGGATTCGGCTTGCCCATCGCGGAAGCCATGGCCAGCGGATTGCCCGTCATCGTGACGGGCCATGGCGCGGCCCTGGATTTCTGCGACGAGACGACGGCCTACCTGATCCCCGCGAAGGAGGTGAGGCTCCCGGAAAAGCGGGTGGGCGAGTTCGAAACCGTCGATTTCCCGTGGCTCGCCGAGCCCGACCGGGACGGTCTTGCCGGACTGATGCGGCACGCGGCAGCGCACCGGGATGAAGCCGCTTCCAAGGGGCGTCTCGCCGCGGAGTTCATCCGGTCCCATTTCACCTGGGACCATGCCGTCGAGACCTTGAAGAAACGCGTCCGGGAACTGCGCAAAAAGCCGATCCTGCGACACCAGCAAATCGACAGGGCATCCGTTAGCGCCCATCCGGCCCGCGAGACAACCGCAACGCGTGAGCGCACTGCGACGGTGCACCGCGAAATCCCAGCGGACGGTACGGGTGTTCGCGTTTCGCCGGCCCTGGAAAAAGCAGACGACCTATACCAGAAAGGCAATCTCCGCGGGGCTACAGAGGCGTACCTGAGCGCCATCAAGGCCACGCCGTGGGACCGCGAATGCTACCTCGCCATGGCGGAGATGCTGATCCAGACGAAACACTACAAGGAAGCCCAGGACCTGCTCGGGGAACCAATCCTGGGATCCCCGGACGCGCGGATGCTCAGTCTGCTGGGCAGTATCCAGGAAGGCCTGGGTAACGACGAGGAAGCCGCACGGCTGGCCGATCGTGCCCTCGCGCGGACGCCCGGATTCGCGCCTGCCTTGAACCTACAAGGGGTTCTCGCGTTCAAGCGAGGCGATCGCGGCAATGCCGAGCGGCGCTTCCGCGAGGCGGCGAAAGCCGATCCTTCCTGGGGGGAGCCTGTGACGAACCTCGGGGTACTGCTCTGGGCAGCCGGCGAGAAGGAGAAATCCCTCGATCTTCTGGAGAAGGGCTTCGTCCTGTCCCCCCGCACGGCAGATCTTGCCGAGCGCTACCATGCCGCAGCCGTCTCGTCAGGATTCCATGCCCGTGCGGAGAAGGCGTTCCGCGATGCCGCCGAACGTCACCCTCAGAATCGCACAATCGCCTTCCTCCTGATCGACCTGCTGATCTCACAGGAGAAACACAAAGAGGCCATGGTCCGGATCGAGGACGCCATGGCAGCTTTCGGGGTGGACGACAGCTTCATAGATGCGGCGCTGGCGGTCCGGGGTAAAATCGGCCCGATGGCGATCGAGGGCGGGAAAGGCCGTCCGACGCTCTCTCTCTGCATGATCGTCAGGAACGAGCAGGCCAACCTCGTCCGCTGCCTCATGAGCGTCCGGGACGTCGTCGACGAGATGATCGTCGTCGACACGGGCTCGACGGACCGGACGAAGGATCTCGCCGCCATCTTCGGGGCGAAGGTCTTCGACCATCCCTGGCGCGACGACTTCGGCGAGGCGCGGAACGCCTCTCTCGCAGAGGCCTCGGGAGACTGGATCCTGGTGATCGATGCCGACGAAACTCTGTCGTCCCGTGATCATGCGGCTCTTCGAATTCTGATCAGCAAGAGCCCGAAGAAAATCGGCGGCTACGATCTCGACACGCGCAACTACGTCACCGAGGCCAACACGGCGGGCTGGACGGCCAATGACGGTTCCTATCCGGGCGACGAGGCCGGGACGGGCTGGTATGCCAACCGCAAGGTGCGCCTCTTCCGCAACGACCCCCGGATTCGCTTTTCGGGGGCCGTCCACGAGCTTGTCGAAGAATCGCTCGACCAGGCCGGCATGAAGATCGGGGCCTGCGATGTCCCCGTTCATCACACGGGCAAGCTCGATCGGGCCCGCGTCACCGAAAAGGGCGAGCGCTACTTCGAGCTCGGGATGAAAAAGATCGCCGAGACGGGCGGTACGCTCCGGTCGATCTTCGAGCTGGCCGTCCAGGCCGGCGAGCTGGGCCGATATGACGATGCCATTGATCTCTGGCGCCGGTTCCTCGAGGGCAAGCCGGGCCCGGACATCGGCCGCGCCTTCGTCAACCTGATCAACGCCTGCCTGAACGCGGACCGGTTCGAAGAGGCGCTCCTGGAAGCCAGGAAGGCGGAGGCGATCGGAAACGGCGCACGGGAACTCCTGCTGAACTGCGCCGCCGCCGAATGCTTTTCGGGCGATCTTCGGAAGGCCGTCCGGATGACGCAAAAGCTTTTGCAGAAGAACCCGGACTACCCCCCCGCACTGGGGTTGTCGGCCATCTCCCTGGCCCTGACCGGTCAGGAAGAAAGAAGCCTGGCGGCCATGCGCGGCCTCGAACTACTGGGGTTCGAAACCCGATCCCAGCTCCTGCCGGCCATCGAAAAGCTCAGGACGGCGGGGAGGGGCGAGCAGGCCGACCGGCTGCTCGACCTCATCGATCGGCACTTCCCGGCCGCAGCCGTCTATCGCGCATCCGCGCCGGACAGGCCGTCGGATCACGACGGGAGGGGTCTGCCGCGGTGAACCCGCGCCGGGATGCCCGCATGCAGGCATTCTCTCCGTTGAGAGAATGACAAATACCCCTTCCCTCTGCGGGTCCCGGGATTGGTACCCCAGAAACGAATGAAAAAGACGGCCCGATGGATTTCAGGCCGCCTTCCCTCGTTTGGCAATCCGCTTGTCGCGCTCAGTCTTCGACGTCTCCGCTGGGAGAACCCCTCAGCCCGGCAGCGAGATTGAGATTGATGTTGATGACGGCGTCGAGCTTCGCCGCGTTCGGGTAGGCCATGACCTCGAAGATGCGCCGGTCGATGAACCGGCTCAGGGTC
>DAOSIS010000051.1:0-12274 GCA_035366835.1 Syntrophales bacterium | reverse complement strand
TGCGCCGCGTCCGAACGACTCTGCCAGAGCCGGTACAGTCGGGCTGTGTCAGATCCTGGCCTGGTGTTCGATGTAGACCAGGCCCAACCCCCTCAGGAACTTCTGATAGACTTGACATTCCTCGTTGTCGAGGGCGGCGCTCCCGACGGAGGCGATCCCCTCCGTCCGGTTCACGGTCTCGCCCTTGCCGTTCCTGGCGCGGAAGCTCTTGTCGCGGCTCTTCTTCACGTTCTCCGCGATCTTGTCGAGCGCCCAGTCCCAGCTGACTTCTTTCCACTCCGCGGAGTTGGGGGCCCGGTAGAGCGGCTTGTCCAGGCGGTTCTTGTTGACGGACATCTGATAGATCGACCCGCCCTTGGTGCAGAGCGAGCCGCGGCTGATGGGACTGCCGGGATCTCCCTCCGTGTTCACGACCTTGCCGTTGCGCGCGGACACGATGATGCTGCATCCGACGGAGCAGTAGGGGCAGATGGTGGTGGTTTCTTTCGCGTACTTGATTTTCAGCGGTTGCGCGTAGGCGGAAACGGGCTTGAGGGAAATTCCTAGCCCGCTCGATGCCAGGGCGAAACCGGAGATCTTCAAGAAACCTCTCCTGGTTACCTCCATAACGTGCGCTCCTTTCGTGAGAATTCACCTATTCCGTCAGGGGGTCAGACCTGGAAGGCGTCCCCCCTATGTTTTCTTCGCTCTGTTTCGACGGGTCGGCCGTGGAGAAGATTTTCAGAATGATGTGTGGAGGAATGCAAAGTTCGTATCGTATAGCCTCGACACCGGGACCATGGACTGCATCGAAACTGCGACGCGTTTACGCTGCCGCAAAACGGCAATTTCGTATATCCGAGATGCGGCAAGGTGTCAAGTTCTTATAATGATTTCTATATGTTATGCCATTAATGGCATAACTTCCCCCGGCCGCAGAGGGCGCCTTCCCGGGCCCCCGCGGAAATGATTTTCTATTGGTTCCGCCTTACGAAGTTGCCGCATTGCCGCTGCAGGACGGACCGCTTTTCAGGAATGCCTTGGAGGGATACAGGCAGAAATACAGAACCGTCTCCGTCATCGCCGTCTCCTGCCTTCCAGCGGCGCCAGACCGGGATATGCTCGGAACCTGAGGGGCACGCCGCTACCGGAGCTTTTCCAGCTCCGCCGCCAGCGCCTCCAACGGGGGTCTCTCGTTGATGTCGTGGACGTCGATGTAGCGGATGACGCCCTTCTTGTCGATCACGAAGAGCGCCCGTTCCGACGTGCCGTCGGACCGCAGGATCCCGTAGCGCTTCGCGACGGCCCCGTGGGGATAGAAGTCCGAGAGCACCGGGAACCAGAGCTTTCCCATCTGATTCGTCCAGGAAAAGAGCGTGGGGATGTTGTCCACGGTGATCCCCAGGAGGATCGCATCGTGCGCGTCGAAAAGGTCCTTGACGATGTTGTAGCCGGGCCACTGATCGGAACAGACGGGAGTCCAGGCGGCGGGGACGAAGGAGAGGACCACGTTCTTCTTTCCGCGGAAGCCGCCGAGCGTCACCGTTCCGCCCGACAGGGCCTTCAGGGTGAAATCCGGAGCCCGCTGTCCGACCTTGACCTTGAGGGCGCTGTCCACAGGCTTGAGCTTCCCGGGGTCGTAGACGTTGTCCCTGTAGGCCTCGGAAGCGGCCGCGGCAGTGCCTGCCCACAGAAGCACCGCCAATCCCGCCACCAGTGCAATCCGACGAGCGGTCCGTCCCATCAAATCCTCCTACTTGATCTCCGCCGACTTGGCGACGAATTCCAGGAAGCCATCGACGCTCTCGAAGGCGCCGAGCTTTGCATGGATCACCTTGGGAGCGCCGGTCTGCCGGGTCTTCAGTACGATGAAGAACGGCGTCCGCACCTCGCCGACCAGTTTGTGGATCGTGAAATCCCCGTCGGGAAACAGGGGGAACGGAATCGCGTATTTCTTCCGGAAGGTCTCGACTTCGAAGGGGGAGTTGCCCACGCCGATGCCGACGAGTTTGATCCTGCCCTTGAGGGGGCCGCCCTCGATCTTCCGGTACAGCTCGTTGACGACGGGCGCCTCCTTCTGGCAGTACGGGCAATACATGCTGAAGATCTCGATCACGACGGCCTCCGCCTTGATGTCGCCGATCCGGAATGTCGCGCCTCCGGAGAGACCGAGATAGTCGCGCAGGCCGGCATCCTTCGGAACCGCCAGAGCAAAATCTGGCAGCGGCTGTCCCGCCGCCGGCTCCGCGGAACTCGCGGTCGCGGGTGTCCAGCAGAGTATGGCGGCCATCATTACCGCCCGGATCCATCGTTTCATCGCGGCACTCCTTCTTTCTTCCGTCCTGTCGTTCAGTTGCGGCTTCTGAGATGCTGAACGGCCTTCTCGAGTCCGTCCAGGCTCAACTCGAACATGGGGAAAATTTCACGGATCCTGCCGATCGACCAGGTTCCGGTCCAGTCGGACTCCGGCTGGGGATTGAGCCAGGCGCTGTGGCGGAAGATTCCCGCCAGGAACATGAGGCGGTCGATGCTCGCCTGCATCTCCCGCTGCCCCACGTACAGGGCGCCGTCGGCATGCATGAGTTCGTAGGGGGCCATGCTCGCGTCGCCGACGAAGACCAGCCGCGTTTCCGGGTCCTTGCGGACGAATTCCTCTATCAACTCCGGCTTGTGGTGACGCGTCGGGTCCAACCAGACCCGACTGTAGACGGTGTTGTGGAAATAGTAGATCGTAAGATCCTTGAACTGCGACCGCGCGTAGTTGAAGAGCGTCTGGACGAGGTCGATGTAGGGGTCCATCGACCAGCCGCCGTTGTCGATCATGAGGATGACCTTGAGGCGGTCGGCCAGGTGACGGTCGAAGACGATCTCGATCTCGCCGCCGTTGCGGATCGTCTCGTAAACGGTCTTGTCCACGTTGACGACATCCTTCGGACCCGAGGGGACCATCCGGCGAAGCCGCTTGAGGGCCTCGCCCATCTGCACTTCGGTGAGCGGCCCCTGTTGCGTGTAGTCCCTGTAGCGCCTCTCCATCGCGACCTTGATCGCGGACTTCCCCCGCGATGCGCCGCCGACGCGCATGCCCCCGGGATGATGGCCGGAATGGCCCACCGGAGACGTGCCCTTCGTCCCGATCCAGCGGCTCCCGCCGTGGTGGGCGCCATCCTGGTCCTTGAGCCGATCGAGGAAATAGCGGACGAGTTCTTCCGGCGTCATCTGCCCGACCGCTTCCTTCGAAAGCCCCAGGGCGGCTGCAAGCTCCTCGGGCGATTTCAGCCACTCCTCCAGGAGCGAGCGGACCGCGTCGGCCAATTCGACCTCCGAAAAGTCCTCGGCGAGGGCGGCCCCCCGGAAGCAGTGGGCGAAGGTCTGGTCGTAGAGATCGAAATACCGCTCGCTCTTGACGAGGATGCAGCGCGCCGCCGTGTAGAAATCATCGATGCCGGCGACGAGCCCCAGGCTCAGGGCTTTCTGCAGGCGCAGGAAGGACGTGGGGCTGACGGGAATGCCCCGCTTGCGAAGCGTATAGAAGAACTCGACGAACACACCCGCTCCTTACCGCCCGCGGCAGGCCTGCTGCGCCGCAAGCGAAAGGTCACCGCTTTTCTTGAACAGGACGCCCAGATAGGGGACAGTCCCCGACGAGAGCGTCCGGGCGTTGAAGTCCGGATCGGCCCGCAACGCCCGGATCCAGTTGAGAAGCTCGCGCGTCGCGGGCTTCTTCTCGATCCCGCGGAATTCCCGCAGGCGGTAGAAGACGGCGAGGCAGGCATCCGCCAGGTCCTTCGACAGGTCGGGGAAGTGCACGCCGATGATCCGCCGCATCATGTCCGTATCGGGGAAGGCGATGTGGTGGAAGTTGCATCGGCCGAGGAACGGATCGGAGAGGTCTTTCTTCGCATTGGAGGTGATGACGATCACCGGCCGGTGCCTGGCCGCCATGGTCTTGTCGATTTCGATGATGTCGAACTGCATCTGGTCGAGGACGTCGAGCATGTCGTCCTGGAAGTCGGTGTCGGCCTTGTCGATCTCGTCGATCAGGAGGACGGTCCGCACCTCGGATACGAAGGCCTGCCCGATCCTGCCCATGCGGATGTATTCCTCGATGTTGCTCACATCGCGCTTGGAATCCCCGAAACGGCTGTCGTTGAGGCGGGTCAGCGTGTCGTACTGGTACAGGGCGTCGACCAGCTTCATGCTCGATTTCACGTTCAGGACGATGAGCGGCATCTTCAGGCTCTCGGCAATGGCGTGAGCGAGCATGGTCTTTCCCGTACCGGGCTCCCCCTTGAGGAGCAGCGGCATTTCCAGGGCCATGGAGATGTTGACGATCCGGGCCAGCTCTTCATCGAGCACGTATTTCGCGGCGCCGCGGAACGGAAGAGGTTTGATTTCACTCGTCATGCAGAACTCCCTCGAGACTTGGATGCTCGCCTTTTAACCCGAAAACCCCCGTTTTGCCATTGTTTTCTTGCGACGCGACCGGCCTCTTCAGTCGCCGGCGGGAAGCGAAAACCGCCATGCGCAGAACCATTCATCGGGATGCGGATCGGGCGGACAGGCCACGCACTCCATCCGGATGCGGGGATCGATGGTTGCGCCGAATGCCCGGTACTCCACCGAGCCGCCCGATTTGCACGGGTAATCCTGAAGCCCTCTTCGTTTCCGCGCGGACTGCACGCGGCAGTCGTCCATGCGGAAGATGATGCTCGTCGGACTCTCATCGATGATGGACTGCGTGTTGACCCGCGAATACAGGCGGAAATTGAGCGCCCGTTTCAGCCCGTCCAGGCCGGCCTTTTCCGGCAGCCCCAGGAAGCTCTTGATCGAATAGGCCTCGAAGGTCGAAAATCGATCCAGACAGGAGTCGTTGCAGCACTTGGCTTCGGTCATGCCGTGGGACGCCTCTACCGCCTGGAACCAGGTCCCGTCGTCGGCAAGCCAGTTCTTGCCGAGCTCCCCCATGAGCGACAGGAGGTCCTTCTTCGGCATGCCCGCGACGACGGCGGGAACGCCCTCCTGAAGGGGGAAACCGAAGAAGCCGGACAGCCTCTCCATCTGGATGGCATAGCTGCGGCGCCAAACCCGATCCATCAGCGGGAGGGCCGCCTCCATCCCCAGGTGCGAGACCACCTCCCCGAACCACAGGGCATGGTGAACGGACATCCGATGCATCAGGTCGACAATCAATTTCGCCAGTTCGATGTTTTCCAGATCCTCAGGTTTTTGCACTTCCTTCTTCATGGAATATTCCCTCCCGATCGTCCGCTATGTGTTTATTCCACTTAGCGGCACCATACACCCGAGTGAGATAAACGGCAACATCCGGCGGAATACCGCGAAACGAAGAAGGGGGATGCGCGGAAACGCATCCCCCTTCCTGGTCCCGCCGGCCGGCAGGCCGCAGATCAGGCGCACCACCGGTAAATGGAAAGCGCCAGGATCTTCACGCAGTCCAGGTATTCCGAGATCGGTATGCACTCGTTGGCCTTGTGGGCATACCCGATCCAGCCCGGTCCCATGATGACCGTGGGCACCTTGCCCTGGTTGCCGAGATACTCCATGTCCGAGCAGTAGGAACAGCCGGCGATCGGACCGACGCCGGGGTTGACGGTCTTCGCCGCGCCGAAGACGTTCCCGATGATCGGCGCTTCCGGATCCGTTGTGACGCTGTTGCGGTGATGAAGAAACCGCACCTTTGCGGGGTGATCCTTGAACCACGGATCCACGGCGGTTTCCTCCGCCACCCGATCCCTGATCCGGTCCATGATCTCGTTGACGGAACCCAGCGAAGGTCCGAAGTACATGCAGCCTCTCAAGGTGCACCCGTTGGCGGTCACCGTCGGGTAGGTTCCGCCGGCGACTTCGCCGATGACGCAGGAGAAGGAATTCCCGTTCCGATACAGGGGATGGGGTTCCATGCGGTTGTGGTCCCGCTCCACCTGGAGCAGGGCCTCGATTGACGGGGCAATCTTTTCGATGGCACTCACTCCCGCCATCGTTTTTCCTTCCCAGCGGGCCCCCGGCGATCTCGGCACTCCCGTCAAGACCACCTCCCAGTACACATCGCCCGGCGTTGCGATGTAGACCTGGTTCCGTGAGGGCTCCGTCACGATCGCGGCGTCGGCCCTGAGGCCCTCCGCCACCAGGGAGAGCGTTCCGTTGCCCGAGTGCTCCTCGTTGACGGCCGAGGCAAACAGCACGTCGCCGCGCAGCCTGACACCCGCTTCGACGAGGCACTGGACCGCCAGCAGGGCCGCGCAGAGCCCCCCTTTCATGTCCGAGGTGCCGCGGCCGTACATCAGACCGTCCGCCATCTGGGCGCCGAAGGGGTCGTAGCGCCACTCATGCCTCGGTTCGATCGTGACGTTGTCGACGTGCCCCGTCAGCAGCAGGGACTTCCCGCCGCCCGTCCCCTTGAGCGCGGCAACGAGATTCGGCCTGCCCTTGTAGTTGAGCACGCCGCTCTTGCCGCTCTTCATCAGCTCTTCGTAAGACGCCAGACGATCGTAGGACAGAATCAGGTCATGCCGCCAGTGAGTCGGGTACTGGGCGGATTCCGGATACTTCCGGAAGATCAATTCCAGGTCCGGTTCCGACAGTTTCACGTCCATCCCCAGGGACCGCGCGCGGGCCGCAAGGAATTCCTGGGCGGCGCCCTCCTCGCCGGTCAGGCTGGGAATGCGCACGAGCCTGGCCAGAAAATCCACGAGCTCGGCCTTCTTTTTCTCCACCTTGGCAAGAATCTTCTCTTCCATCACTACCATCCACGACGACGGCCTTCAGCGGGACTCCACGGCCTCGATCCGGATCGTGAAGCCTTCGGGGGGGAATTTGTCCGAGGCCACGCCTACGGATGTCTTGCCCACTGCCTTGGGCTCCAGTTTCTTCTCTCCCTCGACAGGAATGAAATCTTCAGCCGCGCCCACGCCGGGGACGTCCACCGTGATGCTGTAGAGATTGGCAGCGGAATCCGTATTCTGGAGGGTGATCTCGAAGACGATCATCTTCTCGCTCGATTTCTTGATCAGCTCCTTGTGCTGCAGGTTGAGTTTCACCAGCTTGGCCTTCGGCGTGACGTCGAAGTTCATTTCCGTCGCCGTCGCCGAGAGCGCCGGCAGAAACGCCGCCATCGCGAACAACACCAAAGAAATCCTGAATTTCCTCATGACTGTTCTCCTTTCTCCCGACCTTGATCCGTGATCCATTTATCCAACTAGACCCATCGCTTCCACAATTCGTTTGGATTGCATCCAAGAATCATCAGGCGGCCGATGCCGCAACCTCGGCCTGTTTCTTCCCGGTCAGCTTCCTGAAACGGATGACGTGCAGAACGACCCCCAGGGTCTCCAGTCCGACGGCCACGGGGAACGTCCACAGTTCCGTCGGGAAGATCGCGATGATCGCCCCCGCGAACAGCGCCATCTCCCACCAGGTGCACCTGACCAGCCAGAACCCCTTCTGCGTCAGCACCGACACGGGAATGATCAGCAGCAGCAGCTCCGTCATGTGGAAGAGATTGGTCGCCAGGTCCGCCTGGAGAAGACATCCCGGCCGGAAGACGAACATGAAGGGGATGATGAACTTGATGATCCCGAGCCGGACGGCCGTCCAGCCGGTCTTCCAGGGATCCGATCCCGCCAGTCCGGCGCCGACGAAGCACGCCAGGGCCACCGGCGGCGTGATCGCCGACAGGCAGGCGAAATAAAAGATAAACAGGTGCGCCCCGATGAGCGGTGCACCCAATTGCTGCAGGGCCGGCGCCCCGATCGTCGCCAGAACGACGTAGGCGCCCAGCGTGGGGATTCCCATGCCGAGGATCACGGAAACGAACGCCGTGAACAGGAGCCCGTAGAGGAGATTCCCGTGCGCCACAGCGATGATCCAGATCCAGTACGACAGCTGGTTCCCCAACCCCGTCAGGGACATGACGCCGACGATGATTCCGGCCGTCGCGCAGGACGTGGCGATGGGAATCAGGATTTTCGCCGTCAGGGCCAATCCCTTGATGATCTTCGGGATGCCCATCCGCTGGCCGGGGATGAAGAGCGTCACGCCGATCAGGACGATGATGCTCCAGATGATCGCCCACTGGGGGCTGTACATGTAGGTCAGCAGAATGACCAGCACCGTCAATGGAACCAGCAGCGGGATGGTCGCCTTGAAGGCCGGCCACAGCCGGGGGAGCTGCGACTTGGGAAGACCCTGCAGGCCGTCGATGCGCGCCTGGACGTCGACGACGACGTACATGCCGATGAAATAGACGAGAGCCGGAAAAGCCGCCGCGACGCAGACCGCCCAGTAGCTGATCCCCATGTACTCGGCGATGACGAAGGCCGAGGCCCCCATGATGGGAGGCATGAACTGTCCCGCCGTCGAGGAGACGGCCTCGATGGCCGCCGCGATGTGCGGGGCGAATCCCATCTGTTTCATGAGCGGGATCGTCACCGCCCCCGTCGTCGCCACGTTGCCGCTGGCGCTCCCTGAGACCATCCCCATCATGCCGCTGGAGACGACCGCGACCTTGGCCGGGCCGCCGGCATAGCCGCCGGCAAGCGCCTTGGCCAGGTCCATGAACAGGTTCGTGGAGTTGGACATGATGAGGAAGGCGGCGAACATCATGAAGAAGATGATCTGGTTCACGCTGATGCTCAGGAGCAGTCCCATCATGCCCTCGGTGCCGACGACGGTATGCACGACGACATTGTCCACCGAGAACCCGGGATGGGCGATCATGTCCGGAAGGTATGGCCCCACGAAGCAGTACAGGAGCATGCAGAGGGCGATGATCACCATCGGCATGCCCACGGACCGCCTCGTGATTTCCAGGACCATGACGATGGCGAGGATGCCGATCGCGACCCCGAGTTTCGTCGGATAGGGATCGATGTAGAGGGGCGTCCACTCCACCGCGGCCCACAGGCAACTCACGAACAGAAGCGCGATGACGAGGAGGTTGAACCACCCCTCACGCGCGCTTCGGGGTTTGAAAAACCGGGAGGGATAAACCATGACCGTCAGCGTCCCCATGAGGAATATGTGCAGGGGCCGCTGCAGCGCCGGCTCGAAATTGCCGACCAGGAGTTCGTATACGGAAAGCGCGCTCACCAGGAACCCGACCCAGAAAACGAGCCTTGAACTCCAACCGCCCATACTGGGAAGTCCCTGGATGTCGTTGTCATCGTAGACATTGACGCTCTCCTCGACCCCCACAACCTTGGTCGCGGCGTCCGCAAAGCTTTCACTCCGTTGTTTCTTGGACTTTTTCTCTTCCATGGTCTCCTACCCTCCGACGTCCGGAAAACGGCCGTCGACGCTCCCGTTCCTTCCCTTCTTACATGATCCCCTTTTCCTTGTAGTACTTCACGGCGCCGGGATGCAGGGGGACGGGTACGCCGGCCGCCGGCTCCTTCACGTTCACGTAGGGCATGTTCGAAGGCAGCACCTTCTTCAGCCAGTCCAGATTGTCGAACCACGCCTTGGTCACCTTGTAGGCCGTCTCCTCCGGCATGTCGGCGCGGCAGGCGGTGTGATAGGGTCCGATCAGCTGCTTTGCATTGGGAACACCGAACTCCGCACCGAAGTCGGCGATGTAGTAGAAGGGATTTTCCTTCATGAAGGCCTGCACCATCGTGGGATCGTTCGGCAGGAAACGGATCTTGCGCGACGCCGACATCTCCTTGAGGTTCGCGTGGCCGTACCCGTAGTAGTACACGACCGCATCGATCGCCCCGTCGATGAACATGCGGGCGGCGTCGGATTTCATGATCTTGTAGATCTTGGTGTTCTGCTCCGTGATTCCATGGTGCTTGAGGAGCGCCAGCGTCTGCTCTCCGTTGATGTCACCGGGAACATAGGTTGCGATCTTGGCCCCCTTGAGGTCCTGGAGGGTCTGGAACTTCGACTCGGCGGCGACGACCGTGTTCATGACGCCGGGCCAGATGCCGAACAGACCGCGCAGCGGCATGGGCTCCTTCCACACGGGCGGAACGCCCTTGTAGGCGTTGTAGGCGCCGGGGCCGGTCAGGAAGACGAGCTCCGCTTCCTTCCGGAAGAGCCTCTTCAGGCTTTCGTTGTCGAGTCCCGGCGCGGCGATGTTCACGGCCTGGAATTCCGGATACTTGTCTCCGATCAGCTTGGCCCAGGCCGAGCCGCCTGCATACCAGGACCCGCCGATGGACGAGGATTTGATCCGCATGGGCGTCTTCGCGGCAGCAGCCGCATCCATGGCGGAACCGATCATGACGACCGCAAAGGCCACAACGCAGACAACCCCGACCCAGTACATCTTTCCTTTCGACCGTTTCATAACGACCTCCTTTGGGTAGAAAAATCAAAGTCAGCGGCAGCCGCGGGGACGCCGCTCCATGCTTGGCATTGTCTGGAAAAGGTTCGGGGAAAGCCGGAGACGGGGGGCTTCGGGAGTTCGGATCGTTGAACGCTGCCAGGACGCCATGGGCCTTCCTCCTCCGACGAGGCAGGGCATCTGGTTCGGGACCGACCGGTCCGCGGTCTCCGTGTTCGCATGCGGCAGGGGACGATGTCCCGCCGCCCTGTCGTGGGGCAGTAGAGATGAAATTTATTTTTTTGTCAAGAATTATTGTAAAAATTTTTTCCATACCCGCCCCGCCGCCGCGGGTTGCCTGTTTACGGCAGGCGACATTTGATGTATAAAGGCCGTGCTTTCCGTGCCGGAGACGACGGCGCATCCACGGAGGACCATCGGGATCATGAACCGGGAAGGCGACATCCTGATCCGGATTCGAAACCGGCTGACATCCCTGCAGCCCGCGCTGCAACGGATCGCCCTGTATATCCTCGACAACCCCGACAAGGTGAAACGCCAGCGGATCGGCGAGGTGGCGACGGCGTGCGGGGTTTCCGAGTCGGCCGTCACCCGCTTCGTCAAGGCCATCGGGCTGAAAGGATTCCACGATCTCAAGATTGCGGCGGCGGAGGTGACATTCGGCCATCCGGACGCAAAGAAGACGGAAGACCGTTTCGTCTACGACGATGTCAAGAAGAGCGATTCCGTCGGGAACATCATCGAAAAGGTCACCTTCAAGAACATCGAAACGCTCAATGCCACGAAGATCCTCATTTCCCCCGCGGATGTGGAGAGAGCGGTGACGGCCATCGAAAAGGCGGACCTCGTCGTCATCTACTGTTCCGGCACGTCGGTCGTCGCCGGCTACAATGCCAAGTCGAGATTCTACCGCGTGGGAAAACCCTGCATCCTCTACAGCGATGCAACGGAACAGAACATGTCCGCCACGCTGCTGGACCGGAAGTACGTCGTTCTCGGCATCACCAGTTCGGGCAGGACGAGGGCCGTCGTCAACGCCATCCGGATGGGGCGGGAAGCCGGCGCAACGACCATCTGCATCACCGATACGCCGGCCTCGCCGGTCGTCGCGCACTCGGACATCTGTTTCGTCACGTCGAGTGTGTACTCCAATTTCATGCAGGACACCATGACGTCCCGGATGCCGCACATCCTGATCGTCGATATCCTCTATGCGTGCTTCGCCGTGAAGCACTACCAGAAATCCCTGAAGGCGATCGAGAAGTCGATGGCGGCCAATGAAACGATCTTCTACACCAACGGCCGACGATCCCAGACGTGAGGCGGCACAGGAAAGGAGCTCACCCGTGCTGTTCAGCGAAGAGACCCTGAAGCAGTCCAAGGAACTTACCGCCGACTGGGAAAAGAGCGTGCGAACGGCCCTTGCCGAGACGCCGGACCGCGGGGAGCGGTGCTCCACGGTTTCCGACCTCGAGATCAGACGACTCTACACCCCCGAGGACATCGGGCGGACGGATTTTGCGGAAGACATCGGCGTCCCCGGCCGGTATCCGTTTCTGCGCGGCAACCAGCCGACGGGCTACCGCGGCAAGTACTGGACGTTCCGGATGTTCGCGGGGATGGGAACGGCCGAGGACACGAACCGCCGCTGGCACATGCTCCTGAAGGAGGGCCAGACGGGCCTCAGCACCGCCTTCGATTATCCGACGCTCATGGGCTACGACAGCGACTCGCCGAAGGCGCGCGGGGAAGTCGGCAGGTGCGGCGTCGCCATCGACACCCTGGAGGATTTCCTCGTCCTGATGAAGGGAATCCCGATGGGGAAGGTCAGTACTTCCATGACCATCAATCCGCCGGCCTCCGTTCTCTGGGCGATGTACTGCGCCGCCGCGGAGCACCAGGGTGTTTCGGTTTCGCAGATCAGCGGCACGATCCAGAACGACATGCTCAAGGAGTTCATCGCGCAGAAGACGTTCATGTGCCCGCCGG
>DAOSIS010000050.1:0-14609 GCA_035366835.1 Syntrophales bacterium | reverse complement strand
CGATCCTCACGCGGCTCTTCGACTACCTGAAGATGGAGCACGTGACGGCGCTGCTTACGGACCTGATGCATTTCGGCGGCAGCCTCGAGAAAACGAACGAGGAGATCTCCTCCCTCATCGATACGTGGATCCTCCTCCGGGACATCGAGCTCAACGGGGAGAGGAACCGCGGCCTCTACATCCTCAAATCCCGGGGCATGGCCCATTCGAACCAGATCCGCGAGGTCCGGCTATCCGGCGAAGGCATCGACCTGATCGACGTCTATCTCGGCCATGCGGGGGTGCTGACGGGCAGTGCCCGGGCGACGCAGGAGGCGAAAGAGAAGGCGGAAGCGGCCGTCCACCGGGGCGATCTGGACCGGAAACTGCGAGAGCAGGAGCGCAAGCGCCAGGCCCTGGAGGCGAGAATCGAGGCCCTGCGCGCCGAATTCGCCGCGGAGTCCGAGGAACTGGAGGTCCTGAGCTCGGAGGAGAAGAAGCGGCAGAAAGCGATCTTCGAGGAGCGCGCCGACATGGCGCGCCGGCGGAGGGCCGACTGAGGGCCGACTGAGGAGGAAAACCAGGTGGAAAATCCGAAGGCGCAAGCGCCTAAGAAGGGGCCGGGCAAGCTCGCAGAGCGGACGGTCGTGAACAGGGAAGTCTGGGAGCTTCGGCTCTACGTCGCGGGCCAGACGCCGAAGTCCATGGCCGCCTTTGCCAATCTGAAGACCCTCTGCGAGGAGCATCTGGCCGGGAAATACACCATCGAGGTCATCGACCTCTTGGTCAATCCGACGCTGGCCCGGGGGGACCAGATCGTCGCCATCCCGACCCTGGTCCGCAAGCTGCCGGAGCCCATACGCAAGATCATCGGAGACCTCTCCAACACCGAGCGGGTGCTGGTGGGCCTCGATCTGCGGCCTCTGACCTGAACGAGGAAAACGCCATGGAGAAAAAAGTTCCCGTCAAGCCCGTCAGCGGGATGGAAGAAGCCCTGGAAAAGAGGGGACAGGAGAAGTACCTCCTGAGACTCTACGTGGCCGGTGCCACGCCCGCTTCCACGGCGGCGATCAGGAACATCAAGAAGATCTGCGATGAGAACTTAAGAGGCTGTTATGAACTCGCGGTCATCGATATCTACCAGCAGCCGGTTCTCGCCAGGGATGAACAGATCCTGGCGGCGCCCACGCTCATCAAGAAGCTGCCCCTGCCGATCCGGAGATTCATCGGGGACATGGCGAACAAGGAGCGCATCCTCGTGGGCCTCGATCTGCGGCCGCGGGAAGCGTCTCCGGAAAAAAGGAAAACAACGGCCAAACACTCCTGACCAGCCGGCACGGTACCGCGCAAACCTGGGCGGCCGCATTCTCCTCCACAGTATCGACGCCATCTTTTCCGCACACGGCCCGGCATCGAGCCTCCGGAAGTTCGACTGCGTCATTCAGGAGCGTTTCCCCTTCGCTGATCGACCGCGAAAGAACTGCCCCGCCTCTGCTTGGCCTGCTTCTTCATCTCCGCAGCCGTTTCCGTCAGTTCGCCGTAATGGGAGAATCTGCGGCAGCGGGTGTCCGTGATGCCGATGGAGATTCCCATGATCGGGAAGTCGCGCGTTTTTCCCCGGCGGTCCACCGACCGGATGAAGCCCTGTTCGCGGTCCTCCTGGTCGTAAAAGGTGGGAATCAGATCGTCGAAGGCTGCGACGATCTCCCCGGCCGTCTCCTCCATGACGGCGATGTCCGTGATGAAGACGAAATCGTCGCCGCCGACGTGTCCGACGAATCCCCCCTGCGGCTGGCGGTTCTTGACCATGCTGAGGATGATTCTCCCCGTGACCTTGATGACCTCGTCGCCGCGGCTGAATCCGTACTTGTCGTTGAAGGGTTTGAAGGCGTCGATGTCGGCGTAGGCGAAGGAGAAGGCGTCCCCGCGGTTGATGCGGTCCTCGATCTGGCGGTTGATGGAGATGTTGCCGGGCAGGCGGGTGAGGGGATTGATCTCGACGACCCGTTCGGAGCGGAGGATGGAGAGCCTCGCCCGCATGAGAAGCTCCCGTTCGAGATCGGCCTTCCAGACGTAGTCTTCCACGAGGATGGAAAGCAGGCCCGGGAGTGACGTCCGGTCATGCAGGACGGCGACGACGGGCAGCTGGCTGAAGATGGGGTCTTCCTTGAGATTGTTGATGAAGGCTCCCGTCGCCTTGTCCCCGGAGGGGAGGTCCGCGACAATGAGACTCGGGACTGCATTGAAGATGTAGTCTAGGGCCGACTGGACGTTCCTGAAGACGACGATCCGAAAGGACTCCTTCAGGCATGCCTCGGCGCGGTTGGCGAACACGATATCGGGCGAAATGACAACGATCGTCTTCATCAGGTCAGCGAAAGGTCTGCGTCCTGCTCGATCGATTTCTCCAGGGCGGCGAGGACGTCCCGGATGTCCCCGTCCGACAGGCCGAGCAGGTCGAAGGCCGCCGGATCCACGGCCGGGACGAAGGGGTCGCCGGCAAAACCGACGCCCCGCGCCCGCACCAGGCCGTCGGCCAGATGGACGACGGCCGTCTCCATCGGTGCGATTTTGGCAAGCGACGGGCTGTGGTGGTACGCCATCGCCTCAACGAGGTTTGCCGGGAAACGCCATTTCTGCGAAAGCCACATCCCGACCGCCGCATGGGTCTCCTGGAAGATCTCTTTTTCCGTCTGGGAGATGGGAAGCTGCCGCGATTCCGCGCTGCGCATGGCCTCCTGATACTGTTCCTGATACTCCAGCATGAGGATGACCTTGCCCATATCGTGGAGAAGGCCGGAGACCGAGACCTCTTCCGGGTCCTTTACCTTCATCTTTTCGGCGATGGAACGGGAGACGACGGCGCAGGCGACCGAGTGTTCCCACAGTCCGCCCATGACCTTCTGCATGATGTCGAAGACCGAGACGCCCAGAAGCAGCCCCTTCACGACGTTCAGCCCGAGCAGCATGATGGCGTGGGGGACGGACGAGATCCGCCCCGGGAAGCCGTAGACGGCCGAGTTGACCATCTTGAGGACCTTGCTCGTCAGGGCGGGATCGCTGGCGACGAAGCGGCTGATCTCCTCGAGGGCGAGGCGCGGTTTTTCGATGATGCCGGAGATGCGCTTCAGCGTGCCGGGGACCGTGGGCAGGGCGCTGATGTTCTCGATGCGATTCCGGGCATTCCGGATGTCAAGACCGGGCATAGAGGGTTTCAATGTGCTCCCTGACGATCTTCTTGATTCTGCCCATGGGGGGTCGGGTTTCCACGGGGGCAAATCGGGCATCCAGGCGGGCCATCATCTCTTCCCTGGGCATGCCCGGGTCGGCGGGGCCTTCGATGTGGACGAAGTCCACGTTCATGTCCCCGATCCGGGAGATCCACTTCTCCGTCAGCTCCGTGCCCTCGCTGAGCAGCACAAGGCCGTTCGGCGCCGTGAGGGGGTGGGAGAGTTTCATTCCCGGAACAAGCTTGTCGATGGTCACTTTCGGCATGGCGCTGTCCTCGATCTCTTCGTGGCCGGGATCCGTGACGTCATCCATAAAGGGTTTTGATGGATAATTCAAGTCTTTCCGCGAGAGCGAAACAAGTTCTTGACAGAGGCGCCTTTATATCGTATAAATACGATAAAGGAGACGCAGATCATGGTCGGGAATAGACCTGCACCTTCGTCGGACGAGAAGCGCCTGGCGAGCATGCTCAAGGCACTGGGAAACCCCATCCGCTTCGGCATCGTGGAATACCTGGCCCGGAAGAAGACCTGCATCACCGCCGACATCGTGGAGGCCACGCCGTTGGCGCAGTCGACGGTCAGTCAGCATCTGAAGGTGCTGCGCGAGGCAGGCCTGATCCGCGGCGAGATCGAAGGCCCGGCGACCTGTTACTGCCTCGACCGGGAGGGCTTTCGCTGGCTTCGGGAGCGGGTCGACCGCTGGCTTTCCGGCTGCTGTTGAACCCGCCCGCAGGCCCTGTGCGCCCGGCAGGGCATTTTTTTCGGTCGAACCTATCGTAAAATTACGATAAAGGAGTTCTCATGAATGACCTTTACGAAATTCTTCGTTTCGTCGGCAATGCCGTCTGGAAGGTGCTGCCTTTCTTCCTCCTGAGCATGTTCCTGAGCGTTTTGATCAACATGCTGGATATGAAGGACGCCATCCGCAGGGCCTTCGCATCGCGCGCAGGACTTTCGGTGTTGCTGGCCACGGCGGTCGGGGCCTTCAGCCCGTTCTGTTCCTGCACGGTCATCCCGGTGATCGCCGGCCTGCTGGCAAGCGGCGTGCCGCTTGCGCCGGTGATGTCCTTCTGGATCGCCTCGCCGACGATGGATCCCGAGATCTTTACCCTCAGCGTCGGCATCCTCGGTTGGCCGCTGGCGCTGGCTCGCCTGGGTTCGTCCCTGGTCCTGAGCCTGGCGGCGGGCTATCTGACGCTGGCCCTTACCCACATGGGATATTTCCGCCATTACATGCCCGAAGATGAAGCGGATATCCTGAAGGTCGCACCCTGTTGCACCGCAAAGGCGGCGCCGGCAGCGGCGCCGGTCGGCCTGACCGTCCTGCCCGCGACGGCCTGCTGTGCCGCCGGGAAGACAGCCTCCGTCGGCGTTGTGCAAGCCGCCGGGCGGTCTGCCTGGTGGGATTCGACGGCGGCCAGTTTCCGCGCCATCGATTGGGGGGTCTTCGCCGGGAGGATGTGGGAACAGAGCTGGCGGCTCGGCCGCTGGCTTCTCCTGGCTTTCCTGCTCGAGGCCCTCATTACCCGGTACGTGCCGCAGGAGACGATCGCCGCCGTCCTGGGCAAGGAGAGCTTCTTTGCGATTCCCCTCGCGGCCCTGGTCGGCGTTCCGCTCTACCTTGGCAACCTGAGCGCCCTGCCCATCGTCAAGGGCCTGCTCGCCCAGGGGATGCAGCCCGGCGCGGCCATCGCATTCCTGATCGCCGGTCCCGTGACGACGATCCCCGCCATGACGGCGGTGTGGGGCGTCGTCCGCAAGCCCGTATTCGTCCTCTACATCGCGATCAGCCTCATCGGGGCTGGGCTTCTGGGTTACATCTCGGAGTGGATCCTGTAGGGAAGGGAAAAAGGGGTACCCGCGGCAGCCGACCGCTTCAGCGGCTCCGAACGCGAATCACACCCCGATGAACAATCTGTTCAGTAATTGAACCACTGTGTACGCTTTGAAACCAATCGTTTCTTCCCGGACCGTCTCCGCCGATCTGCGGGAATTTACCTCATCATTCCAATCAGTTCACTCAATCCAGCCGGGCGCCGGGACGATCCCGATCCATTGCGGCATGGGGATCCGCCGTTTCCGGACACCATGTCCTGAGGATTGTAATGCCGGAAATGTGCGCGCCGGAATTTCCATAATATCATTCATTACGGTCACTTAGGTGTAAGAAAGAGATAAGGAACGTCCGGAGCGGCGCTTCCCATCGGAAATGGTACATTATTCGCTTACCAAGAGGAATTCCAGTAGCGCGAGAACGATGGGATGGAACCGCAATTTCGGATTTCTGCACCGGAAGCGGCTTGGCCCGGTTGAAAGATTGATCCTTTGGAGGAGACCTGCGATGAATGCAAAGATCCATTCCTTTTACTGTCCCACGCGGATTTACATGGGGATCGGCAGTCACCAGAAGTTGATCGACATCATCAAAGAATGGAAGATCGACAAGCTCTTTGTCGTTGCCGACGGTGTCATTGTAAAAACTGAAATCTTTGCCTCGGTGGAGAAGATCCTCAGGGACAACAACGTTCCCTTCGACCTGTTTTCTGAAATCGAACCGGAGCCGAGTGCCAATACGGTCGAGAAGGCGTTCACCCTTTACAAGAAGAATCAGGCGCCCTGCGTACTCGCCGTCGGAGGCGGAAGCACGATGGACACGGGGAAGGGCGTGGGGATTCTCGCCAAGAACGGCGGGCGGATCAAGGATTACGAAGGAATCGAGAAGTTCAAGAATGCGCCGGTGCCGCTGATCGCGATGCCGACGACGGCGGGGACGGGCTCGGAGGTGTCGGGATCCTGCACGATCACGGATACGGACCGCGGGCTGAAGATGTCGATACGCCATGCATCGCTGAACCCCGCCAGGATCGCCATTCTGGATCCGATGGCCCTCAGGACCTTGCCGACCGCCGTAGCCTGCCATGCCGGCGTGGATGCATTCGTCCATGCATTCGAATCCTATATTTCCTTGAATGCGAATCCGGTGACGGACGCGATCAATCTGCACTCGATGGAGCTGATGTCGCAGAATATCCGGCAGTTCGTCGCCAACCGCGGCAACCTGGAAGCAGGGCTGAACATGGCCTGCGCATCGAATCTCGCGGGGATCACGTTCGGTCAGACGGGTTTGGGGAACGTGCACTGCATGGCGCGCTTTATCGGCGCCCTGTGCCATGTGTCTCACGGCCTTTCGAATGCCGTCTGCTTTCCTGCAGCCGCGGAATTCAATCTGCTTGCGAACCCCGGGAAGTACGCGCGGGTCGCGGTGGCGATGGGGGAAGACATCCGGGGGCTGACGGAGATGGAAGCGGCCCGAAAGGCCGTCGATGCCGTCAAGAGGATGTGCAAGGACCTGGGCGTACCGGATCGGCTGCGTGATGTGGGCGCGACGGAGGATATGCTTCCCAAGATGGCGAGGCTTTCCGCGGATGCGGGGTACAACAAGTGGAACCCGCGCTATACGACCTACGAGGACTTCCTGGATCTGTTCCGGAAGGCATACTGAGGATTGGTTCGGAAAGATGAAGAGAAATCGGTTCGCGGTGGAGGCGGTCGGATGAAGGGGCAGTTTCCCAAGGGCGGCTACATGGGAAAGGCGCTGCGGGTTGATCTTTCGAGCGGGAAGATCTCGGAGGAGAAGATCGATCCGCAGCTGCTGTATGAGTACATCGGTGGAAGCGGGCTCGGTACGCGCCTGCTGTACGACGAAACGATTCCGGGCCTGGACCCGTACGATGCCAGAAATTGCATCGTCATCGCCGTGGGCCCCCTGACGGGCACGCTCGTACCGGGTTCGGGGATCTATTCCATCACCGGCCGCAACACGCTGACGGGTTTGCTGGCATCGGCGCAATCGAACGGTTTCTTCGGCGCGCGCCTGAAGCATGCCGGCTATGACGTTCTCATCGTTTGCGGCAAAGCCGAGAAGCTCGTCTATCTACATATCGTCGACGGCAAGGCGACGCTCGAAGACGCCTCCAGGCTTGCGGGGAAGGGGACCTTCGACACCGATTCGTGGCTGCGAAGAAAGTACGGCGAAGACGGATTCGACCATCACGTCAGTGTCGCCTCCATCGGGCCGGCGGGCGAGAACATGGTCCGCTTCGCCTGTCTGGCCAACGACCGCGGACACATTGCGGCGACGGGAGGCCTCGGTGCGCTGATGGGGTCCAAGAAGCTCAAGGCGATCGTCGTTCAGGGGACGCTGCCGATTCCCATCGATCCTGCGGACGAGGAAAGGTTTCTCGAAAACACCGTGCGGTGGCGGGAAGAGGCGCACAACACCGGCATGGGCAAGACGACGGGGAAGTTCGGCACGATCGGCTCCTTCCTCAATTTCCACAGCAAGGGCTGGGTGCCGGTCAAGAACCTGACGACGAACATCTTCCCCGGAACGGAGAAATTCCACGTCGACTACATCAGGAAGAAGGCCCACAGGTCCGTGCCGCGCTCCTGCTACAACTGCACCTTCGTCCACTGCCACTCGGTGCAGGTGACCCGCGGCCCGTACAAGGGAGCCGTCGGTGAGGAAGTGGAATATGAAATCCTCGCCGGCTTCGGCCCCAACTGGGGCATCTACGATCCGGGCACGACGACGATGCTCAACACGCTGAATGACGACCTGGGGATGGACGCCAAAGAGCTGACCTTCCTGGTGAGCATGATGATGGAGGGATACGAAAAGGGGTTCGTCACCCGGAAGGATCTCGACGGGATTGATCTTCAGTGGGGGAATACGGAAGCGGCCGTCGAGATGATGAAGCGCATCAGCCGCCGGGAGGGCATCGGCGCCATCCTGGCGGAAGGGGTCAAGCGGGCTTCCGACAGGCTGGGCGGGGGATTTCCCGACATCGCCGTATACGTGAAGAAGGGGAACGCCCCGCATATCCACGATCCCCGTTCGCGATGGGGAACGATATTCAATCAGGTCGTGTCGAACGCAGGCAGCCAGGAGGCGCAGGACCTCACGGCGCGCGGCTCTGCGGATCTGGAAATCGACAAGCCGACTGCTGACCCCGATGAATATCTCGGCGCGGTCAACGCGAAGTCGGCATGGTGGCGTCAGTTCCAGGAATGCCTGATCTATTGCTACTACCAGACGGCGACCGGAAAGACCATGATCGAGACGCTCAACACCCTGACGGGAAGCGACTACGACATGGAGCAGGCGTTGAAGATCGGCCGGAGGGTGGTGAACCTGATGCGCATGTTCAACATCCGCGAAGGGATGACCAAGGGGCACGACAGCTTTTCGCCGCGGCTGGGAACGCCGCCCGTCGACGGCCCCGCCATGGGAAAAACGATCGCGCCCACCTTTGAAAGGGTGCTCCAGTCTTACTACAAGACATCGGGATGGGATCAGGAGGGAAGACCCACGCGAGAGCTTCTGGAAGAACTGGGCCTGAGCTTTGCCGTTCCCGCTCTCAAAAAGTGAGGATACATCATGCCGAAGCAACTGAAGATATCGTCCGAAAAATGCACGGGATGCAAGGGCTGTGAGCTGGCCTGCTCCTACGCAAACGAAAAGGTCTTCAATCCCTCGATGTCCAGGATCGCGGCGATTACCTTCCTCGAAGGGAAGTATCCGCTTCCCTACAATTTCGTCTCCACCTGCAGGCAGTGTGCCGACGCCCCCTGTCTGACGGTCTGTCCCGTCAAGGCGATCCGCCGGATGAAGGATCCCACGGGAAGAGTCGTCGTGGACCGCGATTCCTGCATCGGTTGCGGAAAGTGCGTCAACGCCTGTCCTTTCGGCGCCATGCTGTTTTCCAGGGAGACGAAGAAGGTCTTCAAATGCGAGCTGTGCGGCGGTGATCCCGCCTGCGCCAAGATCTGTCCGTCCGGTGCCCTCGTCTATACGCAGGTCAGGCCTTTCCATGCGAAGGCGGCGGATTTTCAGATGAAGGGTTTTGTCGTCCTGTCGGAGAAAAGCAAGAGCGGCATCAGGAAGCAGAAGGAAGAACGATGAGGCGGAACTTCACGATCGCCGCTGCGGCCTGAAGAACGGCAGAGGGTCTGCCGAAGGGCTGGCGCGGTCGTCGTGGACCGGGGGTTGATTTCCTTGAAGACGGAATGAGGCGCGAGGATGGAAAGGATCGGTTTGATCGGCACGGGGATCATGGGCAATCCGATTGCCAGGAATGTATTGAAAGCGGGATTTCCGTTAACCATTTATGCCCGCCGGGAGAACGTCAAAGAGGAATTCAGGGCGCTGGGGGCCGGGATCGCCGCAACGCCGGCGGAATTGGCGAAAAAAAGCGACATCCTGTTTCTTATCGTGAACTATGCGCGCGATGTGAAAGGGCTCCTGTATTCGAAGGACGGCATCGTCGGCGGGGCAAGGCCCGGAACGATCATCGTCGACATGACGACCACCGATCCGCAGTTCCCCAGGGACATGGCCGGGCGGCTGTCCGCCAAGGGAATCGATTTCCTCGATGCGCCCATATCGGGCGGCGCCTTGGGCGCGCAGAACGCGCAACTCGTCGTCATGGTCGGCGGCAAGAAAGAGGCTTACGACAAATGCCTTCCCGTGCTGAAGCCGATCGGCAAGAAGGTCGTCTATATGGGGCCGATCGGCAGCGGCCAGACCGTCAAGCTGATCCACAATCAGCTGTCGTACACAACGTTTCTTGCCGTCTGCGAGGCGGTGATCCTCGGCGAAAAGCTCGGTCTGTCCGCAAATGACGTGATCGACGTGTTCAACAACGGTACGGCGCGCTGTTTCGCCACGGAAGTCCGGTTTCCGAAATTCATTCTCAACGAAAAATTCAATATGGGCGTTCCCTTCCCGACGGCCTACAAGGACATCACCCTGGCGCGGAATCTCAGAAGGACGACGGGGGTGCACTTTCCCATCAACAGCTGGGTCTACAAGTACATGAAGTACTGCATGGATCGAAATGCGGAGAAGGACGATCTTTCGACGATCTTCGTGAAAATGAAAGATATCCTGGGCAAGGTGAAATCTTTCATGTGAAAATTGTGAAAGGTCCCGTTGGAGGCAAGGAATGCCGGGCGGGACCAAAACGGCGGCCGACGGTCGGAGGCAAGGAGGATCCTCATGAGCAGATTCATCGTTCCACTGGATTTGGGAGATTCGAGTTACGACAAGAGTTTGTTTTTTTTGAGGAAGTATATCGGACAGAAGGCCATGGGGAAGACCGTGGCCGCGTACATCGGGGGTGCCAAGAAGAAGATCCTGGTCGATGCGGGCCTTCCCGATATGGAGCGGTCGCTGAAATACCACCCCTACTTCAGGGCGGAGCCGCGTGCCCCGGAGCAGGAGATGCTGGGTGCCCTCGCCAAGGCGGGCGTCAAACCGGAGGAGATCGATATCGTCATCCTGACGCATCTCCATTGGGACCACGTCGGCACCGTCGATCAGTTTCCCAATGCCCAGTTCATCGTTTCGGACAGGGAACTGAAGTTCGCCCTGAACCCGACCCCTTGCCTGTACGCCTCTTACGAAGCGCTGCAACTGGGGATCCAGCCGATGTTCCTGAAGGTCATCAACCGGATCAAGACCGTGGACATGGTGGAAAAGGAAATCCTGGAAGGCGTGAGGATCATCCCTCTGCCCGGCCACAGCCCAGGCGGGATCGGTGTCGTCGTCGAAACCGACGAGGGGCCTTATGTTCTTGCAGGCGACGCCGTTCCGACCTATGACAACCTGAAAGGCGATCCCGCCAGCAATCAGCCGTATATCATGTCCGGCGTCTATACGGACATGCTGGAGATGTGGAAGAGCTTCGAACTCGTCGATGAGATCGTCCGGGGAGACATCCGGAAGGTGATCCCCGGACACGAACCGCTGGTCCTGAAGAAAGAACGATATCCATAGCCGCGCCGGGCCGGGATTGCTTTTTCCGGGAAGCGGGCGTCACGGACTGGAGAATCGCATTGGGTGAAATGCCGTCCGGGATCGACAGGAGATTGTCGGCCGGGATTTCACCGGGATTCCGAAAATATAGACCAAAGGAGGTTCCGATGAAGACAATGAAGAAATGTGCATGGGTGGTGGCTGTTGCAGTTTCCCTCCTGCTGATTGCGGGGACCGCGACGGCCCAAGACAAGGTAATCAAGTGGAAGCTGCAGGACCAGTACGCGGGCAGCGGCCCCCAGGCGGGTCTGTTGTCGAATCCCATGATCGAATGGATCCACAAGGCGACGAACGGGCGGCTGCAGATCACCCGCTATGAACCGGGTGCGCTGGCGTCGGTTGCGGATACCTTTGACGCCCTCAAGCGCGGAGCCTTCGACCTTTCCTTCCTCTATCCCGGTTTTTACGGCGGCGCCATGCCGGAAGCCAATATCGACCAGGGCGTTCCCTGGGGATGGACCGATGCGCGGTCGCAGACCATGTCCCTGTTCCAGTTCGGCTTCTACGACCTCATGAGAAAAGTGTATGCCAAGCATAACCTTGTGTACCTTGTCAGCTTCCCGATGGGCGACATATACGGCATCGGGACGACCAAGCCGGTGACCAAGCTTGAGGATCTGAAGGGGAAGAAGATCCGTGCGGTCGGGATCTACGCCAATTACCTGAAGGAACTCGGGGCGACCCCGACTTCGCTGCCCTACGACGAGATGTATATGGCCCTCAAGCTGGGGACCATCGACGGGTACCTGGCTTCCGCTTCGGCCCTGATCTCCGGGAAGCTGGCGGAGGTCGTCAAACACTATCTGCTTCCGACGACGAACAGCATCAACTGCATCTGGGCGGTGAACATGAACTCCTGGAATGCCCTGCCGAAGGACATCCGCGATCTGCTGGACAACGCCGCCCCGAGAGTGGCCGTTCAGATTGCGGCAACCTATTCCGGCTACGTGGAGAATTCGAAAGCGGAGGCGATCAAGAAGTATAAGGTGCAGTTCCATACGCTGTCCGATGCCGACCAGGCCAAGGCGATCAAGATGGCCATTCCCCTCTGGGATGCCGCTGCCGCAAAGAGCCCCGAGTGCAAGCAGGCAGTCGATATCATCAAGGAAACGAACCGGTATCTGGGCAAGTTATAAATCCGCATATCGGGCGATATACCAACGATCACGAGACCGTCGGCGGCGGGAGCCATGGCGCTTCCGCCGCTCAACGGTCAGGCCTGGAAACAAAAACCAAATTTCGAATCGGCGTGGAGGAGAGTCTCGTGAAACGGGTGATCGAGCTCATTGATCTGGTCAATGGGTACATCTACAAGGGCGTCAGCTTCCTGTTCCTTCCCATGACGCTGATGGCCATGTACGAAGTTGTGATGCGCTATTTCTTCAACAAACCCACCATCTGGGTCTGGGACATCAACGTCCAGTGCTTCAGCGCCCTTGTCGTCTTGGGCGGCGCCTATACCCTGCAGCAGGGCGGGCATGTCATCATGGATATCCTGGTCAACAAACTGCCGCGAAAAACGAGGCTCATCATCAATCTCTGCGTTTATATCATTTTCTTCGGCGTCATGTCCTTCGCCATCTGGCAGGTATCCATGTTCGCCTGGAACTCCTTCGCCATTCTTGAAAAGGCCTCGACGATCTTCGAGCCGCCGATTTATCCGATCAAGTTCATCATTCTGATCGGCGTGGTCCTCCTCTTCCTGCAGGCAATCAGTCTGTTCATCCGGGATTGTATGGCCTTGAGAATTCTTTCAAACGAAAGGAAGAACCCGTGAGTCTCACACTGATCACTCTGATTGTCGTATTTGGATTTCTGCTGCTGATGGCCTTGGGTCTGCCGATCGCCTTCTGCCTGATCTCTTCCTCGATCATCTTCGGGCTGTTCTTCTGGAACGCCAATTCGCTCTACGTCATCGGAACGACCATCTACTCCGTCAGCTCCAAGGAGGTCTTTCTGGCGATTCCTTTCTTCGTCTTTCTGGCGGCCGTGCTGGAGCGCTCCGGTATCGCCGAGGACCTCTATGACATGTTCTACAAATGGGTCGGTCGCCTCGGCGGAGGACTGGCCATCGGCGCCGTCCTGATCTGCACCATCATCGATGCGATTTCGGGACTCGGGGCGAGCGGGATCGTGACGATCGGACCGATCGCCCTGACGGAGATGTTCAGGCGCGGCTACAACAAACATATGGCGCTGGGATGCATCACCGCCGGTTCGGCGTTGGGTCCCCTCATCCCGCCCAGCGTGATCATGATCATCATTGCGGGATTCACGAATCTCTCGGTCGGCAAGCTCTTCGCGGGCGGCCTCGTCCCGGGTCTCCTGTGTTCCACGGGGTTCATCGTCTACATCGTGATCCAGTGTCTCCGAAAGCCGGAAATGGCCCCCCCCCATTTCTGAAGATGTCAAGATCACTTGGGAAGACCGGATCAAATCGCTGGGCTCCGTCTTCCTGCCCGTCGTCCTGATCGTCTTCGTCATGGGCAGCATCTACACGGGCATCGCGACGCCCACGGAGGGGGCGGCGGTCGGGGCGTTCGGGGCGCTGTGCTGCGCGGCCGTGAACCGCAAGCTCACATTCCATAACCTCTATCTCGCGGGCCTTTCCTCGGTGAAGGTCACGTGCATGGTGATGTGGCTCCTGATCGGCGGCAGCCTGTTCGCCACCCTGCTCAATGCGATCGGCGTGCAGGACGCCCTTTCCCAGATTCTGAAGGGAATCGAGCGGGGGTACGGTTCCATGGCCGTGCTGATCATCATCATGTTCATCGTGTTCGTCATGGGGATGTTCATCGACGGGGCGGCGATCACCGTTCTGTCCATGCCCATCTTCTTCCCAGTCGTCGTCAGTGCGGGGCTCGACCCGCTGTGGTTCAGCGTCCTGTTCACCATCAATATCTGCATGGGCTACATCACGCCGCCTTTCGGGATGAACCTGTTCTACACGAAGGGGATCGTTTCGTCCGCAATCAGCATGGAGGATATCTACTGGTCGATTGTTCCCTACGTCGCCGTGATGATCATCGTGCTGATTCTGATGGTCGTGTTTCCGGAGATCGTCCTGTGGCTTCCGAACAAGCTGATTCAGTAGCGGAGGCGTGATGTCCCAGCAGGAAGCAAAAATGATCTTGGTTACGCTGAAGCCGCATGCCGCCCTCAGAGAAGTTTTCGGCCGGCAGACAATGGACGTTTCAGTTCCTGGCGGGGCGACGGTCCGCCAGGTGCTCGACCGGGCCATCGGCCCGTTCCGCGGGAGGATCGAGCAGCGGTACGGCTTGCAGGGAACGCAGGAACTTCTCAAATCGTTCGTCGTGCTCCTGAACGGTCTGTCCGACTGTCTGGACCGCGAGGTGAAGGAAGGCGACCGGATCGAAATCCTGGATCCGATCCCGGGGGGCTGATGTCCGGTTGGTCGTCCAAAAAATGAAGAATTCGGGGAAGGGATCATGAGTGAGTGGTTCGGATGGATGGGAAAGGTTCTGGATGTCGACCTCTCCCGCCGTAGCGTGGAGACT
>DAOSIS010000049.1:4038-15729 GCA_035366835.1 Syntrophales bacterium | reverse complement strand
CCCGCGGAGGCGGGCAGGGACGACGAATATTCCCTTTCCTTCCTGTCATTCCCGCGAAAGCGGGAATCCAGGGTCATGGATTTCATGTTCCCCGCAGCCGCTGGATAACCAGGGCGCTGGGTCCCCGCGTTCGCGAGGACGACAGAAGGGCCTTCGTCATTCCTGCTTCCCATCCTGTCACCCCCGCGGAGGCGGGCAGGGACGACGAATATTCCCTTTCCCTCCTGTCATTCCCGCGAAGGCGGGAGCCCAGGCTGAACTCGCCGTGCCGCTGCGCTCCCCCGCACCGACTGCGTCATGCAGGATTCCGTCCGCTGCTTCGGGCCTGCCGCAGCACCGAGCATACAGCCGGCGGCACCGTTTTTCAACGGCCTGTTTCTCTATTAAAGAAAGGGCATCGCCTCTTGGGGGCTGATGCCCTCGTCTCTTGACCCGCGGCCGCGTGCAGCCGCGGGATCGACGTCAGATGGTAGGCACGCAGGGATTTGAACCCTGGACATCCACCGCGTCAGGATGGCGCTCTCCCCCTGAGCTACGTGCCTTTGGTTCCCCATCGGGGGCGTTCCTCTTAACAAGAAAATCCTGTGATGTCAAGCCGAATTCACCGATTTTGACCCGTTTGTCGCGGCGGCTGCATTGATGTAACGCACCCCGCGGAAAATGTACAGGAGACCGGACAGGATCGTGAAGAGCGCCGTCGCCCAGAAGAAGCCCCTGAGGACGAAGACATCGACGGCCATGAGTTTGCTCCTGTACAAAAGCGCGAAGGTGATCGTCAGGATCTGAAGGAAGGTGTTGATCTTGCTGACGAACATCGGCTTGACCTCGAAGGGGATCTTCAGCATGGTCAACACGGAGATTCCCAGCAGGATGATGACGTCCCGGCTGATGACGAGCACGGAAAGCCACGACGGGATGACGCTGCGGATCGAAAGGGTGATGAAGCAGCTGATCATGAGGGCCTTGTCGGCGATCGGGTCGAGGTATGCGCCCAGGACCGTCTTCTGGTTCATGAGGCGGGCGACGAAGCCGTCGAGCGCGTCGGTCAGGCCGCAGATCACGAAGATGACGAAGGCCTTGGAAAAGGACTTCTGGATGAGCAGAATCACCAGGATGGGGACAAGGAGGATCCTCAGGATCGTGAGAAGATTCGGAATGTTCATCGGGATCCTTCTCCGCCGCCCCGCCGGATCTTCCCGGCGGCCGGCAGCCGCGGCGCCGTGTTCACTTCACCACGTCCGGGCCGTCCGGTATGGTCTCCATGACCTTGTCCAGGCCGTCCCGGATGGCATCCTCGTAATCGAGGTACACGCTGGCTTCCAGTTCCTTGCGGAAGAAGGAGAAATGTCTCCGCTTGTTCCGGTAGTCTGTCTTCCAGAGCGTCGTGCCCGTTTTCGCACTGCGCAGCTCGAACTCCATGGAAACGGTGATCGATGCGTACCAGAGGAAATAGGAGATGCTGCACTCTTCCAGCGTGGAATACAGGATGGCATCGACGCCGAGGGCCTTCGCCACGACGGAGGGCGGAACCTGGCCGCCGGCGCCCCGGTTTCCCTGGTAGTAGGCGGCGAGCCTCTCGTCCACGAGCTTCAGCGGGATTTTCGGATATCCCTTGAAGTAAAGATCCGTGAGGAGCTTTTCCCGGAGGATCCGGGCCGCCGGCAACTCGGTGGTGCGGTTCTCCACGGGGAGAACGGCGATGAGGCGCGGCCGGTTCTTGGCGTAGTCCTGGACGAGCCAGTGGGGGATCTTCGAACTGCAGGCCGCCGCAACGAGAAGCAGCGCCCCGCAGAGGGCACACAGGCAGAGTCTTCGAAATCCGGATGGGTTTGCGATAATCTCTTCCTTTCCGCCCGCCGCTCCATCGCCGCGTTGCGGGCTTCCCGAATTCACTTGATGATCTGCAGTTCCACGATATCGGGGCCGACCCGCTTCACATGGAAGGACAGTTTCGACGTCCGTTCGAGCGCTTTCACCACGTCTTCCGCGGTGCCGCGGATATCGACATCCCACCGAACGGCGCCCCATTCCAGGCGCCGGGTCACGACGCGTTCGACACCGCCGCGGCCGGCCTGGAGCAGGTCCCGGAACCCCGTGTAGTCGCCGTACGTCCCGAATCCCCGGACGACGAGGGCAACGGTGCGCCGCCCTTCGCCCTCGGCCCGCGGGAGCAGTTCCGCCTTCTCCAGTTCCGCCCGCAGGCTCGGCAGATGGACGACGGCCCGCACCCGGACGAAGAGGAGATTCTCGTCCCTCGTCTCGCCGTCGATGCGGTAGGTTTCGACGAAGGATTCGGCGCGGCCCGCGATCTTCGCCAGTTTTTCCGCCTTGTCGGGCGGAAGCGGCGAGGCGAACCAAGCGGCGGCCGCTTCTTCCACGGCACGGACAAGCGCCGCATGGAGGGCCTCTTCCTGGGCGCCGGCGATGTTGGTGTCCTTTACGACCGCGGCGCCTTCCGTTTCGGCCGAAAACGTATCAGCCCCTTCGGATTCCGCCGGCTGCATGACGAGGGGAAGAAAAAAGACCAGGCACAGCGACAGGGCAAGACGAACCGTCTTCATTGCTTCTTGAGCTTCTCGATCTCCTCGCGGATGACGCGCTCGGCCACGACCGGGACGATCTCGCGGGCGATCCGCTCGGCGATTTCATCGATTCTCTTGGTGACCTCTTCGTTGAAGCCGCTGACGGTATAGGGCCTTTCGACGCGGCTCTCCACGACGTCGGTCAGTTCGTATACCGGCTCGCCCGGCGCCGGCTGGGAGTCCTGCTCATAGGCGCGGCCGTCGATGACGAGAATGCCCTGCCCGGTTTTGCCGTTGGGCTTGACGGGTTCCTCGTAGACTTCGGTGAGTTCGTGGATCGTGTCTTCCGGCCGCAGGATCCGGTCGTCGATGATGATGTCACGGTCCCGCTTTCCCTCGGACGCGGCTGCACCCTCTCCTGTCATGGGCCTCCCCATTTTTCCAAGTGTTTTCCCTGCATTGTTCCGGGCTGCCGGAAGTTGTTACCACAGCTCCCCTTCCGGTTCAAGGGAAAAGGATCAGGCGGTACACGCGTTTTCGCGGCACATCCATTTCGCTGGAGACGATGTCCGCGACGTCCCGCCGCGACAGCGATCGGTCCGCGAGCAGCGCCGCGGCGCGGGCGCGGATCTCTTCGTCGGCCGGCTCGGGCCGTGGCTCCCGGGCGCCCGAAACGATCAGCGTGATCTCGCCGCGGACCTCCCCTTCCCCCAGCCGGGCGGACGCCTCCGACACGGTCTCCCGGATCACCTCCTCGAACGTCTTGGTCAATTCCCGCGCGACGACGATCGGCCGGTCGCCGAGGACCTCCGCGATGTCCGCCAGCGTCTCCCGCAGGCGGCGGGGCGATTCGTAGAAGACCATCGTCTTCTCCTCGCCGCGGAGCGAAGCCAGGAAGGCCCTTCTCTTCCCCTTCGGCGAGGGCAGGAAGCCGTGGAAGACGTACTTCTCCGTCGGCAGGCCGGAGACCGACAGGGCCGCCACAACGGCCGAGGCGCCGGGGACCGGCACCACGCGGATGCCCGCGGCGACGGCCCGGTTCACCAGGAGATACCCCGGGTCGGAGATGCCCGGCGTCCCGGCATCGGACACGTAGGCGACGTCCAGCCCTTCCTGGAGCTTCCGGACGATGCCCTCGCTCTTTTCATGCTCGTTGAACCCGTGCAGGCTCGTGAGGGGCGTGCGGATCCCGTAATGGTCGAGGAGCTTCCGCGTGTGCCGCGTGTCCTCCGCGGCGATGAGGCGCACCTGCCCGAGGACGCGGACGGCGCGATGCGTCATGTCTTCGAGGTTGCCGATCGGCGTCGAGACGACGTACAGGACGCCCGTCCTTCCGCCGGAACGCGAATGTTCTTCGACATTTCCTGTTGACAAACCCGGCACCATTTCGGTTATATTCCAACCTTCCATAACAGGCCGGGTGCAAAATTTCCAGTACAGAGATTGCCGCGCCCGGCCGACGATGCCGCATGTCTTGCCCCTTCGGTTCCGGGACGGTCATGGAATCGAGAGGGCGGAGCTGTATCCCCACCGTGATCGACCTGCACAGCCACATCCTTCCGGGCCTCGACGACGGCGCCGCCGACTGGGAGCGCAGCCTCGCCATGGCGCGCCACGCCGCGGCGGACGGCATCTCCGAAATCGTCTGCACGCCCCACTGGGTGCCCGGCAAGTACGAGAACCGCAGGACGGAGATCCTGGCGCGCCTGGAGGAATTCCGCGCGCGGATCGCCGAGGCGGACATCCCGCTCACGCTCCACGCCGGCGCGGAGCTGCATCTGGACGCGGCCATCGCCGCCCGCGTCCGCGGCGGCGAACTTCTCACCCTGGCCGACGGCGGCCGGTACATCCTGCTCGAACTTCCCGAGGAGGCCCTGCCGGACGGCATGGAGGACTTCTTCTGGAACCTGCAGCTCGAAGGGCTCCGCCCCATCCTCAGCCATGTCGAGCGCAACCCCGTGCTGCGCAGGGACCCCGCCCGCCTCTGCCGCTGGGTGGAGACCGGCGTCCTCACGCAGATCACCGCCGCCAGCCTCGCGGGGCGTTTTTCCAACGGGACGCGCGAATTCGCCCTGCAGCTCCTGAAGCAGCGCCTGGCGCATGTCCTGGCAACCGACGCCCACGGCATGAGCACGCGCAAGCCCGAGCTCTCCGCGGCCCTGAAGGAGGTCGAGGCCGTCGTCGGCGCGGAGGCCGCGAACCGGATGGTCCGCGGGATCCCGGAGAAGATCCTGCGGGGCGAGTCCGTCGAACCGGACGAACCGCTTCCTTTCGAAGAGCCCGCCGAGGCCCTGCCGTTCATGCAGCGCCTCCGCGCAATCTTCCGGGGGTCAGGTCTTTAAAATTAGCGTTTTGCTTTCCGGGGACAGATTTAAAATCTGTCCCCTTTCCCGAGTGCTAATTTTCAAGACCTGACCCCCAACAGTTGATTGAGGTAAAGAAGCCATGCAACGAATTCTCGTTACCGGCGGCGCCGGCTTCCTCGGTTCCCACCTGTGCGACCGCCTCGTCGCCGAGGGCCATGACGTCGTCTGCGTCGACAACTTCTTCACAGGTTCGAAGGAAAACATCCGCCACCTGATCGGCAAGGCGAACTTCGAGCTTGTCCGCCACGACATCACGATGCCCATCTACCTGGAGGTTGACCGGATCTACAACCTCGCCTGCCCCGCCTCGCCCGTCCATTACCAGTTCAATCCCATCAAGACGATCAAGACCAACGTCATGGGCGCGATCAACACCCTGGGCATCGCCAAGCGCGTGAAGGCGAGGATCCTCCAGGCCTCGACCTCCGAGGTCTACGGAGACCCCGAGGTCCATCCCCAGCGCGAGGACTACTGGGGCCGCGTGAATCCGATCGGGATCCGGAGCTGCTACGACGAGGGGAAGCGCGCCGCCGAGTGCCTCATGATGGACTATCGCCGCCAGAACAAGGTCGACACGAAGATCGTCCGCATCTTCAACACCTACGGGCCGCGCATGGCCATGAACGACGGCCGCGTCGTGAGCAACTTCATCGTCCAGGCCCTCCGGAACGAGGACCTGACGGTCTACGGGGACGGCTCCCAGACGCGCTCCTTCTGCTACGTGGACGACCTGATCGACGGGCTGATGCGGGTAATGGAGACGCCTGCGGACTTCGCCGGACCCGTGAACCTCGGGAACCCTGAGGAATTCACGATCCGCGGCCTCGCCGAGACGGTCATCCGCATGACGGGCAGCCGCTCGCGGATCGCCTCCCGGCCGCTCCCCCAGGACGACCCGACGCAGCGCCGGCCGGACATCACTTTGGCAAAGGAGAAACTGGGCTGGGAACCGAAGATGCCACTGGAAGAGGGGCTGGCCAGGGCGATCGCCTACTTCCGCACCGTCCCCGGGGTCAGGTCTTGAAAATTAGCGTTTTGCTTTCCGGGGACAGATTTAAAATCTGTCCCCTTTCCCGAGTGCTAATTTTCAAGACCTGACCCCCAAAAGTTGCAAAGGACTCTCTTATGACGAACTACAGGAATATTCTCTGCATCGGCGCCGGCTACGTCGGCGGGCCCACCATGGCCGTCATCGCGAAGAAGTGGCCCGAGGTCCGCGTCACCGTCGTCGACATCAATCCCGAGCGCATCGCCGCCTGGAACTCCGACGAACTGCCCATCTTCGAGCCGGGCCTGGACGGGATCGTCCGGGAGACGCGGGGCCGGAACCTCTTCTTCGACACCGACGTCGCCAAGGGCATCCGCGAGAACGACGTCATCTTCGTCAGCGTCAACACGCCCACCAAAACCTTCGGCGCCGGCGCGGGCATGGCGGCCGACCTGCAGTACTGGGAAAAGACGGCGCGGCAGATCCTGGAGCACGCCGAATCCCCCAAAATCGTCATCGAGAAGAGCACGCTTCCCGTCCGCACCGCGCTCGCCATGGAGCAGATCTTCAACGGCGCCGCGAAGAACGGCGCGCGCTTCGAGGTCCTCTCGAATCCCGAATTCCTCGCCGAGGGCAGCGCGATCCGCGACCTCGAGAACCCCGACCGCGTCCTCATCGGCTCGCGCCAGACGCCGGAGGGCCTCGCTGCCTGCCGCTTCCTCGCGGACCTCTACGCCCGCTGGGTGCCCAGGGAGCGCATCCTCACGGCCAACATCTGGAGCAGCGAGCTCTCCAAGCTCGTGGCCAACGCCTTCCTGGCGCAGCGCGTCTCTTCCATCAACGCGATCTCGGCCCTCTGCGAGAAGACCGAGGCGGACGTCTCCGAAGTCGCCCGCGCCGTCGGCATGGACAGCCGGATCGGGCCGAAATTCCTCAACGCCTCGGTCGGCTTCGGCGGCTCCTGCTTCCGGAAGGACATCCTGAACCTGGTCTACCTCTGCCGCCACTACGGCCTGGAGGAGGTCGCCGACTACTGGGAGCGCGTCGTCCTCCTCAACGACCACCAGCAGCGGCGCTTCGTGATGACGATGCTCGGCGCCATGTTCAACACGCTCGCGGGCAAGAAGATCTGCCTGATGGGGTTCGCGTTCAAGGCCAACACGGGCGACACCCGCGAGAGCCCGGCCGTCTACATCGCACGGCGGCTGATGGAGGAGCGGGCGGAGGTCGTCGTCACGGACCCTAAGGCGCTGCGCAACGCAAAGGCCGACCTCGCCGGCGTCGAGGGACACGTGTCCTTCGTCGAGGACCCCTACGAGGCGGCAGAGGGATGCCACGCCCTCGCCGTCATGACGGAGTGGGACCTTTACCGGAAACTCGACTATAAAAGGATTTACAACGCGATGGAGCAGCCCGCCTTCGTGTTCGACGGACGCAATCTCCTCGACCACAGGCGCCTCTTCGAGATCGGCTTCAACGTCTATCCCATCGGCAAGCCGCCCCTGTGCCACTTCTAGATGCTGACCCCCATCCCAGTTAACCACTGCACGCACGAAATCGGTGGTTAAACAATCGTGACAAATCCATGCCGCTGACCCGCCTATCCATTGAGACACAGACACTCCACGCGGAACTGATGGAGCGGCTCGGCGCCCGGGAGGCCCAGCGATCCGTCGGCAGCCTGGAGGGCACGTTCACCACCAAGCTGATCGGAGGAAAGGAATATCTCTATTTTCTGCACTACACGCCCGGCGGACGCCGGAATATCAGCCTGGGTCCGAACACGCCGCGCTTGGCCGAATTGGTTGCCCGGCACCGGGAAGGGCGCAGTGAAGAGCGGGAAGATCCCGTCGGGATCAGGGAATTGTGCGCCCAGCTCAAGGCAGGGAAGGTTGCACGTGCGCCCCGCGCCGTCGTGCGCGTGCTCCGGGAACTGGCGGATGCCTCCCTCTTCCGCCTAGGCGGCGTGCTGGTTGGAACCTACGCCTTCGGCTGCATCGGGAACCTGCTTGGCGTGCGGTGGGACGAGACGACGCTCGGCACCCAGGACGTAGACATCGCAGCGGCTCGGAATATCAGTGTCGCCGTCCCGAATCTGACCGCCGACATTCCCAAGACCCTGGAAAGCCTGTCCATGGGATTCTTCCCGATCCCGCCGCTCAACCCGAGGCATCCTTCGACATCGTTCGCCATCCGCAAGAGTCCCCTGCGGATCGATCTCCTCACCCCGAAGACGGGCCGAGAAGAGGACCCGGTCTATATCCCCAGATTAAGGGCGGCGGCGCAGCCGCTGAGTTTTCTCGATTATCTCCTGGAGGAGCCGATTCCCGGGGCCGTACTGGACGGGGATGCCGTCCAGGTATTTCTCCCTCAGCCGCTGCGATTCGCCCTGCACAAGCTCGTCGTTTCGCAATTGCGCGATGCCACGGCCGGCGCGAAGGCTCAGAAGGATCTCTACCAGGCATACCAGCTGCTGGCATGGTTCGGCGAAGAGCGCCCTTCCGAGATCAATGCGTCATGGGAAGAACTGACCGGGCGCGGAGGCCGGTGGCGCAAACTCGCCGAGGCGGGGAAAAAAAAGATGGAGCAGCGCTACGGCACGATAAAATAGCCGCTCTGCTCCGTCATCGCCCGGCAGAGAGGGAATGCGTGCCAAAACAGGGAATTTTTAACTTCGTGTTTCTGCAAAGGCTTCCATGCATCGTGATTTCACACCTCAGGAGGGTCCTATGACCGAAAAGAAGACGTCCCCCAGAAAGCTTTCGTCAACCAATACAAAACAGGAATTGCTCGACGCGTACAACCTACTTCTCGAGGAGGTTCGCAATCAGAAGAATACCGCCATGAAGCCTGAGGAAAAACGGGAAGAAAAGACGGTCCAGGCAGCCTTGGCTTCCGTCGAGAACATTTCCGCCGCTGACGTCGACCAGAGCATCGCGGCGCTCAAGAGTGAAATCGGGAAAGTGCTGTCGCAGATATCCGACAACCTCGCCACCGAATTCAATCGACTGGAAAGCCTCAAGAAGGCAATATCCTTCAAAGAAAAAGAGATTCAAGATCTCTATCAGATAGACAAAACCGCGGAAACGCTGGCCGCCCTCATCGAGGCGCACAATCGCGCAAAAGATGAATTCGAAGAGGAAACGGCGGGCAGGAAGGCTCAGTTGGAGCAGGAGATAGAAGCCCTGAACCGTCAATGGGCCGAAGACAAGAGACGACGCGAACTGGAATCGAAGGAGTGGTCGGCCGGCGAAAAGCAGCGACGGGACCGGGAGCGCGAGGAATTCCAGTACGATTTCGAGCGCGAGAAGAAACTCGTTCGCAATCAATTTGAAGACGAGAAGGCTCAATTGGATAAAGAAATCCACCTCCGGAAGGAACAACTGGAAAAAGGTTTTGCCGACAGGGAAAAAGTTTTGGCAGAAAAAGAGACCGAACTCGCCGAACTGAAGAAAAGGGCAGCGGCATTTCCAAAAGAATTGGAAAACGCGGTCAGTCAAGCCGTCCAGAATGCAACGGAAAAGCTCCTGTCAGAGGCCAAAAACCGGGAGGACCTGCTGAAAAAAGGGTTCGAAGGAGAGAAAAACGTATTCACGACAAAGATCTCGTCGCTCGAAAAGACGGTGAAGGAGCAAGCCGAACAGCTTGCAAAACTCGGCCAGCAACTGGACAAAGCCTATCAGAAAATCGAGGACGTGGCGGTCAAGACGATCGAAGGGGCGGCGCAATCCAAGGCTTTCGCCGGTTTGCAGCAGATCCTCGCCGATCAGGTCAAGAAACAGCAGGACAAGTAGGCAAACCCCGGGGGTCAGGTCTTGAAAATTAGCAAAATGCTAATTTTCAAGACCTGACCCCACAGCCTTGATTAAGAAATTATGACCAGAAGAATACTGGTAACCGGTGCAGCAGGATTCATCGGGTTTCATCTCTCGCAGCGCCTGCTGGACGATGGAGAGACCGTCATCGGCGTGGACAACATGAACGCCTACTACGACGTGAACCTGAAGAGGGCGCGCGCAGCCAGGCTGAAGGAGCGGCCCGGCTTCACGTTCATCGAAGGGGACATCGCCGACCGGGAGGAAATGGCCGCACTCTTCGCAGGGGAGAGGCCGGAAACGGTCATTCACCTGGCCGCGCAGGCGGGCGTCCGCTACTCGCTGGTCAATCCCCACGCCTACGTGGACAGCAATCTGACAGGCTTTCTGAATGTTCTCGAAGGCTGCCGCCACAGGGGAGTCAAGCACCTCGTGTTCGCCTCATCCAGCTCCGTCTTCGGGGCCAACACCATGATGCCCTTGTCCGTCCACCACAACGTAGACCACCCGGTGAGCCTGTACGCGGCCACGAAAAAGGCAAACGAGCTGATGGCGCACGCCTATGCGAGCCTCTACCGGATTCCCTGCACGGGCCTGCGCTTCTTCACCGTCTACGGCCCCTGGGGAAGGCCGGACATGGCGCTCTTCGTCTTCACGAAGGCGATCCTGGAAAACAGGCCCATCGATGTGTACAATGAAGGGAAGATGACGAGAGACTTCACCTATATCGACGACATCGTCGAAGGCGTTGTCCGCGTCGCCAACACGATCCCCGAACCCAACCCCCTTTGGCAGGGCGATCGGCCCGATCCCGCTTCCAGCTTCGCCCCCTACAGGATCTATAACATCGGCAACAACAACCCTGTGGGGCTGCTCGACTTCATCGATGAACTCGAAAAATGCCTCGGAAGAAAAGCAGACAAGCGACTGCTTCCTCTCCAACCGGGAGACGTTCCGGCAACCTATGCCGACGTGGACGATCTGATGGCCGACGTAGGCTTCAGGCCTCAAACCCCGATTGCAGAAGGGATCAGAAAATTCGTGGCGTGGTACCGGGATTATTACGGCGTGTGAGACCGCACATTCAGGGACAGGCCCCACAGGGTCATGCAGTCGCTCCGTATCTGTCGTATCTGTCGTTTCCGCCCCCGCCTTCGCGAGGGCAGGCTGCGGCGGGGCTCCAGCGTCCTTCTCTGTCATTGGGAGCGTAGCGAAGCCTTCTTATGACCTCTAACAAAACCATCCTCGTCACCGGCGGCACCGGCTACATCGGCAGCCACACCTGCGTGGAACTCCTCCAGGCGGGCTACGATGTCGTCATCGTCGACAACCTCTGCAACAGCAAGGCCGCCGTCCTCGGCCGCATCGAGAAGATCGCGGGGCGCAGGCCGCATTTTCAACAGACCGACGTCCGGGACCGGCAGGCCCTGCGCGCCGTCTTTGCGGCCCATCCCGTCCACGCGGTCATTCATTTCGCCGGCCTCAAGGCTGTCGGCGAATCCACTGCCGAGCCGCTCCGCTACTATGACAACAACCTGACGTCCACGCTGACCCTCTGCGAGGTCATGGCGGAGTTCCGCGTCAAACGCATCGTCTTCAGCTCCTCTGCCACCGTCTACGGCGCCCCCCCTTCCCTGCCGATCCGGGAGGACTTCCCCCTGGCCCCGGCGAGCCCCTACGGCCGCACGAAGAAGATGATCGAGGATGTACTCCGCGACATCCAGGCCGCCGATCCCGCGTGGCGGGTTGCGATCCTGCGCTACTTCAACCCCGCCGGCGCGCACCCCTCCGGCCTGATCGGGGAAGATCCCGAGGACATCCCGAACAACCTCATGCCCTTCATCAGCCAGGTCGCGGTGGGAAAGCTGCCGCGGCTCCGGATCTTCGGCAACGACTACGACACGCCGGACGGGACAGGGGTCCGGGACTATCTGCACGTCATGGACCTCGCCGCCGGCCACCTCCGCGCACTGGAAAAAATCTTCTCCTTGTCGTCCCCG
>DAOSIS010000049.1:0-3938 GCA_035366835.1 Syntrophales bacterium | reverse complement strand
ACCCCCATGTGGATTAGCTTAAAATTTCTTTTTATAAGAGAAAGATATTCATTGTTATGTCTCCAAATAAGAGATAGAACCTAAATCATGAAAACGATCATTTCACAACTCGTCGATGATTTTCATGAACGGACATTGCCGGAACTGGTGCCGCGGAACAAGGAATTGCCGCAAGTTCAAGGCAAGGCAAATGTTATCATCGGCATGCGGCGTGCGGGAAAAACCTGGTTTTGTTATCAGAAAATGAAGGATCTGCTGGCCGCGGGCACCCCTAAAGAAAATATTCTTTACCTCAACTTTGAAGACGACCGATTACTGGAATTCAGCGTTCATCATTTCCAGGAAATGCTCGATGTTTATTTCGGGAAATATCCCGAAAACCGCAACACCCTCTGCTATTTTTTCTTTGACGAGATACAGCGGATCGATCAATGGGAAATATTTCTCAGACGCTTAATAGATACGGAAAACGTACAGATATTTGTTACGGGATCATCATCGAAATTGCTCGGCGTGGAAATGGCGACCAGTTTGCGCGGCCGTTCGCTGCCCATAGAGATATTTCCATTCAGCTTCGATGAGTTCTTGAAATATCACGGAATTTTTGCCGACAGGCCCCAAACGTTCGGTGCGAACACATCATCCCTCTTACGTAAAGCCATCAAAAATTACATGGAAATCGGCGGCTTTCCCGAAGTCCAAAAAACACGGAATGATCTCCGCATCGAAATCCTGCAAGGCTACATTGATTCCGTACTGCTTAAAGACATTATTGAGCGCCACAATGTCGGCAACGTGCTGGTGCTTAAACATCTTGTCCGGCATATCATGAATGCTTCCGGAGAAAAATTCAGCGTCAACAAGTTCTTTCATACCATGAAAAGCATGGCCATCAAATGCACCAAGAACAGCCTGTATGAATATCTTGAATATCTTTCAGATGCCTTTTTATTTTACAAAGTGCCGGTTCACACCCGATCTGAAAAAGCAAGAATGATCAATCCGGCAAAAATCTACACCATCGATACCGGTCTATTGAATTCCATGACTTTTCGCACCTCGGCCGATCGCGGTCACCTGCTGGAAACCCTGGTCTTCATGCATCTGCGTCGCGAGGGATATCATCCGGAATACATTTCGACAAAAGACGGGCATGAAGTTGATTTTTTGGTCGAACAAAGAAATACCCGAAATGCCGGACTCATTCAATCCTGCTGGGATGTTTCGGACAAAAGGACATTTGAAAGAGAGCTTCGCGGATTGAAAAGCGCCATGGGTGAACTTTCAATCCCGACGGGAACAATCGTCACATGGGATGACGAAACCGTCATTGACGGCAAAATCGAAGTCACTCCGATCTGGAAATGGCTTGTCACTGCATAGGGGAATAGGGCGCTGTCCCTCATTAAAAAAGTGCAATGTAAATATGCATTGGCATTGGCCTAAAGTCTAATATCGCGGTGTCTATGCACGGGCTAAGAAATGTGCCTCTGTTTTCAGGATCGCGTAATCGACGGGGCGGAGCTGTCTTTTTGTCAGTGTGGGGTTTCATCCCGGCTTTCCATTCTGTTTGTCACCTCTGCGAAAGCGGGAATGACAAAAACTGACAATCTTCCTTTTGACAAGTTAAACTCCAAAGCAACCCCCAAAGAAGGAGTCGCATGAAACCGGCAACGAAAGCAAAGAAACCGAACAACAACAACGTCTCCCAGTCGCCGAACGGCGAGGTGTTCCCCCTGCCCTCGACCGCCGACTACGCGAAGGAGTTCAAGCGCCTCAAAGCCCGCGTCGCGAAAGAGCGCAAGCAGGGCCGCGAGATCGTCGTCGTCATGGGCGTCGGCTTCGTCGGCGCGGTCATGGCCGGCGTCATCGCTGACTCGACTTTGGGGACAGATTTTAAATCTGTCCCCAAATCCACCACTGGGAAGCCCGGCAAGTTCGTCATCGGCATGCGGCGGCCCTCAACGCGCTCCTTCTGGAAGATCCCCTACCTGAACCGCACAACCCCGGGGTCAGGTCTTGAAAATTAGCGTTTTGCTAATTTTCAAGACCTGACCCCCCACAGTTGCCTATTGAAGAATACCTTGAGCAAGCCGATTATGGCGGATTGAAATATTGAAATTCAATTTTACAGGACATGATTCTAACTCTATAATTTCACCATGATCCAACGTACATTATCACAAAAGCTATCCTCCCTCGCCGGGCAGTTTCCCGTGGTGACCATCACCGGCCCCCGGCAATCCGGTAAGACTACACTTACCCGGATGGTATTCACAAATCATGAATACGCCAGCTTGGAAGAGCCGCACGAAAGAGAATTCGCCCTTGCCGACCCCCGTAGCTTTCTGAGAAGATACAAAAGTGGCGTGATTCTCGATGAAATTCAAAGGGCGCCGGACCTGCTTTCTTATTTGCAGGGAATCGTGGATGCCGGTGTGGACAACGGCAAATTTATCCTGACCGGCTCGCAGCAATTCCACCTGTCTGCAAAAGTCAACCAAACCCTTGCGGGTCGAACCGCCATTGTCAATCTTCTGCCCTTCAGCATGGATGAGTTGCGGGAATTACCATCACGCGACCCGTGGGTGTGGAGAGATCTTCCCGAACGAAGAGAAGCGCCGGTTGCCAATTTGGAAACCACCCTGCACCGGGGTTTTTATCCGCGAATCCATGACCAGGGATTGGCGCCCCAAGACTGGCTTGCCGGTTATTATCAGACCTATGTGGAGCGGGATGTCCGGGAAGTATCCAACATCGGCAACCTGGAGATGTTTCAACGTTTTGTCAGACTATGCGCCGGCCGCACGGGGCAGTTGCTGAATCTTTCATCCCTGGCCGCCGATTGCGGCGTCTCTCATACCACGGCAAGGCAGTGGATTTCGATTCTTCAGGCCGGATTTATCATTCACCTATTGCCGCCTCACTTTGTCAATTTTTCCAAAAGAATCATCAAAAGCCCGAAACTCTATTTTCTCGATACCGGCCTTTTGTGCTATCTCCTCCGCATCCGCGAGCCTGCCGATTTGACGGATCACGCGCTACGCGGGGCTGTTTTTGAAACCTATGTGATATCGGAACTCTTCAAGGCCTTTGCTCATCGAGGTGAAACGCCGCCGCTTTATTTCTGGCGCGATCGGACAGGTCACGAAGTCGATGTTCTTATCGATACGGGCAAACAACTTATTCCCATCGAGCTCAAGTCCGGAAGTACGATAAGCGACTCCTTCTTTCAAGGTCTCCGTTATTTTATGGCACTGGGGAAAAAGGTTGCGCGGACCGGAGTGTTGATCCACGGCGGCGATGATCTGTATGAACGGGAGAATTTCATGGTTCTCCCCTGGTTTCAGGTAACAACGAAATAGAAACGCTAATTTTCAAGACCTGACCCCCAAAGCCCCACTATGTTGATTGAAGCCATAAGACGGCATACGAAAGAGCTTTTGTCCGGCGATAGCAGGGTTCTGGCAGTCTACCTGCTTGGAAGCGCCCTGCGGGGGGATCTGGGGACGCAGAGCGATATCGATTTAGCATTGATGCTGGAGACGGGCGCTAAAATGAGTTCTCTGGAAAGGCTGAAAATAGCCAATGAACTTTCTTACAGACTGGAACGTTCTGTGGATCTGGGGGAAATATCGTCGGCCAATCTGGTGTATTCCCGGGAGGCCTTTCTGTCCGGCGTCCCCATCTTCCAGAGAAATCCGGAAAAGATTGCTCTTCGCAGGGCCGCACTGCTGGGAATGTACATTCAGTTCAACCTGGATCGCAAGGAAGTGATGGATGCCTACAGGGCCGGATAACGTGGTCTTGAACAAGGCCGCCACGATAGAACGCGCCTTGAGGCGAGTGCGCCAGGAATATGCCTTTAATCCCGCACTGGATCATTACACCCATATCGATGCGATGATTTTGAATATTGAACGGGCCTGCCAGGCGGC
>DAOSIS010000048.1:0-16713 GCA_035366835.1 Syntrophales bacterium | reverse complement strand
TCTGCGCTTCCGTGTCCGGTACCTGCTTCACGCATGCCACGATGTTCACTGTCTCGCCCTCCCCTCTCAATTCGAAATCGGTTAACCGGGAAAAACCCCCCTCTTGCAGCCTGTTCAAAAATGCCTGAATGCGCGGCCCCGAGATCCCGAGCCATGAAGTGCTTGCCGGTACGTGCATGAACGGCAAAGGATGGAGGAAACCGCAGCAGGCGGGCCTTTTTCAACAGCCTGCGCAGGATCCCTGCGCCCCTTCGCCGGGCCTCCGGCGAAAGGGCGCAGGGTCTCCCCGACCGGTTTACAGCCTGTTCTTCACGAGATCGCCGACGACGGTGGGATCGGCCAGCGTGCTGGTGTCCCCCAGGTCGTTGATTTCACCGGAGGCCACCTTCTTCAGGATGCGCCGCATGATCTTCCCGCTGCGCGTCTTCGGAAGGCCGTCCGCCCACTGGATCTTCTCCGGCGTCGCGATCGGCCCGATCAGCGTCCGCACGTGGTTCACCAGCTCCTTCTTCAACGCATCCGACTTCTCCACGCCCGTCTTCAGCGTCACGTACGCGTAGATCGACGTTCCCTTGATCTCGTGCGGATATCCGACAACCGCAGCCTCCGCCACCTTCGGATGGGCCACCAGCGCGCTCTCCACCTCCGCCGTCCCCATCCGGTGGCCCGATACGTTGATGACGTCGTCGATCCGCCCGGTGATCTGGTAATACCCGTCCTTGTCACGCCGCGCGCCGTCGCCCGCCACGTAGAACCCGGGGAACTGCTCGAAGTAGGTTTCCTGGAAACGCTTGGGATCTCCGTACACGCCCCGCATGATCCCCGGCCAGGGAATCTTCATGCACAGCGCCCCGCTCGCCACCGTCTCCGGGATCTCCTTCCCCTCGTCATTCACCAGCGCCGGCTGAACGCCGAAGAACGGCAGCGTCGCCATCCCCGGCTTCGTCTCGATCGCCCCCGGCAGCGGCGTGATCAGGATCCCGCCCGTCTCCGTCTGCCACCACGTATCCACGATCGGGCATTCGCCGCGGCCGATCAGGTTGAAGTACCAGTTCCACGCCTCGGGGTTGATCGGCTCGCCCACCGTCCCCAGCACCCGCAGCGTCGAAAGGTCCGCCTTCTTCACCCATTCGTTCCCCTCCTTCGCGATCGCGCGGATCGCCGTCGGGGCCGTGTAGAAGATCGTCACCCGGTACTTCTCCACCGTCTTCCAGAAACGGCTCATGTCCGGATAGTTCGGAACCCCCTCGAACATGATCGACGTCGCCCCGTTGCACAGCGGCCCGTACACGATGTAGCTGTGGCCCGTCACCCAGCCCACGTCCGCCGTACACCAGTACACATCCTCTTCATGGTAGTCGAAAATCATCTTGTGCGTGTATGCCGCGAAAAGCAGGTATCCCGCCGTCGTGTGCAGAACGCCCTTCGGCTTCCCCGTCGATCCCGAGGTATAAAGGATGAAAAGCGGATCTTCCGCGTCCATCCACTCCGGCTCGCACACCGCGCTCGCCTTCGCCATCTCCTCATGCCACCAGGCGTCACGGCCGGCCACCCAGTCGCACTTGATCTTGTTGCCCACCCGGTTCACCACCACCACCTTCTTCACCGTCGGGCACTCCTTCAGGGCCTCGTCCGCCGACGCCTTCTGGGGAACCGCCTTCGCGCCGCGGAACGTCCCGTCGCAGACCACCAGCAGCTTCGACGTGGAGTCCTGGATCCGGTCGCGCAAAGCGTCCGCAGAAAATCCACCGAACACGATGCTGTGAATGGCGCCGATCCTCGTACACGCCAGCATCGCGATCGCCAGCTCCGGAACCATCGGCATGTACAGGCATACCCGGTCCCCCTTCTGGATCCCGTTCGCCTTCAGCACGTTCGCGAACTTGCAGACCTCCCGGTGCAGCTCCAGGTACGTGTACGCCTTGTCTTCCCCGGGCTCGTTCCCCTCCCACTGGATCGCCACTTTCGTCGGCCGAATCTTCAGGTGCCTGTCCAGGCAATTGTAAGACACGTTCACCTTCGCGCCTTCGAAAAACTTCACGGAAATGGGACCCTTCCGGATATCGAAGTTGTAGTCCATCACCTTGTCCCATTTCTTGAAAAACTCCACGTACTGCGGCGCGATCTCCGCCCAGAATCCCGCCGGATCCTCCACCGACTTCTTGTAGATCCTGTCGTAGGCTTCCCTCCCGCTCACCCAGGCCTTCTTCCTCGCCTTCTCCGGAATCGGGTATACCTCCTTCAATTCCACCTTCTGATCTGCCATTGTCTTCCTTACCTCCTTTTGTTGTGTGTTGTGGGTTTTTCTGTGGTGGGCCAATGTGCCTCTCGAAGGACATAGCTGTCTGATCGAAACGGCAGATGTGCTATACCCGAAACCAAGCGAGAAATCAACGAGAAGCACTGATAGATCTACTTTTTTTTGGATGGAGGATCCACCCGTCGTGAAGCGGCTCGGATGCCTTCCCCCCGGGGCCGCCGACGGCGAGTGCGATATGAAGAGGCTGCCCCTTCCCTGCCCTGAACTTCCGCAGTTTCCTGCCGGGTGCGTTGAACGATAGTCACTATGTGACCATAAGTCAGTCGTGGATAGCCCAAGGCGCCCCGGCTTGTCAAGGAATATTTGGAGACATGCGTTTCCGCCCTGCAGGAGACGGGTTTTCCTGGTTCGTCTCTGACTGGTCCGACTGGCTCTTCGACGTGTCGGAGATGCTATGTTTGGTTTAAGCCGGGACGGAACGGTCGCTTCGATGAAATCAGGCGATATTGACTTCCAGGCGCTTTCCCAGTGCCTTGGCCACCCGGTCCAGCGTGGAGAGCTTGATGTCCTCGGCATGGTTTTCGATCCGGGAGATCGCCGTCTTTTGGGTCTTGAGGCGCGCGGCCAACTCCTCCTGGGTCAGACCCGCGGCTTCCCTTGCCTGGCGGAGGACAACTCCGATCTTGAATTGCTCGTAGCCTTCCTCGAAGCCTTCCGCAAATGCCTTGTCCGCCTTTTTCCGGGCGGCGATATATTTTTTCAGATCGCTCATCTCTTTTTTCCTTTCCGATTCAAATAATCACGCCGATAGGTCTCTGCCCTATCGATTTCCCGCTTAGGCGTCTTCATGCTCTTTTTCTCGAAGCCGTGGGTCAGTATGACCACCGAGTGGCTGTCAAAGAAACAGAATACGCGATAGATGTTGGAGCCATACTGGATCCTGCACTCCCAGATCTCTTCCGCCCCGATCAGCTTCTTGAAGTAGGTCGCCGGGATCATCTCCAGGTCTTCCAGAAGACGGAGCACCCACGCCACCTTTTGGGCCGCCTTACCCGGCAAGGCATCGAGAAAGTCTTGGACGGGGCATCTCCCGTCCGCTGTTCTGTAGAAGAGGATCGTTCGGTTCACGAAGGCATGTTAACTTGCACGTTAACCCATGTCAAGAGGATTTTCTCACTGGAGTTTCCTGAGTTTTTTTCAAGCTTCTTGATCGCAGAAGTTGAAACAGAGCTGAAAGTCAGGGTTTTTGTTTTTCGGGGTCGTCTTGATGCTCGTCCCAGGGTTTCTGTTGCAAAAAGGCCTGATTTTTTCTGCTTGGTGTATTTTTTTCAACACACTGCCCCTGCCCCTCAGGAGTGCGCCGGTTGTTCCGCTTCTTCCCGCCCGCCGTTCCATTTCAAGAATCGAAAATAAATTCCGTGAGATGACCACCGCAATCCCTGCGGCCCCTTCCATCCGCAACGTACTGGTATGTTTGTTGCTTTTCGGAAAAGACAAACATGTTGTCGAGCTGAACGGGCTTGACTTTGCAGCACTCCGATGCTAGCTTTCATCGGAATTTCAGAGGGAAGGAGGTGAAAAAGGCAGCCAATCGTTCCACCGGTCTTGGCGGAGAAGGATTCGTCCGGACCGGGTTTCAAGAAGCAAGAAGTGTTGTTTCCGTTCGCCTCCCTCTGCCCGTGGGAGACGAAAAATCTCAAACATGAATTTCACTATGGAGGAAAAAATGAGGAAATTCTGGATGGTACTGTTGGCACTGGGGCTCGTCGTAGCCTTCAGCATGCCCGCGTTTGCCGCCGTTGACGGCAAGTTCAGCGGTTCGCTCCGCATGAGAGGTTGGTACAACCACAACCTGAAATCGATCGACAAGGACACCACGACCGGCGCCGGCGCCACGCAGTTCTATGACAACCGGCTCCGCATGGTCGGCGATTTCAAGGTCGCCGAGGGTCTCATGCTGACGACCCGTTTCGACGTCCTGGAGAAGAAGTGGGGCGACACGCTCACCACGAACGACAACAACATTTCCTGGGAACGCGCCTACGTCACCTTCGACACCAAGGGCGGCCGCTTCCAGGTCGGCTACCAAGAAGACCGTGCGTTCGGTACGGTCATGGGAAACAGCGCCGGCTCCAAGCCGATGATCAAGTACTTCCTGCCCCTGGGCGATTTCACGCTGATCGCCGCCATCGAGAAGGGCTACGAGGCTGAAGGCGCCAACGGTGCAAGGGGAGGCCTGAGCATCGACAACGATATCGACATCTACGACTTGGGCTTCGTCTACAAGTTCAAGGGCGGCGACGCCGGCTTGATGTTCCAGAACGTCCGCAACCAGTCGAACAGGTCGCTGGCACTGGACGGCTACAGGAGAGTCCTCTACATCTTCGATCCCTACGTGAAGTACAAGGCCGGCAACCTCTACGTGGAAGCCGAAGTCCTCTACGCCACGGGCAAGTGGGCCGAGTACGATGATCCGAAGACTGCCGGCAGGCAGGACATCGACTTCTCGCAGGGCGGTGCCTATTTGCTGGTCAACTATGACATCGCGCCCATGTACGTCGGCGGTATCTTCGCCTACGGCGGCGGCGACGACGGCTCCGACGCGACCAAGAAGAAGTCGGGCCTCTTCGCGGAACTGGGCCTGAACAGCTCGGTCAACCTGTCCCTTATGATGATGAGCTACGAATACCGGAACCAGGTCGGCTGGCGCGTCGGCAACACCGCCGGCAACGACAACCGCCGGGGTGAATACTCCGACAATATCTGGTTCTACCAGGTCTACGCGGGTGTGAAGCCCATGAAGCAGCTCGACATCAAGGCGTCGATCTCCTACGCCTACGCCGACAAGAAGCCCAAGGTCGGCGCCGTGGAGTACATCTCCGACAAGTACGGCACGGAATTCGACCTGACGGCTTCCTACAAGATCTACGACAACCTGGAGTACATGGTCGGTTTCGGCTACCTCTGGACCGGCGACTACTTCAAGGCGACCAACGACGCGGTCAACATCAGCAACGACTACCTCCTGATGCATCAGCTTCTGCTGAGCTTCTAAGAGACGTCGCTTTCGGTTAAGCTGCGTCACGGCAACATCGGCCCCGGGGTCTTGGACCCCGGGGCTTTTTTTTGGTAGTGGGTCAGTTTGAAATAATGGGGCTTGCAGCGAAGGTAGCGGATCATGTGTGGACACTGGAAGAGATAGCCAATCTGGCGTAGCCCCTCACCATTCCATAATCCCCTCAAAAATTTATTGACAAAAGGAGGAAATATATCTATAGTTGTGGACATCTAATATGCCATAAAAACCAAATAAATCTATAATTAATCAATTTTATAAGTTTTTTATTGATAAATTAAAGGACATTAAGTATGACAACAGAAAGGACATATTTAAAGACGCACCCGTGGCTAACTTTCAAACTGAATTTCCAGCCGATACGTTACGACACTTGGATACAGTTGGGAGAGGCGCAGTCGAAGTGCGAACATATCTCCGGAATCCCAATTCAGCCGGAAACCGCAAAAAAACTATACAATATATATCTCGCCAAAGGGGTGCTAGCGACTACTGCCATAGAGGGTAATACGCTTTCGGAGGAAGACACACTAAGACGGATCGAGGGGACGTTGAAACTTCCCCCATCCCAAGAGTACCTTGGGAAGGAAATAGACAATATTGTCAAAGCCTGCAACATAATGAAGCAAAGAATTTTGGATGGGTGTTCAACAGAAGTAGACGTTAATGAAATTAAAGAGTTTAATAAGCTAATATTGGACGGCTTGGAACTAAATGAAGGAGTTGTCCCTGGAGAAATCAGAAAACATTCAGTAGGTGTTGGTCCGTATAGAGGAGCACCCGCAGAAGACTGTGAGTATCTGCTTAATCGGTATGTTGATTGGTTAAACAAAGAACTCGTCCCTTTTGATGGAAACGTAACTGCTTTTAATATTATAAAAGCAATAGCCGCGCACGTATACTTTACGTGGATACACCCCTTCGGGGATGGTAACGGAAGAACCGCCAGATTAATAGAACTAAAAATATTGATGTCGGCAGGTGTGCCAATACCAGCTACGCAATTGCTTACGAATCATTATAATTTAACAAGACAGGAATATTATAGACATCTCGATATTAGCAGCAAGAATGGTGGAGATCTAATACCATTTATAAAGTACGCTATACAGGGTTATGTAGATGGGTTAAGGGAGCAGTTGGGCAAAATTAGGCAACAGCAATTCAAGGTTACTTGGGAAAATTACGTACATGAGCACTTTAAGGATCAAGATACGCCAACCGATATAAGAAGGAGGCATTTGGTATTGGACTTATCAAGGCAAAACAATAACGCCGCTGTCCCTATTGCAAAAATATCTGAAATTAGCCACAGGATAACTATTCATTATGTAGGGAAGACCAAAAAGACCGTAATGCGAGACATCAACTTCTTGGAAAAAGCACAACTGATTACTAAGACCGGCAGGGGAATGGTTCGCGCGAAAACCGAAGTGATTGAGGCGTTCCTTTCCCCGTGCAGAAAGGATTGAGCAACGGCAAAAAATTGCCGTGGTCAAACTGACCCACTACCCTTTTTTTGCCCCGCTTGACGGCCTCTTCGGCAACGTGTAAAGTTCGGCGGCGATGCGGATCCGGGTTTGGGCCCGCCGCGGCGCTCCGCGCCCTCAATGACAAAGGGAGACCTTCCATCGAACGGTTGTACGGAAACATTCACGGCCTCGGCGCCTCGCAGATCCGGCGGATCGAGCACCTCTACCGGCGCAAGGTCCCGCCCGAAAGCATCCTGACCCACGAACTGGCCCGCAACCTGACCGAGATCTCGGCGGAGATTCACCGCCAGATCGGGCTTCTTCTTTCCCGCCGCGGCGACGTCGCCTTCGTCGTCGTCGGGTCGGACAGGCAGATCCTGCTGCCTCCACTCGACCGTTTCCGCGCGTCGTCCGCGCGCCTCAGGGGACTGCGCCTCATTCACACCCACCTGAACGGCGAGGATCTGACCGGCGACGACCTCACGGACCTGGCGCTGCTGCGCCTCGATCTCGTCTGCGCCGTCGAGGTCCTTCCCGATGGGCTGCCGGGGCTGGCATACGCGGCCCATCTTCTTCCCGAGAACCAGGACGGCCGCTACTGGGAGATCCTGCCGCCCCAGCGGCCCTCGGAGATCCGGACGGACTTTCTTTCCTTCATTCAGGATCTGGAAAGCGAATTCGCGAAGAGGCAGCAGGTGCGGAAGATCGACGCCGTCGACAAGGCGATCCTGATCCGCGTCGAGACGGACCCGCGATCGGACGCGGAGGCATCGATCGCCGAACTGAAGGAACTGGCGCGGTCCTGCGGCGTGGAGGTCTTCGGCACCCTGATTCAGCATCGCCATGCGGCCGATCCGAAGTATGTCCTCGGGCGGGGGAAGATCTCCGACCTCGTCATCGGCGCCCTGCAGAAGGGCGCCAATCTCCTGATCTTCGACCATGAGCTGACGGCCGCGCAGATCCGTTCCATCACCGAATTCACCGAGATGAAGGTGATCGACCGCACGCAGCTGATCCTCGACATCTTCGCCCAGCGGGCCATGAGCCGGGAAGGCAAGATCCAGGTGGAGCTGGCCCAGCTGCGCTACCTGCTGCCCCGCCTCACCGGCAAGGGAACGGCCCTGTCGCGCCTGGCCGGCGGAATCGGCGGACGCGGTCCGGGAGAGACGAAGCTGGAGATCGACCGCCGGCGGGTCCGGGAGAGGATCCACCGCCTGGAGAAGCTCCTGAAGGACATCGGGAAGGACAGGGACCGGCGCCGGGACAGAAGAGGGCGGACGGGCATCCCGATCATCTCCATCGTCGGCTACACGAATTCCGGCAAGTCGACCCTTCTCAACGCCCTGACGAAGAGCCGCGTGCTGGCGGAAGACAGGCTCTTCGCGACGCTGGATCCCAAGAGCGCGCGGCTGCGCTTTCCCCGGGAACGCGAGGCGCTCGTCACCGACACGGTCGGTTTCATCCGCCACCTTCCGCCCGAGTTGTTCTCGGCCTTCCGCGCCACCCTCGACGAGCTCCAGGACGCGCATATCCTCCTGCACGTCATCGACGCCGGCCGGCCGGATTTCGAGGAGCGGATCGGGGCCGTGGAAAAGGTCTTGGAGGAGCTCGGCGTCGCCGGAAAACCCCAAATCCGCGTCCTGAACAAGGAGGACCTCATCGCCGACAAGACGCAGCTCGCGGCGCTGTGCCGGCGCTTCGACGCCGTCGCCGTATCCGCCCTCGACACCCGGACGCTGCATCCCCTCCTCGCGCGGATGGAGGCCGCCGTGGGGCAGCTCGGCGTCCGGAACCTGCACGGCAACGGAGAACCGGCGTGAACGCATCGCCCCGCCCCCTCCTGGTCACGGTCCTTTCCCTGCTCCTGGCCTTCTCGACGATCGCCGCCCTCTGGCCCGTCACCGGCAACGATTTTGTCGCCTTCGACGACAACAGCTACATCGCCGGGAATCCCGTCGTCCTCCAGGGGTTGACCTGGGAAGGGATCTGCTGGGCCTTCACCGCGACGCACGTCCACAACTGGCACCCGCTGACGTGGCTTTCCCACATGGCGGACGCAAGCCTCTTCGGGTCCCATGCACCGGCGCATCATGGCGTCAGCCTCCTCTTCCACGCGGCCAACACGCTGCTGCTCTTCCTGGTCCTCTTTCGCATGACGGGCGCCCCCTGGCGCAGCGCCTTCGCGGCGGCCCTGTTCGGTCTGCACCCGCTCCACGTCGAGTCCGTCGCCTGGGCGGCCGAGCGCAAGGACGTCCTCAGCACTCTGTTCTGGATGTTGACGATCGGGGCCTACGCCCTCTTCGTCGAAAGAAGGGACCGCCGTCTTTACGGACTGGCCCTGGCATTCTTCGCCCTCGGCCTCCTGGCCAAGCCGATGCTCGTCACGCTGCCTTTCGTTCTCCTGCTTCTCGATTACTGGCCGCTGCGGCGCCTGACAGATGCCGGGAATGCGGCGACGGTGCAGACGGCGCCCGAACGGCGGGAGACAAGAAGGAAAAAGAGCGGAAAGAGCGGGGAGGCGGCGCCGGGCCGGCCGTCGAAAGTCCCTGCAACGGCTGCCGCGGGATCCCTGCGGGGCCTGGTTCTGGAGAAGGTCCCCTTTTTCGTCCTGACCGCGGCGGCAAGCGTCGTCACCCTCTATGCGCAGCAGGGCGTGGTCAAGGACCTGGAGAACTATCCCCTCGCCTCGCGCCTGGGCAACGCCGTCGTATCCTATGGGCAGTACCTGGTCAAAACGGTCTGGCCGATGGACCTGGCCGTCTTCTATCCCCATCCGGCAGGCACGCTGGGGGCTGGAAAGGTCCTTCTCGCCGTCGCCGCCCTCCTCGCCGTCACGGCGGCGGCGCTCTACGCATGGCGGCGGCTCCCCTATCTCGTCGTGGGATGGCTCTGGTACCTCGGGACGCTGGTGCCTGTGATCGGCATCGTACAGGTCGGGCTCCAGGCAATGGCCGACCGCTACACCTACGTCCCTCTGATCGGCATCTTCATCGCCGCCGCATGGGGCGTCCCCGATCTTCTTGCGCGCGTCCGGCGGCGCCGCGAAATTCTCGCCGCCGGCGCCGCCGTCGTCCTCGCCGCCATGGCCGTTCTGACGTTCCGCCAGGCGGGCGTCTGGCGGGACAGCCTGACGCTCTTCCGCCATGCCGCTGCGGTCACGGAGAACAACAACTGGGCTCAGTACAACTACGGGCTGGCTCTCCTGGAGAGGAACGAAACGGAAGGGGCGCTGGACCGTTTCCGCGAGGCGCTCCGGATCCGGCCCGACGACATCAAGTCGCTCAACAACGTCGGCATCATCCTCGCCCGCAAGGGCGATTTCGAGGGCGCCATCCGGCATTTCAACGGCGCGCTTGCAGTCGATCCGCGTTACGTCGATGCCCGCAACAACCTGGCCCTGGCGCTTTCAGGCCAGGGGCGGCAGGGAGAATCGGTCCGCCAGCTCGAGGAATCGGTGCGCATCGACCCGGCCCACGGGGAGGCCAACCGGCTTCTGGGTGTGGCGCTCGCCCGCACCGGCGATCTCGACCGCGCGATCGTCCATCTGCGAAAGGCCGTCGCCGCGGTTCCTTCCAGCGCGAAAGCGCACAACAGCCTCGGCATCGCCTTGGCGCAGAAGGGCGCGGTGGACGAGGCGATCGTCCATTTCCGCGCGGCCCTCGCCCTCGATCCCTCGTTCCATCAGGCCCGCAGGAACCTGGAAACGGCGCTCCAGGAAAAAGAACGCTGACCCGCCCCGGGATGCCGGATACTCCACCGGCGATGAAACATGGAAAAACTTCATGCCGGACTCGATCTCCGTTCTGGATTCCCGCTTTCGCGGGAATGACAACGGGGATACCCGATATGGTGAATGTCATGCCGGACTCGATAAGCCTGCCCCGGACTCTGATCCGGGGGCATCCAGTTCCCTTCCGGATTCCCGCCTGCGCGGGAATGCCTACTTTCAGGGAAGGACTCTTTCCAGGGCCTGCCGCGCCCGGCCGTGGTCGGGATCCAATCGAAGCGCCTTCCGGAAATTCTCGGCCGCCTCGCCTTTCTTCCCCTGAAACGCCAGGATCTTTCCCATGGCGAAATGTACATCGGCGCGATTCGGGTCGATCTGCAGCGAACGCGCATAATAATGCAGGGCCTCATCCAGCTTGCCCTGCCTGGACAGCATGTCGGCCAGCATGATGCAGGCGACCGAATCTTCCGGGTTCAGGTCAAGGGCCTTGCGGAAATGACGCTCCGCCTCGTCGTATTTCCCCTGAACGGCCAGGAGCCAGGCGTAATTGAAATGGGACAGGGCGTTGTCGTCCTGGAGGGCGATGGCCTCCCGGTAACGGGCGGCCGCCTCCTCCGTCCTTCCCAATTTGGCGAGGCTGTTGCCCATGTTGTTCAGATAGTCCGGTTGTGTCGGCAGGATGCGAATGGCCTGGGCATAGTGATCGACGGCCTTCCCCGGATCCCCCTGCCTGTCGTAATAAAGCCCCAGTCCGAAGTGGGCGACGTGATTTCCCGCCGCGGCCTCCAGTGCGTGCTCGTAGAGCGTCGGATCGTCCTTCCAAAGCCGCGCCTGCCGCCACGTGGCGGCGGAAAGAAGCACGAGAACCGCGGCCGCAAACGCGCCGAGAACAAGGGCCCGTTTCCGCACGTTCCGCGTCAGGTCATGGAGGCCCCAGACGATCAGCACGAAGAGCCCGATGGAGGGGAGATAGGTGTACCGGTCCGCCATGGATTGCAGTCCCACCTTGACGATGCCGATGACGGGGAACAGGGTGCCGAGGTACCAGAACCAGCCCACGGGGAGATAGGGCAAGCGCCTTGCCAGCCGTACGACGAGGAAGACGGCCAACAACAGCAGCAGCACCGAGCCGGCGATCTGCCAGAACGGGTGCGCGACGTAGGGATAGAAGACGGAAAGGTCCGCGGGGTAGAAGACCTTGAGGAGGTATCGGATGTACGACACCGCGGCATTCTGCAGGCGGTCCGCCAGCGGGTACGCTTCGAGGAGGGCGACGGCGCCGCCCTTCTGCTGGGCGATGTAGGTGGCCGCGCTGGAAAGCAGCGACAGGAGAAAAAGGGGAATTTTCTCAGAAACCAGCCTGCGAAAGATGGCCCCGGGAGCTCCGGGGTCGCGCTGCGGCGAAGCCCTTTTTTCGGAAGGCGTCCTTTCCGCCTTGATCTGTCTCGTCTTCTTCTTACGGACAGGGACGGATTCCGGCCCCTCGGGCTTTTCGTCACCCGCCTCCGACGGCCGCGGCGTCCGGAACCGGCCGAGGGGCCAGTAATCGAGCAGGAGGAACACGAAAGGCAGCGTCACCGCCATGGGTTTGGCCATGAGGGCGAAGGCGAGCATCGCGAAGACAAGCGAATATCTCCGGATGCCCGGCCGCTCCGCGTAAAGAACATAAGCGCCCATCGACAGGATCCAGAACAGACCGCTGAGGACGTCTTTCCTTTCGGCAATCCAGGCGACGGATTCGACATGCAGGGGATGAAGCGCGAACAGGGCGGCGACGAAGGCGCTCCGCCAGAGGGCGTGGGTCATCCGGTTCAGCACAAGGAACAGGAGCAGGGCATTGAGGATGTGCAGGAAAAGGCTCGTCAGATGATGACCGGCGGGATTCAGTCCGAAGAGGCTGCAGTCCATCATATGCGACAGCCAGGTCAGCGGGTGCCAGTTGCCGACATCCAGGGTGGTGAACGCCCACTGCAGGCCCTCGAGGGTCAGGCCGCCTTGCACGTTGCCGTTCTTCACAACGTACTCTTCATCGTCGTAATTGACGAAGCCGTTGTCCCTGACCGGCAGGTAGGCGATCGCCGTGGTCGCTGCGATCAGCAGGCAGATGAAAAGCTTGCCGTAGCGGGAGAGAAAAGATTGCATCATCGCCGGTACCCGGGTCGGATCCCGATTGTGGACACCCCGAAACGTCCCGTGAGGGGCGTAGGAGGAACGTGATCGCTGGTAGTGTTGTGGACATCCTATAGCACAGGCCGCTGCAGCGGAACAAGAGATTCGGCGGACCGCGCCGATCCCGCTGCTCCGCGCGCCCGAAACCGGAAAAACTCTATTGACAACAGGGGGGTTTTGTTTTACCTTCGCCGGACATTTTCGGACGGGGGAAACGAAGATGGGCGAAAAGGAGATGCTGCTCGGCTGCATGACCGACTTGTTGCGGCCCCTGCTCCTGTTGCCGGAATCCTGCCGGCCGCCCGTCGCTTCAGGAGTCGATTGAGAACGATCCGATTCCCTCGAGGGCCATGGGTGGAACAGCATCCATGGCTTTTTTCGTTGGTGCGACATGAGCAAGGTCCAATTGCAGGAGGTCATTTGGCACGGCCGGGGCGGCCAGGGAGTCGTCGTGGCGTCCCAGATCCTCGCGGAAGCCGCCTACTTTCAGGGATACCGCGGCGTGACCTCGGCCCCGACCTTCGGCCCGGAAAGACGCGGGGCGCCTCTCACCGCCTCGACGAGAATTTCCTCCGAACCCATCCGCGTCTTTTCACAGATCGAGCATGCCGATGTCTCGGTCGTTCTCGACGAATCCCTGCTGCGGGTCGTCGATATCCTCGGTTCCCTGAAAAAGAACGGTCTGCTCATCATCAATACCCCCTGCGATCCCGCGGCGGTTCCGATCAGGGGATGCTGCCGGATCGCCACTGTGGATGCGGCGGACATCGCCCTGAAACACCACCTGATCAAGGAAGGCAAACCCATGGTCAATACGCCTCTGCTGGGGGCCTTCTGCCGGGCGACCGGCATCGTCGGCATGGATGCCATGGAAAGAGGTCTCAAGGACAAACTCGGCGGCGGGAACGTGACGGCGAATCTCATGGCGCTTCGGGCCGCCTTCGAGCGGACGCGCATGCCGGCCGGGACGAAAGATTGAACGACGGGGGACGGCAGGTCATGGAAAAGAAAGACGGGAACATCTCCGCCATGTGCAAACCGGCCGTCGGCGAGGCGGGCAAGACCGGCGACTGGCGGGACATGAAGCCGGTGATCGACCACGCCAAATGCATCGCCTCGGTGAAGAGGCGCTCCGCCTGTTTCCTCTGCTGGCTTTATTGCCCGGAGGGCGTCGTCAGGACGGGGATCCCCGTGAGCATCGACATGGAGTACTGCAAGGGCTGCGGGATCTGCGCCGAGGAATGCCCTGCGAAGGCGATATCCATGGTCAACGAAGGGGAATGCTGATGGCTTCGGAAAAAGTCCGTAGGCGGCGTTGCGCTTCATCCTTTCCCTCGACGGGCTCGGGACAGGCTTCATCCTTGTCATGGCGAGCTTGTCGAGCCGCGCGCGCCTTGCCTCCGGAGCTTTTTGCAAAGCCATCCCTCATCCTGCACGGACGCGATCATTCTTGCGAGGGGGAATGCTGATGGCCCCGGAAAACGTCCAGATCATGACCGGCAATGCGGCTGCGGCGCTGGGCGCCAAGCTCTGCCGCGTTCAGGTGGTGTCCGCCTATCCCATCACGCCCTCGACCCCCGTGACGGAGTACCTCTCCTCCTACATCGAGGGCGGGGAACTCAAGGCCGAATACGTCCGCGTCGAAAGCGAGCATTCGGCGCTCACCGTCTGCGTCTCCGCCTCCAGCGTCGGCGCCCGCGTGTTCACCTCCACGAGTTCCCACGGCCTCCTGTACATGCACGAGCAGCTCCATTGGGCGGCCGGGTCCCGCCTCCCCATCGTGATGTGCTGCGTGAACCGCGGCGTCGGAGCGCCCTGGTCCATCTTCAACGATCAGCAGGATGCGATCGCACAGCGGGACACGGGCTGGATCCAGCTGTACTGCCGGAACAATCAGGAGATCCTCGACACGGTGATCCAGGCCTACCGGATCGCCGAGGAAGTCTACCTGCCGGTCATGGTCTGCTACGACGGTTTCGTCCTGTCCCACACGATGATGCCCGTCGAGATCCCCGCAACGGAGGCAGTGGCCGAGTTCCTGCCGCCTTACAAGCCGCATACGATCCTCGACGCCGCCGACCCGCGGAACATCAACCCCGTCATCTTTCCATGGCGGAGGAAGGATGCCGAAGGGACCCTCCGCGACGGATACATGGAGATGCGCTGGAAGATGGAAAAGGCGATCGAGGGCGCACGCGATACCATCATCCGCGTCAACGGCGATTTCGCCGCCGCCTTCGGACGGGACTGCGGCGGCACACTGTGGACCTACCGGCGCGACGACGCGAAGGTACTCCTGGTCAGCATGGGGTCCCTGGCGACGGAAGCGACGGCCGCGGCCGATCTCCTGCGCGGGAAGGGCCATGCCGTCGGCGTCGTCGGCATCCGCGCCTACCGCCCTTTCCCGAGGGAAGCGGTCCGGTCGGCCCTCGCCGGCGCGGAGGCGATCCTCGTCTTCGAAAAGGACATCAGCTACGGCTACGAAGGCGCCCTCTGCACGGACCTGAAAGCGGCCCTGTACGGGACGGGGATCGACGCGCCGATCCGGGGTTTCATCGCCGGTCTCGGGGGCCGGGACGTCAAGGCGACCGAACTGGCGGCGGCGGCCGAAACGGCCATCGGAGAAATCGGGAACGGGCAGCGGGAAAAGGCCGCCGTCTGGATCAACTGCGTCACGGAATGAAGGAGAGCGCCATTCTCCATTAAAGGGCGGGACATTTCCAGTCCCCGGAGTCTGCTGATGACGGAATCGCACGAACAGTCCATGCCGGAGAAGCTGTTCAAGATCAACGAAGAGGAATACATGCTGCCGGGCAACCGCGCCTGCCAGGGCTGCGGCCTCTCGCTCGCGTACCGCTACGTTCTCAAGGCCCTGCGCGGAAATACCATCCTCACCATCCCGGCGAGCTGCCTCACCGTCCTGCACGGCCTCTACCCCATCACCTCGGTGACCATCCCCTGCCTGAACTGCACCTTCGCCAGCACCGCCGCTTCCGCAGCCGGTTTGGTGGCGGGTCTCGCGGCCCTCAACAGGACCGATTACACCGTCGTCGCCGTGGCCGGCGACGGCGGCACGTACGACATCGGCATCCAGTCCCTGAGCGGCGCGGCCGAGCGCGGCACGGATTTCATCTTCGTCTGCTATGACAACGAGGGCTACATGAACACGGGGACGCAGCGTTCGAGCGCCACCCCGATGGGCGCCATCACCACGACGACGCCGCTCCTGACCAAGCAGCAGGGCAAGAAGGACATGGTCAAGATCATGGAAGGCCACGACATCCCCTACGTCGCGACCGCGTCCCCCGCCTACCCCATCGACCTGTACGACAAATTCGTCAAGGCCAAGCGCATCAAGGGGACGCGGTATCTGCAGATCAACGCCCCCTGCCCGCCCGGCTGGGGATATGCCCCCCGCGATACCGTGAAGATCGGGCGGCTCGCCGTGGAAACGGGCGTCGTCTGCCTGTTCGAGATCGAGAACGGGAAATTCCGCTTCACCGGCCGCAGCCGGTCGATCGCGGAAAAAGGGAACCGCCTGCCGGTCATCAACTACGTGGAGCGGCAGATCCGCTTCAAGAAGATGAGCATCGACCAGCTTTCGCGGATGCAGAAGGAAGTCGACGAGCGCTGGGAGGGATACCTCAAGCGCGCGTCGGAATCGGCCTGAAAAGATTGAAGCTCTCCGGAGCAAGCTCCGGAGAATCTTCGATCCCCAAGGAAGGGATCTTGAGCATCATTCGCTCGCTTACCCCGCAGCAAGCTGCGGGGAATGCGCTCGCTGCCGGATTCACCCGTCTGATTGGAAGTCCTCTGTTTCCTGTTTGTCGCCTCCGCGCGTCTCCATCTGTCGTCCCCGCGTACGCGGGGACCCAGCGGCGGTGCGAACGGCTTCCCTGGTTTCATTTTGGTCGTCCCCGCGCACGCGGGGACCCAGCGCTCTGCTTGCGCACCGGTGTGGAAGACAAAGATCAAGACTCTGGATTCCCGCTTCCGCGGGAATGACAGA
>DAOSIS010000047.1:0-17532 GCA_035366835.1 Syntrophales bacterium | reverse complement strand
GCAAACCGGGAGATACCCCTTCTTCTATCCCTGACACAAGATCTGATACATCACCTTTCGTCGCGGTCGTTTGACAGGGAGACCCCTTTCTGTTATAGATCCCGCGACTTTCCGAATTGAAGCTCTCCGGAGCAAGCCCCGGAGGATCTTCGATCCCCAAGGAAGGGATCTTGAACATCCTTCGCCCGCTTACCCCGCGGCAAGCCGCGGGGAATGCGCTCGCTGCCGGATTCAAGACACCCGCGCCCGCATCTGTCGGCGCGGAATTTTCTTCAGGCGGTGGAAAAGACTTGACGACTCGACGAATCCTGAGCGGAATGAGACCGACGGGGAAACTGCACCTGGGAAATCTGCACGGCGCGCTGGCCAACTGGATCGACCTGCAGAACCGCGGCGGCTACGAATGCTTCTATTTCGTTGCGGACTGGCATGCCCTGACCAGCGACTATGCGAATACCTCCGAGATCCGGCAGAATATCTTCGACATGGTCGTCGACTGGCTGAGCGTCGGCCTCGATCCCCGGAAGAGCACCCTGTTCGTGCAGTCCGGCGTCAAGGAACACGCGGAGCTCTTCCTCCTCCTGTCCATGATCACGCCGCTTGCCTGGCTGGAGCGGAACCCGACCTACAAGGAGATGAAGGAGGAACTCGTCAGCAAGGACCTGTCCACCTTCGGTTTTCTCGGGTACCCCGTGCTCCAGGCAGCGGACATCATCATGTACAAGGCCAACGGGGTTCCCGTCGGCGTCGACCAGCTGCCGCACGTCGAGCTGACCCGGGAGATCGCCCGGCGGTTCAATTTCCTCTACCGGGAGATCTTCCCCATCCCCGATCCTCTGCTGACGGAAGTTCCGAAGCTTCTCGGGATCGACGGGCGGAAGATGAGCAAGTCCTACGACAATGCCATCTTCATCAGCGACCGCGGCGAGGTCCTCGCCAAGAAGGTCGGCTGCATGTTTACGGACCCGCAGCGGATCCGCCGGACCGACCCCGGCCGGCCGGAGATCTGCAACGTCTTCACCTTTCACAAGCTCTACGCCTCGGATGAAAAGGTTCAGGAGATCGACCGGGACTGCCGGGGCGCCGCCATCGGCTGCACCGACTGCAAGCGCCGTCTCTACGAGGAACTGGAGCAGGCCCTGCGGGAGGTCCATGAACGCCAGGACTTCTACCGCGCCCATCCGGAGGACGTCGGGGCGGTGATCGAGGACGGGAACGGGCGCGCCATCGCCATCGCCCGGGATACCATGAAAGAGGTACGGGAAGCCGTGCGCGTATGACCGACGGGTACGAAATCAAACTCGACGTCTTTCAGGGACCCCTGGATCTCCTCCTGTACCTCATCCGGAAAAACGAAATCGACATCTACAACATCCCCATCGCCCTCGTCACCGAACAGTACCTGCAGCACGTGGCGATGATGCGATCCCTGAACCTGGACCTTGCCGGCGAATATCTGGTCCTGGCGGCGACGCTGATTCACATCAAGTCGAAGACGCTCCTGCCGCCCGAAGAGCAGGAAGGGGAGGAACCGGAAGAAGAGGACCCGCGTGCGGAACTGGTCCGCCAGCTCCTGGAATACCAGTCCTTCAAGGAGGCGGCGATGCAGCTCGGCGGCCGGGAGATCCTGGAGCGGGACGTGTTCAAGGGGGCGCATTCCCCCCTGCCGTCCGAAGCCGGCGAAGATGAGGAGATCGTCGAGATCGACATCTTTGCGCTGGTCGAGGCCTTCCGGAAGATCGCGTCCACGATGGGCCGGCCGGACCTCATGGAGATCGATGTGGAGAAGATCTCGCTGGCGGACCGGATCAACGAGATCATGGACCGGCTGACGCAGGCCGGGAATCTCGCCTTTACGGAACTCTTTGACCAGGGCGCCGATCGGCGCCGCATCCTCTATACCTTTCTGGCGATCCTCGAGCTGATGAAACTGAGAATGATCCGGGCCTTTCAGTCCCGCTCGTTCGGGGTGATCCGGATCTTTCTTGCTGTGGAGTCGACGGATGGAACAGATCAAACCGATTCTTGAGGCCCTGCTTCTGGCGTCGGAAGCGCCGCTTTCCGTGGAGAAAATCCGCGATGTCCTGCCGGAAGTCGAACGGGATGAGATTACCCGGCAACTGGCGGAACTCGTATCGGAATACGAGTCGAGACAAGGCGGATTCCATCTCTGTGCGGTCGCGGGGGGCTACCAGTTCCGGACGCGGCCTGCATTCAGTTCCTGGGTCAGAAAGCTCAAGGGATCCAAGGGGCAGGCCCTGAGCCCTGCGGCGATGGAGACCCTGGCCGTGGTCGCGTACCGGCAGCCCGTGATGAAATCCGAAGTCGACAAGATCCGCGGCGTCGATTCGTCCGCATCCGTAAAGGGTCTTCTCGACAAGAAGATCATCCGCATGGTCGGCAGGAAAGACGTGCCCGGCAAACCGATGCTCTATGGAACCACGAAGAAGTTCCTGGAGATGTTCAACCTCAACGACCTTTCGGAGTTGCCGACGCTCCGGGAATTGAAGGAGCTCGAGGGCAGTTCGGAATTGCAGGCGCCCCTGGATCTGGGGGAAGTCGATGGTAGTTCGACCTCGCCGGCATCCCCGGAATCGGGGGAAGCCGAGGGCGGTACGGAACCGCCGGCGTCTCCGGAATCGAGGGAAGCCGAGGGCGATTCGGGACCGGCGGTGTCCCGGGACGCGAAAGACCCCGGGGACGGTGCGGCGTGAAGGAACGCCTGCAGAAGATCCTCTCCCGTGCCGGTGTCGCCTCCCGGCGGGCCGCGGAACAGCTGATTGCGGCCGGGCGGGTGCGCGTGAACGGCGCCGTTGTCGCGGAACTCGGCTCGAAGGCGGATGCGCTGTCCGACGAAATCCGGATCGATGGCCGCCTGGTCCGTCCCGAAGTCGAGAAGATCTACCTGATGCTGCACAAGCCGCAGGGATACGTCACGACCCTTCATGATCCCGAGGGGAGGCCGACGGTTGCAGACCTGGTCAAGGGCGTGGGTGAGCGCGTGTATCCCGTGGGCAGGCTTGATTATGACTCGGAAGGGCTGCTGCTCCTGACGAACGACGGCGACTTTTCCCAGAAGGTCCAGCATCCGCGGTATCAGGTCCCGAAGACCTATCGCGTCAAGGTGAGGGGAACGCTGTCCGTTCCGGAGCTCCGCTCCCTCGAGCAGGGGATTCTTCTGGACGGGGAGCCGTTCCGGCCGGCGCAGGTGCGCGAAGAGAAAGAGAATCGCGGCAGTACCTGGCTCCTGGTCACGATTGCAGAAGGAAGAAATCGCATCGTCCGCCGCGCCTTCGAAGCCCTGGGCCATCCGGTAGCGCGGCTGATCCGCCTGAAAATCGGCGAACTGGCCCTGGGGTCGCTCCCCTCCGGCGACTATCGCCATCTCACGGCACGCGAAGTCGAACACCTCCGTTCGGCAGCCCGATGACGGCGGTTCTGAAAAAATTGTCTTGACATTCATCCAAAAATACATAATAGTCGCCTCCAGTTGCTTTCTATTCATATGTTATTGATATCTCTGTTTTTATCTCAGAAATGGCAAGCTGAGGAGGCGCGGTTAAGGAGGCCCGTATGAATAAATCCGAACTCATCGAAGAGCTCAGCAAAAGAGAGAGCCTGACCGAAAAAAAGGCGATCGATATCGTGAATTTGATTTTCAAGGGATTCACGGATGCGCTCAGGAAGAGCGGTCGCATTGAGATTCGGGGATTCGGAAGCTTCGTGGTGAGGGATTACGGCGCCTATACGGGCAGAAACCCCAAGACGGGAAAGAACATCAAGGTTTCTCCGAAGAAACTGCCTTTCTTCAAGGTGGGCAAAGAGCTCAAGGAGAAGGTCGACCGCAAGAAGTAGTAGCGCGCGGAGGATTCGGAAAGAGCCCGGCCGCGGCAGGAAAAGACGGGACGCAGGGAACGGGGATCGGAAAGCGATCCCCTTTTTTTGCCCGGCAGACCCTTCCGGGGGTTCAACGCATCATGCCTTCTTCGCGGAAGCTGAAGACCTTCTCCTCGCCGACGATGAGATGGTCGTGGATGAGGATGTCGAGGACCCGTGCCGCTTCTTCGAGTGTCCGGGTCAGGCGGATGTCGGCCTCGGAGGGGACCACGTGGCCGGAGGGGTGGTTGTGGACCAGGATCAGGGCCGATGCCTTGCGTTTCAGGGCGTGCTCGATCACCTTGCGCGGATACACGACGGCCTGGTTGACGACGCCCTTCTCGAGGACGTCCACGTCCATCATGCGGTTGCGCGTATCGAGGTAGATGATCCGGAACTGCTCCTCCTTGAGCCCGCCCATGGCACAGCGGCAGTAGTCGAGCAGTTCCTGAGTGCAGGAAATCTGAACCCGGTCCCGGGCCTTTTCCTTGAGGACGAGATCACCCAGGTCCTTGACGAGCTTGATCAGCACGGCGGCGTGCCTTCCCATGCCCGGCACGGCGGCAATTTCTGAGGGGTCCGCCTGGACGACGCCGCGGAGCGAGCCGAAATGGCGGAGCAGTTCTTTGGCCAACGGTTTGACATCGCGCCGGGGGAGCGCGAAGGTCAGAAGAAGTTCGACGGCCTCGTAGGGATGAAAGGCCGCGATGCCGGCGGAGAGAAATTTTTCCTTCAGGCGGCGGCGGTGGCCGCTGCAGTCCGATGGTGTCGGTCGGCTCATGGGCGATCGCTCCGGTAAGAGGCGGGACTTCTCCGGAAAACGCGGAGGGCGCGGCAGAAGCCGGCCCTCCCTCTGCGAAGATGCGTGGACGGATCTACAGTCGGCTGTTGACGAAATCCCAGTTGATGAGTTTGTCGATGACGGCCGCCAGATAGTCCGGACGCCGATTCTGATAGTCGAGATAATAGGCGTGCTCCCAGACGTCGATCGTCAGGAGCGCCTTCTGGCCGTGCGCGGCCGGCGTGTCGGCATTGGGCGTCTTCACGATCTTGAGACGGCCGACGTCAAGGATCAGCCATGCCCATCCGCTTCCGAACTGGGTGACACCGGCGTTCTTGAGTTCCTCCGCGAATTTCTCGTAGCTTCCCCAGGTCTCCTTGATTTTCCCGGCAATGGCGCCCGTCGGCGGCCCGCCGCCTTTCGGCTTCAGACAGCTCCAGTAGAAGGTGTGGTTCCAGACCTGGGCGGCGTTGTTGAAAATGGCCGCTTTCGCCGGGTCCCCGACGGTCCTGCGCATGATGGTTTCCAGATCCGCACCGGCAAGGTTCGTCCCGGCAATGAGCTTGTTGACGTTGTCCACGTAGGCCCTGTGATGCTTGCCGTAATGAAATTCGATCGTGTTCGCGCTGATCACCGGCGCCAGCGCTTCCTTCGCAAAGGGGAGTTCCGGAAAAGTAATCATAGGACAACCTCCTTTCCCTGTTGTGTATCCCGGCCTCAGCATAACAGCTTCGGCCGTACGGCGCAAGCCGAACGGCCTGCGCCGGGATCCGGATCCGGCCCGAGGCGGCGACGTCTCCGTCATGCCGCAGGCCGGCAGAATCGGAGCCCCGTATTTGTCGTTGAGGGTCTCCATGAGCTGCCGGGGACGGGGCGCCGCCGGAGAAGATGGATTTCAGCGATGAAAAATCCCCTTTTCGTCTCTTGGGCTACGCGAAATGCCACCCGTGGCGCTTCCGGAAATCGAGCCAGAGGATATAGGGGATCAGGAAGAAGGTCGCCACCGCCATGGGAACGGACGCCTCGACACTGAACAGGGTGACGGCGATGCCGGCAGCGAGCCCGTAATTCTTGAGCGTTCCCAGCAGGACGAGGCTCACGATGTTGTCGCGGCTGATGTGAAGCAGGGAACCGATCCACTCGATCAGGAGTCCCAGGAGAAACATGCTGGAAAACAGGACCAGCGCGATCGGGAGGAGGGAAGCTGGCTTTTCCAGCAGCAGATCCCGGTTCAGGCCGACGATCGTGTACATGACGACGAAGAAGCTCCAATCGGTCATGGTACCCTGCAGCGGCGCCAGGCGGACGTGCCACGACCGGTGGATGAGAAGACGTGAAACGAAGAGGGGCAGGACGATGAGTTCCAGCAGGACGGAAATCAGCCCCCAGGGATCCAGGAATTGAGTTCCCAGGAGACCGACCGAGATGAGCGGCATGATGACCAGGGCCCCCAGATAGGCGCCCATCGTTGCGATCAGGGCGTACGCATGGTTTCCATCGAGAAGGTCGGCGAAAGGAACGACGGCGACGGCCGGCGGTACGGCGGCGATGATGACGAGCCCCGTCCAGAGGGCTTCATCGCTGATCAGCACGGCGCCGAGCCCGATCAGAACGTTGGCCAGAACGACATAGGTCATCAGGATGCCGCCCAGGGCAGGGAAGAAAAGAGACCGGGGGGAGCGGAACAGGTCCACGGAGATGGTCATTGCGGACAGCGTCATGGCCAGGCCGAGCGCGGGAAGCATCAGATAGCGCGTCCAGTGCGCACCGTCCGGGGCCGCCAGGCCCAGGAACAGGGACAGCAGAAAGATGAAATTTCGGGATCGCAGCAGGCCGCCCAGTTTCGTCATGAAAGTCCACTCCGCAGCGTCCTGAAGACGCCGGTTGCGAAAGAATTCCGGGCGCGAAAAGAGCCCGCTTGAAAAGATCGGTGCAATATAGAAGACTCCGGGACCGGGAAGGCGGAGACGGTACCGATGAGTTTCACGGCGGAACGCGGCGGCGCGGGCGCGTCTTCACAACAGACGCCCAAGCCTGGACATCTTTACCATTGATTCTCTCATTTCGCAATCCGCCGGGAACGTCCGTCAGGCATCCGGAGGAACCACCGGCCCGCTTCCGCGGAGACGGGACCGGCCGCATGCCTCCGCCGGTGCCGCGAGAATTGTCTTGCAATACCCGCAAGCCTTTCTTATACTCAGCGCCGGGAAGACAAGGGTGGGGAACAAGAATGACTGTCCGCCGAGAACTGGGTTCCCGGGTTATTCTCCTTCTGTCGGCCGTTGTATTCTGTATAACGCCGGTCAGTTCGTACTATCACCCGTCTCACGACCTTCGCATACAGGAGCATTTCGAGCTCCGGGCGATGACGGCGGAAAGCGGGCTGGACGCTTCGGTACAGCCCCTCTACAAGGTCAAGCAATCCTCATCCGAGCTCTTCACCCTCTGTGACATCCGCCTGGATGTGAAGCGGGCCGTTTCGGGCGCATATTCCACGGAAACGGTTTTCCGCCCTCACGAGATCATTCGCATTGCCCATTACTTCAGGGCGCCGCCTTCTCTCCCTTCACAACCATCATCTTCAACCTGATTTCTTCGAAGAGAGATGCCGGTACGCCGGCATCTTCGGAGTCGCCATTTCCGGCCGGACATCCACCGGGGAGGCTCTTCGCCCCGGGGAAGGCAACGGGCACCTGTCGCGTGTCTGTTCGTCTGGATGGGAAAACGGGCCCTGCGGACCCGTTGGACGGGAGTGGCTGCGCAGTCGGAGACCCTATCCGTCGACGAGAAATCCGCCGGCGCTTGCGGGACGCATCGAATCCGCGCGGCCGGCAAGGGATTTCTCCGGACGACGCTTCTATTTGCGGAGAAGCCGCACGAAAGGACAGAAGAGATGAACTGGAAATTCTGGGAAAAGAGCGAAGGTGGTGCCGCGAAACTGCAGGGACCGAAAGATTTGCCGCCTCAGATCGGGTTTCAGCTTGTCACCGTCTTGAAAAAGGATCCTGATTGGGTGTGGAAACTGAAGGTCTGCTACCGGCCTGCTGCGGGAGGAGACGGGATGCAGGATGTCCGGGTCTTCGATCCGCGCCAGGCCATGATGGCGAAGGTTGCCGTCAAGGATTTCTCGTCCCTCGATGACCGCCGTGAACTCATCCTCTACGAAGGGACGTTCAACAGGAAGACGAAAGAGGTGCAGATCAGGGAAATGGTGAGGGGCTGACCTCCCTGCGGCCTGCGGAGGAGAGACGAGTCAGGAAGTCATCGGAAAAGCTGTAAGCGCTGAGGAGGAATCATGAAAAAGAGGCTGTTGGCGGCGGTGATGGTGGCCTTCATGGCTGCGGTGTTTGTTTCGGCCTGCATGGACGACGCCATGGACAAATCGAAGGCGCCGCAGAAGGCGGCGGAGACGCCCGCAGCGTCGGTCAAGTAGCGGCAAAATCCGAAGGGGAGGCGTTCCGGGACAGGGCCGGATGATCGGGCAGTCCGGACATCCGGCCCGAATCCGCGGGGCTTTGAGCTGCTGGACCGTGACCGTCGGAGGACCGGTCCGGCAGCGGGATTTTGCCGCGGCGGAGGGTCCTGCGGACGCGGCGCGGGACGGACTTCCGGAGGGTTTCTATCCGCGGTTGCCCTGCGGGCCGCCCCGCCACGGCCGCGTATTGTCAAGCATGTATTCGGAAAAACTCCGGCCCATGCAGTCCCGGCACAGATGGGCCAGCTTGGCCGTTTCGATGTGGCGAACGACGAAGAGCTTCGCATTTTCCGCGGCGCACAGAAAGCAGCGGTCGGCGCGATCCTTCTCGTGGAATTCGTAGCAACTCTCGTCCTCGTAGTTCTTCATCCCCTCACTCCCTCCCGGCCTGCGGCTCGAAGAAGGCCTCCGTTCTTCGCGAGCGACATCAGGACCGCGGGAATTTCAGCAGGAACGTCGTTCCCTTCCCTTCATCGGATCTTGCCTCGATCGTGCCGCCGTGGGCGGAGACGATCTTTCTGCAGAACGTGAGCCCCAGGCCCGATCCTTTCGTCTTCTCGGCCTTTCCGCGGACCCGGTAGAACGGTTCGAAGATGAAGGGAAGCTTGTCGGCAGGGATGCCGCTGCCGGTATCGGAGACGCTTGCGCGGATATAGTGATCGTCGAAAACGGAACGAACGGATATCCTGCCCCCGGCGGGCGTGTACTTGACGGCATTGCCGATGAGGTTGGTGAAGACGCGGACCAGGCTCTCCTCGTCGCCGCAGAGCGGGGGCTCCGGTCCGGCCGCTTCGGTTTCGATACCGATCTGAGCCCGCTCGCAGGCCGGCGCCATCTCTTCCACACTGCGCCGGATGACGTCCGTCAGGCGAAGCGGCTTCTTGTCCGTGGCGAGCAGCCCGGTTTCAATGCGGCTCAGGTCGAGCCAGCGTTCGATCATTTCCGCAAGGCAGCGGATCCGTTCGCTGCAGCGGTCGAGGATATCGAGGAACGCTTGTTCGAGGCGAGGGCCGGCCAGGGCTCTGAGAGACTCCATGTACTGCTGGACGGTGACGAGCGGCGAGCGCATCTCGTGGCTGACGAAGGTGATGAAGCTCTTTTCCATGCGTTCCTTTTCTTCCCTCAGGAGCCTCGCCTCGATTTTCAGGCTGCGATGCTCCATGCCGCGCTTCGCCACAGCGCGGAGCTGATCGGGAGAAAAGGGCTTGGGCAGGTAGTCGTAGGCGCCCTTGTGCATGGCCTCCACCGCCGAAACGATCGACGCGTAGCCCGTGATGACGATCAGCACGACATCGGGGATGTCCTTGGCGAGGATCTCGATGATCTCCATGCCCGACATGCCCGGCATCTTGAGGTCCACGAAGACCAACTGCGGTTTGCTCAGCCGGGCGACGCGGACGCCTTCGGGACCGTCGCCGGCCGTCAGGACGGCGTAGCCCGATTTTTCCAGGGTCTGACGGCAGCCGTCCCGGATGGGTTCCTCATCGTCGATGATCAGGATGGTATCGCCGCGTGCAGACTCCTCCATGCGATGCTCCTGTTCCCGTGGAAAGAAGAGCGGGCGCCGTCCTTCAGGCGTAGCGAAGCAGGGTCTCGACCTTTCTCAGCAGGTCCGCGGCCATGATCGGCTTGTGCAGGACCATGTTGACGGTCTGGGACTCGTCCGGCGGTTCAAAGGACTGAAGAGGCCCCTGCAGGTCTACGGCGCTGAGCATGATCAGCGGCATGTTCTTGCCGCCCTCCGAAGCGCGGAGCTTGGAGACCACGTTGAAACCCTCGCCCCATGTTTCCATCATCATGTCGACGATGGCCAGGTCCGGACGCACGGACTTCGCCATATCGACGCCCGACTTGCCGTCCTCGGCCATGAACACCTCATAGCCGCCGCTTTCCAGAATCAGTTTCGTCGCCAGAAGAAAATCACTGTCATCGTCGATCAGAAGTATTTTCTTTTTCGTTGTCATGGCCGAGCCCTCCTTGTCTTTTTGACGGACAGGGAAGCAAATGGAGTGCCACTGTGCAACATGTTGGAATTGATGGTGAATTTCATCGCATGCGATGGCCGGTGTCCGCGGGAGGGGCAAAGTGCCCCGGAAGGTGAGGAAAACAGCCCCTGCCGGGAGCGGTGGTTCTCCGGTCCGTGCGCGGAGAGACTCAACGTTCGTCCTCGTCCGTCCTGATCCCGTAGCTGCGGATGCGCAGGCGCAGCGTCTTCCGGTCGATGCCGAGGAATTGGGCCGTCTTGTTGATCTGGCCGTGGAAGTGCCGCAGGGCCTTTTCGATATGCTCTTTTTCCACGTCGACCAGCGTCATGCGGCCGGAGAAGGCATCGACGACGGGGGCCCTGGAATCCCGGCTTTGGCCGTAGTAGAGGATGTCGGCGGGCTGGACCGTTTCATGGTCGCAGAGGACGCAGAGGCGCTCGATCGTATTCTTCAACTCCCGGATATTTCCGGGCCAGTTGTATGCGAGCAGCGATTTCTTCACTTCTTCGGAGAGTTGGCGGACGGTGCTGGCGTGCCGGATCCGGAAGATCTCCAGATAGTGCTGGGCGATGGGCAGGATATCGGCCCGGTGTTCGCGGAGGGGGCGTATCTCGACGGGGATCACGGAGATCCGGTAGAAGAGATCCTCACGGAAGCGGCCCGCGTCGACCTCGGCGCGGATATCCCGGTTTGTGGCCGTGATGACCCTCACATCCACCTTCTCGGGCGTCGAGCTTCCGACGCGCGGCACTTCCCGTTCCTGGAGCGCCCGCAGCAGCTTCGTCTGGACCTGCAGGCTGAGGTTGCCGATTTCGTCGAGGAAAATGGAGCCCTCGTGGGCCATCTGGAATCGGCCCTCGCGCCTTTCCGTGGCCCCGCTGAAAGCCCCTTTCAGGTGTCCGAACAATTCGCTTTCCATCAGGTTCTCCACGAGCGAGCTGCAGTCCACGGCGACGAAGGGACGGCTGCTGCGCCGGCTGAGGGAATGGAGGGTGCGTGCCACGAGCTCCTTTCCGGTTCCGCTTTCCCCCGTGATCAGGACGGTGCTGTCCGTCTGGGCGATCTTACGGAGGGTTTCGCGAAGCTCCTGCATGTAATCGCTTCCGCCGATCAGCATGGCGAGCGGCTGGCCGGACTCCTGGTCTCCCCCTGGTCCGGCGGCCTCCTCGACGGCCCGGCGGAGCGCGGCCCCGTCGAACGGTTTCGTCAGGAAGTTGAATGCCCCCAGGCGCATCGCCTCGACGGACAGGGGAATCGTGCCGTATCCCGTGATGACGATGATCCTGCCGCGGATGCCGGATTCCTGCTTGAGGCGCCTGAGCAATTCGAGCCCTTCCACCTTCGGCATGCGGATGTCCAGGAGCACCACGTCGTAGACGTCCCTCGATGCGAGGCGCAATCCTTCCAGGGCGTCGCCCGACGTCTCGACGGTGCAGCCGCTCCGCGTCAGGGTCTGGCTGCAGCCGTCGCGGATGGTGTCCTCGTCGTCGATGATCAGGACCCGTGGAGATCGTTTCGGTGTCTTCTTCATGCGTCCTCTTTCCTTTCCCGCGCATTTCCCAGATAGGCGGGAAGCGTGATGACGAATGTCGTTCCCCGTCCCGGTTCGCTTTCCACGTCGATGGTGCCGTTGTGTTCCCGGACGATTCCGTAGGCGATGGACAACCCCAGTCCGGTCCCCTGCCCGGGTTCCTTGGTCGTGAAGAAAGGCTCGAAGATGTGCTGCAGGTAGGACCGCTCGATGCCCTTGCCCGTATCGGAAACGGCGATGCGGATGCTGTTGACCGTGTTGAGACGGGTGGTGATTCTCAGGGTGCCTTTGCCGGCCATGGCATCGGCGGCGTTGACGAAGAGATTGAGAAAAACCTCCTCCAGCCGCGAGTAGTCGCCGAGGACGGGGGGCAGATCCTCCGTCAGGCGCATGTCGACTTCGATCCCCAGGAACATCGACTGGTCCTTGACGAGACCGATCGCGCTCATGATGACGTCGACGACAGACAGGGGGGTCGCATTGCCGGCGGGCGTCCGGGCGAAGTCGAGGAGATTCTGGACGATCCGCTTGCTGCGGTTCGTCTGGTAGATGATCTTTTCCAGATTCTGCCGCGCGGGATGCCCTTCGGGCAGGTCTTCCAGGACGAGATTGCTGTACAGGAGAATGCCGCCCAAGGGATTGTTGATCTCGTGGGCGACGCCGGCGGCCATCTGGCCCAGGGCCGCCATGCGCTCGGAGGCCGTCAGCCGCTGGAAGGCCTTCTGAAGGCGTTCGTCCCGGTCCCGGAGAGAACGGGTCATGTTGTTGAAGGCCTCGTCCAGCATGCCGAAGCCTGAGTACTGGTCCTGCGTGAGGCGGTAATCGAGGTTGCCGGACGAGATGGCGTCGGCCGCCTTCTTCAGGATGCGGATGCGGCGCAGGATCGTGTTGCCCAGGTAGTAGGAAATGCCGAAGGCGACCACCATTCCCGCCAGGGTGACGACCACGAAGGTCCACATGGTCCGGCGCTTGATGTCCGTGTATTTCGCTTCCAGGATGCCTGTGTAGAGAATGCCGATGATGTCCTGGTCGATGCCGCGGATGGGGCTGTAGGTCGTGATATACCAGTCGTTGACGACGAAGGCCCTGCCGATCCAGTCTTCCCCCCTGCCGAGGACCTTTTCGTAGACCTCCCTGGACACGGGCGTCCCGATGGCGCGCCGGTTGCCCTCGGTCATCACGTTCGTGGAGATCCGCACACCGCGCTGAAAAATCGTCGCGACGCCCATGTCCCGGCCCGCGTATTTCTCGTCGTGATAAACGGTTCCCTTGATCTCATCGACGATGCCGTAGTCGCCGTTGAGGAGGATGCCGCCGACGAGGATGCCCAGCAGCTGCTGATGTTCGTCGAGAATCGGATAGGCGGCCCTCAGGACCATTCCTTCGTTCAGGTGGGTCTCGCGGATTTCGAACGACATGGGCGTCCGGACGATGGGGATCTTCACGCGGTCGGACAGGCGCGGGTTCTCCCGTTCGATGCGGGCGAGCGACAGGATCTGCGTTGCGGACTGCGGGGATCGCTTTTCGATGCACCGCTTCACGACGGGGTCCCACAGCAGGCTGTCCCCCGCGGCCGCGGGATTGGCGGTTCGGTAGATTACCGTTCCGCGGGCGTCCGCGACTGTCAGCATGTCGAGATAGGGCTGCCGGCCGCTCATCTCGGGGATATAGCCGAACCGGATCACCCGCCGGAGGTTTTCCATCGCCCGGATGTCCGTTGTCGCGATCGCCCTGTGCAGGTGGGAGGTGACGACGATGAACTGAATCTGGGCGGCAAGCCTTTCGAGGCTGTAGTTGTAGATCAGCCGCGCCGTATTGATGTTTTCGCTGACCTTGTTCTGGGCCTCGTCGATGGTGGTCTTGTTGATGATGCGGATGCCCACGAGTGTGGCGACGACGCCCGTCAGGCAGGTGGCGACGAGGAACCCAAGAACCAGGCGGGTCTTGAGGTTGACGGTGAACAGCCTGCTCAGTGCGCGTTCGATGACGTTCATCCTGTCTTCCCGAGCCCTCCTGTTTTTTCGTCCCGCCGCCGTGCCTCCGTGTCGCCTTTAACGAAGGCTTATATCATCATCGGGCATGGGCGATCAATCCGAGATCCTTGAAAAGACCTTCCGGTTTCCTGTTGTTTACCGTCCCTGGCTCTGCTAGAGTAAAAGCAATCGGAAAACCTGCCGTTCCGGAAGGACAATCATGAATTGCAAACATTTGCTCGCATTTTACACGGTCGCCAAGCACAAGAGCTTCACGCTGGCCGCACGCGAACTCAACGTTTCGCAGCCGGTGCTGAGCATCGAAGTGAAGAAACTCGAAAAGACCTACAACGTCATCCTGATCCGGCGCAACAAGAAGGCCTTCGAGCTGACCGAGGAAGGGAAGATCGCCTTCACCTATGCCAAGCAGGTGTTCGCGCTGCTGGACGATCTGAAGGATGTCCTGATCCAGGGCGACGAGCAGAACCTCAAGATCGGCTCGACGCCCTACATCGTCAACTACATCATGCCCGATGTCCTCAACGGCTTGAAGGAGTGCCAGCCCGATCTGAAATTTCAGATTTACACGGGTCTTTCCACCGAGATCATGGAGATGGTCGTCAACGGCGACTGCCATGTCGCCGTCATCGGGAGGGTTCCCTATCCCGACGAGATCATTTACCGCGAGATCATGAAGCTGCCCCTGTATTTCATCACCCGGGAAGCCGTGAACGAAAAGGTCTTCCTCCGCGAGCTCGCGGGGTTCTCGTTCATCCTTCCGGAAAAGGGATCGGCGACGCGGGACCATCTGATCCGGGGTTTCAAGGAGCGCAATATTCCGCTGGAGCAGTTCATCGAATGCGAAAGTCCCCCGGCGATCAAGCACATGGTCCATCTGGGCATGGGCGGCGCGTTCTTCCCGCTCTTCGACATCCGGGATGACGTGGCCCGGGGGAAGTACAAGATGGTGGAGATCCTGGACCCCATCTCCGTCACCTACGATCTCATCTACTTGAAGGACAAGCGCAAGTCCCGGTCCGTGCGCAGTTTCGTCGAGGTGTTCAAGAATTTCGATTTTCACAGCCACCCGACAAGAGGGATATCGTGACCGGGCGTTCCCCGTCCCGCACTGCGGTCATGGACCGTGCTCCGGAGGGCCATGAAGAAGGAAGAACGGGCGGTGGCCGGCGCGGCGGCATTTCAACCGGTGATGCATGTATCCTGATGATATCAGGGACCTATTATCCATCGTAATGGGCGTATTACTTAATTATATTTGACTTGAATCGGCAGGCGGTGAAATATGCGAGGCCATGGGCCTGTGCCGCCTCCGGAGGGGCGCCGGAGATCTCCGACGACGCCCCGGATGAAGACCGGTTGCCTGTTTCATCCGGATCCCGCGCCGCCGCAGGATCGAACCGTTTCTGATGCCTCCGCTGTTCCGACGGGGGGCGGCACCAAGGCGTGTAGGTTTTGGATCGTTAACAGAGGAAACAGGAAAAAACCAAAGGAGAGGGAGGTAGTGCTATGAGGATTTTGGTCGGATTGCTGGTGGCCGCAGCCTTCATGATGGGAGGCGTTACGGCCGATTTGGCGCAGGCGGCGGCGCCGGCGCAGTTCAAGTGGAAATTGCAGAGCGCGCATCCCGCAGGGGCTCCTCAGATTGAGCTGCTGAACAGGATGGTCGCGGACATCGACAAGATGTCGGGCGGGAGACTGAAGATCGAGGTGCTCGCGAGCGGCGCCATCGTGAACCCTTTTGAAATCCTCGACGGCGTCAACAAGGGAATCATTGAATGCGGCCAGTGGTGGACACACTATTCCATGGGGAAGAATCCGAGCGGCAGCCTCTTCAGCTCGCCCCTCGGCGGCGCCGGCAGCGGCCTGGACATGATGAACCATCTTTCCTGGTACCTGAACGGCGGCGGGCGTGAACTGTATCTGGAGTACTACCAGAAGATCCTCAAGGCGGACGTCATGCCCTTCCTGATCGCGCCGGACGGCCCGGAGGCCTTCGGTTGGGCCAAGAAGGCGCCCAAGACGCTCCAGGATTACCTGAAAATGCGGTACCGCATGTCCTCCGGTCTGTCATCTGACGTTCTGAAAGACATGGGCGGTATCCCGGTGAACGTGGCCGGCCAGGAACTCATCCCGGCGCTGGAGAGGGGCGTCATCGACGGCGGCGAGTGGATCAACACGGCCAGCGACCTGAAACTGGGTCTCTATGACGTGGCCAAGAACTACTGCCTCCAGGGGCTCCACCAGGCCATCGGGATCCAGGATATCATGATCAACGGCAAGGCGTGGCGTGCTCTCCCCGCCGACATCCAGGCGATTGTTGCAGCCGCAGCCGAGAAGTCGATCCTCGACGGAATCCTGTTCTTCGTGGAGGAAAACGCCAAGGCCCTTCAGATCATGACCAAGGAAAAGGGCGTGAAGCTGTTCGACGCGCCGGCCGGCTATTCCGATGCCTTCATCAAGTCATCGAAGAAGGTGCTCGCCAAATTCGAGGAGAAGGATCCCTTCTTCAAGAGGGTCCTCGACTCGCAGCGCAAGTATGCCCAGTTGGTCGTTCCCTTCACCAAGGAGACCAACAAACTGGGACAGTTGATCGCCGGAGCGGCGGAAACTGCCAAGTGAAAAGGTGCCGGCGGGGAAACTCCGCCCGGTGGAACCGTGAATGGACATGAAACACTCCTGACCGGCCGGTTCTCCGAGGATCATCCGAGGACCGGCCGGTCGGGTGTTATGTGCAGAAGAAGACTGCGGTGTTGAGGGGAGAGAACCCGACCGGATACGCGAGGGGAACTTCTTTCGACAACACTTTGGAGCGGCTTGATATGAATACTCTCGATCGTATTACGAAAGGAATTGACCGGATCAGCCTCTGGTCGGGGAAGGCCATCTCCTGGCTGATCATCCCCATGGCGGCAGTGCTGGTCTGGGAGGTGTTCATCCGCTACACCTACAGACCCACGCTCTGGGCGGTCGATATGGCCACCATGTTCTATGGCACCCATTTTTTCATCGCCGGGGCCATGACGCTCTATCTGGGGAAGCACATCCGGACCGATTTCTTCTACGGCAACTGGTCCGTGAAGACGCAGTGCTGGGTGGACGCGATCTGCTACCTCTTCCTCTTCCTCCCCGGGATGGTGCTGTTCGCCTGGTTGAGCTGGGACTTCTTCTATGAATCCTGGGACCTGAGGGAGGAACTGATGACGACCTGGAGGCCGCCGGCCTACCCATACAAGCTGGTCATCCCCTTGAGCGCTTTTCTGATCCTCCTCCAAGGGATCTCCGAATTGATCAAATGCATACAGACGCTGACGACGGGAGTCGATCACCGCTACAAGTCGATGGACGGCCCCCGCGAAATCACCTGAAACGGACGTTCCCTTTGTGCGGCGTGACCTCCGGGATCGGAAGTTATGGGAATAGAATGCACGAATCCGTGCAGGAGGCATAAATGAGCTTGGAAATCTATGGCCTCGTCCTTTTGATAGGCCTCTTCTTTTTTATCTGTATCGGTTTTCCCATATCCTTTACGCTGATCACCCTCGGCGCGATATTCGGTTATATCGGTCTTGGGCCCAAGGTGTTTCACCTGATGACCTATTCGTTCTTCGGGACGATGATGGACACGGTCCTCGCAGCCGTTGCCCTCTTCACCTTCATGGGCTGCGTCCTGGAGAGCGCGGGGCTCATGGAGCGTCTGTTCCATGCGGTGCAGCTCATCGCCGGCCGGCTTCGGGGCTCCCTGTACATGGGGACCATCTTCACGGCGACCCTTTTTGCAGCGGCCACGGGAATCGTCGGCGCCTCGGTCACGATCATCGGGTTGATGGCCGCCCCGGTCATGAAAAAGACCGGATACGACACGGGGCTTTCGGCCGGGACCATCTGCGCCG
>DAOSIS010000046.1:0-19523 GCA_035366835.1 Syntrophales bacterium | reverse complement strand
ACCGGGAGGCCTACCTGTTCGTGAAGAACTTCGCCGCCGTCGAGACGGACGAAGAATTCGACATCGTGCTCACCCACGGCGGGTACGTCGGGCGGAATCATTACCAGACGGTCAAGGCGGCCTACAACGCCCTGCCTGTCGTGAAGAAGACGGGGACGATCATCGTCGCCGCCGACAACCGCGACGTCGAGCCCATCGGCGGGCTCGAATACAAGAGCCTGCTCCACCTCCTGAAGCTCCAGGGCGCGGAAGGTTACATGAAGATCCTGGAGAACCCCTCGTGGATCTTCACGAAAGACCAGTGGGAGCCGGAGATGTGGGCGAAGGTGCTCCGCAAGATCGGCGAAGAGGGCCTCGTCTACTGCACGCTTGCGATTCCGCGGGAGGATCACGAGTTGCTGCCCGGCCAGTGCGGCCTCGATTTCCTCTGTGATCCGGACGCGGCATCGGCCCCGCCGCTGCAGCAGGCGACGGAGATGGTCCAGAACGCCTTTCTCTGCGCCTACGACCGCCAGCGCCGCAACGCCGCGAAGCCGCGTACAGCCTTTGTCCGCGAAGGTCCCTACGCCGTGCCGGTCCTGAAGTCCCGCAGCTCTTAGAAAGGCCTCCGGTCCGCCATGATCTCCACTTCTCCGGCCCGCGCGGCCGTCGTCGAAGCGGACGGCCTCCGCAAGAACTTCGGCGAAACGACCGCCGTCGCGGGCATTTCCTTCGCCGTTTTTCCGGGAGAATGCTTCGGAATCCTGGGGCCCAACGGCGCAGGCAAGACCACGACGGTACGCATGGTCTACGGCTTTTCCCCGCCTTCCGCCGGATCCATGAAGGTCTTCGGCATGGATATCGGCCGCGAGGGCCGGCGGATCCGCTCCCGGGTCGGCGTCTGCCAGCAGGAAAACAACCTCGACCCGGAACTTTCCGTCCGGCAGAATCTCGAGGTCTTCGCCCGCTATTTCAACCTCCCGGCCCGCGTCGCCGGGGAAAGGGCCTCGAAGCTGCTCGCTTTCATGTCGCTGGACCACCGGGGAGATGCCAAGCCGATGGAGCTGTCCGGCGGCCTGATGCGGCGCCTCATGGTCGCCCGGGCCCTCATCAACGAGCCGGAACTGCTGATCCTCGACGAGCCGACGACCGGCCTGGACCCGCAGTCGCGCCATCAGGTCTGGAGCAGGCTCGAGGAGCTGAAACGCCGGGGGATGACGCTTCTCCTGACGACCCACTACATGGATGAAGCCGCCCGCCTGTGCGACCGGCTGATGATCATGGACCACGGAAAGATCCTGGTGGAGGGAACGCCCCCCGAACTGATCCGGCAGCACGTGGGCCTCGACGTCATCGAGGTGTCGGAGCCTTCCGCAGATCTCCTGCAGTTCGTGCTGTCCGCCGGTCTTCCCCATGAAAACCTCGGGCACCGCCTCGTGATCTACAGCCGCGAGCGGAATTCCCTGTACCACGAGATCGGCGACCGCTACTGCCAGGAGGGCTGCACGCTCCGTACGGCCACGCTGGAGGACGTGTTTCTCAAGCTCACCGGAAGGGCGCTTCGGGATTGAAAGGAACGGCCATGTACCTGTCGCGAGGCTTTGTCCGCGTTTGGCAGCGGAACTTCATCGTCTACCGGCAGACCTGGAAGATCAGTTTTCTGCCGCCGCTGCTGGAACCGCTTCTCTACCTGGCGGCCTTCGGGGTGGGTCTGAGCGGCATGGTGGGAAACCTTCGGTACCGGGGCGAGGAGATCTCCTACGTCGCCTTCCTGGCGCCTTCGCTGATCGCCATCAACAGCATGAACAGCGCGTTCTTCGAAAACACCTATTCTTCCTTTGTCCGCATGTACTACCAGAAGATGTTCGACGGCATGATGGCCACGCCTCTCACCGTCGAAGAGATCATCGCAGGCGAGATCGTCTGGGGCGCCACGAAGTCCTTGATCGGAACGGCCATCATGATGGCCGTCATCAGTCTTTTCGGCCTGCTCCGCTATCCGGAGAGCCTGCTGATCCTGCCCGTGTCCGTCCTGGCCGGCTTCGCTTTCGGGTCGACGGGGATGTTCTTCACGGGCCTCGTCCGCAACATCGATCTGTTCAACCTCCCCATTTTCCTGTTCATCACGCCGATGTTCCTTTTCGGCGGGACCTTTTTCCCGATCGACGCCCTCCCCTCCTGGGCGCAGACCGTCGCCCTGGTCTTTCCGCTGACCCACCTCGTCAACGTCACCCGCGATGCCGGCCTCGGACATACCGGCGCCGACTTCTGGTGGGGCCTCCTCTATCTTTCGACCTTCGCGGCCGTCTTCTTCCCCCTGTCCATCCGCAGGATGCGCCGTCGGCTGATCAAATAACCTTTTCCAACCGCCTGCCGTGTCTTCTCACAGGCGGTTCAAAAAGGTCCGGATGCAAGGCCCCTGAAGTCCTGAGCCGTGAGGCGTACTGGAAGTACGTTGAACGGCGAAGGACGAGGGAAACGCCGCAGACGGGCCTTTTTGCAGACACCCGAAGAAAACTTCGAACGTCTGCGATCCCCGGGGAATTGGTCAGGCTTTCACTCGCTCGTCCGCCCTGCGGCCCGGCCGCAGGACGGCGCTCGCTGTCGGATTCAACCGCCTGTCCTGTTTTCAGCGGGCCGATTCGACATACTGCACGATCGCCCCCGCCATGGCACGGATCGCCCCTTCGAACTTGCCCTCGTCCTTCTCCAGAAGCGTCATGCGGAAACCGGGCAGCGACGTGTAGAACGAAGTGAGCGGCACGGTGCAGATGCCCGTTGCGCCCAGCAGATAATAGACGAATCTCTTGTCGTATTCGATCTTGCCGGAAACGAGTTTTTCAATATAGGTCCGCACGTCCGCCGGCTTGATCGGCAGCGTCTGCCGGCCGTTCAGAACGGCCTCATTGAAGGCGACGGTCATGTAGAAGGCGCCGTCCGTCCTGTTGACGACGACATAGGGGAGATCCTTGAGCAGGCTGTAGGCGATGTTCGAGAGCTTCTCGTAGTGACGGAGCCGCTCCTGAAGGTATTCCTGATACTGCGGGTGCGAAAGGATCAGCGGAATGGCCATCTGGGGAAGCGTCGTGGAGCATACCTCCGACATCTTCTGGTGAAAAACGGCATCCACGTAGCGGGAAAACGCCGGGTCACGGTCCATGTTGTAGACCTCCACCCATCCGCACCGGGATCCCGGCCAGGGGAATTCCTTGGAGATGCCTTTCATCGCCAGTCCCGGCACTTCCCCGATGATGTCGGACAGCGGCAGGGTCTTCTTCCCGTTGTATACGATGTTGTTGTACGTCTCGTCGAAGACGAGAAACAGGTCGTACTCCCGTGCGATCTCGACGATCTGCCGGAGAATCTCCGGCGGATAGACGAATCCCGTCGGGTTGTCCGGATTGATGACCAGAATCCCGACGATGGATTTGTGGCTCTTCACCTTGCGCTCGAGTTCATGGATGTCCGGCTGCCACTCGCAGTACGGATTCATGCGATACGTATTGGGGGGAAAGGAGGCGTGCAGGACTTCCGCCAGCAGATGGGTCGAATAGGTCGGCTCCGGCATGATGATCCGCGCGTCGACGCGGATGGCGCTGTAGGCCCTGGCGATCGCGTCTCCCAGCCCGTTGAAGAAGATGATGTCCTCCGGGGTCACCTGGACGCCTCCGCGCGCGTTGACGCGCTCGGCCAGGAACTGGCGCGTCGCGAGCACACCCTTCGTCGGAGAGTACGCATAGGTCTCGTCCCGGCGGATCAGGTCCACAAGGACCTCCTTCATCCATTCCGGGATTTTCTCTCCCTTGTGAACCGGGTCGCCGATGTTCTCCCAATGAATCTGGACGCCGTGCTGCTCGAGCCTGGTGCCCACCGAAACGATATTCCGGATCTCGTAAACGAGACCGCTTCCGCTCTTGGCGATGTCAAATCTCATGGTCCCCTCGCAGGTACAAAAACTTATGGAACAAATGAAGTTTGTTCCCTTAGTACAAACGTGAAATTTTTGCCATGAATTTGTTGGAAACGCTGGCAAGATCGGGAAACCCGGCGTATAATCGCCCCCTCTTCGCGGGGTTGCGCTGGAGCGGCCGCGGGGAAGTCCACCCAGCAAGGAGAGCCTATGAGCGTCCTCATCGATCTGGCGATGTTTCCCACCGACAAGGGGGAAAGCGTCAGCCCCTATGTATCGAGGATCATCCGCATCATCCGGGACAGCGGCCTCCCCTACCGGTTCGGCCCCATGGGAACGAGCATCGAGGGGGAGTGGGAAGAGGTCATGGGCCTTGTGACCCGCTGCTTCGAGGAGCTGAAAAAGGACAGCGGCAGGATCTATGCGACCATGAAGATCGATTACCGCAAGGGGAAAGGCGGCCGGATCGAAAGCAAGATCCGGTCCGTCGAGAGCAAACTGTCATGAGGCAGGACGTTCCGGAACCGCATGAGCGGGGTCGCCGCGGTTCCGGGGCGCGCTTCGCGGACGGAGAAGATGTGCGGGACGACGGCTGTCTTGACTTTTTGTCTGCGGCGTCACTACATTACGAAGACGCAAGGATCGTGATCGTTCAGGTTTGCCGTCTTCGGCGGCGGATTCCAGCAGAAAGGAAGGGAAACGGCCATGTGGGAATATACGGACAAGGTGCGGGAGCATTTCCTCAACCCGCGCAACGTGGGCGAGGTTGAAAACCCCGACGGCTCCGCGGAAATCGGCTCGATCGCCTGCGGGGACGCCCTGAAGCTGACGTTCAAACTGGATGAGAACAAGCGCATCAAGGAGGCCAAGTTCAAGACCTTCGGCTGCGCCAGCGCGATCGCCGCCTCGTCGGCGCTGACGGAAATCATCAAGGGCATGACGCTCGAGGAGGCCGCCAAGGTCACGAACCAGGACATTGCGGCCTACCTGGGGGGCCTCCCCAAGGAGAAGATGCACTGCTCCGTTCTGGGGCAGCAGGCGCTGGAGAAGGCGATCGAAAACTACAAGGGAATCGCCTCCAAGGAGCCGGAGGAAAAAATCATCTGCGAGTGCTTCGGGGTGACCGACCGGGAGATCGAGCGGGCCATCCGCGAGAACAAGCTCACGACCGTCGAAGAAGTCACGAACTATACCAAGGCCGGCGGGGGGTGCGGGGGATGCCATCCGGACATCCAGGCGATCCTGGACCGCCTGCGCGCGGAAAGCAAACCCGCGGCCAAGCCGAAGATGTCCAACATCCAGAAGATCCGCAAGATCGAGGAGACGCTGGAGCGGGAAATCCGGCCTTCGCTCAAGCAGGACGGCGGCGACATCGAACTGATCGACGTCGTCGACGACCGCGTCCTCGTGGCCACCCGCGGCGCCTGCGCGACCTGCAAGGCCTCCGACATCACCATGAAACACTTCGTAGAGACAAAACTCCGGGAATTCGTCACTCCCGAACTGACCGTGGAGGAGGTGTCCAAGTGAAGACCGTTTACCTAGACAACAACGCCACCACGAAGGTCGCCCCGGAAGTCCTGGAGGCGATGCTGCCGTTCTTTTCGGAACTCTACGGAAATCCCTCCAGCATGCATTCCTTCGGGGGGCAGGTGGCGCGCCACGTGGGGATCGCCCGGGGACGGGTGGCGGACGTCCTGGGCGCCGAGCCCGAAGAGATCGTCTTCACCAGCTGCGGCACCGAGAGCGACAACGCGGCCATCCGGTCGGCGCTGGCGGTATCCCCGGACAAGAAGCACATCGTCACGAGCCGGGTCGAGCACCCCGCCGTGCGATCGCTCTGTCACCACCTCCGCAAAGAGGGATACCGCGTCACCGAGATCCCCGTGGATGCGGAGGGACGCCTGGACATGGACAGTTATGCGAAGAGCCTCACGTCGGACACCGCGGTCGTGAGCCTCATGTGGGCCAACAATGAAACAGGCGTGGTCTTCCCCGTGGAGAGGGCCGCCCGGATGGCCTACGAACGGGACATCCTCTTCCACACCGATGCCGTGCAGGTCGTGGGCAAGATGCCCATCGACATGAAGAAGAACACGATCAACATGCTGTCTTTTTCCGGCCACAAGCTCCATGCCCAGAAGGGCATCGGGGTCCTGTACGTCCGCCGGGGCACGAAATTCGTTCCTTTTTTCATCGGCGGCCACCAGGAGCGGGAGCGCAGGGGAGGCACGGAGAACACGCCGGCCATCGTGGGGCTGGGAAAGGCCTGCGAACTCGCCGCGGCGAACCTCAAGGAGGAGAACACGCGGGTCCGGGCGTTGCGGGACAAGCTGGAAACGGAGTTGCTCCGGAAAGTCCCCGGCAGCCGTGTCAACGGCGACACCGCGCAGCGGCTGCCCAACACGACCAATATCAGTTTCGAATATGTCGAGGGGGAGGGCATCCTCCTGCTGATGGACCAGTTCGGCATCTGCGCGTCCTCCGGCTCCGCCTGCACATCGGGGTCCCTCCAGCCGTCGCACGTCCTCCGCGCCATGGGCGTCCCCTTCACGATGGCCCACGGCTCGATCCGCTTCAGCCTCAGCATCTACAATACGGAGGAGGACATCGACTTCGTCATCGACAAGCTGCCGGGAATCATCGAACGGCTGCGCGGCATGTCGCCCTACTGGAGGCCCGGCGAAAAGTGCGCCAGCGCCTGACCGGGGCCGGCGCACGCCTCAGGAAACCGCAGGTAGGGGAAATCCATGGACGATTCCAAGACGGATGAGTGCAAGAACGAAGCGGCTACGGAACTCCGGTATCGCGCCGAGATCCCCGACGTCGTGGGACAGCTGGTCACTTCGTGCAGCAGCAGCAACGGATGCTTCGAGCACGTGACGTCCGAGCCCCTGCCTTCCCGGGACGTGGTCGTCGACCTGATCGAGCGGGTGCGGCGGATCCTCTATCCCGGCTATTTCAGCCGTTCCCGCGTGGACCGGATCAACCTGACCTATTATTTCGGCGAAGAGGTCATCGCCCTGTTCGAGGCGCTGTCCCGGCAGATCGCCCTTGCCATCCGCCACGACTGCATCCGCTACCAGCAGCCCTGCACATCCTGCGACGAGCGGGGGCAGCAGATCGCGATTTCCCTCATCCACAACCTGCCGCAGCTGCGGGGGATGCTCGCCGGGGATATCCGGGCCGCATTCGACGGCGACCCCGCAGCCCAGAGCCATGACGAAGTCATCTTCAGCTATCCGGGCCTCTTTGCGATCACCGTGTATCGGGCCGCCCATTTCCTGTATGAGCAGAAGGTCCCCCTGCTGCCCCGGATCATGACCGAACACGCCCACAGTCTGACCGGGATCGACATCCACCCCGGTGCCGAAATCGGGGAGAGCTTCTTCATCGACCACGGCACCGGCGTGGTGATCGGCGCCACATCGATCATCGGCGACCGCGTGCGGATCTATCAGGGCGTCACACTCGGGGCCCTTTCCCTGCGCAAGGAGGAATGCGAACGCCTGCGGACGGAGAAACGGCACCCGACGATCGAAGACGACGTCACGATCTACTCCAATGCCACGATCCTGGGCGGTCGCACCGTGATCGGCGCCCGGTCCGTCATCGGCGGCAACGTGTGGATCACAGACTCCGTTCCGCCCGATACGGAGGTATTTCTGAAGAAGCCGGAACTGGTCTTCCGGGAAAGCTCCGGCTGATCCTGACCGGCTCCCGCCACCGGCCCATATCCGGCCGTACCGAAAACGCTTTTTCCCTTTGACAGACGGGGTTTTTCAGGCTATCCACGAGGCAAAAGCCGATCCGTGCGGCTCCCGATCAACCTCTTAACAGCCGCCCCGCTTCCCGGGCAGGTCCGGCCTCAAGACCGGATGGAAGGGAGAGCGGGGGAAACAGGAGGGCATGGCCATGAAGGAAAAACCGATAGACTACTTCGTCGCGCTCTATGATCTGGCGAGGGTGATCAATGCCTCCCTCGATCCCTGCGTCGTCCTGGAAGAGGTGGCGCAGCACGTGGCCGGGACGATCCGCGCCAAGGCGTGCAGCATCCGGCTCCTGGATTCGCGAAGGCAGAGGCTCCTCCTGAAAGCCGCCTACGGCCTGTCCGACAAGTACCTGAGAAAGGGCCCCGTCCTGGTCAAGGAAAGCGGTCTGGACAAGAAGGCCCTGCAGGGAAAGACGATGTGGCTGAGGGACGCGAGCACCGACAAGAACTTCCAGTACGGCGCCCGCGCGAAGGCCGAGGGGATCAAGTCCGTCCTGGTCCTTCCGCTTCTCATCGAGAACAAGGCGACGGGCGTCCTGCGGGTCTATTCGGACCGGATCCGCGAGTTCGACGACCAGGAAATCCGCTTTCTGGAGGCCGCGGCCAACCTGAGCGCCATCGCCATCGAAAATGCCAGGCTCCACAAGACGCTACAGACCCGCTACGAACTCATGACGGAGCACAAGAACCGCATCGACGACAACTGATGCCGCATCGCGGCCCTCTGCGGGGCCCCGGAACGAACCAACCCCCTGTGACCGGAAGGAGGAACGTATGATTCGCCTTGGCATCAACGGCTTCGGACGCATCGGGCGGCAGGTCTTCAAGGCCGTCCTGGCCAGATATCCCCAGTCGCTGCAGGTGGTTGCGATCAACGACCTGTTCGACGTCAAGACAAACGCCCATCTCCTGAAATACGACACGAGCTACGGACGTTTCTCCGGAAGCGTCGAGGTCAGGAAGGACGCTTTCCTGATCGACGGGAAGACCATCCGGAGCTTCGCCTGCCGCGAGCCTGCCGCGATCCCGTGGGATGACGAAGGCGTGGACATCGTCATCGAAAGCACGGGGCTCTTCCTCACCGGACCCAAGGCCGCCGCGCACCTGGAGGCCGGCGCCAGGAAGGTCATCATCAGCGCCCCGGCCAAGGAGGAAGATCTCACCGTCGTCATGGGCGTCAACCACCGCCAGTACAATCCCCAGAAGCACCACATCCTTTCCAACGCGTCCTGCACGACCAACTGCCTCGCGCCGCCGGCCATGGTCGTCCACGAAGCATTCGGCATCGAAAAGGGGATGATGACGACCGTACACTCCTACACGAACGACCAGCGCATCCTGGATCTTCCCCACAAGGACCTGCGCCGCGCCCGCGCCGCGGCCCAGAACATCATCCCGACATCGACCGGCGCCGCCCGTGCGCTGGCCCTGGTGATTCCGGACCTCGCCGGCCGTTTCGACGGATACTCCCTGCGCGTCCCCACGCCCACGGTGTCGATCGTGGATTTCACCGCCGAATTGAAGAAGAAAACGGACACGGCGGAACTGCGCGAGGCCCTCAAAAGCGCGGCGCGCCGGCAGCTCAAAGGCATCATGGCCTGCGAGGAAGAGCCGCTCGTCTCCACCGATTTCCGGGGCAACGAGCACTCCTCGATCGTCGATGTGGAGTTCACGCAGGTGCTTCGGGACAACATGGCCAAGGTCGTGGCTTGGTACGACAATGAATGGGGCTACTCCTGCCGCGTGGCGGACCTGGCCAACTACATGGCGGAGAAAGGATTCTGACCCCGCGGCATGCCGGTACGGATTCTGATCATCGACGACGACGCCGTTGCCTGCGAGTTCCTCCAGGAGGCGCTTTCCCGGGCTGGGTATGATGTGGACACCGATACCTCCGCCAGGACAGCGCTGTGCCGGGACCTGTCTTCCTACGACCTGCTCATGTCCGATATCCGGATGCCCGATATGGACGGCCTGCAATTCCTCCGTCACGTCCACGGCGAGCGGCCGGAGCTGCCGGTCATTCTGATGACCGCCTACGGGGACCTGCAGACCACGATGGAAGCCCTCAACCTGGGTGCCTGGGACTACATCAGCAAGCCTTTTTCACCCGACGCGGCGAGGGCGCTGGTCCGCAAGGTCCTCGAAGTCCGGGAATTGAGGCAGCGGAGGATGCGCGGCCGCCCGCCGTTGAAAGACGAGCCGCAGTTCATCGGCTCCTCCGCGACCATGGTCGAATTCTACAAGCAGTTGGCCCGCGTCGCCGACGCCGCGGCAAGCATCCTCATCGAAGGGGAAAGCGGCACGGGGAAAGAGCTGGCCGCGCGCTCGCTGCACCAGCTCAGCTCGCGGTCCGAAAAGCCGTTCGTGCCGGTCCACTGCGGCGCCATCCCGGACACCCTGCTGGAATCGGAGCTGTTCGGGTACGAAAAGGGCGCCTTCACGGGCGCCGACCGCTCCCATCCGGGCCTCCTCGCCTCCGCCCAAGGCGGCACGATCTTCCTCGATGAAATCACGGAGATGTCCACTGCGCTCCAGGGAAAGCTGCTGCGGTTCATGCAGGACGGAGAGGTCCGGCGGCTGGGCGGGCGGGAGGTCCACCACGTCTCCGTCCGCGTCGTCGGCGCGGCGAACCGCAAGATCGACGAGGAGGTTGCGAAGGGAAATTTCCGGGCCGATCTCCTGTACCGTTTCGTCGTCCGCCTCCACATGCCTCCTCTGAGGGAGCATAAGGAGGACCTGCCGCAACTGATCAAATCTCTCCTGGCCAAGCTGGGCTATCCCGGCGCGGGAATATCCGATGACGCCATGGAGAGGCTCATGGCCTACGACTGGCCCGGCAACGTCCGGGAGCTGCAGAACGTGCTGCAGCAGACGCTTCTCCTGTCCCCTTTCATGATGATCCTGCCCGAGAATCTTCCCGAGAAATTCCGCACCAGGGCCGAATGGCGGCCCCTGGAGGGCGCCGAACGGGAGCAGATCCTCCAGATGCTCAAGAACACCGACTGGAACCAGAGCCGGGCCGCCCAGCTCCTCGGCATCGACCGGAAGACGCTTCGCACCAAGATCCTCCGCTACGGGCTCTCCCGGGAAGCCGCCGGCAACGGCAAGTAGAATGCCGATGAAAAATTCCCCAGCGACTGGGGAGGAATTCTACAATACCCCGGCAGACCCTCCGGCCGCCCGCTGCGCCGCAACCGCCAATACCCTTTGCATTTGACTATTTGCATGATCGGACCCCCGGAACATACTGTGGCACGGGCCTTGCTCAATCTCGGGCAAATGTCAAAAAACTCAGGAGGTAGTGAAATGAAGCGTTTGATGGTTATCGTGATCGGTTTGGTGTTCCTGTTCTGCGGTTCGGTCATCGCGGCTGAGAAGGCTGCCCCGGCCCCCGCCCCCGCCGCCCCGGCTGCAGAGCCCGCGAAAGCGGCGCCCGAGAAGGAAGTCAAGGAAAAGGCGAAGGCGAAGACCTCGAAGGCGAAGGCGAAGGCGAAGGCTGCAAAGGAAGAGAAGAAGGAAGCGGCTCCCGCAGCCCCCGCAGCGAAGTAAGGATCTTTTCCTGCGGATTTCAGATCTTCGGGAAAGGCGCGAGTCGATCGATTCGCGCCTTTTCTTTTTTCCGGGACCTGCCGTCCCGTTCACCCGTCATGGCGGGAATCGGGGAAGAAGAGCGTGACCGTCGTTCCCCCGCCCTGAGGACTTTCGATCGTCATGCGCCCGTTGTGGATCTTGACGATATCCTGAACGATCGCAAGCCCGAGCCCCCGCATCCCCTCCTCCGTATGGGTGCTGAAGAAGGGCTGGCAGACCTTCCCGAGCAATTCCGTGGGGATACCCCTGCCGTCGTCGCCTACGGCGAGGGCAATGCTCTTCCCGGCCTCATCCTTCCGTGCTGAGATCAGGATTCGCCCACCCGCCGGCATGGCCTCTACGGCATTCTGAATCAGGTTGAGCAGCGCCGTCTGGAAGCGGTAGCGGTCGATGTAGATCACCGGAAGGGACGGTTCGATCTGCAGGTCGAGGCGGATACCCGCCTTCGAAATCAGCGGTTCGATCAGAGGCAGGGATTCCTGGAGGATGCCGGGAACCGTCAACGCCTCGAAATGCGCCTCCGGGAGGCGCGTCGCCCGCCGCACGTTCTGGATGACGCTGTTGAGTCGTTGCGTCTGCTGCAGGATCAGCTCCAGCTTCCTCATGACGTCGGCGGGCCAGTCCGTCCGCTCGAGGAGAAGTTTCGTCATGCCGGCAATGGAGTGCAGGGGCGTTCCCAGATCGTGGGCCAGCGTCGCCGTGAGGTATCCGAGGGCGGTGAGCTGCTGAAGCTGATTGACCTGCATCTGCAGGTCGATGACCTTCGCCGTGGCCTCTTGGACTTTCTGCTCCAGCTGCCTGTTCAATTCCTGATTTCTTGCCAGGACGTTTTCCACGTCGTCCGCCATCCGGTTGAAGTGGTCGGACAATTGCCCCCATTCGTCCCTGCGGCGGCCGAAGGGGATCCGCTTGACGTACTGGCCGGATTGAAAGGCATCGATGGTGCGGATGATGATCCGGAGGGGACGGCCGATGATCCATCCGTAGCTGAGGCTGAGGGCGAGGAAGATCGCCAGCAGCAATCCCCCTGTGCTGAAAACCATCAGGTACTGGGCACGGGAGAGGATCTCCCAGTTCGCCCGGGAAAAGGCGATGACCCCGACGATCGTGAGGACATCGTTGTCGGCGAGGAAGGGATACAGAAGTCCCAGGGCGGGGCCGCCGTCGGTCGACAGCTGGACCATCTCCGGTTTCATCTTCGTCGCGGCCGAGGCCACCAGGGCATCGGGCCATTCGTAGTGGACACGGCTGGCGCCGGCCACGTATTCGATCGATCCCTTGCCGAGGGAAAAGAGATCGATCCGAGCGAGGCGGACGTCCGACTGGACGTGTTCCTTGAGGGCCGTATCGAGGGCGGAGAGGCCCTGGCCGGTGGGGAAATGCTGATAGTAGGTGCTGATGGTTTCGGCGACGCCGCTCAGCCGCTTGCCCTGCTGTTCGAACAGGAGGTTCTCCAGCGTGCGCAGCTGGATCCAGCCCCAGACGGACATCGTCACGACGAGCGCCAGCACGGTTGCCAGCATCAGACGGACACGGACGGTCATAGGAGGGAAGCCTCGGCGTTCTTGTGGCGGCGGATTATACCGCGCCCGCTTCCGAAAATGCACGGATTTTGAAGAAACAGAAACCCGGGGCAGCAGACGGTGTCCCGGGTTTGCAGGATCGATCTTCGTGGCACGAAAGAATCAGGGCCGCCCGCCTTTTTCCCTGGAAGGCAGCTTCCCGGCCGCTCTTCCGGGAGCCTGTGTCTTCCGCGGCGGCAGCTTCTTCTCCTCCATCTTCGCCACCTTGAAGGCCACATGCCGGCCCTCCTTCTCCGTGTAATTGACGCTGACCTTGTCTCCCACGACAAGGCCTTCGAGGGGCTTTTCCAGGCTGAATTCCATGATCTCTTTCTTGTCTTTGAAGGTCCGTTCAATCCGGATGGTCTGTTCCGTGATCTCGGTGAGCACTCCTGCCGTCTTCATCGTCATGGCCTTGACGGCGGGGACGATCTTCTCCGCTGCCGGCCGTGCAGGCAGGCCGGGAGGGTTCGTGTCCGCTCCGAAGCAGGGGGAAAGAAGCAATACCGAAAGGCACAGGACTGTCAGACAGGCGGAGTTTCTCAAGCTTCCGTTCTCCCGATGATGGAGATCCAACTCTCTGTACCGGGAGCAATTACCATACCAGCCGGCATGAGGCGGGGACGATATCCGCAATGCCGCGGAAAGGCTCTGCAATGAACAGGAATGGGAACATCCTCCCGGATTTGCGTTCGCCGGCAATGGAGAATTCTTCCTCAAGAGCTGAGGAATTTTTCATCATTCGCCGCTTCCCCGATGATGCCTCATCCGGCGAGGATGTTCAGGGCGGCCGGCACGATCTCGAATCGCGCCGGCAAAGTCCCCGGCTGTTCACCGTCCACGTCCAGCAGGACCCGCCCGCCGGAAGAGGCTTCGATCTTGCGGCAGGTCGCCATCCGCACCTTGCGAATATCGCCGATCCGTTGCGTGTAGAGTTTCGGCAGGTGCCAGAAAACTTCCGGCAACCGGAGGTCTCCGATGACGGTCACGTGCAGGAGTCCGTCGTCGGTCATGGCGGCGGGTGCGACACACATCCCTCCCCCGTGGTAGCGGCCGTTGGCGACGGCGATATTCCAGACAGGGCACTCGGTTTCGGGGCCGTCGTCGATACGGATACGGACCCGCTTGGTGCCGTAGAGGATGAGCGACAGAAGCGTGCCCCACATGAAGGAAGCGAAAGGTCCGAAGGCCTTGCTGGTCCGGTTGACGCGCGCCACCACTTCCCCGCCGATCCCGAAACTGGCGATGTTGTGAAAATAGCAGACGGCGGTCGCTCCGCGGTGATCGCGGAAGGTCAGGCGTCCGAGATCCAGGCAGCGCGTGCGTCCCTCGCTGATGAAGGAAAGGCAGTCGTCGATCCCCCGCGGAATGGAGTTGGTGCGCACGAAGTCGCAGCCCGTCCCGTTGGGGATGAAACCGACGACGACGCCCGCTGGAATCCGGCCGTCGTCACCCACGAGACCGTTGACGACCTCGTTGAGCGTCCCGTCTCCCCCGACGCAGATGATCCGTTCGGCACCCCGCCGGAGCTGCTCCCCCGCCGCGCGCGTGGCGTCGCCCGGCCCAGACGTCAGGTGCTCCTCGAAGGGTCCGAGGCGGTTCCGGGCGAAGGCCTGGATGCGCGGCCATTCCATGCAGGTCGCCCCGTTTCCGGCGTGGGGATTCACGATGAAGGCTGTCTTTCCGGCCAAGATCCTCCTCCGGCGATGTCATTCCCGCCCCCGACGGGAAGAGCGCGTCATGATGCAATGTTTTTTTGCATTTGACAAGCCTCATGTCTGTCGTTGTCATGTCTGTCGTCCGCACGGCAGGTTTCCGCTTGCTGCGTTGCTTTCTCTCCCCCCTTCTGTTATGCTCAGCCGCCGGCCGGCGCGGCGGGCAGCTGCGGTGAACGGCAACAACAGTCCGCTCTGTATGGGGTATGAAAAGAAGTCCCGGCAAACTGCATTTCTATATCCTTCTCCAGGCCCTCCCGATCAAGCCTCTTCTCCGGAAGATCGGTTTCCACGTCGGTCTCATCGAAGCTGCGAACGCCTTCTACTGGCCGGAATTCACCCGGACCCCCCGCGCGGAAAGCGCCGTCATCCTCCCCCACTGTCTCATCGCCGACGAATGCCCTGCCAAATTCTCCAAGGTGGACGGCGTCGTATGCGTCAAGTGCAGGCGTTGCGGCTGCGGGGAAATCAAGCAGTTGTGCGAAAAGAAGGGGCTGCAGTTCTACATCAGCCCGAGCACCGGGTTTACAAAGCGGCTGAGCCAGCGCAAGAACCTCAAGGCGGCGATCGGCGCAGCCTGCGATTTCGAAATCGAGAGGGGGCTTCAGGGTGTCCGGCTCGGACTCATGGGCGTGCAATTCAACCGCCGGACCGTCATTCCCCAAGTCTGCATCACGAAGCGGTACGATTGCCTGAGCAACGAAATCGATTGGGATCGCCTGAAGAAGCTGATCGAGGACCTCCCTTGAAGAGAACGGATCGTCCGCCTTGCCCCGCGAACCTGCGCCGACGGAGGTCCGCCGGAGGGGGCAGGAAGGCGGTCCCGTCCGCGAGACGGAGAAGCGGCCCTTTATGCCAAGGCCTGCAGGAGACTCAGCCCCGCTGATCGTGATCGGTGCCGGCGCCGGAGGGATGCTCGCCGCCGCCAGGGCGGCGGAACTGGGCGCACAGGTCCTCCTTCTTGAAAAGACCGAGCGCCCGGGAAAAAAACTCCTCATCAGCGGCAAGACCCGCTGCAACCTCACCAATACGAGGGATCTGCCCGGCTTTGTCGCCATGTACGGCGTCAACGGACGCTTTCTCTACCCGGCCTTTCACCGGTTCTTCCGGGACGAGCTGCTGGAATTCCTGAGCGGCTTGGGCGTCGACACGCAGGAAGAGCGCGGAGGGCGGATCTTTCCCGCGTCCGGACGCAGCGCCGACGTGGTCGATGCCCTGATGGCGAACCTCCGTGCCCGGGGCGTGCGGTTGTCAACCCGATGCCGCGGAACGGAGATCGTCGCCCGCGACGGCCGGGTCTGCGGCGTGAAAACGGAGCAGGGGGTCCTCCCCTGCCGCGCGGTCATCGTGGCGACGGGAGGGGCGAGCTACCCGGAAACCGGCTCTGCCGGGGACGGCTACCGGATGGCCGAATCGCTGGGCCACAGGCTGGTGAAGCTGCGGCCGGCGCTGGTCCCCCTGGTCGTCGAAGAGGTCGATCTCGCAAGATCGATGCAGGATGTCGACCTGCGCAATGCGCGCTTGACGGTCTTTTCCTGCCGGGCGGAGGAAATCGATCCGGCGCTGACGCCCGCCAGCGACTGCGGGAGGGGAACCGGGAGACGGCGGCCGCGGCCGCCCGTCATCGAAAGCCGCTTCGGGGAGATGACGATGACCCATTTCGGCATCGCCGGGCCGATCACGCTCCTGGCGAGCCTTTCCGCCGTCGACGCCCTCGCGCGGGGCCCCGTGTCGGTCTCGATCGACCTGAAGCCGGCCCTGAGCACGAAGATGCTCGTCGCCCGCCTGCAGAGGGATTTCGACCGGTCGGGGCGGGACGATTACCGGACCATCCTCGCGGGCCTTCTTCCGCACAAGATGATCGGGCCTTTCGCCGGACTGACGGGCCTGCCGCCCGTAAAGCGCGCCGCGGAGATCAGTGCCGGCCGGCGGGAAGCGGTCGCCCGTCAACTCAAGTCGCTTCGCTTCAACATCCGCGGACCGCTCCCGCTCTCGTCGGCCATCGTCACGGCGGGGGGGGTCTCGCTGGACGAGGTCGATCCGCGGACGCTGGCCTCACGGAAGATCGACGGCCTGTACTTCTGCGGAGAGGTCCTGGACATCGACGCCGACACGGGCGGGTACAACCTCCAGGCCGCCTTTTCCACCGGAGTCCTTGCGGGGGAATCGGCGGCAGCCTATGCCGCCGGACTGCCGGGTCCGGCGGACAGGGGATCCTGAAAGGCGGCGATGCCCGGGAAGCCGCATGATTCCTGCGTTTCCGGCCTGCGGAACGAAAAAGCCCTTGTCAAAAGCGCCGTTCCCTGTTAGACAATTCGGCAAACATATTGAAAGGATGGGCCATGGGAGAGGGAATTTCCGACTACACGAGGTGCCTGATCGATCTGCGGCGGCACATGTGGCTCGCCGGCGTGGAAACGGAACTGCGGCGGCTCATCTGGCAGATCGCCGTGACGGGGAAGTACATCTCGGCGAAGATTCACGAATCCAACCGGAAGCTGGCCGGCCTGAGAAACATCTACGGAGAGGACCAGCTGGCCCTCGACCGTACCGCGGACGAAATTTTGAAAAATCAGCTCCAATTCTCCGGCTTCGTCCGGGAGTACATGTCCGAGGAGCAGGAGAAGGTCGTGCCCATCGGCAAGGGCCACGAGCAGTACTTCATCACCGCCGACCCCCTGGACGGTTCCTCCCTCGTGGATACCAACCTGTCCATCGGCACCATCATCGGCATCCACAGGGAATCGGTTTTCTCGGCGGGACGGAAAACGATGGTGGCGGCCCTCTACATCACCTACGGGCCCCTGATCACCATGGTCTACTCGGCGGGGAAGGGAACCCACGAGTTCGTCCTGAACCGGGAGGGCGAGTACGTCCTGTCGGAAGAGTTCATCGCCATGAAGGAAAAAGGCTCCATCTTCAGCCTGGGAGGGATCCGGAGGGACTGGACGCCCGGCCATCTGAAATTCGTCGAATTCCTGGAGAACGAGGGCTACAAGCTCCGCTACAGCGGCGGCTTCGTCCCGGACATCAACCAGGTCCTCATCAAGCGGGGCGGCATCTTCACCTATCCCGCCCTGAAGAAGGAGCCCCACGGGAAGCTCCGCCTTCTCTTCGAGCTCCAGCCCATGGCCTTCATCGTGGAGCAGGCGGGCGGCATGGCCACGGACGGGACTCGCAGGATCCTGGATATCCAGGTCGAGGACCTCGACCAGCGCTGTCCGATCTATATCGGCAGCCGCTTCGAAGTGGACCGGGCGGAGGCATTTCTCGCCGTGAGTTGATTTTCGGCTTTGCGCCGCCCGTCGGAGCTTTTCACCCTCCCGGCGACAGGTGCGGTGCGGCCCGATGCAGCGGAAACGCATAGACCTCCAAGAAAAGGACGAGCCATGATCTACGAATCATCCCCTGCGGTGAAAAAGGGAATCGCCGGCATCCTGGAAGTCTCTGGCGACGATGTCAAAATCATCGATGAGACCCGCCTTCGATCATCCCTGATCGACGATCTCGTGCGGACGGCGGTTTTCAGCCCCGACAGCGAGGCGCTCCAGGCGGTCCGCTGGCTGATCCGCCGGACCGGCGTCGGGATGGGCATCGTTTCCTCGTCGATCCAGCCGCTCTACGAGGCGATGGGACGGGGGGAAGTCTGCGGCTTCACAGTCCCGGCCATCAACATCCGCGGCGTCGCCTACGACACCGCCCAGGCCGTCTTCCGCGCCGCCCTGAAAGCCGGGGCCGGTGCCGTAGTCTTCGAGATCGCCCGTTCGGAAATCGACTACACGCGCCAGCGTCCCGCCGAGTATGCGGCCGCCGTCACGGCGGCGGCGATCAAGACCGGATGGCGGGGGCCCCTCTTCCTCCAGGGAGACCATTTTCAGGTCAGTGCGGGGAAATACGCGAAGGACCCGGAGAAGGAGGTCCGCGCCGTCAAGGACCTGATCTGGGAAGCGCTCGACGCGGGGTTCTACAACATCGACATCGACACCTCGACGCTGGTCGACCTCTCGCAGACCTCCATCGACAGACAGCAGAAACTGAACTTCACCCTCGCCGCGGAGCTGACGACGATGATCCGCGACCTCGAGCCGGAGGGGATCACCGTTTCCGTGGGAGGCGAAATCGGCGAGGTCGGCGGGAAGAACAGCACCGTCGAAGAGCTTCGCGCGTACATGGACGGCTACCGCAGGGCCCTAGACAAGGCGGGGGAGGGGATCAAGGGCATCAGCAAGATCAGCGTCCAGACGGGCACCACGCACGGCGGCGTGCCATTGCCCGACGGAACCATCGCCAAGGTGAAGATCGATTTCGACACGCTGCAGGTCCTCTCCGAAACGGCGAGGAAGGAATACGGCCTGGCCGGCGCCGTCCAGCACGGGGCCTCGACGCTCCCGAACGAGGCCTTCGACCGCTTCCCGGCCGTGAAGACGGCGGAGATCCACCTCGCGACCGGCTTCCAGAACATCATCTACGACAGCAGGCACTTCCCCGCCGCCCTGCGGGAGAAGATCTATGCCTACCTGAAGGCGGAACTGGCGGCCGAGCGCAAGGAAAAAGATACGGAGGAGCAATTCCTCTACAAGACGCGCAAGAAGGGCTTCGGCGTGTTCAAGAAGGATTTCTGGGATCTTCCGCCCCGGGTCATGGCCGGCCTGGGCGCCGAACTGGAGGGCCAGTTCGCCTTCCTGTTCGGGAAGCTCAACGTCGCCGACACGGCGGCGCTCGTCTGCCGCCATGTCCGGCCGATCGACGTGCCAGTGAAGCGGCCGGAGGGGCTAAGACCATAGTCTGAGAAATTGACCTTCACTTCGGATCGTGAGTTCCAAGACGAAGTGAGGTGCAGCCGGGCTATTATGATCGGCAGCGCCGTTTGACGGCTCATCCATCCACGGCGGCGAGAATGGGCCGAATCTATCACGCCCGTAAGGAGTTTTTCTGCAATGGACATTCCACGGATCTTCAACATCACCGAAAGTGCTCACCGCATCCATAAC
>DAOSIS010000045.1:0-21527 GCA_035366835.1 Syntrophales bacterium | reverse complement strand
GCGTTTTTCACGGCGACATCCAGAGCGGGCTCGAGGACTATCCGGCCGGCTCCTTAAAGTTTTTTCCGTCTTCAACGAAGAAAACATCGGACGGCACAATTGCTTCGGCAAGATTGCAGGCGTACTCATCAGAAATGAGAAGATGGAACCCTGCCGCGAATGCGATGTTGCTTGTAAGCGGGAGAGTCTCTTCCGAAATCATCACCAAGGTCATCCGGCTCGGCGTTCCGGTCCTGGTTTCCCGATCAAACCCCACGGCGGCCGCGGAATCTTGCCAATGAATATAATGTGGCGCTTTGGGGCTATGTGCGCAGCAATGCCGGGTTATATTCCGGCGAGGAGCGACTGACTCTGGGAAACACCGGATAGCGCTGACCTGCTGAACGGTATTCTACGACCATGGAGAATATTCTCCAGTTTATCCCCGTGCCAATAAAACAACTAATAATTACAATGCGTTAAGTTTGGCATGCCGTTTGTAATACCATTTCCAGTCAGGTTCGTCGATGGCACTGATGTTTAGGAAATTTTCAGGGCGGAGCTGACAACGAACTCACAAGAATGTCAGAAAGGAGAAGGGCATGTCAGCAACCATCAAGAAATCAGTTGTGGGAGGTATCCTATTCTTCTTGGCAATTTATTCCGGAATTGCCTATGCACAGCACGATCATCATCACGGCGCTGCGACGCAGAGCAGTAGCCAGGATGCGCGCTTAGTGAATGAGCTGAAAGGTATCGACGCAAAGCAGGCGATGAACATTGCCTACAAGTGGAGATCGGAAAAAATCGACGTCAAGACATTTGTCACACCGGATGCAGTGAACTTTAAATTCAAGGACGGCAAGACCGTAGTCGTGCCTTTGCCGGATGATCAGATGATCGTGTCCGTCGCTCCCTATATCAATAAAACTCATCCCTGTTCGACTCATACTATGTCGAGCTGCGAAGGGGAGCTGAAGAACAAGCTTATAGAAGTAAGGGCCGTGACGGCCGAAGGCAAAACCCTGATTCATGAAACGCTCAGGACGCCGCCTACCGGTTTCGTTGATCTCTGGTTGCCCAGAGACCAGGAGATCACCATATCGGTAGATTTTGAAGGGAAGAAAGGAACGAGTAAAGTACAGACATATCGGACCAGCAAAACATGCGATTCAACGATAAAACTGGAATAGCCCGGTCCGATGCGGACTTCTGTTGAAGGCTCATGGGGGCAGAAGAAGAGAATGCCGTTTCGACTCTAAGCGGGTTGTCCCGGAAGACACGTGGTATAATCACCCGTGTAAGGCGATCAAATATCAGAAAACCTGAAGCCCGGTAAGGTAAGTTTTTTGAGAACACACCGTGGTGAAAAAATTCACGCTCTCGATCCGCCTCTTTGTGATTCTGGCCAGCATTGCAGGGGTCAGCCTGCTGCACTACAGTACGCCGCTGACGGAATCAGTGCTCCACGATATCCTTCAGCGCCTCTACTATATCCCGATCATCCTCGCCGCCTTCTGGTTCGGCCTCAAGGGCGGAATCGGAACGGCGCTTATCGTGAGCATCCTGTACGCCCCCCATATTATCTTTCAATGGGGCGATCGTCCAACCATGGAGACAGAAAAATATCTGGAGATATTGCTCTACAATCTGGTGGGGGGCGTCACCGGCTTTCTTTCGGCTCAAGAAAGACATCGCCGGGAACAATTGGAGAAGACAGCCGCGGGTCTTGAAGAATCTTACCGAACCCTGCAGCAACAGTCTGAACGCATCATCCGCATGGAAGAGCAACTGCGAGGCGCCGAACGGCTGTCCGTCCTTGGAGAACTGGCGACGGTTCTTGCGCACGAAATCCGCAATCCCCTCGGTTCCATCCGCGGTACGGCCGAGATCCTCAAGGATGATTATCAGCCCGGTGACAAGAAGTTTGAGTTTCTCGAAATTCTCTTGAGGGAATCGGATCGCCTCAGCCGGGTGGTGGGTGATTTCCTGAGGCTGAGCCGTCCGCAACCGTTGGTAATGAATCTCTGCAATATCGCGGATGAGTTGCGCGGCATCGTGATGCTCGTCACCGCCGAAGCGCGGGACCGGGGCCTGCATCTGGAGTTGAAGACCGAGGGGGACCTGGAGATCGTGGGGGACAGGGACAAACTCCATCAGGTCTTTCTGAATATCATTCTTAACGGGATTCATTCCATGTCCAGCGGAGACACCTTGACGATTGAAGCTCAACGGGCGAGAAATCCCGCGCAGGAGCATGCGGAAATTGAGATTGCCTTTCGAGACACAGGGCTCGGTATCCCCGAAGACTTTCAGGAGAAGATTTTCGAGCCCTTTTTCACCACGAAGCAGGACGGGACGGGCTTGGGACTTGCCATTGCCAAGAAGATTATACTGGCTCACAAAGGCCGGATAGAAGTATCATCCAATTCCCCGAACGGGACGATCTTCACCGTTTTTCTTCCATCACGGATGTCACCGTACGGACCAGGGGAGGAACAAATCTGATGCATCGGGGCAGGCCGTGACGACGAAAATCCTCATCATTGATGACGACGCTTCCTTCAGACGCATTCTGGAGTACAACCTTCAGGAAGAGGGATATGAGATTCTCACGGCGTCATCCGGTGAAGAAGGCATCGCTCTCTTTGAAGCTCAAGCCCCCAATCTGATCATCACGGATATGAGGATGGCCGGGATCAGCGGTATGGATGTCCTGAGCGCCGTCAAGAAGAAATCGGCAGACACGCTGGTCATCATCATTACCGCTTTTGGTTCCGTGGACAGAGCAGTAGAAGCGATGAAATTGGGCGCCTACGATTACATTACGAAGCCAGTCGATCGGGACGAATTAAAGCTGGTGGTTCGAAAGGCCCTGGACGTAACGAAGCTGTCCCTGGAAAACAGAGATCTCAGGAAGCGGATTGAAGACCGGGAAGAGTTCAAACAGATGATCGGCACTTCCGATGCCTTGGCGAAGGTCTTTTCTTTGATCGCTAAAGTGGCCGATACGGAGGCAGCGATCCTGATTACCGGCGAATCCGGGACTGGTAAGGAACTGGTCGCCCGCGCGCTTCACGAGAAGAGCTCCCGCAGAGGTTCCAGGTTTGTAGCCGTCAACTGCGCCGCTATTCCCCGCGATCTCCTGGAAAGCGAACTGTTTGGCCATATCAAAGGCGCTTTCACCGGCGCCGTGAAGGATCAGGAAGGGAAGTTCCAGCAAGCCGCCGGCGGCACCATTTTCCTTGATGAGGTGAGCGAATTGTCAATGGAAATGCAGCCGAAGCTTTTGCGCGTCCTGCAGGAGAAAGAAGTTCTCCCCGTAGGATCCTCAAAATCCCATAAGGTTGATGTCCGCGTTGTGGCGGCCACAAACTCGGATATCGAAGAGCTGGTTGCCGCCGTCCGCTTTCGCGAGGACCTTTACTACCGGCTTTCGGTTATCCCGATTCATCTGCCGCCTCTGCGCCAGCGTCCGGGAGACATCCCCTTACTCGTGCGGCATTTTGCCTCTAAAGCGGGCTGCCGTCATGTCGTCTTTTCAAGAGAAGCGATGGATGCACTGACCTCTTATCCATGGCCCGGAAACGTGCGGGAGCTGGAAAACATGGTCACGAGGATGATGATCCTGAGAGAGAAAGACACCATTGGTGTAGAAGACCTGCCGAAGAAGATCCTGACGCCGCATGAGCATGAAGGATCTGCCGCCATCATTAACCTCCCTCCGGAGGGTTACTCTCTCGAACAACTGGAGCGCGAAGTCGTTATAGAAGCGCTTGAGAGGAATGATTGGAATAAATCCGCGGCGGCCGCCTTTCTGAAGATCCCCCGCCACATTCTCCTGTACCGGCTGGAAAAATTCGGGATCGCCAATCAACCCAAAAAATCGCAGTAAGCCCTTATCTGAAGAATATTCTGCAGCGATGGGGAATATTCTCCAATTTATCTTTCGACAAATGGAAAAAGCTAATAATGATAATATGTTATCTTTTGGCATGCCTCTTGTAGCACTATGGGCAACGTTCTTTTGATGGTCGACCATGGACGTTGCGGTGGTTGCGGTGGTGATGAAGTCAATAAACAGAATCAAGCAAGAAGCGTTATTCCAGGAGGTTCCAAAATGAGCAAGACAACGAGAACAAGATTCGCAAGAGGGACTTTTGCTTTGCTGTTGGGGATGGCGCTCGCAACTCCGGCAATAAGCCATGCGGCCGGAGTCGAGGCGATCGAATCCACATGGGGGAAACCCGCAATTGTTGAAAAGGGCCAAGGCGACAGCGAGATCAGATACTACGAGCTGGGCTCGCTCATTTCGGATGGCTACCGTGTCTTTGAAGTTCGAAAGGACGGGACGGTCATCGACAAGGGGGTTTCCCGGGGAACTTCCAAAGGGGCGGGACACAATCAGTCCGTCGTAGGCCCGTGAGCATCTCTCATCCAGTTCCAGACGCGGCGACAAGAATAAAACGGAATGGTATGCCGAAACCGAAATGACCCCCACCTGCCATGATTTTTCTCTCAACGCCGGCAGGTGGGGGTCATTGAGTTGGAAAGGCATGACTTTGAAACCACGCGAGAATTTGCGCTGAGTCCTATTCGTTAAAGGAGAAGAACGATGCCCAATCACGGAAAAAGGAAGATGCGGGGATCTGTCGCACTGGCGATCGCCATGGCTTTTGTCTCCGGTCCGGCCGCTGCACAGCACATGCACCATCACGGTGCGACGCCTGCCGCGAAGATGGAACATCCCGGCATGTCACACCAGATGTCCATGGCAGACAGGCCGGTTCAGACGGCCAACGTTCAGGGGATGAAGGTATCCCTGGATGTTATGGACATGGGCATGCACGTGCACATGCAGGGCATGAAGGGAAATCCCGTGCCGCACACCTACGATGCCGGTCAAGACCAGGCGATCATGGTAATGATCCAGTCCCTGGCGTCTAAAGAAATCATCAAGGACGCCGATGTCTCTGTGACGATCGTCTCTCCGGCAGGAGACAAGAAGACAAGCAAGGCAGCCTGGTGCGGGGATCATTACGGCGAATCCTTCAGTCCATCGGAAGAAGGCACATATCAAGTCATCGTGAGAGTCGAAGGCCGGGAGGGAAAAGGAGAAACAACATTCAAGTATCAATTCGAGGGATAGGATCAGTCAATCGGCTTCCTTGCCCGCAAGAATATTCGCAGATATTGTGATAGATGTATTGACGATCAACATATGATTAGTACAATAAAAAAGAGGAATCAGATTTAAGGAGGATCTACCTATGAGACGGATAGCGTTGATTGTTTGTGTTCTGTTGTTGGCTGGCGGACTGGCTTATGCGAAGGATTACGAAATGACGAAAAAGGCCGGGGAGTATACTGTCTCGGTGACGATTGACAAGAATCCGCCGATCACGGGCAAGAACAACATGGCAGTCGGAATCAAGGACGGGACCGGCAAGGACGTCACCGATGCCGCTGTGGCCGTCGATTATGGAATGCCTGCCATGCCCGGGATGCCGGCCATGAATTACAAAGCGGGCGCAAACCCGAAGGACAAGCTGTATCTGGCCACCTTGGATTTCTCCATGTCCGGCCCTTGGTCGGTGACAATCAAGATCACGCGGGGCGGAAAAACACAGTCGGTGAAGCTCAATGTGGACGTTAAGTAGCCTATCCAGGTTATGCATGGCGCTGCTCGGCGCCGTCGTTCTGTCGGGGTCCGCCTTTGCCGGGGATCTGAAGCTGGCAGACATCGTTGACGAGGCCTTGAAAAACAATCCGGAGATCCTGGCCTATCAGGCCAGGATCGATGCGGCCCGGCAGCGGATCCCGCAGGCAAAGAGCCTGCCCGATCCCATGTTCATGTTCGGCTATCAGAACGAGGGCTTTGAACGTTATACCTACGGCGAAGAGCAGGGGGCGCAATGGATGTTCGGGGCGTCGCAACAGTTCTTATTTCCCGGCAAGCGCGCCTTGAAAGGGGAAATGGCCCAGCGGGACACCGAGAGCCAGGAGGCGATGCTGGACCTTCTGAGGCTGAAGACGGTCGCGCGCGTCAAAGAGATCTATCTGGATCTCTTTCTGGCCTACAAGAACATCGACCTCCTGAAAGAAAGGAGAACGCTTTTCGAGCGCATCGAAGATCTGGCGGTGGTACGGTACGGGTCAGGCAAGGCCATGCAGCAGGAGGTTCTCATGGCCCAGACGGAAAAATACATGCTCCTTGAAAAAGAAGCGATGTTCCGGCAGAAGATCGGGTCCCTGGAAGCCATGCTCAGGGCAACGATCGGACGGGAAGGGAGCGCGTCTCTGGGAAGGCCGGATGATCCATCGTATCAACCCTTTCCTTACAGTAACGATGAAGCGGTTCAAATGGCCTTGAGCTCTTCGCCGGAGCTCAAGGCCCGAGACAAAATGATCGAGGCGGCCGATGCCAAGGTCCGGATGGCCCAGAAAGAATTCTATCCGGACTTCAACGTCAACGCCGGCTATTATAATCGGGCGGGCGACTTCAAGGACATGTGGAGCCTGACATCGACAATCAATATTCCTCTTTATTACAAGTCGAAACAGAAACCGGCTCTCGTGGAGGCAAAGGCGGGTTTTTCACAGGCAAAGCAGGAACTGGAAGCTGCAAAACTCATGATCACGGCGGCGATCAATGACAACATCTCGATGATCAAATCGGCCGACAAGCTCATGGATCTCTACAAGAGTGGCCTGATTCCCAAAAATACCCAGGATGTAGAGTTGGCCCTTTCAGGATATGCCACCGGCAGCACGGATGCAATCGTTGTCCTTTCCAGACTGAAGACCCTGCTGGAATATGACACCCAGTACTGGACGCAGTTCATAGAAAGAGAAAAGGCCGTTGTCCGAATTCATGCCATTACGGAAGGCTTCGACTCAAAGCGCAGAGGTGACAAATGAATCTCGCCCTGATTTCATTGCTGGAAAGACAACTTGTGTGGGCGATACCCGCCGTGATTCTCTTCCTGCCCCTGACAGTATATGCCCAGGGCCACGCGGGACATTCGGTGCCGCCGGCTGTCGAGAAGCCCAAAACGGCGCCGACACCGACAAAGGTGTCGCCGGAGATGCAGCAGGAACAGCCGGCACAGGAGATTCCTCAGGTCGAAATCGCCCCGGAGCTGCAACAGCGTATCGGCGTCAAGACCGTGAAAGTGGCCATCAAGCCCATTCAGAAGACCATTCGTGCGGTAGGGCGGATCGAAATAGACGAACGAAATCAGGCCACGGTCAACACAAAAATCGAGGGCTGGATTGAGAAGCTTCATGTGGATTACACGGGCAGGTACGTAAAGAAAGGGGAGCCTCTGGCCGAGATCTTCAGCCCGGAGCTCTTGGCCACGCAGCAGGAATTCATCAATACGAAAAAATGGGCTCGGAGGGGGCAACCGGCAAATCCGACTCACGAAGGCCACGACCACGGCGCCCCGGCAGAAAAACCGGGACCGGTTTCGGAACTGGAGCGGATGCTGGAGAAGGATGCCGCCGCCACACTGGCGGCGGCGAGGCAGCGGCTTCACCTCTGGGATATTTCAGAGGAGCAGATCAAGAGGATCGAGGAGACCGGGCAGCCCGTGCGAACTCTCACCCTGTACAGCCCTGTGAGCGGCTACATCACTCAGAAGATGGCTATTCAGGGGATGAAGGTGATGCCCGGAGAAAAACTTTTTGACGTCGCCGACCTCTCCCATGTCTGGATTCTTGCCGACATCTATGAGCATGAAGTGCCCGCCATCCGCGTGGGGCAATCCGTTAGCGTCTCGCTCAGCTATTTCCCCGGCCGGGAATGGTCATCCCGGATCGATTACATCTACCCGATCTTTTCCGGCGATACGCGAACCGCCAAAATCCGTCTGACCATTCCCAATCCGGACGGCCAATTGAAACCGCAGATGTTTACCAATGTGGAAATCCGGATCGACCTGGGGAGACGACTCATGATTCCGGACTCCGCCGTCATCGACACCGGAAGAGGGCAGGTTGTCTACGTAGACAGGGGGAACGGCAATTTTGAACCGCGGGAGATCCTGACGGGGCTGAGGGCAGAGGGCGTCGTGGAGGTCCTGCGGGGGCTGAAAGCGGGGGACAAGATCGCTTCATCGGCCAATTTCCTGATCGATTCCGAGGCCCAACTCAAAGGGGTGAAACCCCTTTCCAAACCCTGAACCAGGGGAAAGGGTTCGCCTCTTTATGATTGCCAAAATTATTGAATTAAGCGCGCGAAATAAATTCGCAGTATTTCTCATGATGGTCCTGGCCCTCGTTTGGGGTTACTGGGCCCTGAAGAACACGCCTCTTGATGCTCTGCCGGATCTGAGCGACACGCAGGTCATCATCTACACGGAATGGGTGGGTCGGAGCCCTGACCTTGTCGAAGATCAGGTGACCTATCCCATCACGTCGACCCTGCTCGCTGCCCCGAAAGTTCAGGCCGTACGAGGGTTTTCCTTCCTCGGTAGTTCCTTCATCTATGTGATCTTTGAGGAAGGGACCGATATCTACTGGGCGCGGAGTCGGATTCTGGAATATCTGCAGGCGGTGAAGAATAAGATCCCCGCAGACGTAAATCCCGTTCTGGGTCCCGACGCCACAAGCCTCGGCTGGGGCTTCTCGTACGCCATTGTCGATGAAACGGGCGGACACGACCTTTCCGAACTGCGCAGTATCCAGGACTACATCATCAAACTGGGTGTGGAAAGCGTGCCAGGCGTTTCTCAGGTCGCGAGTCTCGGCGGCTTTGTGAAGCAGTATCAGATCACCGTCGATCCCAACCGCCTGGCAGCCTATAACATTCCCATTACGAAAGTTATGGAGGCCGTAAAGAAGAGCAACCGGGACGTGGAGGGTCGCGTCCTCGAACTCTCCGGTGTGGAATACATGATCCGGGGGCGGGGATACGTCAAGGGGCTTCAAGACCTGGAGAATATCGCTGTGGGTGCGAACCCCGGTGGAACGCCGATCTATCTGAAGGATGTCGCCCGTATTCAACTGGGTCCGGAAATCCGGAGGGGGCTTGGGGAACTGGACGGCCGGGGTGAAGTGGCCGCCGGAATTGTGGTCGTCCGTTTCGGAGAAAATGTTCTGAATGTCATCGAACGGGTCAAAGAGAAGATCAACCGTGACATCGCCCCGAGTCTCCCCAAAGGGGTGAAGATCGTCACGACCTATGACCGCTCGGACCTTATCCTGCGCTCCATGGCCACCCTCAAGGAGGAGATCATCAAGCTGACCGTGGCGGTGAGCGTGGTTTGTCTGGTCTTCCTCTTTCATCTGCCCAGCGCCCTCGTGGTCATCGTCACGCTGCCCATCGCCATCCTCATGGCCTTCATCAGCATGTTTTATCTCGGCGTCACCTCCAACGTCATGAGTCTCTCCGGCATTGCCATCGCCATCGGAGCCATGGTGGATGCCGCCATCATCATGGTGGAAAACGCCCACAAAAAGCTGGAGGAGTGGGAGCACCAAGGCAGGCCGGGGAATCGGACGGACGTTATCATCGAAGCTGCGAAGGAAGTGGGACCATCCCTCTTCTTTTCGCTCCTGGTTATCACCGTGGGGTTCCTTCCCGTCTTCACTCTGCAGGCCCAGGCGGGAAGGCTCTTTAAGCCCTTGGCTTACACGAAGACCTTTGCGATGCTCTTCTCTTCTTTCCTGGCCGTCACCTTGACGCCGGTCCTCATGACTCTGTTCATCAGGGGCAAGATCCGTCCCGAAGAGAAGAATCCCCTCAGCTTCATCCTGCACAAGCTCTATGAGCCGATCGCCTCTTTTGCCATCCGCTTTCGGAAGACCGTCATTGTCATAGCCGTCATCATCATGGCCCTGACGATGTACCCGTTTATGAAACTGGGCTCGGAATTCATGCCGCCGCTGTACGAGGGAACGCTGTTCTACATGCCCGTCACGCTGCCTGGAGCGTCCATCTCGGAAGTCGGAAGACTCCTGCAGATGCAGGACGAGATCCTGAAAAAGATTCCCGAGGTGGCCCAGGTCTTCGGCAAAGCGGGGCGCGCGGAAACGGCAACGGACCCCGCGCCGCTGGAAATGTTCGAAACGGTCATCAATCTGAAGCCGGAAAGCGAGTGGCGCAAAGACATGACTGTCGACAAGCTGAAAGACGAAATGAACGAAGCCCTGACCATCCCCGGCGTGGCGAACTCCTTTACAATGCCTATCAAGGCCCGCATCGACATGCTGGCCACCGGCATCCGGACTCCCGTCGGGATCAAGATCCTGGGGCCGAATCTCGAAGAGATCGAAAAGATCGGCCTCGAGTTGGAGCACCACTTAAAAGACATCCCCGGCACCCGCAGTGTCTATGCGGAAAGGGTGACAACGGGTTACTTCCTCGATATTTCCATCAAGCGGGATGAGGCGGCGCGATACGGCCTCACCGTGGACGATGTGGGCGAGGTGATTCAGACGGCCATCGGTGGCATGAACCTGACGGTGACGGTGGAAGGACGGGCGCGGTATCCCGTCAATATCCGCTATCCGCGGAATTTACGAAATGACGTGGCGCAACTCAAACGGGTCCTTGTGCCGGTCATGATGACCGGCCGGGCCGTGGCGGCCGCGGCTGGTCCGGGAGGTATGACGGCGTCCCAGCCGATCACGCAGATCCCCCTGGGCGAACTGGCGGATTTTCAGATCATCAAAGGGCCCACCGCCATCAAGAGCGAAGAAGGGCTTCTTACGGCGTATGTCTTCATAGACTTCTCCGGCCGCGACATGGGCGGTTACGTGGAGGAGGCAAAGAGAAAAGCCGCGACGCTGAAGATCCCCGATGGTTACCGGCTTGCCTGGAGCGGGGAATACGAGAATCTGGTCAAGACCCACGAACGGCTGAAGATGGTCATCCCTCTGACGATCTTCATTATCTTCGTTCTCATCTATTTGAATACACAATCAACCGTCAAGACCATGATTGTCCTCTTGGCCGTGCCTTTTTCGCTGGTGGGTTCATTCTGGTTCCTGTACCTGCTCAATTATAATATGAGCATTGCGGTTTGGGTTGGAATTATCGCCCTGGCCGGCTTGGACGCGGAGACGGGCGTGGTCATGCTCCTGTACCTTGATCTGGCCTATGAACGGTGGAAGAGAGAAGGCAAGATGCAAACCATGGCGGATCTCAAGGAGAGCGTCATGTTCGGGGCCGTAAAGAGAATCCGTCCCAAGATCATGACCGTGAGCGTCATCCTGGCGGGCCTCATCCCCATCATGTTCAGCCATGGGACGGGAGCGGACGTCATGAAACGAATCGCGGCTCCCATGGTTGGCGGTGTCATCACATCCACGATTCTGGAACTCATCATCTATCCCGCCATCTATATGATCTGGCGCGGCCGCAGCATCGGGAAATCGTGACGGGAAGCGGGGTCAATCGTCGACGAAGTGGGGCGGCACCTCGAAGAGCTGCCGCATGACTTCCTCGAAGTAATCGGGCAGGTAGCGGTTCCACAGCTTGATGGGGACTTCGTTGATCTTCGTCTGGCGTGAAGCGGCGATGTTGAAAAGATAGACCATCAGGTATTCCGTATTCCGTGCGAGCCACCCGCGATACTGCTCCTTCATCCGCTGCTCGATGATGCGATCCTCGTGCATGCAGCGGCCGATCTCACCCTCGAGGGTCTCTTCGTAGTTGGAGATGATGATTTCGAGGTTCACCCCGTCCTCTCCCGTGTTGACGAACTCCAGAAACTCCTTTTCGACCTGCCGGGGATCCATGCCGCGGTCGGCCATGGCCTGCATCGCGGCGGCGCTGATCGGCCTGGCGACGATCCGCTCCTTGGGGGGGACGTGGCGGACGATGAGGTTCGTCGCGTTGTAGTTGCCCCGATGGGTTTCCCGCTCCAGGATCTCGCATTCGCATGTGTCCGAAAGCGCCTTGATCAGCCGGTCGTGGTCGCCGTCTTCGAGGATGACCTTGAGGCCGGCCACGTCGTCGATGAACATTTCCCCGAGGTCGCGGATCGCGCGGCCGGAGCGCAGGTCCTCTTGGATTCTCACCTCGGCGCGGACGAACTCGGCGAGCATGTCCTCCGGTGTCGTGAGCAGATTCTCCCGCGGGATGCCGAGGGCGTTCGCCCTGCTGTCGGCGTAGACCTCGGCCTGTTTCTTGATCGCCAAATAGATCCCGTCGATGATGCGGCGGGCGGCTTTTTCGGCAATCCTCCTCAGCCGCTTGACACGGCTCGATCCGATGAAAAGATTCCGGTCCTCCCTGCGGCTGAAATACAGCGTCGCCTGGCAGGGTGTTTCCCGGTAATAGCGCTCGGGATTGCTCCTGTAGTTCAGGATCATTTCGTCGATCCGGCGGGAACGGTAGGGCGGGTTCGCGATCAGCACGTCTTTGAGAGCGCCTTTGTGCGAGATGCCGCGGCTCGATATCTGGGAGCCGTGCAGCCTGCCGAACAGATCCGTCGCGAGCGCTCCGAGGTAGCGGGGAATGAAGATCATGTTGAAGGAGACGAGGCGGCTGACCCGTGCGGCATCGTCGGGAAGCACGTTGCCGTACATCCATCTCCGGATGATGTCGCGGAGTTCTCCGCGGTGCAGAAGGCTGGTGAGTGTGATCATGGCGGCGGTCGTAAGTCCCTGACTGATGGATCGGTGGTCAATGTCGATCGGGCCGGAGAAACAAGGGACTTCACTCTAGGCCAGGGTCCTGCGCATGTCAACGACAAAAAGGTAGACGGAAGGGCGCGAAGGCATTCCCCTCGCGCGTGACCTCGTCCGTCCTCGCATGGCCCGGCGCTTAAGGAAGGACGTCCTTATGCCGATGACAATTCCCGGAATGCCTTGCCGACGGGTTCGGCATTCACAAGATGCCCGGCAGGATCCATGAAAACCGTTCACGCCGTCTCGAAATTGACCCTTTTGGGAATCTTCCTTCTTGCGGGCGGATGCAGCACGGGGCTTCAGCCCGTCTGCCGCCACACGTCCCTCATGTGCGCCCTGGTGATGCAGGAAAGGTACCGGGACGTGCGGATCTCGTTCGGCCCGGCAATGAACGCCAACGGCGAGTCCGACCCCCTGGTTTCCCATGCCCAGGCGAAGGTCCTCGTCGACGGGAAGTGGACGTGGGTGAACTATGCGGGCGGCGCCTGTCAATTGACGGACATCAAGGAGAACTTTCTGGATCTGAATTCCTACCCGCCGGACATGTTTTACGCCTGGTTGTGGAAGTCGTCCCCGGCGACGAATACGCCGCCGCCCGCCATGAACTTCAGCAACTCCGTCAGCATCGCGGAGACGGGAAGATTCCGATAAGCACCGGGCGGACCGATCGCCGCCCTGTTCTCCCGCGGGAGCCGACGACGCCGTCACTCCACGCCGGTGCGTCTGCGGCGCCGTTCCGCCTTACCCTTCCTTTTCATCCCGACTCGAACCGCTGGGACCGACTTGTCCATCCGCTCCGGCCGGATGCAGCCCTTCCCGGCGAAGGTGCGGCCGCGCGGCTGGCTTGCCCGCCGGGATTGTGCTATGGAGATCGGCCGGGGATTGCGCAGCCGCCGCGGGAGGCGGAAATCTCGAAGGAACGGAACCCGATGTCGCTCTTGACCAAGTGCAGGGATGGCCTTCTCTTCAGGGGCAGACACGTCTGCCCGAGGTGGCTCTGCTTCACTTTCGACAACGTTTTCCGGCGACTCCTCCATGATCCGGAGGCGTTGCTGGCGCCGTACGTGCGCGAGGGGGACACGGTGATCGACGTGGGGCCGGGGATCGGCTTCTTCACCATCCCCCTTGCGGAACGCGTCGGCGATTCGGGGACGGTCATCGCGGTGGACATCCAGCAGGCCATGCTCGATGCGTTGCGCCGCCGCGCTCTGAGGCGCGGCGTTTCCTCCAGGATCGTGACGCATCTGGCGACGGAAGCGTCCCTGGGGATATCGGCGGAGGCGGATTTCATCCTCGCCTTCTGGATGGCGCACGAAGTACCGGACCGGAAGAGATTTTTCGCGGAGCTGCGGCGGCTGCTCAAGCCGCAGGGGATCTTCCTCCTGGCGGAGCCCGGCATCCACGTCCCGGCGCCCATGTTCGACCGGATTGTGGCCGACGCCGGGGCGGCGGGATTCGGTGTGCGGGACAGGCCGCGTATCGCACTCAGCCGGGCCGTCGTCCTTGCGGCGGAGCCGCTGCAGGAATGAGAGGTCGCTCCATTTGAAAAAGACCCGTTTTCATTACGGATGGGCCGTCCTTGCCGTGGGGACGCTGGCGGTCTTTTGCGCGCTGGGGCTCGGCCGTTTCGGCTACACGATGGTCCTGCCCGCCATGCAGGCGGATCTGGGCATGAACAACGCACAGGCCGGCCTCCTGGCGACGTTCAACATGGCCGGCTATCTGCTCTTCACGATCCTGGGGGGCGTCCTTTCGGCGCGCTACGGAGCAAGATCCGTCGCGGCCGCGGGCCTCGCCTTCTGCGGGATCGGCATGATCTGCACGGGCCTTGCTGAGCGCTTCCTCTCCGTTTCGTTCTGGCGGGGTCTGACGGGCATCGGCAGCGGCTGCGGGAATATCGCCGTCATGGGGCTGTGGCCGGCCTGGTTCGGAAGCCGGAAGCGAGGCATGGCTGCGGGCGTCTCCGTATCGGGATCGTCATTCGCGCTGATCTTCACCGGCCAGTTCGTACCCTGGATCGGCGCGGTCCAGGGTACGGACGCCTGGCGCACCTGCTGGATCCTCTTCGGCGCCATCTCCATCGCGGCGGCCGTCGTCGCTTACGTGATCCTGCGGAAGTCTCCGGCGGATATCGGATTGAACGCCATCGGGCAGGAAGAGGTTCCCTGTCCGGCACCTGCGAAATCCGCGGAGATGATCCAGTGGAAAAATATCTACCTGTCTGCGCCGGTATGGTGCCTCGGCCTGATCTACAGCGCCTTCGGCTTTTCGTATGTCATCTACATGACGTTCTTCTTCAAATTCCTGATCCAGGACGGCGGGTATGCAGCGGCGGATGCGGGGACGCTTTTCATGATCCTGGGATGGGTCAGCCTGCTTTGCGGCGTGATCTGGGGCACCGTTTCGGATTACATCGGGAGGAAAAAGGCGCTCGTCATCGTCTTCCTGATCCATGCGGCGGCCTATGGACTCTTCGCATGGGGGAATAGGCCGTTCCACTTTACAATCTCGGCCCTCCTCTTCGGGGTGTCCGCCTGGAGCATCCCGGCGATCATGGCCGCCGCCTGCGGCGATGTCCTGGGGGCGAGGCTCGCCCCGGCGGCGCTCGGTTTCATCACGCTCTTCATGGGGATCGGCCAGGTTGTCGGTCCCTTCGCCGGCGGGATGATCGCCGACGCGGCGGGTTCGTTTTCACCGGCGTTCCTGCTGGCCGCCGTCGTCGCCCTTTTCGGCGCGACGGGATCGGGCCTGCTGCTCAGGGAGAAATGAGGACGTCCGCTATTTCCGCCGGAAGGCCTCGGCAAAGGGATTGTTGAAGGGCGCCGGGTCTTTCCTTTCGCGCCGCGCTTCGCCGCCCCGCGGCCGTTCCCTGCGGTCCCCGCCTTCGGGCCGTGACGGCCGGTCGGGTTTCTGTCCGGGGAATTTCTTCATCGACAGCGAAATGCGCTTCCGCGGGAGATCGACGGCCAGGACCGTCACTTCGACCTTCTGGTTCACCTTCACCACGTCTCCCGGCGACTTCACGAAGGCGTCGGACATCTCGCTCACGTGAACGAGGCCGTCCTGGTGGACGCCGATGTCCACGAAGGCGCCGAAGGCCGTGATGTTCGTGACGACGCCCGGCAATTTCATCCCCGGCGTCAGATCCGCGATCTTCTCGACGCCTTCGGTGAAGGAGACGCCTTCGAACTGCGGACGGGGGTCCCGTCCCGGCTTGGCCAGCTCCTCGAGGATGTCCCGAAGGGTCGGGAGTCCGATCTTGTCCGTCACGTAGCGCGCGGGATCGATCCTCTGCCGGCGTTCGGCGTCGCGGATCAGGTCGGCGACGGAGCAGGCCTGGTTCCTGGCCATTTCTTCGACGACGGCGTAGCTCTCCGGGTGGACGGCGCTTGCATCGAGGGGATGGCTCCCGCCGCGGATGCGGAGAAATCCCGCCGCCTGTTCGAAGGCCTTGGGGCCGAGGCGATGGACCTTCTTGAGTTCGGCGCGGGAACCGAAAGGGCCGGATTCGTTCCTGTGCCGGACGATATTTTCGGCGAGGGACGGCCCGAGGCCGGATACATAGGACAGGAGTTCGGGGCTTGCCGTGTTCACCTCGACGCCGACGGCGTTGACGCAGCTCACGACGACATCGTCGAGGCAGCGCTTCAGTTCGCCCTGGTCGACGTCGTGCTGGTACTGTCCGACGCCGATCGATTTCGGGTCGATTTTGACGAGTTCCGCCAGCGGGTCCATGAGGCGGCGGCCGATGGAAACGGCGCCGCGGACGGTGAGATCGTGGTCCGGGAACTCCCGCCGGGCCGCCTCCGAAGCGGAGTAGACGGATGCCCCGCTCTCGTTCACCATCGCAATCTGGATCTCCCGGGGAAGGCCGAGCGAGCGGAGGAAGGCCTCCGTCTCGCGGCCGCCCGTTCCGTTTCCCACGGCCGCCACCTCGACGCAGAAGCGGCTGCAGAGTTCGCGGACCCTTGTCGCCGCTTCGCCGCGGGCATTTTCGGAAAGGAGCGGGTAGATCGTCTCGTGATGGAGGAGCTTGCCTTGGCGGTCCAGGCAGGCGACCTTGCAGCCCGTCCGGAAGCCGGGATCGATCGCGAGGACGGCCTTCTGGCCCAGCGGCGGCGCGAGCAGGAGCTGGCGGAGGTTCTCGGCGAAGACGCGGATGGCGGTTTCGTCGGCCCGCTGCTTGGCGGCGAGGCGGATCTCGGTTTCCATGGAGGGGGCCAGCAGGCGCTTGTACCCGTCGTGAACGGCAATGCGGACCTGTTCGGACGAGCCGGTGTTCCCCCTGACGAAGAGGGCTTCGAGGACCGCAAGGGCCTCTTCTTCCGGCGGCGTGATGTGGAAGGTGAGAAAGAGTTCCCGCTCGCCACGGCGGATCGCCAGCACGCGGTGCGAAGGCGCCGATGAGACGGGTTCATCCCAGTTGAAGTAGTCCTTGTACTTGATCCCCTCCGCCTCCTTCTCCGGGATGACGCGCGAGCGGAGGACGCCCTTCTCGAAGAAGAGGGCCCGTATCCTCTCTCTCGCCTCGCGGTCTTCGTTCACGGTCTCGGCGATGATGTCCCGCGCCCCGGCGAGGGCCTCCTCGACGGAGGCAACGCCCTTTTCCGGATCGACGAACGGGGCGGCCCATGCCGCGGGATCTCCATCGTCCTGGGCCATGATTTGCAGCGCCAGCGGCGCCAGGCCTTTCTCGCGTGCGACGGCCGCCCGCGTGCGGCGTTTCGGCCGGAAGGGGAGATAGATGTCCTCGAGGACGGTCATCGTCTCCGCGGCCGCGATCTTTCCCTCGATCTCGTCGGTCAGCAGGTTCCGTTCGGAGAGGGACTTCAGGATCACCGCGCGCCGCTCGTCGAGCTCGCGCAGCTGGGTCAGCCGGTCGCGAACGGCGGTGACGGCCACTTCGTCGAGGGAGCCCGTCAATTCCTTCCGGTAGCGGGCGATGAAGGGGACCGTCGCCCCTTCTTCGATCAGCTGGGCCGTCGCCCGGACCTGCGCCGGCGAGAGGTGAAGTTCGGACGCGATTTGTTCGTGATGGGATACGCTCATGTTGCTCCTTTCCGAAGACGAAAGGAGGCTCCTATCACAAGAGCGAACGAAAAAACAACCGAGGACGCGGGGCTCCCGACCGCTGCCGCCTGCCGGGCGTCAGGGCCGATTGCGTCGTCCTGATGATCAGGGCGCTACGAACGCTGCCTCTTTCAGACCTTGTCCGGCCTTTTCAGTTCGAAAACGTCCCGCGTCCGGCAGTAGAGATCGGTTCCGCCCAGCCGGCCGATGGCCTTGAGTTGGTAGGGATCGATCATGCCGTCGACATAGAGTCCGTCATCGACATGAACGCGCAGGATGTCTCCGATGACAAAAAAGCGCACATCCGGCAGCTTGCCGAATTTCAGGATCTTGTGCAGGCGGCATTCCATCTTGAGGGGCGATTCCGCGACCAGGGGCGCCGAGATGAGATCGGCCTTTTCGGGCCGCAGATTGGCCTTTTCGAACTCGCTGACGCCCCAGGGGAAGTCCGTCGAGGTCAAATTCATCGCCTCGGCCAGGTCTTCGTTGACGACGCTGACGGCGAATTCCTTCGTGTCCTCGATGTTCCGGAGCGTGTCCTTCTTCTTCCCCTCCCGCGTATTGCCGATCCCGAAACCGAGGACCGCGGGCTTGGCGCTCATCAGGGTGAAGGTGCTGTAGGGAGCAAGGTTGTACCGGCCCAGCTTGTCCACGGTGGAAACCCAGGCGATGGGCCGCGGCGCGACGGCGCCGACGAACAGGTGGTGGGCATCGCGGTTGCTCAGGGTTTGCGGATCGATCTTCATGGATTCCGACCTCCTCGAAAAGGGTGGAAAGGATGAGAATTTCAGAAATGCCCCGGACAGGACAATTCTCCGTTCCGTAACCATTTCAATAACTCGGGATATAATTTGTTGACAAGGAAAATCTGTTTGGTCTATGTAGCCTCCTCACTCTTGCAGTCAGATTCCGGATTTGTTTCCCGGTGCGTGACAGGGCGGAGAGGCCTGGAGCGCGGGGAACCGCAGGAAAGGGGAAGCATGAAATACACGTCCTCGCGGCTTGACCGCGGATATTCGAATCGGATCCTGACCGTCGACCTGGGAAGCGGCGCCATCGCGGCACAGGCCCTCGATCCCCGGATCCGCGACTATTTCATCGGCGGCCGGGGCCTCGGCCTCTACCTCCTTCACAGGGGCACGACGTCCCGGACGGCTTCATCCGATCCGGAGAATCCTCTGATCTTTTCGCCGGGTCCGCTCGGCGGGGTTCCGCAGTTTCCCGGGACGAGCAAGTGCATGGCCGTTTCCCTGTCGCCGCTGACGGGCATCCCCGGCGTCTCGAATTTCGGCGGGCACTTCGGGGCCTACCTCAAGTACGCGGGATTCGACGCCCTGCAGATCTCGGGGAAGTCCGCGCGGGAAGTCATGCTGGTCATCGACGGCTTTCGCAGGGAGGTCTCCCTCATGGAACCACCGGCGGGCGACCACGTCTTCGACCTGGAAAAGGAGATCGTCGGGCGGTTCGTCGCGGCGGGCTGCGACCGGAAGGATATGGCCTTCCTCTCCACGGGCATCGGCGCGGCCCGCACGGCCTACGGCTGCATCAACAGCCACTACTTCGATCCCACGAAGCCCGCAGACGGCACGAAGGGCCTCTTCCGGACGAAGCAGGCCGGAAGGACCGGGTTGGGAACGGTCATGACGGACAAGAAGCTCCGGGCCGTGGTCGTGCTGGCGGAATTCCCGAAGGGAGACAACCCCTACGGCGCGGCGGACTGGGGCAGGGTGAAGCGGGCAGGATCGCGGCTCGGCAAGGTCGTCCACGATGTGGACCCGCAGTCGCTCAAGATGTACCGCAAGGGGAGCGCGGGCCTGATCGCATTCATGAACAAGGACGAATTCCGGTCGCTTCCCGTAAACAACTACCAGCTGGGTGCCGACCCGCGGGCGGACCGGATCACCGGGAAGTTCTATGCGGATCATCTCTTCGAGCACCGCGGCATGGACGGCTGCTTCCCGGGCTGCAACCTGCGCTGCACGAAGGGCGGCTGGGTCACGCTGAAATCGGGGAAACGGGCGGGCGAGAAGGTCTGGGTGGACGGGCCCGAATACGAGACCGCCGCCGGCTTCGGCTCCAACCTCGGCATGTGGAACGCCGAGTTCATCATGGAGGCCAACTGGCACTGCGACGACTACGGGATCGACACCATCACGCTGGCCGTCATCATGGCTTTTCTCACGGAATGTTTTCAGCGGGGCTACCTGACGAAGGAAGACGCGGGCGGGCTTGAATTGAAATGGGGTGACGAAGCTTCGGCCCTGGCCTTCATCCATCAGGTCGCAGAGGGAAAGACCGAACTGGCCGCCGCCGCGGGCAGGGGGATGATCGCCCTGGAGGAGATGGTCGCGCGGAAATACGCCGCGAGGACCGGCAGGCCCGAACCCCGGGAAGACCTCCAGCGCTTTGCCATGCAGACGAAGGGGCTCCCCTTTTCCCTGTACCGGACGCACCGGTCGCTTTCCATGCAGGCTTCCTATGCCGCTGCCAGCGACATCGGGGCGCACCACGCGGCGGCGTGGCTCATCAAGGTCGACCTCCTGGGCGCGTTTCCGTCCATGGAGGACAAGGCCAGGGCCCTTCTCGCCTATCCCCGGGTCCGGCTCGGCAACGACAACATGGGACTGTGCAAACTCCCCTGGGTGGACGTCTTCAACCCCGAATCCGGGACGCGGAAGGACGCGGACATCTACATCAATCCGGCCTCGCAGGAGCTCTACGCCGATTTTTACAACGGCATGCTCGGGACGAGCATGACCTGGGAGGAGATTTTCGCGCAGACGGACCGGGACATCAACCTGCAGAGGGTCATGAACGCCATGGTCTTCGGCGCCGACACGAGGGGACGGGACAGCCTGCCCGACCGTGCCGTCGGCCCGACGGACGACGGCCTTTACGAAGCCGAAGGGGAGTTTCACGACAATGAAGTGGCCCGCCTTCTCGGCAGGCCGCTCGAAGAGGTCCGCGCCCTTCCCACGTCCCGAAAGCGGGAGATTCTCATGGACGACCGGCGGAAACGGCTTCGCGAGCTGATCCGCGCCTATTACCGCGAGCGGGGCTGGACGGACTCCGGCATCCCGACTGTCAGCACCCTCAAGGGCCTCGGCCTCTGGGAATTCCTCACCGAAGAAGCCCGGATGAAGATCTCTGCGCTCGCGTCCTGAGATGACTCCACCGTTTCCATGCGGACGCCCCCGCGGTGATTGCGGCGTTCGCGGCGAAATGTCGCGGCCCGCCGTTTCAGCAATTTCGTGACCGGAAATCAGGGTTTTCCCGATTACGCCCGATCTTGCTTTTTGTCACGATCGGAAAGAGAATCACGGTCGGCGCGGGCGGGAATTCCGCTCCTGATGAAAGGAACCCGGAGGAGGGTCATTCATGAAGAAGAGGAGATCGATCGCATTGCTGGCGGCATGTGTCCTGTTGATGACCTCGGCGCCCGCATTCGGCGATGAGCGCGTGGACGACATGGCAATGGTGGCCGACGTGCTGTTCGTCCGCCCCGTCGGGATCGCCGCCATCGTCCTGGGCACGGCACTGTTCATCGTATCCATGCCCTTTGCCATACCCAGCGGCAGTGTCGGCAAGGCCGGGCAAATGCTTGTTGCGGAACCCTTCCGTTACACCTTCTGCAGGCCCCTTGGGGACTTTGACGACAGGCAGGGCGGCGACGCGGTGAAGTCCGGCGAGGATGCGGAAGGGAAGTAGGGCGACGGTGCCGCGACCGCGGCCGGTGAAGAGGCGTCAGCGCTGTACGCGGCCCCGGCGGCCGGCTCCCCTACTAGCAGGTTGTTGAAAAACTCTTCACCGTTCTGGTGTTGGTATAGTGTGTATGG
>DAOSIS010000044.1:0-21919 GCA_035366835.1 Syntrophales bacterium | reverse complement strand
AGATGAACCGCAAGGCCCTCGAACTCGGCGCCGAACTGGTCAAGGACATCAAGGTAGCGTAGGCATAACGGTTCTGCGGGCCGCATCGCCGAATCATGAACGTAATGAGAGAAATGTCTGCCCTGGGGCGGCATGTTTTAATAGAGCGATTTGATTGACGAGGTGTCGGATGAAGATCCACGAGTACCATGCGAAGCAGATTTTGAAGGAATACGGGATTCCGGTCCCGCGCGGCCGTGTGGCATCGACGCCGGAGAAGGTGCGGTCACTGGCGACGGAACTGGGGTGTCCGGTGGTGGTGAAGGCGCAGATCCATGCGGGTGGCCGCGGCAAAGGCGGCGGGATTAAAGTGGCGAAAACGCCGAACGATGCATACGAGGCCGGGCAGGCGATATTGGGGATGATGCTGGTGACGCACCAGACGGGCCCGGAGGGCAAGAAGGTGCGGCGGGTTCTGGTGGAAGAGGCATCGGAAGTGGAGCGGGAGTTGTACGTGGGGATGGTGGTGGACCGGTCGCGGGGGCGGGAGTGCGTGGTGATGATGGTTTCCGAAGCCGGCGGCATGGACATCGAGGAGGTGGCGGCCAAGAGCCCGGAGAAGATCGTAAAATGCGCGATCCACCCTGCCGTGGGATTCAGTCCGTTTCAGGGGCGGAAGCTGTCCGTGGCGCTGGGGTTGAACAAGGAGCAGCAGACCGTGTTTTGCGAGATGGTGCGGAAGCTGTACTGGTTGTTCCTGGAAAAGGACTGCTCCTTGGTGGAGATCAATCCGTTGGCGGTGACGAAGTGCGGGGCACTGGTGGCGTTCGACGCGAAGTTGAATTTCGACGATGACGGGTTGTGCCGTCATCCGGAGATACGGGAATTGCGGGACCCGGACGAAGAGGACCCGCTGGAAGTGATGGCGAAGAACACGGGAGTGAACTATATCAAGCTGGACGGGAACGTGGGGTGCATGGTGAACGGAGCCGGCTTGGCGATGACGACGATGGACCTGATCAAGATGGCGGGCGGAGAGCCGGCGAACTTCTTGGATGTCGGCGGCGGCGCGTCGGCCGAGCAGATCGAGAAGGCCTTCCGGATCCTGACGTCGGACCCGAACGTGAAGTGTATTCTGGTAAACATCTTCGGCGGGATATTGCGGTGCGACCGCGTGGCGGACGGGTTGATCCAGGCGGCGGGGAAAATCGACATGAAGCTGCCGATGGTGGTGCGTCTGCAGGGGACGAACGTCACGGAGGGGCGGAAGATGTTGAAGGAGTCGGGTCTGAAGTTTACGGTGGCGGAGGGTCTGTACGAAGCGGCCCAGAAGGCAGTAGGATTGATCCAATGAAACAGAACTGCAGACAGGGACATTCTGGCAGTCTTGGACTGATAAGATAGAGCGAGGTAAGAGATGGCGGTATTGCTGGATGAGACATCGCAGGTGGTGGTGCAGGGGATCACGGGTTCGGAAGGAAGTTTTCATACGCGTGAGTCGGTGAAGTTCGGGACGAAGGTGGTTGCCGGGGTCACGCCGGGCAAAGGCGGGACGGAGTTGGACGGAATCCCGGTGTACAATCGGGTGGTCGATGCGGTGGAGAAGAAAGGAGCCAACGTATCGGCAGTGTACACACCGGCGGGTTTTTCGGCGGACGCCGTGCTGGAGGCGATCGAAGCCGGGATCAAGCTGGTGGTGTGCATGACGGAGGGGATCCCTGTATCGGACATGATCCGTGTGAAGCAGGCATTGAAGTGCAGCGGAACGCGGATGATCGGTCCGAACTGTCCCGGAATCACGACGCCCGGCGTGGGCAAGATCGGGTTCATGCCGAACTTTATTCATAAGCAGGGAAACGTCGGGGTGGTGTCTCGGAGTGGGACGTTGACGTACGAAGTGATCTGGCAGCTGACGGGTCTGGGGATCGGACAGTCGACGTCGGTGGGGATCGGGGGCGACCCGATCGCGGGGAGTGGTTTCCTGGATATTCTGGAGCTGTTTCAGGCGGATAAGGCAACGGAAGCGATTGTCATGATCGGCGAGATCGGCGGCACGGCGGAGGAAGAGGCGGCGGAGTTCATCCGGTCCGAAGTGACGAAGCCTGTGGTATCGTTCATCGCGGGTCGAACGGCACCTCCCGGGCGCCGTATGGGCCATGCGGGCGCGATTATTTCCGGCGGGAAAGGCACGGCGGAGGAGAAGTTCCGTGCACTGGAGAAAGCCGGTGTCGTCATCGAGAAGAACCCGGCCGAGATCGGTAAACGCGTCCAGGAGATCCTGAAGAAGAAAAAGAAACAGTGATGGAGCCGCCCGCAGGCCGGACCGGGCGACATGAAGGGGGAAAGATCCGGCAGAATCGATGCAGGAATCTGAGTGAAGGAGGGGGTTGCGAACATGAAAAGTCGGTTGAACAGGGGTTGGATGAATTTCTCGGTCGTCGCGTTCACGGTTGCTCTGTCACTGGTGCTCGCAAACATGGGGGACAGCAAGGCCTATGGGGCGAGCTCGGAGAAAGGGACGAAGAAAATTGTCGTCAAACTGAGCTACTGTACCTCGCCGGAAACACCGAAAGGGAAGGCTGCGACGAAATTCGCGGAGCTGGTCCACAAGAAGGCCGGCGACCGCATCGACGTTCAGGTATTTCCATCGTCTCAGCTCTACGGCGACAAGGAAGAACTCCAGGCTCTGATGGCCAACAACGCCCAGATCATCGTGCCCTCGATCACCAAGCTCGTGGCGATGAATCCGAGCTACCAGGTTGTCGATCTGCCTTTCCTCTTCCGGAACGATCAGGCTGTCTACAAGTTCTGGGACGGGAAGGGGGGGCAGATCCTGCTGCACAAACTTGAAAAACAGGGGCTGCTGGGGCTTGCCGCCTGGAACAACGCCCCCATCAATATCATCGGGAAGAAATTTTTCAAAACCCCGCAAGATTTCAAGGGAGTCAAGGTGAGGATTCCCGCCGGCCAGGTGACGACGGACGTCTTCGGCGCCCTGGGCGCCGGCGCCACAACCATTCCGTTCAGCGAAGTCTACACCTCGCTTCAGCAGGGTGTTACCGACGCGGCGATCAGCAGCGTCAACAATTTCGACACGGAGAAGTATTACGAAGTGACGAAATTCCTCTCGATCATCGATCTGCAGCGGATTGAGTATATCGCCCTGACCAATACGACATTCTGGAACGGTCTCTCCGAGGATATCAAGAAGATTCTCTCGGAATGCATGAACGAAGCGGCAAAATACGAGAGAGACATCTCCGACGACTTGAACAAACACAGCCTGCAGGTGATGAAGTCCAAGGGCGTGCAAGTGTACGTGATGTCCGACAAGGAAAAGAAAGCCCTGGAAGAGCTTTTCGCGCCTGTCTACAAGAAGTGGACGCCGAGGATCGGCGAGGACCTGGTTGCCCTGGCGAGGGAAGCCGGAAAGTGAGAAGAGCGGTTTCCGATGAGGCGCCTCCGCGGAGGCGCCTCATCGGAAAGGCCGGTTTGGCCCGTATCGGCGAGGGGGAGCAAAGATGCGGTTCACGAAAATATGGGATCTTTTCGAAGAGATATTCTCCGGGTTCTTCTTCATGGTCGGCATCACGCTGATCTTTGTCGGCGTGCTGTTGCGCTACATCATGAACGAACCCTCCACGTGGATCGACGAGTTTTCCGTCTATTTCATCATATGGGGCGCCGTTGTCGGCTGGAGCACGGCGCAGCGGGACGGAAGGCATATCCGCGTCGACATGTTGTACGATCTCTTGAAAATTGAACACCAGAGGTATTTCTCCATTTTTTCCAACCTGGTCGGTCTGGGTTTCTCCGTATTCCTTGCCTACAGCGCCTACTATCTGGTGGTGAAGTATCTTCAGACAGGGCTGGCATCGATCAACGTCGCCTTCCCGCTTTGGATCGTCTACATCTTCTTCCCCCTGGCTGCCCTTCTCCTGGGTATGCGCTATCTGCAGGAAATCGTCTTCATATTGAAGAACGGCGGCAGCGACTGGTTCGAAAGGCAAAGAAAGCAGCGCCAGGCGGAAGTGAGGGCGAAATGACGGGCGGAATCGCGGGGGGACCGGAAGGATCGAGCGGCTTGATCCCGTAATGTCCTGGAAAGAATCCGCGCGCCGAAGAGAGGAATCTTTCAGGGGGAACCAATGCTTACAACGCTTGCCTTGTTCGCGATATTCGTTGTGCTGTTCCTGGCGAATGTTCAGATCGCCGTCAGCTTGGCCGTATCCAGCATCATCATCCTCTCGTTGACGACCGAATTCAACATGTTCATGGTCGCGCAGCGGATGTTTTCGGCGCTTGATTCGAACACGCTCATGGCGATCCCGGGTTTTGTCTTTGCCGGCGCCCTCATGACCGGCGGCGGCATCTCCAAATATCTGATTGCGGCCATTCGTTCCTGGGTTGGTCACTACCATGGCGGACTCTCGGTCGTAACCATCCTCGCCTGCATGCTGTTTGCGGCCATATCCGGCTCCAGCCCGGCAACGGCGGCCGCCATCGGAGGCATCCTGATCCCCGCTCTCATCGTCGGCGGATACGACAAGAATTATTCCATGGGGCTGGTGGCCGCCGGCGGAACCCTGGGAATCCTGATTCCGCCCAGCATCAGTTTCGTGCTGATCGGCGTCACGGCGGAACTCTCCATCGGGAAACTGTTCATCGCCGGCGTTCTACCAGGTCTGTTCCTGGGCGGTTGCCTGATTGTCATGGCGATATTTGTCGCAAGGAAGCATCACTACGGAGGAGAGCCGAAGTACAGCTGGAAGGACCGCTGGACGCACACGCTGCGCGCCATTCCCGGTTTTCTCATGCCGGTCATCATCCTCGGTTCCATTTACGGCGGCGTGGCGACGCCGACGGAGTCGTCGATTATCGCGGTGTTCTATTCCCTGTTCGTCGCCATGTTTGTCTACCGGGAGCTCTCCTGGCAGGGGTTCCGTCACATCCTGAGAGAGAGCATCGGGATCACGGCCATGATCTTCCTCATCATCCCCGCGGCCATGACGTTCGGCCTTTATCTGACGAGTGAAAAGATACCCCAGAGCATCGTTCAATGGGTGACCAGCTACAACCTGAGCGCCGGGATGTTCTGGCTCGCCACGCAGATCATGTTTTTTGTCATGGGGACCTTTCTGGAGGCCGTCTCGATCATATTGATCACGGTGCCGATATTGTTCCCGCTGCTCAAGGTCGTCGGCATCGATCCGATTCACTTTGCCGTGATCATGGTCATCAATATGGAATTGGCGATGATTACGCCGCCCGTCGGACTGAATCTGTTCGTCGTCAGCGGGATTGCCAAGGCGAAGCTGGAGCAGGTGGTGAAAGGCGTCATCCCGTTCATCATCATCATGATTGCGTGCATGATCTTGCTGATCCTGTTTCCCAAGATATCCCTGCTGTTGCCGGGCATGATGAAAAATTGAAATGTGTCGCCGTTCTCGGCTGTCCGTCAGCCCCGCGCGGAGGATGAGTGACGCGATCGCGATCGGTGGCGGGGGGCGGTGACCGGGAAGGTAAGGAACGGAGAACGCTTTCATAAAAACAGACCGGGGGTCCAAAGGTATGATGAAAGAGGCCACGGAAAATCTGATCCAAAAAGCGTATCTGCAGCTGAAAAACATGATTTTTTATCAGCGAATTTCTCCCGGACAGAAATTGATCTATCGCGAGTTGGCCGTAGTGCTCGGCATGAGTTCGACGCCGGTGCAATTGGCTTTGTGTAAACTCGAACAGGAGGGCTTTGTTGAACGAATACCGAACATCGGGTACTACGTGAGAAGGATCGACATCCGTGAAATTGAAGATCTTTTCGATCTTCGGCAGATCTTGGAAGTCTATGCGATCGAACAGGCCATCCAGAATCAAACGCCCGAAGATCTGGAGATTCTGCATCAGATGATGCTGAGTCACAAGAATCATGACATCCAGATCTATGATCGGAAGAAACTCTTATTGGATGCCGAGTTTCACTGGCAGATTGCGGCGATGTCGAAGAACCAGGCGATCCTCAGGCAACTGCGAAGCATTTTCGAGCACAGTTATCTGCGCTCCCGCGTAGAACTCCTTCCTCCCGACCGATTGCTCGTCACTGCGGCACAGCATGCGGCCATCTACGAGATGATCCGGGAGCACAAGACGGCGAGAGCCAAGAAAGCCATCGCCACCCATATCCGGGAAGCAAAGGAAGCAAAACTCATGATGCTTTCGAGAGAACGCAGCGATCAATAAAAATGATCCGGGATGGTCCCTGCGGCATGATCGAGAAGGCCACGGGGGAAGCGCGGATCCTGCGAACCGCCTGAGTTTTGGCTCAAGAAGAACGAGATTCTCCAAGAATAGACCACATCCCTGGCCGATATCCGGATGATCGAGGCCGTGCGGAAAGGATCTACACGAGAAGGAGGAAGAAGTATTTTAGGATGAAAAATACGGGGATTTCCCGGGGGCAGATCCGGTGCGACGTTCTGATCATTGGCGGTGCGTCAACTGCCCTGGTCGCAGCCTTGGAAGCCAAGAAGTGGGTGGAGAACGTCGTGGTCGTCTGCAAGAAGGATGTGGGACGCAGCGGCAACACGATTATCTCGGGAGCGGCGTTCAGCGTCTGCGTATCCTCGCCGGATAATTCCGACAGCGCCGAGCAGCATCTCCTGGACACACTGGATGCGGGGGTGGGGATCAATGACCTGTCCCTCGCCAGAACCCTGGTAGAAGAGGGGCAGGAGGCGGTTCTGGCGCTCGAACAATACGGCGTGCGGCTGCTTCGGTCGGATGGATCTCTGGTACGTCGCACCCCTCCCGGCCATTCCCGGCCGCGATCGATCCCGACCGATCTGAGAGATTTCGCCCACGCCACCCGCGGACTCTCCATCACCGTTCCGCTTGCCGAATCTGCAAGAGAGCGGGGCATTCGGATATTGACGCAGACTCCCGTCCAGCGGCTCCTTGTGAGGGATGGAGTGGTTTGCGGTGCGTTGGCCGTGGAGGCCAGCACGGGCAGGCCGATTCTGGTATCAGCGACGGCGGTCATTCTGGCGGCGGGCGGCGGTGGTCGCCTCTTCGTGCAGACCAATAATACTCTGGACATGACAGGGGATTCCTTCTCACTGGCGCTTGAGGCAGGTGCCGCATTGCGGGACATGGAATTCATCCAATTCTATCCGACACGTGCCATTTCCCCGGTTCACACAAACATTTCCAGCCCTCTTTTCGGAGAGGGAGCGGTGCTGCGGAACAGCCTCGGGGAGAGGTTCATGCCGCGTTATGACCCGAAAGCGGATATGGCGACCCGTGATGTCGCCAGCAGAGCAATCTTTTCCGAGGTCGAGGCCGGGCGCGGTGTAAATGGCGGGGTCTATATGGATCTCTCCGCAGTTCCGAGTTCGTCGCTGGAACTGAAGTTTCCCACGACCCTGAAGCTGCTGAAGGCGCACCGCATCGATCCCGCCAAGCAGTGGCTGATTGTGTCGCCCGCGGTCCATTTCATCATGGGAGGCGTCTGGATCGACTCCCGGTGCAGGACAGGCATTGACGGCCTCTTTTCGGCCGGAGAGGCGGCAGGCGGAGTCCACGGCGCCAATCGGTTGGCGGGCAACGCCCTGACTGAAACGGTGGTCTTCGGCCGTAAAGCAGGTTACGAGGCAGCGGCATACGCTGGGAGAATCAAGAGGCCGCCTGAGCCACCCGAAGCCCGCGTGGAGATGCCGCCTGAAAGCAGGAGCGGCGTCGCGGTGGCGGAGATAAAGGCCCGGTTGCGCAGGACGTTGTGGGACCACGCGAGCATCGTTCGCACGAAAGAAGGACTGACGAAGGGCCGAGCGACGCTTGCGGAATGCCAAGATGCCCTCGTTTCCTGCCGAATCGAGGGCCCCGCCGACGAGGCGGCTTATCTGGAGGTCTCGCGGATGGTGCAAGTCGGCAACGCTGTTGTGGCCGCCTCCTTGATACGGCAGGAAAGTCGCGGCGCCCACTACCGGAGCGATTATCCGGATCGCAACGATGGGGAATGGCTCGGCAGCAGTCGTGTGGAGAAGTCCGGAGATACCTTGAAGGTAAGCTTTGTCCCGTCTCAACAGACATAACTTAGGAGGTCTCGACCTCCCCCACCGGTCCGGGGGCACCGGAGAGGCGCGGCAGGACGGCTGTTGCGCTGACTGAAGTGAAGATCCTCGGCCGGGGGGCCTGTTCTCTCCGGCAGGATTTTTTTTGCAGCTGACATCAGGCCTCTTATGCCCCGCGGCTTGCCGTGGGAACCCTTGTGCTGGGTTTCCAAAGGGGCGCTAAGCACTCCTCCTTTGATCAAGGGCGGGGTTCAATGCCCTGCCCGCGACGCCGAGCGCCGCGGGCCGTGCGGCGCGAGTTTGCTCACGTCGAAGGGTGGTTAGCTCCCGAAAGATCCTATCTGGTGGATTCCTTCGCCCATTGCATTTCCGTGTTTGTCTGCCGGAGTGTGTCGGGATGGCCTTCCGCAGGTTCGCTTCATCTCGCAAGCTTCCCCCATCTGCAGACATTCCATCAATAGGCATTCAGTCTGTCCGTCGGACCGGCCCTCCGATGAGGGCAGGAAGAGAAATTTCTCTGGGTTTCTGTTGTTTTATTTTTCTGCTTGACTTCCCTGCAAAAGTATGTAGTATGCGAACAAAAATATGATTTCAGATACGATCTGAGAGGCAAATCCTATGGCACCCCCGCCGGCCGCCGGAAGCAAGAAGAAGGCGAAAGCTCAACCAACCACTCCGTTGAGGGCCATGATCTATAATCAACTGGTAGACGACATCATGCGAGGCCGCATCGGTGCGGGCGAAAGGCTGTCGGAAGCGTCGCTGGTGGAGAGGTTCGGGGTCAGCAAGACGCCGATCCGGGAGGCCTTCATTCAGATGGAGCGGGAGGGCTACATTCTTCTGAAGAAGAATGTCGGGGCGGTCGTCCAGAAGGTGTCCAGAAGAGCGGTGGAGGAGATCTTCACCATCATCGCCGTGCTGGAATCCTATGCCACGGAAGCGGTGGTTGCGGAGAGGAAGTTCGACAAGCGCGATATCGCGCATCTTGCGAAGTTGATTTCCGCGATGAAGCATCGCGCGCAACGGCGGCAATATCCGGAATACCGCGCGTTGAACGTCGAGTTTCATGGTTATTTTGTGGAGAAACTGGGAAACGAGACGATGAAACTGAAGATCGTTGAGCTCCGGAGGCGGCTGTACGGCTTTGTGGTGGCAGGATTGACCCTCTCTATGCATATCGATCGATACGTGGAATGCCACGAGCAGATTCTGGAAGCGGTGAAGAGGAACGATGCGGCAAAGGCAGCGAAGCTCATGCGGAATCACCTCATGGAGTCCAAGAAATTCATGGTTGCGAACTTGGTGCAATGATTTGGAGTGACGCCCGGATGTTCCGGCGTTCGAACGGTCATCAAACAGCATAAGAAAAATCAAAAAGCAGCAAGGCACGTTACAGGGAGGAGATAGGGGTATGTCATATCCTGCGGGCATGAGGCCTTCAGTGGAAAAGGTGGCTCAGCGGCGGAAGGAACGTTTGAACAATTATGAATTTCCGAGGTTGAGTCCGGAGGACAAGGCGGCGCTTTTGAAGAATCATCATCCTGATTTTCGGGAGGGAGACAAGGTTCTTTTGCGGTGCGGCGCGAACAAGGGAGAGCGAGTTCCGAAGGTGATGGCGGCGGTGATGGAATCTCCGAGCCGTTTGAATCTGGAAGCGGTGGATCTGACGAAGCCGGACTACAGGACGGACGTTCTGGTGATCGGGGGAGGCGGGGGCGGCGTCACGGCGGCGCTGACGGCGAACGAGCAGGGGGCGAAGGTACTTCTGGCGACGAAGCTGAGGTTGGGGGATTCGAACACGATCATGGCGGAGGGAGGGATTGCGGCGGCATCCCTGCCGGAGGATTCACCGGCGGCGCATTACATCGACACGATGGTGGGGGGTCGGTTCAAGAACATTCCGGAAGTGGTGGAGGCGCTGGTGAACGAGGCGCCGTCGGTTTTGGAGTGGCTGACGAAGCTAGGGGTGAATTTCGACAGGAAGGCGGACGGGAGCTACTTCAACCACATGCCGGCGGGTCATTCGTTCAAGCGGTCGCACTCGATCAAGGACCTGACGGGCTTGGAGTTCATGCGGGTTTTGGGGGATGAGCTGCGGAACCGGAAGGGCATCGAGGTATTGGAGTTCTGTCCTGCCGTTGAATTGCTTTTGGATTCGGAGGGCCGGTGCGCGGGCGCGGTTCTGGAGGACCTGGACACGGGAAGGAACATCGTTGTGGAGGCCGGAGCGGTGATCCTGGCGACGGGAGGGATGGGCCGCCTTCATCCGAACGGATTTCCGACGTCGAACCACTACGGTGCGACGGCGGACGGGATCGTGATGGCATCGCGTGCGGGGGCGAAGCTTCTGTACATCGAGTACATTCAATATCACCCGACGGGAGCCGCGTGGCCGGAGCAGATCCTGGGTCTGCTTCTTTCGGAAGCCATCAGGGCGGAGGGGGCGCATGTGGTGAATTGCGACGGGGAGCCCTTCGTGAATCGTTTGGAGACGCGGGACGCGCTTTCGGCGGCGATTCTCCGGGAATGCGGTCCGCGGGGGAAGGGTGTGGAGACGCCGACGGGGACGATGGGGGTGTGGCTGGATACGCCGATGATCGACATGAAGGAGGGGGGCAAGGGGAAGGGCACATTTTTGCGGAGGTTCGCGGGGATTCATCATCGGTACAAGAAGTACGGGATCGATCCCATCCAGGAGCCCCTGCTGATCTATCCGACGCAGCACTACCAGAACGGCGGCGTGGCCATCGACGTGCACGGTCAGTCGAACATTCCGTACCTTTACATGGCGGGGGAAGTGGCGGGCGGAGTCCACGGCCATAACCGTCTGGGTGCGAATTCGATGAGCGACGTGTTCGTTTTCGGCCGCCGTGCGGGGCGGCATGCGGCGGAGAACTACCGGAAGAAGCCGGTTACGAGGTTGTCGCTGGACCACGTGAAGGCGCATCACGAGGAACTGGCGGCGCTGGGGATCGTTTCGGGATTGAGATCGCCGATGCTTTTGCCGGATTACCGGTTCGAGAAGGCGTTGACCAGCACGAACTATGTGAGCGAGATCGTCGAGGCGGAGAAATGAGCAAGAAGAACCTGAATATGATTTCGATTTATGTGATGGGGAAGCGGTTTTCGGTGCCGGAAGACCTGACGATCCTGAAGGCGCTGGAGTTTTCGGGATTCAGGATTACGCGTGGCTGCGGCTGCCGTGGCGGCGTTTGCGGGGCCTGCGCGACGGTGTACCGGAAGCAGGGGGATTACCGGATTTATACGAGTCTGGCCTGCCAGACGGTGATCGAGCCGGAGATGAGTCTCGTACAGCTTCCGTATATTTCCAACAACAAGCCGTCGTATGCGGTTTCGGAGATGGATCCGGAGAGTCTGGACATCGTGAAGACGTATCCGGAGCTTCTGCGGTGCATGGGTTGCAACACCTGCACGAAATCCTGTCCGGTGAATTTGTCGGTGATGAACTACATCTCGGCGGCGATCCGTGGTGACCTGGAGCGGGTGGTGGAGTTGTCGATCGAATGCGTGATGTGCGGTTTGTGCGCGGCGCGGTGCCCCGCGGAGCTGTCGCCGTACAATATCGCGCTGTTCATCCGTCGTCTCTATGGTGCCCACATGCTGAAGAGGTCGCCGCAGCTGGAGAAGCGTGTGAAGGACATCGGTCAGGGGGTCTACAGCGCGGAGATTGCGGGGCTGAAGAAAACCGACAACAAGAGGCTTCAGGAAATTTTCGGTGAGATGCAGGCGAAGAAGGGTGCTTCGGTATGAAAGACGAGAAAGCGAGCAGCAGGAAGGAAGAGGGGAAGACGATCCAGCTTGAGACGCCCATTTCGGAGGAAGCGGTACGGGCACTTCGGGTCGGGGATTTTGTTGAGATCAACGGGACGATCCTGTGCGGGCGTGACGCGGTTTTGCCGAAGATGGTGAATCTGGCGGAGAGCGGTGACGTGAAGGTTCTCACGCTGCTTCGTGGTTCGGTGATCTTTCACACGGCGGTGAGTCCGGCGGGGATCGGTCCGACGACGAGCGGGAAGCTGGAGATCGAGGGGAGCATCCCTGCGCTGTCGAAAGCCGGGGTGAAGGTTCATCTCGGGAAGGGAGCGCTGACGGCCGAGACGATGGAGGCGCTGAAGGCGCACAATTCGGTGTTCGCGGTGACGCCACCGACGACGGCGTATTTTTCGGCGAAGATGATATCGCAGAAAGTGGCGATGTTTCCGGAAGAGGGGATGGAAGCGCTGTACGAAGTGAAGGTGAAGGGATTTCCGGCGATCATCGCCATTGCGAACGGGGAGTCCATTTTTTCGAAATAACCGGCAGATAGAGGACGATATGCTCACGATAGAGAAGATTCGGGAAGGCGTGGGGAAGTGTCTGGTGAAGGCCGGTACGACGTACCGTGCGGACCAGTTCGAGGCTTACCGGTCGGCGATCGGGAAGGAGACGAACAAGAACGCGCGTTGGGTTCTGGAGCGTCTGGTGGAGAACGCGGAGATCGCGGAGAAGGGGAAGTATCCGTTGTGCGACGATACGGGGATTCCGCATGTTTTCCTGGAAGTGGGGAACGAGATCGATCTGCCGAAAGGGTGGCTTCCGGCGATCCAGGAAGGGGTGGCCGAGGGTCTGCGGGCGATGCCTGGCCGTCCGATGGCGATCAAGGGGAACGACGTTGAGCGGGTGGAGCAGTCGGGGGGTCTTGCCGAAGACCCGGCGGCTGTGGTTCCGCCCTCGATGATCACGAAGGCGGTAGCGGGGAACAAGCTGTCGGTGACGGTTCTGCTGTTCGGGGGCGGGCCGGAAATCCGCGCGAAGACCTACCGGATCTACCACAAGCGAAGCATGAAGCGGGTGGTGGAGGAGGCGGCGGGCTGGGTGGCGGCAGAGGTGGGCGGACTGGGCTGCACGCCCGGTACGGTTGCGATGGGGATCGGCCGGTCGCACACGGAAGCGGCGATGCGGATGGTGGAGGCGATGCGGCAGGGTGACCTGAGGAAGCAGAGCGAATGGGAGATGCGTGTCACGGAGATCGTCAACGCGACGAAGGTGGGTCCGTTGGGGATGGGAGGAGACTACTCGGTCCTCGGGACGTTTCTGAATGTGGGCCCGGCGCGGGCGAGCGGGGTGCGGATAGTGTGCGTAAGGCCCTGCTGCTGCGTGGAACCGAGGCGGGCGACGGTTTCATTCGACGCAGCGGGGAACGTGACGCTGGAATAACCGTTGTCATGAAACAGGAAAGATGGAGTTCCGTTATGGGAAAAGAAACGCAGTTGAACGCCCTGCACTCGCAGCGTCTTCTGGATGAGGCCTGGAGCCCGGTAGCGCGGTTCCGGCTGCTTTCTCTGGGCGTCAACGAAAATACCCGTTTGCTGGAGGCCTCCCAGGCGGTCGGGGACAGCGGCTGCCTTGCCTGCGGGAATTGCATCGACAACTGTCCCGTGGTGAAGGCGAACGTGGGGCTGGTTTTCGAGCAGAACCAGAGGACGTCGATGAACTTGGAGAATGTGGTGCAGGAGGAGTGCCGGCGGTGCTACCGCTGCGTCAAGTCCTGCCCCCAGGTCAGCAAGAGCCTGAAGGAATATGCGGCGGGATTCAGGAGGGCGGAGAAGATCGTTCATCTTCTGGCGGCCTTCACCATTGTTTCCCTTGCCGCGACGGGCGTTACGCATTCCCATTACGTGGATGTCCTGCCCGGTCTCGAGGCCGATACGCTGAAGTACGCCCACCGCACCATCGGTGTGCTCTCCATCGTGATCCCCTTCCTGTACTATAAACTGGATATCGGTCACTTCCGGCGGACGATCCGGAAGGTCTTCACGTGGGGGGCTTCGGACGTTCAGTGGCTGAAAGACACGTGGGCGCACATTTTCAAGCCTGGGAGCGGGAAGGCGCTGGCGAGAAACGAGTTCAACCCGGGGCAGAAGGTCTGGTACACCTTCATCATCTCCTTTTTCCCCATTCTTTACCTGTCGGGCCTGACGGCGATGGTGATGGGTTCGGGTGCGGGGGAGAGCACGCGGCTGGTGGACCTGAAGGTGTTCCACATGATGTTTGCGCTTCCCTTCGACATCATGCTGTTCATCCATATTTACATCAAGTACATCCGGGAGTGGATCAGGGACGGTTTCAAGATCCTCAGGAACTACAGAGAGACGAAGTCCTTCGTATTCACGAGAAACTAGTCGGATCAACCCATTACACTACTGGAACGAGGATAACGTATGGAGAAGAAACAGGCGTTTGCGGGGAACAGGGGTCCGAAGGTCAAGAACGACTGCTACATCTCTCTGGAGCTTGCGAAGAGCGGCGGCATTCAGTTGCAGCTGGACAGCAAGGTGGGGGTTTATTACGGCGGCAGCATCGAGAAGTTGTGCAAGGAGGTCCTGGTGCATCTCGGCGTCAGGCATGCCTCGGTGACGATCGAGGATGTCGGCGCCTACGACTTCGTGATCGCCGCCCGGCTGGAGGCCTGTGTGCGGCAGGTGAAAAAGGTTGAGAAGGCCTATGTTCCGGCGTTCATCCCCGAGAACCGATATTCTTCGAGTGCGGAGAGGATGCGTTTTTCCCGGCTCTACATTCCGGGGAACACCCCCGGCATGATGATCAATGCCGGGATCTACGGGGCGCACGGGATCATCCTGGACCTGGAAGATGCGGTTGCGCCGGCCAAGAAGGACGAAGCGCGGCTGCTGGTACGGAACGCGCTGCGGCAGGTGAACTTTTACGGGGCGGAGCGGATGGTGAGGATCAACCAGCTGCCGAGGGGTCTGGACGATCTGGAGGAGATTATCCCGCACAATGTCCACGTGGTGCTGCTGCCGAAGTGCGAATCGCGGGAGCAGGTTCAGGAAGTGAACAAAAAGATCGCGTCGATCCGGAAGGGCAAGAAATTGAAGGGCGATGTCTACCTGATGCCGATCATCGAGAGCGCCCTGGGGGTGATCCGGGCCTATGAGATCGCGTCGTCGGCGGAGAATGTGGTGGCCGTGGCGATCGGTCTGGAAGATTACTGTGCGGATCTGGGCGTTCAGAGGACGAAGGAAGGATTCGAGTCCCAATACGCGAAGAGCTACCTGGCCAATGCGTGCAGGGCGGCGGGCGTTCAGGCGATCGACTCGGTCTTTTCGGACTTCCAGGACGAGGAGGGTTTGCGGAAGACGGTTCTGAAGTCGAAATCCATGGGGTTCGAGGGGATCGGGTGCATTCACCCGAACCAGATCAAGCCGATTCACGAGAGCTTCGCCCCCCAGGAAGAAGAGATTACGAAAGCCAAGGCGATCGTGCGGGTCTTTGAGAAGGCGAAGGAAAGCGGCCTGGGGGTTGTCGCCCTGGGTTCGAAGATGATCGATGCGCCCGTGGTGAAACGCGCCGTTCAGTCGATCGACCGGGCCATTGCATTGGGAAAACTTTCTAAAGACTGGAGAACGCAAGATGAATAAAGACAAGATGGTAAAAAATGCCGTGGGCCGCATGGTGCCGACCGTGATCAACGGTGGTCAGGCTGTAGCGTACAAAGGTGTCGGCAAGTACCGGCCGACCGGTCGGACCCACGGCGTCCCTATTGCAACTTGCGCGGACTATCCTGCCGACGGCAACAAGCTGGTTCCAACGCTGAAGGAGGCGCTGATCAAGGCCGGATTGAGGGACGGCGTGACGATCTCCACGCATCATCATTTCCGCAACGGCGACGTGATCGCGAACCAGATCTTCGACATCGCCGCGGAACTGGGGATGAAAAATCTGGTCTGGGCGCCCTCGGCATCCTTTCCCTGTCACAAGCCGATCATCAAGCACCTGGAGAACGGGGTGGTTCACCATATCGAGGGGAGCATGAACGGCGACCTGGGCCGGTACTGCTCCCAGGGGAAGATGTCCGGCATGGGCGTTCTGCGGTCCCACGGAGGGAGATACCAGGCGATCCAGGACGGGGAGCTGCACGTGGATATCGCGGTGATCGCGGCGCCGGCGGCGGATGCGTTCGGGAATGCGAACGGGGTTTACGGGAAGACGGCCTGCGGTTCGCTGAATTTTGCGTTGGCGGATTCGGAATACGCCGACAAGGTGATCGTGGTGACGGACAACCTGATGCCGTTCCCCTGCGTTCCATGGCAGATCCAGGGCAGCAACGTGGATTACACCGTTGTGGTGGACCAGGTGGGGATACCGGAAAAGATCGTTTCGGGGACGACGCAGATCACGCGGAGTCCCGACCGGCTGCTGCTGGCGGAAATGACGGCGAGATTCTGCGACGAGGCGGGGATCATCCGGAACGGATTCTCGTTTCAGGCGGGCGCGGGGGGGACGGCGCTGTCCATCGGGATCTACTTCGCGGAGATCCTGAAGAAGAAGGGGATGAAGAGCGGATTTGCGCGTGGCGGGAGCAACAAGTACCTCGTGCAGATGCTGGAAGAGGGCCTCACGGGATACATCCTGGACGGCCAGACGTTCGACCTGGACGGCGTGCGGTCCATGCGGGACAACGCGAAGCACGTGGCGACGAGCCCCTTTACGAGCTACAACTACCACGGCAAGGGGAATTTTGCCTCGATGGTGGACGTGGTGATCCTGGGGGCGACGGAAGTGGACCTGAAATTCAACGGGAACGTGGTGACGCATTCGGACGGGTACCTCCTGCACGGCATCGGGGGCTGGCAGAACTGCCTTTTCTCCAAGTGCACGATCCTGCCCCTCCCGCTGTTCCGCGGCAGGGTCCCCATCATCCGGGACGAAGTAACGACGATCTGCGGCCCGGGGGAACTGATCGACGTCATCGTCACCGAAAGGGGGATCGCCGTCAACCCGCTGCGGCAGGACCTGCTGGACGCGGTGAAGCGCTCGTCCCTGCCGATCAAGCCCATCGAACAACTCAAGGAAGAGGCCGAGCGCATCTGCGGAAAACCGGCCCAGCCGACCCTCGGCGACAAGGTCGTCGCCGCCGTCAAATGGGTCGACGGCACCGTCATCGATTCCGTCAGGGAGGTGGTCGAAGGATAGCGCGGCGTCCGTCATTGCTCATGATAACAGCCCGCGAAAGAATCTGCCGGCGACTTCTCGCCGGCCATATCGAGAAGAACGTGTTTGTCGTAACTGACATCGCCAGGAATGTTCCGCTGATGGCGATCTTCAGAAGAGTGGCCCCATTGCTGACGAGGAACTTCAAGGTCCTCGCACTGAGGATTGCATTCCCGCCGGTGGTCTTGTGGCTGCCGAGGACGATGCTTGGACCGTAAACGGAAATGCGGGAAGAAGCCCGTTCCGAAGGATTCCGGATGCCACCTACGGGAATTTCGAATCTTTCGCGGGATGTGAAGGCGAGAGGACGAATCATGGAAACCATACTGCAGCGTTTTGCACACCACTTCGTCAATGCAAAATATGAGGACCTGCCCGCGGAGGTCGTCGATCAGGCCAAGATGCTGATTATCGATCTCATCGGGGTTTCGATCGCCGGTCTTCGCAAGGATTTCCCCCGGATCATGATCGATTACCTCGTGAATCTCGGAGGCGCCAAAGAGGCCACGCTGCTCGGGACGAACAAAAAGATCCCGGCGGTCTTTGCCGCACTCGGCAACGGGGTCAGCGGACATGCCCTCGATATGGACGACGGTTACCGCTACGGCGGGCTTCACTCCGGCATTACGGCCATCCCTGCGGCGTTGGCCAGCGCCGAAGCCCACGGGCGGGACGGGAAATCGTTTCTCCTGTCCGTGGTCATGGGATGCGAAATCGTGAACCGCCTTGCGAAAGCCATGAACCCATCCCATTTGAACCGCGGTTTCCATACGACGGGGACCATCGGCGTATTCGGCGCTTCCGCCGCAGCCGGTGTCGTCGCCGGATTGAACGAGGAGGAAATGGTCAGTGCCATGGGAATCGCCGGGTTGCAGAGCGCCGGTCTCATGGAGATCCTGCACAACGGCGCCATGATGAAGCCGCTTCACCCCGGAAAGTCCGGGATGGCGGGCGTGCTTTCCGTCCAGTTGGCGAAGCGCGGCGCCAAGGGGCCGGCGACGGTCCTGGAAGGAAAGGACGGTTTGTTCCGGGCCATGGCGGACAGGGTGACCCTGGATGAATTGTTCCAGGACCTCGGGAAGCATTACTCCATCTGCGATCACTACGTGAAGTTTCATGCCGCTTGCAGGCACACGCATCCCACGATTGACGGCGTTCTGTCCATCATGAGGGAAAAGGCCTTGAAATTCGATGACATCGAATCCGTCCGGATTGCCACCTATCCGGTGGCCATCAGTTTCTGCGGGAAAAATACCCTGCCGGGGATACCGGAGGCCGCCAAGTTCAACCTGCAGTATTCCACGGCAATGGCCGCCTATTTCGGCGATCTGGGCGAGGGCCGTTATACGCAGGCCGCGATCGTCAACCGGGACATCCAATCGCTCTTCTCCCGCATTTCCGTGGAGAGCGATCCCCGGTGGGCGGAGGCCTATCCGAGGGAACGCGGTGCAACGATCGTCATCAGAACAAAGAGGGGGGGGAATCTATCGGCGGAAGTGCCTCTGGCGAAAGGGGAGCCGGAGAATCCAGCTTCTGTAGAGGACATCGTGTCGAAATTCCGCCAAAACACCAATTGGATCGGTGAGAAAGTGACAGATGAGCTTCTGAAGGTCTTGTTTGCGTTGGATCGTCGAAACGTGGCGGACCTGACAAAGGCGATGAGACGCATAGCGCGAGTCGCCTCATAAGCGGGGGACGCCGCAAGACAGTGATTTCCATTAACGTCTAAGGAGGAAGAGACATGGAAAAGCGCGTGTGGATGGCGGTGGTAGCGGCAGTTCTGATGGTTTTCGGAATGGCGGGCCTCTGTGGCGTTCCGTCCGCGTCAGCGGCGGAAACGACTCGGCTTTCCATCGTGACGGCGGGAACAGGGGGGGTATTCTACGTTTACGGCGGAGCCGTAGCGAGCGTCGTGAGCAAAAACGTGCCGGGATTGAACATGACGGCGGAATCCACGGGCGGATCCGTCGAGAACATGAAGATTCTCGCCAAGAAGCAGGCCGATCTCGCGACGACCTCGGCCGACGTCCTCTATCAGGCTTTTCATGACTTCAAGAATTCCAAGCATTTCAAGGAAAAGGTCGATGTGCGGGCGCTCTTCAACATGTACAGCCAGCCCCATCACCTGATGGCCCTGGCAAAAAGCGACGTGAAAACCGTAAAGGACCTCAAAGGAAAGCGCGTGGTCGTCGGGTCTCCCGGTTCCGGCACGGAGGTGAAGACCAAGATGCTGCTCCAGGCCCTCGGCATCACGTACAAGGATTTCACCCCGGAGTTTCTCTCCTTTACCGAAGGGGCCGAAGCGCTTCAGGACGGAACCGTTGCGGCCGCCTTTCTGGGAGTGAGCTATCCCGCCCCCGCCGTGGTGAGCCTTGCCCTGACCACACCGATCCGGCTGATTCCGTTTTCCGACGCTGAAATCGCCACGATATCGAAGGCCTATCCGTTTCTGAGCAAGTCCATCATCCCTGGAAAGACCTACAAGGGCGTCGACCAGGATACCCAGACCATTTCCGTCCAGACCCTGGTCGTATGCCGCGCTGATCTGTCGGATGACATCGCATACAAAATTGTAAAAACGGTATTTGATCGCAAGAAAGACTTGGATCAAATCCACAGCGCTTTCCGGGAAACCACGCTTGAAGACGCGACATCCACCATCGTTCCGCTTCACCCGGGAGCCGTCAAATTCTACAAGGAGAAGAAGATCATTAAGTAAATGCGGTCAAAGGAGGGGTATTTTTCCACAAATTGTACTTGCTGAACCTGTAGAGATCGTGCGGCCCCGCCGGATGCGTGTATGACCACCGCTCCGGCGGGACCGCACACGGATGTATTCCGGGGGGAATCATGGATACGAAAAAGGCAATCGCGGGAGCCATCATCGTCGCTTCACTTCTGTTTTCCGGATTTCAGATCTTCACCAGCACCTACGGCCTGATGACGGCTCTCCTGCAGCGCAGCATCCACCTGTCGTTTACGCTCGTTCTGGTCTTTCTGTTCTTTCCGTCGATGAAGAACTCCCGTGCCACGTTCTTGATCGACATACCGCTCATCCTCGTCACGATTGCAAGCGGCATTTACCTGTACGTCAGCTTTGAAGACCTCATGTACCGCGTCGGCGAGCCCACGCAACTGGACTACCTGTTCGGCGTCGCCACGATCGTCATCCTGATCGAGGCAACGCGCAGGACGGTGGGGTACACCATGACGCTGCTGGGGGTTTTCTCCCTGCTCTATTGTTTCTGGGGACACCTCCTGCCTGAACCCTTCGGTCACTCCGGGCGGGATATCGACCGTGTCCTCTCCCAGATGTTCCTGTCTACGGAAGGCATTTTCGGTTTGCCGCTCGGCGTTGCGGCGACCTACGTGTTTCTGTTCATTCTTTTCGGATCCTTCATGGAAAAGTCGGGCGTCGGCGCCCTTTTCATCAATTTGGCGAACGCCTTTACAGGCAAGTTCGCTGGCGGGCCTGCGAAGATCGCCATCATCTCGAGCGCGACGGTCGGGATGGTTTCCGGCAGTCCGGTTTCGGATGCCGCCACGACGGGGGCCTTCACTATTCCACTGATGAAAAAAGTGGGGTATCGGCCCACGCTGGCGGCAGCCTTCGAAGCGGTGGCCTCGTCCGGTGCATCGCTCGTGCCGCCCGTGATGGGGGCCGGCGCCTTCATCATGGCCGATATCACGGGGGTTCCGTACAGCACGATCATCATCCACGCCATCATCCCGTCGATCATCTTCTACGCCGCCCTGATGTTTGTCGCGGGCAACGAGGCCCGCAAGGGCCATATGAAGGGTCTGTCCGACGCGGAGGTCCCTTCGAAAAAAGACGCCGTGATGAACAGCCTGCGTCTTCTCATTCCCCTTGCCATCCTCGTCTTTTCCCTAGCCGTATTGCGGGTTTCGCCGTTGCGGGCGGCCCTGTTTTCCACGGGGATCATCATCGTCACGACCCTGGTCTACAACTACTTCAAACCGGAATTGCGCGTGCCGATAAAGGATCTCGTCGACGCCCTGATCGTGACGCCGAGGAAGATCCTGGTTGTTTCGGTGGCCTGCGGGACCGCTGGAATCATCATCGGAATGCTCGGCCTGACCGGGCTGGGGCTGAAACTATCGGACATCCTGATGACGGCCGCACAGGGGAAACTGCTGCTCGCGCTGATATTCGCCATGATTATTTCGCTCGTTCTCGGCATGGGGCTTCCGCCCACCGCCTGTTATATCGTCATGGCCGTTACGGCAGCGCCGAGCCTCGTGCAGATGGGGGTCCCCCTGCTCGTCGCCCATTTCTTCGTCTTCATGTACTGCTGCTACGCGCCCATGACCCCTCCGGTCGCCTTGGCGGCGTACACGACGGCGGGAATCGCCGGCTGCGATCCCTTCAAAGCCGGACTGGAGGCCTTCCGCATCGGTCTGTCCGGATTCATTCTGCCCTTTATGATCATTTACGGCAATCCGCTCTTGGGATTCGGCTCGTGGTACGACATCCTTTGGTCCTTTGCGTCGGCGCTCGTCGGGGTATGGATGTTTTCCATCGTTCTGGTGGGCTGGTACCGCTCCAAGGTGAACATCCTGTGGAGGATTCTGCTCGCCGTCGGCGGGCTTGCCTTGGTGAAACCCGGCCTGGTGACGGACCTCATCGGATTCATCATTCTGGCCCTCTTCCTCCTGACCAATCTCGCTGTGTTCAGGAAAAAGGCGGCCGAGCCCGTCGCGGCGGAATAGCGGCATTTCGGGAGGGTGCGGACATCGGCTGCGAAGAGAGAAGAATCCACAGATGGAACAGCGCAGGTTTTTCACAGCGGTGGGCGGGTTTTCGGGCTTCCTCCTTTATCTGCCCGCCGCTCCCCCCTTTT
>DAOSIS010000043.1:0-22680 GCA_035366835.1 Syntrophales bacterium | reverse complement strand
CCCCGTCTCCCCTGAAGAAAATTTCTGTATTGTGGTGCCGAAGCCGGGACTTGAACCCGGACGGGCGTGGCCCACTACCCCCTCAAGATAGCGTGTCTACCAAATTCCACCACTTCGGCACATCGTTTCCTCACGAACTCCTACTTTGCCGGGGCCGGAGCCTGCGGCGCGGGGGCCGCGGGTGCAGCCGGAATCGCCGGCGCCGGGACCTGTTTTTCGGCGGCCGGTTTCGGCGCGCGATCCATCACCGATGTCGGCTTGCGGTACGCCGTGTAGGACAGCATCAGCGACGTCAACATGAAAACGATGGCGACGCCCGCCGTCATCTTTCCCAGGAACGTCCCCGGACCGGTGCTGCCGAAGATGGTCTGGCTCGATCCCCCGAAAGCGGCGCCCATGCTGGCGCCTTTCCCCGCCTGCAGAAGCACGACGAGGATCAGGATGATGCACACCACCACATGGACGGTCGTAATCAAAGCGTTCACTCTTTTTCACCCTTTACAATTTTTGAAAGCCCACGATGCGGCCGAACAACTCCGCCTCCAGCGACGCCCCGCCGACCAGCACCCCGTTGATGTCCTCACAGGCCATCAGGGCGTCGATGTTCTTGGGATTCACGCTGCCTCCGTAGAGGATGACCAGCGATTCCCCGAAGTCGGTTCCGAAAGCCCGGGTCGCCATGCGGCGAATGAAAACGTGCACTTCCTGGGCCTGCTCCGGCGTTGCCGTCTTGCCCGTGCCGATTGCCCATACGGGTTCGTACGCGACGACGAGGTGCCTTATATCAGCGGCCTGGAAATTATTCAAGCCCCCTTTTAGCTGTCGTTCGAGGACGTTAAAGGTCCGTCCCTCCTCGCGTTCGGCCAGGGATTCGCCGACACAGAGGATCGGCATGAGACTCGACTGCAGCGCGGCCTGGATCTTGGCGCGGACCAGCTCGTCCGTCTCGCCGAACAGGGTCCGCCGTTCCGAATGGCCGACGATCACGTATTCGCAGCCCGCGTCGGCGAGCATCGGGGCGGAGATCTCCCCCGTGAAGGCGCCTTGCGGCGCCGGGTGGACGTTCTGGGCGCACAGGTGCACGTTCGAGCCCCGCACGACATCCGCCGTCGGCCGCAGCGCCGTGAAGGGCGGTGCGACGGCGACGTCGCGATCAGGGTAGGCGGCGGCCGCTTCCCGGATCTTCGCGGCCAGTTTCGCCGCCTCCGGGATGGTCTTGTGCATTTTCCAGTTGCCGCAGATCAAGGGACGAATCACGTTTTTCACCCTACAGGCGCTTGCCGATGTACAGCGCCAGGTCCCTCATCCGGCTGGCGTAGCCGCTTTCGTTGTCGTACCAGGCGAAGACCTTGACCAGATTGCCGTCGATGACGTTTGTCAGTTTTGCATCCACGATCGCCGAATAGGGGCTGCTCACGAAATCGATGGAGACGAGCTCCTCCTGGCAGTACTGGAGGATGTTCTTGAGGTTGCCTTCCGACGCTGCCTTCAGGGCGCCGTTCACCTCCTCGACCGTCACGTTCCTCCCCACTTCCGCTGCCAGGTCGACGACGGAGACATTGGGCGTCGGGACGCGAAGGGCGAGCCCGTCCAGCTTTCCCCTGAGTTCGGGAATGACTTCCGTGACGGCAACGGCCGCGCCCGTCGAAGTGGGCACGATGGAGAGCCCCGCCGCCCGGCCGCGCCGCAGGTCCTTGTGCGATCCGTCCAGGAGCCGCTGGTCCATCGTGTAGGCGTGTACGGTCGTCATGAGGCCTTTCTTGATCTTGAAGGTGTCGTTCAGCACCTTGACGATCGGGGCAAGGCAGTTCGTCGTGCATGAGGCGTTCGAGACGATGTGGTGCTTCGCCGGGTCGTAGGTGTGTTCGTTCACGCCCACGACGAAGGTTCCGTCGACCTTCTTGCCCGGAACGGCAAGAATGACCTTCTTCGCGCCCGCGGCGATATGGCCCGCATTTTCCTCCTTCTTGCGGAACTTCCCCGTAGCCTCCATGACGATGTCGACGCCCAGCTTTCCCCAGGGAAGTTCATTCAGGTCCTTCGTGACGTTGGTCACCAGGATCTTTTTCCCGTTGACGACGAGATAGTCTCCTTCGACCGCGATCTTCGCATCGAAGATTCCATGGACGGAGTCGTACTTCAAAAGATGAGCCAGGATCTCAGGCTTTGCGCGCGAGTTGATGGCGACGATCTCGATCTCGCCGTATCCTTCGCAGGCCCGGATCAAGTACCGGCCCACCCTGCCGAACCCGTTGATGGCAATCTTCACGGCCATATGTCACCTCCTGAGGTAGAATGAACTGCGGCAAGCGGAACCATCTGACCATCTGAAGGAAGAGTATCTCCTGTCCGGAGACCTTTTTCTATATCGGAACGGCATCTCATAGTCAACCGAAAACCCCTAACGGCTGACCGTGACGCCCCGCCGATCGCAGTACGCGCGGATCGGGCAGGTGCTGCACAGGGGCGAAACGGGACGGCACGTCTTGCGCCCGAAGGCGACCATCAGCGTGTTGATGGGGATCCAGTACCGGCGGGGGAGTTTCTCGCGCAGGGCGAGTTCCGTCTGGTCCGGCGTTTTTGTCTCGACGTAGCCGAGGCGATTGCAGATCCGATGGACGTGCGTATCGACGCAGATCGACGGCTTTCCATAACCCAGCCCGACGACGAGATTCGCCGTCTTGCGCCCGACGCCCTTGATCGTCAGCAGTTCCTCGATCGTATCGGGAACGCGGGAGTCGAAGCGCTCGATGAGGACCCGGCAGGTTTCATGGATCGTGCGGGCCTTGTTGCGGTAGAAACCCACGGGATAGATGGCCTTGATGATTTCCCTCTCTTGCAAGGCCAGCATCTCCTGCGGCGTGGATGCGAGACGGAACAGGCGGTCCGTGGCCTCGGCGGTGACCTCGTCCTTGGTGCGGAGGCTCAGGAGCGTCGAAATCAGGATGGCGAAGGGATCGACCTGGCGCTCCGCCAGGGCGGTGACGATGGGGAGCTTGTCGGCGCCGAGCTCCTTCGTGAGGATGCGGACGATGTCGTGGATATGGCGGTCGTTCATGGGGAGACAATCGCAATGCAGCCGCAATTCCATCAAACAACGTGGAAGCGGGAAAGCGCTATTCGTAACCCTCGTCGTTGGCCAGCATATCCAGGTGAAGCGTGGCGATATCCTCGACGTCGAGATTGGGGATCTCCTTGCTCTCCCGGAAGTCGACCATCTTGATGTAGCGCTTGCAGGCGTTGCAGACGTCCACGCGATAGCGCTCGTCGTCTTCCACGGTGAAATAGGCGAGTTCCTGCTGATCCTCATTTCCGCAGAACGGGCAGCGGATCCGCATGAAGCTCCACTCGAAACCGCACTGATTGCAGAAAAGGTAGCGCCGGTTCTCGTCGTCCTTGATCTGTCCGATTTTCGGTTCTTTTCCGCAGATGGGGCAGTAGCCTTCCTCCCAGGATGAGGCCTCGATCAGGTTACGGTACTTTTCGGCCACCTTTTCCAGTTCGGGACGCAGGCTCTCCTCGAGGAAGAGCTCAACGAGGTCGAAGGACTCCTCGTCGTCTTCCTTCCGTTCTTCCCCCCGCCCCTCCTCTTCCACGGGCTGGAACATCCGGCGGATCATCTGCTCGTACTGGAGCGTTCCATCGATGATCTTGCTTGCGATGTCCCGCGTTTCCTCCGGGGACCGCTTCTCGGCGATGCGCATGAGCGAGAAAAAATACTCGCGCGGGCGGGTGGCGTCGAAGGAGACGGTCGTGAAGTCGATGAGGGGAAATCCACCGGCCAGTTTCTCGCGGATATGATGCTCGGCGATCGGGAAGAGGATCTCCGGGAAACTCCGTTTGTAGTCCTCGCGAAGGATCAGGATTTCTTCGAGTACATCCAGCAGTTCGGAATAGTGGGGACTCTGACGTCTGTGATGCTCGATCGTCTTCAGTGTTTCTGCAAGTCTTGCCATCTAAAGGTTACTCCATTTTTGTGGGCTCTATATATCCTTTCCAAGCCAAGTTCAAGCGATTATTCCAGAACCGCGATGCGATACAAACCACTAAAATTCCGATATTACGGGAATTTTCGTCGCCGCCGGAAAAAGGACGGAAAAAATGCCGGACGAGACGCCGAAAAGGCAAAATATCCTTGCATTCGCAGAGGACTTCCATTATAAGGCGGCAGGGTAATCCGACGGCTCCCCACAGCGTAATATCCCGATCTTTCTCAGATCCTTCTCCACTGTCTGTTGCGATCAACTGTTGACGTTTCGTTGCCGAAAACAGCGGAATGCCGGGTAAGACGTTTCCTCGCGATCCTATCCGTCGCCGCTTCCGGCGGCGCGGACAATGTCACGACGGAAAGGGGTTCCTCATGGCGAAAACAATAGGAGACATCACGGCGGAACTGAGCGAAAGGGTTCTGGGCCCGGCGAAAGCCGAGGCCGAGAAACTCCGGGCGGGCGCGTCCGCCGAGGCCGGGAAAATTCTTGCGGCGGCCCGCGAAGAGGCGGCCCGGGTGCGGGCTGCAGCCGCGAAGGATGCCGAGGAAACGCGGAAGCAGATGGAGATCGACCTGCAGATGGCCGCCCGCAACTTCATCCTCACGGTTCAGGAGCGGCTGGAAAAATCGATCGTCGCGCCCACCGTTGCCCAGGCCGTGGAAAGCGCCCTGAACGATACGAAATTCATGGAGCGCATCATCGAATCCCTGATCGTCGAATTCAACCGCCGGCAGGGAGGAGATCAGCCCGTTGAAGTCCTCCTGCCCGAGAAACAGAGAAAGGAACTGGAGTCCTGGTTCCTGAACAAGTTCCGCGAAAAGGCCCTTGCTCCGCTCATCATCCACTTCACGGACAAGATATCGTTCGGCTTCAAGATCGGGATCGCCGGACAGGGAAATCACTTCAATTTCGGAGACGGGCTTGTGGAGGTGCTGGCCGATTTCTGTTCCCCTCGCTTCCGGAAAGCTTTTTTCGCGGCCAAGGAGCAGTAACCTCGGATGGGTGCCTATTATTTTCTGGCATGTCTTCTGCCGCCGCTGCCGGGGACGCTCGGCGAGAAACTGGGCGTTTCTTTCCCGGAAGCGTCTGCCATCCTCAAACGCAACATCCATCCAAGCGACGAGCATCTCCTGAACGCCCTTCTGTATTCCATCGACACCGCCAACTGGGAAAACCTCGATCAGGGGAGGGGACCTTTCATCGAAGGGGGCGTCCTTTCGAAGGCGGATTTCGAGAACAGGCGTGAACTCCCGGATTTCATCACCGCTTTCGAGGAGGAGAGGGAGAAGGGAATCCGTCGCTCCTATCCCTACGACCGTCTCTGGGAAATCTATTACGACAATCTGTTCGAACAGGCGCGGCGATCGAATTGCCGGTACCTGCTGGAGTACGTACCCTGGGAGGTCGAACTCCGGAACAGCCTGGCGACCCTCCGGGCGCGCGAGATCGGGAAGAACCCCGAGGACAGCACCGTGCACGGACAGCTCCGGGACTACGATTTTTCCCCGATCCTCACGCAGTTGAAGACACAGAAGAATCCCCTCCTGTCGGAACGGTATCTCGACGAGGAGCGCCTGCGGCGCATCGCGCGCTGTGAGGGCAATTCGGTCTTTGCGCTCGACGCGATCCTGGCCTACGTGAGCCGGCTGATGATCTTCAGCCGCTGGGAAAAGATGAGCGCTGCTTTTGATTTTGACAACTTCTTGTATGGTGGAGGTACAACGTGAGCGATTCGGCGAAAGGTCGTGTCGTTGCGATCAATGGTCCGCTGGTTACCTGCGAGATCGATCCGTCGATGGAAGTCATGCAGAACGAAGTGGCCTTCGTCGTCTGCAAGGGGGTGTCCCTCAAATCGGAAGTCATCCGGATCCGCAACCGCCAGATCGACATGCAGGTCTTCGAAAGCACGGCCGGCCTTCGCGTGGGTGACACCGTGAACTTCACCGGCGAACTGCTCAGCGTAACGTTGGGCCCGGGCCTGCTGGAACGCATCTACGACGGGCTGCAGAATCCCCTCGCCCTGCTGGAAAACGACGCCGGCTTCTTCCTCAGGCGCGGGCAGTACCTGCCGGCCCTCGATGAGACGAAGCGCTGGGAATTCACGCCGAAGACCGGGATCCAGCCGGGCGCCGTCGTGAAGGCCGGCCACTTCCTCGGCAGCGTTCGCGAGGGGCTGTTCACGCACCACATCATGGTGCCGCTCCGCCTTCAGGGCGCTTGGAAGCTCGTCTCCCTGCAGCCCCGCGGCGAGTACACGGTGAGCGAACCGATCGCGGAGATCGAAAGCGACGAGGGGCGCCGGCTGAACGTCGCCATGAAGCAGGAATGGCCTGTGAAGATGCCGCTCCGCGCCTACCAGGAGCGGATCATGCCCAACCGGCCGCTTCTGACCCAGTGCCGGCTGATCGACATCTTCTTTCCCCTGGCCGAAGGCGGGACCGCCTGCATCCCCGGTCCGTTCGGCGCCGGGAAGACCGTGCTCCAGCAGATCATCTCCCGCTACGCCCAGACCGATGTCGTCATCATCGTCGCCTGCGGCGAGCGGGCCGGTGAAGTCGTGGAGACCATCCGTGAATTCCCCCATCTCGAAGACCCGAAGACAGGCCGTTCGCTGATGGAGCGCACGATCATCATCTGCAACACGTCCTCCATGCCCGTCGCCGCGCGCGAGGCGTCGATCTACACGGGCATCACCCTCGGCGAATACTACCGTCAGCTGGGACTGAAGGTCCTGCTGCTGGCCGACAGCACGTCGCGATGGGCGCAGGCCCTCCGCGAGTCTTCGGCCCGCATGGAGGAGATCCCGGGCGAAGAGGCCTTCCCCGCCTATCTCGAGAGCCGCATCGCGGCCGTGTACGAACGGGCCGGACTGGTGAAGCTCTACAACGACGAGACAGGATCCCTCACGGTCATCGGGAACGTCTCGCCCGCCGGCGGCAACTTCGAGGAGCCGGTGACGCAGAACACCCTCAAGGTGGTGGGCGCCTTCTACGGGCTGTCCCGGTCCCGTTCGGACCGCCGCCGTTATCCCGCCATCGACCCCCTGATCTCTTGGAGTCTCTATCTCCGGCAGATGAAGGATATCCTCAACGAGCGCAATCCCGGCTGGGTCGAGGCCGTTCAGGAGGCCCACAAGCTTCTGTTTACCGGCAGTGAAATCCATCAGATGATGCTCGTCGTCGGCGAGGAGGGAATCGGCATCGAGGACCTCGTGACCTATCTGAAATCGGAGATCATGGACGCCGTCTGTCTGCAGCAGGACTCCTTCGACGCCGTGGACCGGGCGACGTCTGTCGAGCGGCAGGTCGCCGACTTCCTCCTCCTGATGGACATGGTCCGTCATCCCTTCTCCTTCGGGTCGAAGGAGGAGGCGAGGCAGCAGATGACGCTCATCCAGAACCTCTTTTTCCAGATGAAGTACTGCCCCTACGAAGGAAAGACCTACAACAAATACCGCAACCAGATCGAATCCATGCTGGGAAAGGGTGCCGAGGCATGATCAAGGAACATTGCTGCATTTCACGGGTCCAGGGCGATATCGTCACGGTGCCGGCCGGCGGCGTGCAGAACGGAGAACTGGCCACCGTCAAGAGCCGCCACACGGTTTCCCTCGCGCAGGTCATCCGCATGAAAGGCGACGAGGTCTTCCTCCAGGTCTTCTCCGGCTCTCGGGGCGTGTCCACCGGCGATCAGGTGCGTTTTCTCGGCCATCCCATGCAGGCCGTCTTCGGAGACGCGGTCCTCGGGAGGATCTTCAACGGGTCGGGCGAGCCCATCGACAACGGCCCGGCATTGACGGCGCTCCCCCGGATCGACATCGGCGGCCCTTCCGTCAACCCCGTCAAGCGCATCATCCCGCGGAATTTCATCGAAACCCGCGTGCCCATGGTCGATATCTTCAACCCGCTGGTCGAGAGCCAGAAGCTCCCCATCTTCGCGGCGGCCGGCGAACCCTACAACGAACTGCTTGCCCGGATCGGGATGCGGGCCAATGCGGACGTCGTCATCCTGGGCGGCATCGGCCTCAAGTACGACGAATACCTCAAGTTCCGCAGCGCCTTCGAGCAGGCCGGCGTCCTGTCCCGAACGGTCATGTTCATCCACACGGCGTCGGACCCCGTCGTCGAGCGTCTGCTCGTTCCCGACATGGCCCTGGCCGTCGCCGAACAGTTCGGGGTCCAGGGGAAGCGGGTGCTCGTCCTCTTGACGGACATGACCGCCTTCGCGGACGCCATGAAGGAGATCGCGATCTCCATGGACCAGGTCCCTTCGAACCTGGGCTACCCGGGATCGCTGTACAGCGACCTCGCCGCCCGGTACGAGAAGGCCGTCGACTTCGACGGCGCCGGCAGCATCACGATCCTCGCCGTGACCTCGATGCCCGGAGACGACGTGACGCACCCGGTTCCGGACAACACGGGCTACATCACGGAGGGCCAGTTCTACCTCCGCAAGGGAGTCATCGAGCCCTTCGGGTCGCTTTCCCGCCTCAAGCAGCTCGTCATCGGCAAGGTCACGCGCGACGATCACGGGTACATCATGAACAGCATGATCCGCCTGTTCGCCAAGAGCCGCGAGGTGGAGCAGAAGCTCGCGATGGGCTTCGACAAGACGGCGGACGACGACCGCTATCTCCTGTACGGCAAGCTCTTCTACGACCGCTTCATGAATCTTGAGGTGGACCTGGGCCTCAACGACGCCCTGGACCTGGGCTGGAAGACGCTGGCGGAGTGTTTCAAACCCGACGAAGTCGGCATCAAACAGGAATTCATCGACCGGTACTGGCCGAAACAGTAGAAGACGGCACCCATGGCGGAACGAGTCAAACTCAACAAGATTTCCCTCCGGGAGCAGAAGCAGAAACTGGGGATGTACCAGCGGTTCCTTCCCGCGCTGGAGGCCCGGAAGCAGCAGTTTCTCATGGAACTGGCCGGCGTCCGCCAGGCGATCCGGGACGAGGAAGCCCGGCTTCGCGAACTGCTGGAGAGGATCTCGGTCTGGTCGTCCCTCTACCGGGATTTGCAGGACGCGATCGCCGGCTCGATCCGGATCCGCGAGGTCACCCTGAGCGTCAAGAACGTCGCGGGCCTGAAGGTCCCCCAGTACTGCGGCGTGGTCTTCGATGACCCCGCTTACAGCCTCTTCGCGACGCCCTACGTCTTCGAAGAGGTGGTCGCCTTTACGCGCGAGGCCATCTCGATGCGCGAGGCCATCCGGATCCTCCGGGACCAGGAAAGGGTGCTCTGGGACGGATTCCGCAAGACGAGCCAGCGGATCAACCTCTACGAACAGGTCCTCATCGTGGACTGCCGGGAGAACATCCGCAAGATCACCGTGTATCTGCAGGATCAGCAGGCGGCGTCGGTCGGCGTCGCCAAGGTCGCCAAGAGGTTGAACCAGGAATTGTAGACCCCGATCCGCGGGGCAAGAGAAGGAGTTCGAGCGTTGGCCATTGAGAAGATGACGCGGGTCTTTGTCGTGGGCCCCTCCGACCGCCGGGAAGATGCCACCCGCTTCATGCAAGGGCTCGGGCTCGTTCATGTCGAGCCGGCCGTGCCTCTGGCGGGGGAGTCCGAGAAGAAGACGTCGGCGGCGTTGCTCAGGCTTCGGAAGATCCATCAGACCTGCCAGGAGATCTCGCGATTCTGCGGCCGGCCGGGTGCGGCACCCGTCGGCGTTCCGGAAGACGCCCTTGTGGAGCATGCGGAGGAGAGGCTCGCCGCCCTTCAGGAAGTCGTCAGCCGCAAGCAGGTCGTCCAACGGCTGATCGCCGATCTGAAACCCTGGGGGAACTTCGACAACAACCGGATCCGGGCGCTGGAAGCGCAGGGGATCTTCGTCCAGCGCTTCAGCATGGAAAAGCGGCATTGGGAGGTCTTTGCGCCGCCAGAGGATGTCCTCCTCGAGGTGATCGCCGTCCGCCGGGACGCGCTTTTCTTTACGGTTTCCGTAGGAGGCCCGGTGACCATTCCCCATGCCAACGCACTGCCGCTGCCGCCTTCGAGCCTCGCCGAAGCGGAGACCGAACTGGCGGAGCTCCAGAAGAAGGAAGCGTCCATCGCCGCGGAACTGGCCGGCATCGCCGAAAAAGGGGCATCGCTCGATGCCCGCTATCGCGAGTCACTGAATGAGGCGAGCTATACGGAGAAGCTGGAGACGCTTCACGCTGAGCCCTACCTTTTCGGCATCCAGGGATGGATCCCCGCCGATCGGGAAGAGGATTTCCTGAAGGCCGTCTCGGCGAGTGGGCTGCCCCTGCGCGTCGACGTCCGCGAGCCGGGTCCGGACGAAGAACCGCCGGTCCTGCTCAAGAACAACTGGTTTGTCCGGCGCATCGAACCCCTCTTGGGCCTTTACGGGAGCCCGAAATACCGGGACCTGGATCCTTCGTATTTCTTCGCGCCCTTCATGGTGTTCTTCTTCGGCTTCTGTCTGGGCGATGCGGGTTACGGGCTTTTCATGTTCCTGCTGTCCCGCTGGGCCGACAAGAAATACGGTGCCAGGGTCGAAGGCTTGTCACGGGTGCTGAAGCTCTGCGAAGCCTTTGCCGTCGCGGCGATCTTCGTCGGGCTCGTGACGGGATCGGTCTTCGGCTACGACTTCGTCAACCGGAGCTGGATCCTGCTTGACGTGTCCGTCGGACCGGGAAATCCGATGCTGCTTTTCTATCTGGCCCTGGGACTGGGTGTGATCCATCTTTCCCTGTCCTACATCCTGGGCGCCATGCAGGCAAGAACCCGGCAGGAAGTCCTGTTCAAGATCGGTCTCCTCGCCGTTCTCCTGGGAGGCGTATCGCTCGTATCGCGGAGCATCTGGTTTTCCGCCCCGGGAACGGCGGCGCATGCGTTCTTCTACTACGGGGGCATCGTGCTGCTTTCGCTCGGCCTTCTGCTCATTCTTCTTTTCGCCTCCGATCACCGCAACTGGTTTGTGCGTCTGGGACTGGGACTTTGGAGCATCTACGGACTGACGGGCCTGATGGGCGATCTGCTCTCCTACGCCCGCCTTTTCGGTCTGGGGATTGCCACCGGGGCGATCGCGGCCGTCATGAACCAGCTGGCCGGAATGGTCCACAGCGCAGCAGGCCCTTACCTGGGAGGAGTCCTGGCGGTTCTCGTCATTCTGATCGGGCATGCGTTCAACTTCGCCCTGGCGCTCCTGGGGAGCACGGTTCATTCCGCCCGTCTTCATTTTGTGGAAGCGTTCAAGAGTTTCTTCGAAGGGGGCGGTGTACCCTACAGGCCGTTCCGTATCGAGAAGGGTTGACATCGTAGAATTTCGACATCAAAGAAAGGGGTTCTTTATTATGAAGAGGAAGCGCATTATCATGATGGGGGTGTTAACCGTCTTCTTGCTGCTGGGATTCAGTGCGCCGGCGCTGGCCCAAGCCGCTGCGGGTGAAACGAAGGACTGGGCGCCGATGATCGCCAAGATCATCATGGGGCTCAGCCTGTCCCTGGGTCTGACGGGATCCGCCGTCGGGCTCGTCATCGCCTTCCAGGCCCTGCTTGCCGGCGGCGCCGAGAACTTCTACAAGAACATCGCCGTTGCCCTGATGCCCTCATCGCAGGGCATCTACGCCATGGTCATGTTCTTCACGAATATGAACAGCTTTGCCTCCGACCCCTATACCGTTGCCGGAAAAGCGGCGATCGGCGGGATTGCGTTCTTTGCCAGCGCTTGGTATCAGGGCATTGTCTGCGCAGCCGGCATCAAGAGCATCCTCGAAGGGAAGAACACGATCGCCAACGCCCTCGTGTCCGGCGCCATGCCCGAGACCTACGCGGTTTTTGCCCTTGTCATGACCTTCATCATGAAATAGCGGAACCCCGTTCGATCCAACCCCCGCAGCCTGCCTCGCAGGACGGGGGTTTTCTATTTCCGGGAATTGGGGTAAAAGGTCGGGAAGAGAACCTTGAGAAGGGGAGCGCCATGATTCCCATTGTCTCCATCGTCGGACGGTCCAACTCCGGGAAGACGACGCTGATCGAAGGGCTGATCGCGGAGCTGATCCGGCGGGGCCACCGGGTCGGGACGATCAAGCACAACCGCCACGGCTTCGAGATCGATCACGAGGGCAAGGACAGCTGGCGCCACCGGAAGGCCGGGGCTGTCGTGACGGTCATCGCGTCTCCCGTCCAGGTGGCCGTGATCGAGGACGCCGAGCGCGACTACGGGATCGCCGAATTGGCGGACCGCTATATCCGGAATGCGGACGTCGTGATCTCCGAGGGGTTCAAGAAGAACGATCTCCCGAAGATCGAAGTCTGGCGGTCGGCCGAACGGCACGAGTTTCTCTGTGAACCGGCGGATAATCTGATCGCCATCGCGTCCGACGTGCCCGTCGAGCGCGGCGTGCCCCGCTTCGATCTGAACGACATCGGGGGCATCGCGGATTTTATCGAAAAGAACATCCTGAAAAGGGCCACACCGAAAAAAGGTTAAAAATGTTCACCCTTCCGGTCCGCCTGGATCTTTTTCGACCCTGCACCCTTCGACAAGCTCAGGGTGACATGAGCGTGTGTCATGGTGAGCATGTCGAACCATGCCGATGCCAAACTCGGGCCTGCGCCCTCAAACAATGGCATCGGGGGCGCAGTTCCGCTGCGAAGGCAGGGGTCCCGAAAAATCTCCAAAGCGCCCCTCTGGGGCGAACATTTTAAGCGACGAATAAAGAAGGCCGGGAAATCTCTCCCGACCCCCTGCCTTTTCCTGTTTTTCCGCGGTCTCTATTTCTTCTTTTCCAGATTCTCCGCGAGAATATCCGCGATGTGCTTCATCCTCACGCCCGGCACCTGCTTGTCCAGGCCTCCCTGGATCTGCACCATGCACCCCGAACAGGCGACGGCGCAGATCTCGGCCCCCGTGGCCTTGATGTTGTCCATCTTTTGCTTGAGGATGGGCATGGAGAGATCTGCATACTTGACGCCGAAGATGCCCGACATGCCGCAGCACTTGTCGGAGTCCTTCATCTCCACCAGTTCGCAGCCCTCCGCGGCCTCGATGAGCTTGCGCGGCTGCACGTGAACGCCTAGGACGCGCCTCATGTGGCAGGAGTCATGGTAGGTGACCTTCCGGCCGCCCCTGGATTTCTTCAGCCGCCCCGCCTTCTCGTATTCCTCGGCGACGAACGAGCAGAACTCCCGCACCTTCGCCGAGAGCTTCTTCGCCCGCTCGGCCCAGGCGGGATCGTCCTTCAGGAGCTCTCCGTAGTCGTGGAAGGTCTCGGTGCAGGTGGGGCAGGCGGAGATGATGACGTCCGCCTCGGCGTCCTCGAAGGCCTTGACGTTCATGCGGGCGATGCGCTTGGCCGTTTCGATGTCGCCCAGGGCCGCGACGGGCTTCCCGCAGCAGCTCTGCTCCTCCGGGAAGACGACTTCGATGTTGAGATCGTTCAGGACCTTGACGACGGATTCCCCGGTTTCGGGGAACACGAAGTCCATGGTGCAGCCGCTGAAGAAGGCGGCACGCTTGGCCGGCTTGTCCAATTTCCGGGCAACCCTGGCGAACCGGTCGCGCAGGGGCCTGTCGGCGATCGCCGGCAGGCTCCGGTCCTTGGCCAGCCCCGCCAGGAAGAGCGGCAGGTGGCGGATCAGCTTCCCCGACTGGAAGGGTTTCTGTCCGACCGAGGCCAGGCGCAGGAGCGAATGGAAGACCCTGCGGTTGGCGAAGATATTTTCAAAGGCCGCCTTCAGCGGGAAGGGCAGACCCTGCTCTCTGACGGAGCGGACGCGGAGTTCCTCGATCAGGCCGGGGATGTCGATCTTGCCCGGGCACACCTCGGTGCAGCGGCGGCAACCGATGCACAGTTCGTTGATCTTCTTGAAGTCCTTCATCCCGCTCAGGAAGGCCGTGAGGATGGCGCCGATTCCGCCGACGTAGGTGTGCCCGCCGTAGACGTGGCCCCCGATCAGCGTGTAGACCGGGCAGACGTTCAGGCAGGAGGCGCAGCGGACGCACTGGAAGATCTGCTTGAACTTCTCGTCCCGCGCCGCCTTCAGCCGTCCGTTGTCGAGGAGGATGATGTGCATCTCCTTCTGCTCTTCAACCCAGCGGCCGCCCCTCCGGACCATCGTCGGAGTGGGGCCGGAGATCATGGTCATGTAGCTCGTGGCGAGCTGGGCCGTGGCGCCGCGGGGCAGGAGGCGGAGGATGGTTCCGGCGTCGCGGATCGTGGGGATCAGCTTCTCGTACCCCATCAGGACGACGTGGATGCGGGGCAGTGTGGAGACGAGCCGCGCATTCCCTTCGTTCGTCACCAGGCCGATGGCGCCGTTTTCGGCGATTCCGAAGTTGGCGCCGGAGATGCCCATATCGGCCTGCAGAAACTCCTCGCGGAGGTTCTGCCGCGCCGCCTGGACGAGAAAAGGGATGTCCGGCGGGATGTCCCTGCTCATCTCCGTGGAGAAGTACTTGGCCACTTGGTAACGGCTCAGGTGGATCGCCGGCATGACCATGTGGGAGGGCTTGTGGCCCGCGAGCGCGATGATCCACTCCCCGAGGTCCGTTTCCCGCGAATGGAGACCCGCCTCGGCGAAGGCCTTGGAGAGATCGATTTCCTCGGAGACCATGGACTTCGATTTGACGATGCGCTTCACGCCGCTCTTCCTGCAGAGCGCAAGAAGGTACTCCTTGACCTCCTTGCCGTCCCGGGCGCGGTGGACCGTGACGCCCCTCTTCTCGGCCTCCGCCTGGAAGCGGTCGGCGATTTCGTCGAGGCGGGCGATGGTGTCCAGCTTCATGATGCGCAGTTTTTCCCGGAGTTCCTCCAGGTTGGGGACGTTTTCGAACGCCTTGGCGCGTGCGGCGGGATAGACCTCGGCGAAACGGCCGAGATTGGCGCGCAGGACTTCATCGTCGAGTTTCTCGCGGATCCTCTTTCTCAGGCTCTTGTCTTGCGCCATCCCGTCACCTCCCCTCCCCGCCGGCGTCATCGACGGCGATGACGACGAACCGGCTCGGCCCGTGAACGCCGATCGTGAGCACGCGCTCGATATCGGCGGTCCGGCTGGGCCCCGTAATGAAACTGATATAGCCGCGGTCGAAGACCTTGCCGAAGACCTCGAAGGCGTCCTCGATGCCGGGGAGGACGCGGCTGCTGTCGAGGAAGGCGACGTGGACGGGGGGCAGCATCGAGACGAGCCGGTCCTCGACGGCCGTAGCCTTCTGGCACACGCTTCCCGTCTCGGCGACCGCGAATTCCACGCCGGAGATGCCGACGTCGGCCGTGGCGGCATGCTCGGCGATGTCGGCCCGCCCGGTGAACAGCTGAATCCCGGCGGACCTCAGCGCCTCGTGGGCCCCGGCCTTCTCCTGAAGCGCGCAGCTCACGGCGACCGCCTTTTTCGCCTGAAGCGATTGCACAAGGTCCAGGAGGGCCTTCCTTGCTTCGGCAGGCGATTTGACGCGGAGAATTTCGGCGGAAACGGCCTTGGCGCGCGTTTCGAACTCGGGAAAGAGATGGGCTCCGTACTTCCCTTCCGGCAGATGCCGTTCCCAATGCTTTGCAGCCTGGTTCATGACATGCTCCTTGGCAAATACTGGATCTCGATGTTCAGGAAGATTGCGGATGACGCGGTGGTATGACCTGTTTCAAGTCTGCGCCGCTTATAGTAAAAAAGTCTTCGCCCGTCAAATGGAAAATTCCGCCGGACAGGGTGAAGACATTCCGGGAGTCCTGCTCCGGGGCACGCTGAGATTCTTCAGACCCGCATCAGGCAAGGACGAACAGGGCGTCCACGGCGACTGGCTTGTCGCCTTCGATGAGAATCGGGTTCAAATCGATCTCGGCGATTTCGGGGTGGAGGAGGGCGATCTCGCCCAATGTTCTGAGAACAGCCGTCAGCGAAGGGATATCCACCGGCGGCAGGCCGCGGAAGGCCCCCAGGAGGTCCCTGGATCGGATCTCGAAGAGCATCGCTTCTGCATCTGCGTCCGTCAGCGGCGCGCAGCGGATGGCGTTGTCCTTCAAAGCCTCCGTGAAGACGCCGCCCAGACCGAAGAGGATGCAGGGGCCGAAGGAGGGGAAGCGCGTCATCCCGGCGACGAATTCCCGTTCGCCCCGGACCATCTCCTGGATCAGGATGGGGACGTCGCCGCCGGCCGCCGCCCGGATGCTGCGGAAGGCGGCGCGGACCTCGGCGTCCGACGCCAGCCGCAGGGCGATCAAGCCCCTGCCGCTCTTGTGCGGGATCCGCCACGAACAGGCCTTGGCCGCCACGGGATAGCCGATCTTCCGCGCCGCACCAACCGCCTCTTCCTCGCTTCGCGCGAGGCTTTCCCTCGCCACGGGGATTCCGTACCGCGCCAGGATTCGCTTGGCCTGATGCTCGTCGAGGGCGTTCTGTCCGTCTCTTTTCGCCCCTGCCAGGAGCGCCTGCGCCTCGGCGTCGGCCGGGGGAAGCGCCGAAGGCGCCCCCGCTTTCCGTTTCCGGATCTCCTTGTACCGGAGAAGCGCCAGCATGGCCCTGGCGGCCTTCTCCGGCGTGTCGAGGACGGGGATGTCGTTGTCCATGAAGGCCGCCGTGCAATTGTCCTCCCGGCCGAAGAACGAGGACACGATGAGGGGCATTTGATACCGGTGCGGCAATTGCACCGTCTCCGAGAGGTCGACGCGGAACATCGCCAGGATCTTCTCCAGGGTGATGTCCGGTATGGCGTGCCTGAGGTGCGGCAGCATGTCGCTCATGAAGCCGCTGTTCATGACGCCGTGGACGATCACGGCATCGGCTTCGCCGCTCTTCATGATCATTTCGGGGATCGTCGTCGACAGCAGCTGCATGTCCAGATGAAAGGTCATATCGACGGGGTTTGCGCTGGAGGCGTGGGACAGGATGTGGCGGCGGATTTCTCCCTGCAGTTTCTGAGAGAAGGCGGGGATCTCCATGCCGCCCCTGTCCACCGTATGGGAGATGGCGGTCGCGGGGCCGCCGGAGTTGGTCACGATGCCGAGCCTCCGTCCGCGCAGCGGCGGCGACGTCGCGAGCGCCCAGCCGTGGGCGTAGAGTTCCTCGAGCGTCTGGACCCTGAGAATGCCCGCCTGGCGGAAGACGCCATCGTACAGAAAATCGGGGCCCGCCATCGCCCCGGTGTGGCTCTGTCCCGCCCGCGCGCCGGCAGCCGAGCCGCCCACGTACTGCGCCAGCACCGGCTTTCGCGGCGTGATTCTCCGGGCCACGTCGAGGAAGCGCCGGCCGTTGCGGATGCACTCGATATAGAGGATGACGGCCTTCGTGGCGTCGTCTTCGCCCAGGTACTCCAGGACGTCGGCGAGATCGATGTTCGCCTCGTTCCCGACGCTGACCGCCTTGCTGAAGCGGATCCCTTTCCCGGCGAGCCAGCAGAGCGACTGGGTGACGTAGGTGCCGCTCTGGGAAACCAGACCGAGCTTTCCGGGCCGGTCCGACCAGCGGCCGACGGTCATGTTCAGAGAGATCTGGCTGTTGATGATGCCGACGCAATTGGGGCCGAGAAAACGCATGCCGTAGCGGGCGGCGATCTCGTTGAGCCTCTGCTCCATACTACGGCCGTCCGCGCCGGTCTCCTTGAAACCGGCGCTGATCACGATCGCCCGCCGCGTCCCGATCCGGCCGAATTCCTCCAGCAGCTGCGCGACCTGGTCCGTGGGGACGATCAGCATGGCGAGATCGGGCGGTTCGGGCAGCGCGGCGACGGAGGGATAGGCCTTCCGCCCGAGGACCGTCCCGTCCGTGGGATGGACCGGGTAGAACGCCCCCTGATAGCCGTCGCAGAGGATGCTCAGGGCCTGCATGGCGCCCATCTTCACGGGATTGTTGCCGGCTCCGACGGTGGCGATGGATTTCGGGTTCATGAGCAGGTGCAGGGGATTGTCCGACATGTCTTCCTCCATGCGGAAAAATGATGACCCGCGGTCACGCTCTTATAGGCAATCGCCTCCGGACTGTCAAGCTCGTCCGTCTCGCCCGCAAATGCAATGGCGCCGCCGGTTTCCGCCGCTCGATGGACGGGCGGCGAGATTTCTTTGCAAAGCGGGTGTTTTTCGTTTAATAATTGTGCGCCCTGCCGACGGCGGGGACGCAACGAAGGGGGTCAGGGACATGGCAGGCGCAACCTTATCGGACCGGGTCCGGGAAGTCGCCGTCATCGGCGGTGGGCCGGGTGGATTGACGGCCGGACTCTATGCGGCCCGGGCGGGCCTGAAGACGCTCCTCATCGAGGGGGCGACGTCCGTGAGCCAGATCACGGTGACGGACATCATCGAAAACTATCCCGGGATGCCCGACGGCATCAACGGGTTCGAACTGGTGGAGCGCTTCAAGAAACAGGCGGCCGCCTTCGGCGTCCAGTTCGCGTCGGCGGATGTAACAGCGATCGAAAAAGCGTCCTGGGCCGGCGTCGAAGGATGGCGGATCGCGGCCGGCGAAAAGGCGTTCGAGGCACTGGCGGTCGTCGTCTCGACGGGGGCCCACTGGCGCCTTCTGGGCGTTCCTGGAGAGGAAGGATTCATCGGCCGGGGCGTTTCCTTCTGCGCCACCTGCGATGGGCCGTTCTACAGGGGAAAGGAAGTGGTCGTCGTCGGCGGCGGCAACACGGCGATCCAGGAAGCGCTTTTCCTGACCTCCTTCGCCTCCAAGGTCACGGTCGTCCACCGGCGGAACCGACTGCGGGCCGACGCGGTCCTGCAGAAACGCGCGCTGAACAACGGCAAGATCGAATTCGCCTGGGACTCCGTCGTCGAAGAGGTCGTGGGCCGGGACTTCGTCGAGGGCGTGAGGATCCGGGACGTGAAGTCTCCGGGGAAGAAAAGAACGATCCCGGCGGAAGGCGTCTTCATCTTCATCGGCCTGATTCCCAACACGGACATCCTGCGCGGCGTCGCCGGCCTTTCCGATGACGGTTACGTCATTGTCGACTGTGCGATGCGCACCTCGGCGAAGGGGATCTTCGCCTGCGGCGACTGCATCGAGAAGACCCTGCGGCAGGTGGTGACGGCATGCGGCGACGGGGCGACGGCCGCTTATTCGGCGCAGCTCTATGTTGAAGCGCTCAAGGGGGAGTCCTACTGAAAATGGAACCGTGGATCGAAGCATGGCGCAGCCTGCCTTCGCACATCAGCCCGAATCTGATCGCAATCGGCTCGTTCCAGCTCCGCTATTACAGCCTGATGTACCTCGTCGCCTTCTTCCTGACCTACGTCCTGGCGACCTACCGCATCCGGAAGGAGGGATACGAGTATTCGGCGGAGACGGTGCAGGACTACTTCGTCTGGGCGATCCTGGGGCTGCTGCTCGGCGCGCGTCTGGGCTACGTCCTCTTCTACCACTTTTCCTACTATCTCGCCCATCCGCTCGAGATCCTGCTGCCCTTCGAATTCTCGAACGGGTTCCGCTTCGTCGGGATCAGCGGCATGTCCTATCACGGGGGCGCGATCGGCGTCTGGCTCGCATCCCTGATTTTCTGCCGGCGGCGGCGGATCGACTTCTGGCGTTTCGCCGATTTTCTCTGCCCGGCGATTCCTCTCGGGTACACCTTCGGACGGATCGGCAACTTCATCAACGGCGAACTGTACGGGCGCGCCACGGACTCCCCGCTGGGGATGCTCTTTCCCCTGGACCCCACGGGGCAGCTCCGCCATCCCTCGCAGCTCTACGAGGCCTTTTTCGAGGGGATCGTTCTGTTTGCTTTCCTGTGGCTGATCCGCAGGCGGCGCCCCTTCGAGGGATCGCTTCTGGCGCTTTATATCGCCGGATACGGCCTGGTGCGCTTCTTCATCGAGTTCTTCCGCGAGCCCGACGCCCACCTGGGTTTCGTCCTCGGCGCGCTCAGCATGGGTCAGGCCCTCTGCCTGATCATGATCCTGACCGGCGCGGCCCTTTACTTCTACCGCATGTACCGGCTGAAAACCGTGTGATGCGGTGAAATTCGGCCCGAAGGAGGGTTCTCCATGGCAAAATCGGTGGTGATCGTCGGCGGCGGGGCGGGCGGCGCCTCCGTCGCGGCGGAGGCGAGGCGGGGCGATCCGGAGCTGGCGATTGCAATGATCGAGCAGGAGCGGTTCGTGTCCGCAGCCGCCTGACCGACGCCCTATTACATCGGCGATGTAATCCGGGACGAAAAGAGACTGGTGGCGAGAACGCCGGAAAAATTCCGCGAGTCCGGCGTCGACGTGCGGATCCGGACACGGGTGGACGAAATCGACGTGAAGTCGGCGCGGGTGCGCCTGAACGACGGAAGCGAACTGGCCTTCGACATTCTCGTCTTGGGGACGGGGACGCTGGCCATCCGTCCGGAGATTCCAGGGACCGATCTCCCGGGCGTCTTTGCCCTCAAGAAGCTGGAGGAGGCCCTGGCGATCAAGGCCTATATTGCGGAGAAGGATTGCCGCAACGCCGTCATCGTCGGGGCGGGATTCATCGCCATGGAGATGTGCGAGGCGCTCCGGGCACGCGGCATCGAGACGACGGTCGTTCACCGGGGGGCGCTGCCCGTCAATCGCTGGGACCCCGAGTTCGGAAAGCTGATTGTCGCCGAAATGGGAAAGAATGGCGTGACGTTCCTGGCGAACGTCGAGACCCGGGCGATCGAAGAGGGCGCGGGGCAGCGGCTCCGCCTCGTCACCAGCGGCGGGGACCTCGATGCGGATCTCGTGATCCTTGCAGTCGGCGTCCGGCCGGATACGGCCCTGGCGAAGGCCGCGGGCGTCCCGCTCGGCAGGAGCGGCGCCGTTGCCGTGGATTTTTCCCAGCGGACCGCCATGGAAGGGATTTATGCCGTCGGCGACTGCTGCGAATCCTATCATCGCGTCAGCCGCAGCTGGGTCCATGTCCCGCTGGGGGACATCGCGAACAAGCAGGGGCGCGTGGCCGGGGCCAACATCGGCGGCAAGGCCATGATCTTTCCGGGGATTGTCGGCGCGCAGTCCTTCAAGGTGTTCGGCCTCGAGGTCGCCGCGGCCGGCATCGGCGAGCGGGAGGCCGCGGCCGCGGGTTACCATCCGGTGTCGGTCCTGATCTGGGGAAACGCGATCGCGCCGTCCATGCCGGCGGCGAAGAAGGTCGGAATCAAGCTGGTGGCCGACCGCGCGTCGGGGAAGCTTCTCGGCGCCCAGGCCCTCGGCGAGGCCGGGGCCGTCGGCAGGATCAATGCCCTGGCCTGCGCCCTCTGGGCCGGACTCGGCGTCGACGAGATCGGCTATCTGGACTTCGCCTACGCTCCACCCTTCAGCCCCGCCTGGGACCCGATCCATGTCGCGGCCCAGACGCTGAGGAGAAAGCTGTGACCGGAAAGATGCGGGAGGAACAGCCATTCCTGCGGGACTTTTCGCGCCCCCTTCGCATTCTCTTCATCGGCAACAGCCATACCTACCGGCACGACGTCCCGGCGACGCTCGTTCGCCTGGCCGGGGCCGCGGAGCCGGCTGCGGCCGTCACCGTCGAGACGCGCTTCGGTGAAGGGGCGAGCCTGGCCTGGCACTGGGGGAACCCGGAGACCGTCCAGGTCATCGGGCGCGGGAAGTGGGACTACGTCGTCCTTCAGGAGAGAAGCGGGGGGCCGATCGAGGATCGGCTGTCCATGGAGAAGCACGCACTCCTCCTGGATCGGCGGATCAGGGATGCGGGAGCGCGGACGATCCTGTACATGACGTGGCCGCGGCGGGACAAACCGGAAATGCAGGGCACGATCGCGGCGGCCTACTGCGGTCTGCAGGCGCGGACGGGCGCCCTGCTGGCGCCGGTCGGGTTTGTCTGGGCACGGTGCCGTTCGACTTTTCCGGATCTCGACCTTCATGATCCCGATGGACGCCATGCAAACGTCCTGGGGGCGTATCTGTCGGCCTGCACCTTTTTCGCCCTGATTTTCCGACGCAGTCCCGAAGGACTGGCGGCAACGGTCCTTTCCCCCGGGGAATACTCATCCTTCGGCGGGAAGGAGCGCCTGTCCGTTCTGGAGCGGATCGCCCATGAAATCACCGGCCCTCTGAGACAGCCGTCCTGAGCATCCGGGTGTCCGGCCCGTCCATCGTCCAAGCATGCGGATTTCGGACGGATTTTCTTCCGCGGCTCCTTTGCCGCGTGCGGAGGCGGGGACCAAAAAAGTTCTTGTTGTCAGTAAGACAATCGTGTATACACCATTTCCGACAACAATTGTCCGTCACGTCACACCAAGGCGGCTGCCGCCGCTCCAGCCGGAACGACGCGCAGGACGACCTCCGAAGCATGGATGGGCGGATGGAAGACGGCGAGGGAGAACAGACCATGGCGAAGCAGGTATTGAAGCGGCACGTGATCCAACGGGAGTGGTGCAAGGGATGCGGGATCTGCGTGCATTTTTGTCCGAAGAAGGTGCTGGAGCTGGACGAGAGCGAGAAAGTGGTTGTGGTTCGTGCGGGGGATTGCGTGGCGTGCAAGCTGTGCGAGCTTCGGTGCCCGGATCTGGCGATCGAAGTGGAGACGGAGGAAGAGACGGCGGCGGAGAAGCGGCCAGCGGCGGCGTCCTGAGATGATCGAAGGGTCCGCATTCTTGGCCGTTCGCGGATCGACCCTTCGGCAGGCTCAGGACAAACAGTTCATGGCACGGGGCGGCCGGTTGCGGGCATTGTCGTCCTGAGCCTGTCGAAGGATGAGCCTGTCGAAGGAGCGGGGCCTTGCATCGGGGATTTTTGAACGGCCCGTGTGGGTAGAATGGGAACCCGGCAGCGGTGGCGGGTGGG
>DAOSIS010000042.1:0-23714 GCA_035366835.1 Syntrophales bacterium | reverse complement strand
GGACTGAAAATCCATGTGTCGGCAGTTCGATTCTGCCCTGGCCCACCAGAAATTCCACCGCGGGAGCAATCTCGCGGTTTTTTTATGCGGAGGCCCACAAATGGCGGGTCCGGGCCAGATAAGAGATGCCCCCAACCGAGCACCGATACCAGCCAACTTCTTGGCCGTATCATACCAGATGTATGCACAGCCTCTTCCCTAAAGAGGAAGCCGCTCGGTCTAGGGTTTTCAGGGAAACCGATTGATTCTTGGGATCGAGAAGGCGGTCAAGCGCGGAACGGCTGGTGCCCATCCTGCGGGACATCTCTAGCTTTGAAATTTTCTTCTCGGTCATCAACTGACTGATCTGTCGGGCAACGATTTCCTTGATCGCTGATTTTTCGACTTCGGCAAGTATCCCCTCATCTTTGAGGAAATCGTCGAATTCGGAACCGATGTTCTTGTGCTTCATAAATTCCTCCTCATCCCTTCTTGAAAAGGGATTTACGCCGTAAGGCGATTTCCAGATCCTTCTTGCGGATCTTCTGGTCCTTTTTGACGAAACCATGCAACAGAATGAACTGACCGCTGTGTATCGTAAATATAACCCTCGCAATCTTGTCCCTGAACGATGATCTCAATTCCCAGAGCCCCTCGCCGGGAGGTTTCACCAGAGGCATGCCTTCAGGCCACGAGAATTGGATTATCTTTATGTCCCGGCCGACGATTTTTCTTTCTTCTTCGGAAAGGTCGTATTGAGCCAATCTCTGACGGGCTCGGCTCCCGAATCGGTCATGAAGAACCTGATAGACATGGGAGGTATATTCTGCATGGGGCGCATTTTGTACTAAAAATGGTACATTGTCAACGATTATTCGCCCTCAGGTAAGACTGCTTTTCCGGCGGATAAGACCCATATTTGAAGACCTTTTACCGTCGACTATTTTTATCTCATGATGGCATAACTTAGGAATTTTGTCACCTCCGCTTGAATTTCGAACTCTGCAATTATTCTCGTTTATTTCTCGTTTTTCACGAGATTTTCTTGAGACTGGTTCGCAGCGGACTGCCAGCACCACCAGAAAATTCAATGGGTTAGCTAACTAGGCTGACCCCTTCTTTATTTGGTGTGTGAATTTGTGTGTGGATTTGTTGTAACGTCCTCAATTGTAAGGATAAGGAAAACGGTGACAGGCGGATCCGTTAGAAAACCGTTAGAAAAAAGCTTCAGGGGGCTAACCAGAATCGGATAACCCCCTGATATTGTTTGGTAGCGGGGGCAGGATTTGAACCTGCGACCTTTGGGTTATGAGCCCAACGAGCTACCGGGCTGCTCCACCCCGCGTCAAATCGGTCCTGTAGAAGGGTCCGTTTTTAAATCACAAGCCGGCTTTTGTCAAGGAGTATTTCTCTGTCCAAGGACGCGATAGACCTCGATTTTACGCTCGATCCCCTTGACGGGGAACGGATGGATGCGCTCCGTCTCCACCAGGCTGCCGACCGCCCGCTGCGTTTCTTCGCAGATCAGGATCTCGTTCGGCGCCGCATGATGTTCGAGGCGCGCCGCAAGGTTCACCGGGGGGCCGAAGACCGTGTACTCCTTCTTGTGAGGCGAGCCGAAGATCCCCGCCATGACCTCCCCCGTCGCGATGCCGAGCCCGACGGAAATCTCCCTTCCGTCGGAGCCCTTTTGCTGAGACATCTTCGTCATCTCCTCCCGCATGCGCAGGCCGCTTGCCACAGCCCGCGCGGCATCGTCCCCCTGCGCGACGGGTGCCCCGAAGACCGCCATGATGCTGTCCCCGATGTGCTTGTCCAGGGTCCCGTTGAATTGAAAAACGATGTTGTCCAGGGGACAGAAGTAGAAGCGGTTCAGCAGCTCCGACAGCGCCTCCGTGGAAAGCTGCTCGACCATGGAAGAGAAGCCGCGGATGTCGCAGAAGAGAACCGTCACCCTGCGTTTGTGCGGCCGGATGTGCCGGCCGGCCTTCTTGAGTTCGTGGAAGATCTGCTCCGACACGAACTGTTTCAGACGCTTGCGGACGTTGCATTCGCGGACCTTCACCCGCAGCTCCGCATTCTCGAAGGGCTTGGTCAGAAAGCCGTCGATGCCGGCATTGACGGCCTCGATGGCGCTCTCCATGGTCGCGTAGCCGGTCAGCATGATCCTCGTGATCTCGGGATTGATCCTGCCGATTTCCGTCAGCGTCTCCAGGCCGTCGATGCCGGGCATGCGAAAGTCCGAGATGACGGTCTCGATGTCATCGGCCCGTTCCCGCACCGTTTGAATGGCCCTGGCCCCGTCTTCCGCCAGATGGACGGCATAGCCGTCCTTTTCCAGGACCTTCTTCAGCGACCTCCTCACGCCCTCTTCGTCGTCCACGATCACCAGGCCGATCATTCCTTCACCTCCTGACAGGTATCGTCACCGTAAATGCCGATCCGCAATTTTCTTCGCTGTGGACGGCGATCGATCCTCCGTGCCGGCGGACGATTTCATGGGAAATGTACAGGCCCAGTCCTGTACCCTCCCCCACCGTCTTGGTCGTAAAGAAAGGCTTGAAGATGTCCTTCTGAACGTCCTCGGGGATTCCGGCGCCGTTGTCCGCGATCTCCACGAAGAGGAAGGTTCCGGACGGATCGAGCCCCGTCGTCAGGACAATCCTCCCCGTTTTTCCTTCCACCGCCTGAATGGCGTTCTTGATGAGGTTGATGAAGACCTGCCCCAGATTGGCGAAGTTGCCCCGGATTTCCGGCAGCGCCCCGTCGTAGCGCTTTTCGACTTCCACGGGAAGATTCTTGAACTGGTTGTGGAGGACGCGAAGGGCGTCGTCCAGCACGCGGTTGACCTGCACGCTTTCCTCGTACGCCCGCGTCTGCCTGGAGAGGCTGAGCAGGCTGCGCACGATATCGGCGGCGCGCTGCAGTTCCCGGTGGGCGAAGCGCAGGTCGTCCTGCACGTCGCCGGCCGTCGGGACCCCGCCGTCCTCGATGGCCTCCAGGGACGTCTGTATGAGACTCGAAGCCGATGCAAGCGGATTGTTCAGTTCGTGCGCGGTCCCGGCCACCAGCTGTCCGATGGCGGCGAGACTCTCCGAAACGATCAGCTGCTTCTGGGTCCTCTCCTTCTCTTCCAGGGCCCTCTGCAGCGCCTCCGTCCGGCGTGCGACCTGACCTTCGAGGTCCTGGTTCAGCCTTTCGATTTCCTCGTAGATGCGGGCGTTTTCGATCGCCGTCGCCGCCTGGTTCGCGAGCGTCGAGAGGAGCTCGATGTCTTCGCGGACAAAGAGCTCCCCCGACATCTTCTCCCCGAGGGCCAGGAAACCGACCGGCATTCCCTTGGAGAGCAGAGGGAAGATCCAGACCGCGCCGAGGCGGTCGAAGAGTGAAACCATTCTTCCGTGGTGTCCCCCGCACATCTTTTCGGCATAGGCCCGCGACAGGGGCTTGCCGCGCTGCAGAAACAGGTGCATCAGGGAAGCCGGAATCGTGATCCTCTGCGGTTCTGCATCCGCCTGTCCGCAGCCGCTTGTGTAGAGGGCAAAGGACCCATCGGGCTGTCCGTCCAGCAGCAGTTTCACGCACCTGACGCGCAGGGAACGGAGCGCCGTGCCGATCAGGAGCGATCGGATCGCGGAGAGATTCAGCATGGAGGCGAGCTGTCCGCTCAGATCGCGCAGCAGCTCACGATAATCATATCGCCCCCGGAAGAGGAACCTGTCGACGAGCCGCTCGAGAAGGGTCTTGAGCGGATGGAAGAGGAAGACGACGAGCAGCGCAAGCCCCAGCGGAAGCAGCAGCGAGCGCTCCCATGACGCAGTCATGAAGAAAAAGTGTAAGGCGGAGATGAGCAGAAAATAGACCGAGGCCAGCATGGCCGTCAGCAGAAGGTAGACGGCGCCTCTCCGGACGACCGAACCGACGCCGAGCAGGTCGTATTTCAGGGCTCCGTACGCGAGGAAGGCGGCGGGTATGAAGCTGAAATGACCGGGCGGGTAGATGGCGAGGCCCCACACGGGAAGGACGTTCAGGCCGAGAAGGGCCACCGCCGTACCGGCGCCGCCGAGGACGTACCGGATCCGGTGCCGTGAGAAGGCGTCGGCGGCTTCATGCAGGCTGCGGACAAGAAGAAAGAGGACGTAGGCGATCACTGCGATCGCAAAGACGGAGAAGGAATGAAACGCCGCGCCGGCCCTGCCGATCCTTCCGAAGGGCGATTCATGGAACTCGCTGATGAACTCCGGTGAGGGGACGGTCAGCGAAAAGGCGGCGCTGATGCCGTAGACGCCGATTTCCCACTTCCGCCGGCTGCGGATTCCGAGGAACGCGTGGACGAACTGCAGGAAGACCGGGGGACCGAAGACGAAGGCGACACAGGAGACGCGATCGACGATCAGGGCGACCGCGGGATCGGCGATCACCGAAACCGCAACGAGATCGGCGTTGATCATCGCCCCCATCAGGCAGAGGACGGCGAAGAGAAGGTTGACGGCTTGCCCCCGGCCGAACCGCAGGGAATAGACCGTCAGGCCCGAAAAGACCAGGAAACCCAGGACAGGGGGAACCAGATAACCGCTGGACGGGAACTCCGGTAGCATGCTCCTCGACCGCCTTTCCGAAGATGACGTCGGTTTTCAGACAAACCGATCCCAAATCCGGTGGACAAACCCTGACGAACTGCGAGCGTGAAAGCGAGCGGAGGAAAGATTATGAGAAGATGAACACGGCGGATGCGATCACCGTGGTGAAACCATGCGACTTGACGATACTGGACTGCGTAATATTTCTGGTGCGGATGATCTTTCCGCTGATCTTGAAGATCTCCTTCTTCTCGTCCCAGTTCTTGTCGACGTCGAAGTCGATGCCCAGGGTGGAGGCCAGCATCGCGGCGGCGAGGTCCTCTGCGTAGTCCCCCGCCTGGCGCTCCGTCTGGCCGAAGGCGTGATGTTCGCTGATATAGCCGTAGCTGTTGCTGTCCGCGGGAATGGCGCAGCCGACCGAAGCGGCCAGCAGACGCTGCGGCTCGTTGCTGCTGCAGCGGCTCATGACGCAGTAGGTGATGGCGCCGGGCTGCAGGGATTTCAGCCCCTGCGTCTTCGATACGACCTTGCAGCAGGGAGGCAGGATGCTGGAGACCATGACCAGATTCGTTCCTTCCAGCCCCGCGTCGCGAAGGGCCAGTTCGAAGGAATGGAGTTCCTCCTTGTGGATGCCCACCCCTTTGGTCAGAAACATTCCTGAAGGAACGCGCAACTTCACATCCGGCCTCCTTCTACCTGCGCGCCGCGGCCCGCGGACGCCTGTCCTTTCCCCGCCCGGCGGCCTGGACGAGATACCCCATGGTCCGGTAGGTCAGCTTGGCCGCCAGAAAATCGGGCGCGACGATGCCCGGAAGCGGCGCCAGTTCGACGACGTCGAATCCGCGGACACGGCGCCGCCGGCAGACTTCGCGGAGCACGGAAAGGACCTCGTGCCAGAGGAGCCCTCCGGGCTCGGGCGTCCCGGTCGAGGGCATCAGGGACGGATCGAAAACGTCCAGGTCGATCGTGACGTACACATCGTCCGACAGGTCCCGGCAGAGGGCCTCCGGACAGTCGGGCTGCGAGCGGATCGACTCCACGCTCCAGGTCTTCACGGGATTCGCCTTCAGGAAGACCGCCTCTTCCGCCGACAGGCTGCGGATCCCGACCTGAACGACGGGGCATATCTCCCGGGCCCTGCGGGCGATGCAGGCGTGGCTGTAGGGACTTCCCTGGTAGGATTCGCGCATGTCCGCATGGGCGTCGAACTGAAGTACGGAGAGGTTTGCGTGCCGCCGCTTCAACGCCCGGATGGCGCCGAGGGAAATGCTGTGCTCGCCCCCAAGGACGACCGGAATCTTCCCGCCCTGCGAAGCGGCCGTCACCCGCTCCTCCACTTTCCGCACCATCGCCTCCGGGCCCGCCGCCTCCGCTTCGATCGGGGCGAAGGTGCAGATCCCGGCGAGGTAGGTCTCCTGATCCAGCTCCTCATCGTAGAGTTCCATGTTGCCGGAGGCATCGAGTATCGCGGCCGGACCGCGGCGTGAACCGGACTGGTAGGTCGTCGTCAGGTCGTACGGGACCGGGACCACGACGAACGCCGCCTTCTTCCAAACCGTATATTGCTCTTCGATTCCGCCGAAGTTCATGACGCCCCTCAAAGACGAACTGGTGCTTAGCACATCGTCCGTCCTTTGTCCAGAAATCCCGTGCTTATCCCTTTACAACGCTTGATGATTTCTCCTATCGTGCGCCGATGAAGTCTTTCGAAACCGTGGTGTGCGGCTCATAGCGCAGGAGGGAAAAGCGGCCGTCCGCCAGGGCGACGTACGAATTGTGGCGGATCCAGTCCCCCAAGGCGGCAAAGGTGCGCATTCTCCCTTCCATCACCTGCTGCCGAAGAAGCGGCCGGTGACAATGGCCGACCAGCACGGCGTCGCAGCCTTCGGCGAACCTCCCCGCCGCGTATGCATGCATCTTCTCCGCGATCTCCTCCTCCCGTTCGAGCGTAAGCTCCTTGCTGACCGCCGAACTCAACGCGGCGATCTTCCAGAGGAGTGCCTGCGGGAACAGCAGCTGGAGGCGGTAGAAGGCGCGGGACCGCAGGAGGCCCCTGAGAAGAAGGTATTTCCGGTTGTCCCGGTCGATGGTATCCCCGTGCCCCACCTGCACGCGCAGGCCGCCGAGCTCGGACTCCATCCATTCCTCGTGGACCGGGATCCCCAGCACGCCCGTAAAATACTCGCGCAGGTAAAAATCGTGATTCCCCTCACACAGATCGATGCGGATGCCGGCGTCCCTCAGTTCCGCCAGTTTCGCCGCCGCCGGCTCGAATTCGGGGCAGATCCGCGAACCCCGCGCGAACCAGAAATCGAAGAAATCTCCGGCGATGATCAGGCGGTCCACGCGCCCTTCCGCCGCTCCGTCGGGACCGAGAGCGGCGGCGCCGCTGCGGACATCCTCGAGAAAACGCAGGATCAGGGCGTATTGAGGCTGGCGGCGGTCCTTGAGGTGGGCGTCGGAAATGAACAGTGCCTTCATGCGGCTCCCTTCGGGGAAACGGGGCGAAAACGTCCGGAGTCGGTGCTGTTTATCAAATTTGCCGGGGCGGGTCAATGAACCCGGCCTGTCGCCGGGACGGAAAACATGCTATGAAGTGCCGTCGCGTCCGAGGGGCGGCGTCCGCCGCCCGCCACGAAAAACTGCTGTTCGGATCTCTTCCAAAGGAGGACATCGATGAGCGCGTATCCCTTTTTCGAAGTCGAGAAGCGCCCCGATCGGAAAATCGCGATCCTCTATCTCAACCGTCCCGAGAAGCTCAATGCCATGAGCTGGCCCTTCTGGCGGGATCTCCCGCTCGTCGTCGGGGATCTGGAGGCGGATCCCGGCCTGCGCGTCGTCATCATCGCCGGCCGCGGCAAATCCTTCACCGTCGGGCTCGATGTCTTCGATTTCTTCTCCCAGTTCCAGAACGTCATCACCGGGGCGTCCGCATCCTCGAGGGAGGATCTGCACCGCTTGATCCTCAAGATGCAGGAGGGCTTCAACCGGATCGCCGAAGGCCGGAAGGTCTACATCTGCGCCTGCCACCGCCACTGCATCGGGGGGGGACTGGATCTCGCCTCCGCCTGCGACCTGCGGGTTTCCACCCGTGACACTGTCTTTTCTCTTCGCGAGACGCGGATCGCGATCGTCGCTGACATGGGCAGCCTGAACCGGTTGCCGGCGATTGTCGGGCAGGGGAACGCGCGTCTGATGGCTCTGACGGGCCGCGACATTCCGGCGGACGAGGCGCTGCGCATCGGCCTGGTCAATGCCGTATACGAAAGCCAGGAGTCCATGACGGCGGAGGCCCTGGCGCTCGCGGAGGAAATCGCGGCCAATGCGGCCCCGGCCGTGGCGGGAGCGAAGGCCATCCTGAACTACACGCAGGACCACAGCGTCCGCGACGGCCTGAACTACGTGGCCGCCTGGAACGCCGCGTTCCTCAACGTCGAGGAGATCCAGAAGGCGCTCACGGCGATGCTGGAAAAGAAAAAGCCCTGATGCGAAAGCGGGGGATGCTCCGCCCCTCTGTCGCTGCGGAGAACCCGGAGGGCGATGCGGCAGTCCCGTCCCTGTCGTCCCCGCCCCCGCTTCCGCGAGGGCAGGCTGCGGCGGGGCCCCAGCTCTCTGCACGTCTCCAAAACGAAAAGCAAACCTCCAGACCCTGGATTCCCGCGTACGCGGGAATGACTTTTTAATTCCACTTCTGTATACTCCCCATTACCTGGATTCCCCGCGTGCGAGGGAATGACATTTCTTGGCCTATCCCACATCTGCTGCGCTGAAGAAGTTCCGTAGACTGTTCAAAAGTGCCCAGATGCAAGCTCCCGACGCCTGAGCCGTGAGTCGTGCCGGGAAGTACGTCGAACGGCGAAGGATGATGGAAACAAAGCAGGTGGGTATTTTTCAACAGCCTATCCCAGATCGGACAGCCGCTTCTCTCCGAGACGCATCGGCACGTACACCGCAGCGGCGCAGAGCGTCAGCGCCGCTGCGAAGGATGCCGCGGTCCACACCCACTGCAGCGGCGTCAGATGTGCGTTCCGCACGCCCGCCATGAAAATCGCATGGGTCGGACCGGCTTCGAGAAGGGCGACGATGCCGATGAACCCGGCGCAGAGGATCATGAAGACGAGCCCTCCGAAGCTGGTGGCGGCCTGCGCCGGATTTTCGGACTTGAAATCCGGATAGACGGCCCCCAGTCCGACCGCCATGGCCACGACTCCCGGCGCCATGCAGAAGACGGTGACCGTCGAGAGCGCCATCATGAAGGGGGTCACCTGCAGGAACAGGTTCGTCACGACGATGAGGATTTCGGTCATCACCAGCAGCGGCAGGTAGTAGACGAAGAACTTGATCCACAGGAAGGTCCGGATCGGGACGGGCGCCGCCTTCACGATCCAGAACGCATCCCCCTCCATGCTGACGGCCGGGAACACGAAGCGTGCGGCGACCGCTGTCAGGACGAACACCGCCAGTCCCATGTTCAGGAAGGAAATCGTGTTCTGAAGATAGGTCAGCCGGATCGGCGAGCGCTCCAGGGGCAGGACCGAGAAGTTGTACAGGTAGATGGCCACCAGGGCGCCGATCAGGAACAGCTGCGGCCACTGGGTCTGGTCGCGGAAGAATGTCCTCACCTCCTTGATGACGAAGGCGCGCGCCGGTCCGGAAAGCAGTCCGAGCACCTTCTGCCAGTTCGCCGGGCGGCGGGGGCTGGCGGCAAATAGGCGGCCCGGCGTCGTCTGCGCCCGCGCGTATCCGCGGAAATAGAGCACCTCCGAAAGCCATGCCGTCCCGCAGACGGCGGCGCCGGCGAAACTCAGGCTCAGCGACAGATGGAAGATCGACGACGCCCTCGCCCCTGACAGCGCCGCCCGGATCGAGTCGAAGACCCAGGTGGTGGGCAGGAGCGCGGATCCGGGCGTCTGCAGCGACCTGAAGTACTGGACCACGGAGGTGAAGTTCTCCGGGTTCGTGAGCTCCTCCGGCCGCATCAGGCGGAACGCCAGAAGGAGAACCACGAAAAGGACGACGCTGATCGCCACGATGAGGGTCCGGATCCGTCCGGCGGGAAGGATCACGGCCACGGCCATCACCACGGCCGCGCTGAGCGCCGAAATGGTCAGGCACAGGGGCACGAAGGACAGGAGAATCGCGAGGTAGAAGAATGAACCCGCCCCGTAGACGACCCCGTAGGAGAGGAACACCGGCAGGCTGTAGAGGACGACCATCCACGAGCTGTCCACCGTGCTCTCGATCCAGCGCGCGAGGAAGATCGACCGCGGCGCGACGGGAAGCGAATGTACCAGCATGAGGTCGCGGCTCAGGTAGAGCTTGGAGAGCGCCGTGATGATGCTGCTGAAGATCAGGAGCGCGGTGAAGGTCAGGAGCACCATGGACAGGAGCTTGACCGCCAGCAGATCGCCGAGCCCCGCAATCCCCTGGAAATAGGTCAGCACCCGGAAGAAGACGGCGAAGATCCCCACCCAGAAGGCGAGCCCGATCGCGCCGAACACATAGACGCGGAACCTCAGCCCGCCGGCGCCGGCGGACGAACCGGAATTCTTGAAGGAATACAGCCGCGGCTTCAGGAGGGTCAGGATCTCGTTCACCGTGCTTCTTCCCGCGTCAGCCTCAGAAACACCGCTTCCAGATCGGCCTCCTGAGTCTCGGCGACGGCCTTCAGTTCCCCCACCGTGCCCGCCGCGATGACCGATCCCCTGGAGATGACGCCGATGCGGTCGCAGAGGTCCTCCGCCACCGCCAGGGTGTGCGTCGACATGAAGATCGTCGTGCCGCCGAGTGCCAGTCTCCGGAGGATGTCCTTGACCATCTTGATGCCGGCCGGATCCAGCCCCACCATCGGTTCGTCGACGATGATCACCCGCGGCTCGTGCAGGAGGGCCGCCACGATGATGAGGCGCTGTTTCATGCCGTGCGAATAGGCCTCGACAAGCTCGTTGCCCCATTCATCGAGTGAAAACTGCCTGAGGAGGCGTTGCGAGCGCTCGAGAAACGCCTCTTCTCCGACCCCGTACAGGTCCGCGGAGAAGCGCAGGAATTCCGTGCCCGTCAGTTTTTCATAAAGGAAAGGCCTGTCCGGTATGAAACCGATCATCTGCTTGGCGGCCTGCGGATCTTTCGCCATATCGATTCCCCCGATGAGGATGTCGCCCGACGTCGGCGCCAGGACGCCCCCCATCATGCGGATCGTCGTGGTCTTCCCGGCCCCGTTCGGGCCGATGAAGCCGAAGATCTCTCCGGCCTTCACCGCGAGCGAGACGCCGTCGACGGCCTTCGTGTCGCCATAGAACTTCGTCAGGTTCCGCAGTTCGATCATGACATTTCCGTTCATGGTGCCGGATTCTTCGACAGTTGCCTTCATGGGGTCTGCTCCAAGACTTCCAGCTCGATGTTCCCGATGACGCCCATCAGGTCCATCTGGCGCTCCATGCCGCCGCGGATCAGGCGGATGTGCGTGGCATCCGCCGGCATCTGTCCGAAGACGGCGTCCGCCGTGATCCAGCGGCCGATGTAGAGCACGTTCCATGCGTGGTAATAGAATCGCCCCTTCGTGTACACGAGCCCCGCTTCGATCTCGGCGGGGATGTTCGAGGCCCGGAGCAGGGCGGCAAGGAGCGCCGCATGCTCGTTGCAGTCGCCTACGCCGTTGTCGAGGGTCTCCAGGGCGTTGGGCACCGAAAGGACGGGCCTCTTCTCGATGTTCTTGTGGACCCACGCGAGGATGTTCGCCGCCCGAACCGCGGGCGGCTCCCCCCTCTTGGCGAGCCTCTCCGCCAGGCGCCGGATGCGGGGATGGTCGGACTGGATGAAGGGATTTGGCTTCAGGAGGGAGCGGGCGGCCGCCCCCGGCAGTCCTACGCTCCGCTCCGTTTCCACCGGGGCCTTTTCCCGGGTGATCGTCAGCACCGGCGGTTCGAACCGCTGCCGGTCGCCGTCCAGATGGAAGGCCTTCGTGTCGATGCCGCCGAGCCGGAGGCGCAGCCGCTGCAGCTTCTCCGGCGCCCCGATGGGTGTGGAGACGGACACCGAGGCGATCTCCGTGACGTCGGCGCCTCCGGATCCGGTCATGCCCCCCAGGGCCTCTTCCTCGGGGACCCTTTCCAGGACGATCCCGAGCAGGCCCTCCTCCTTGACCACTTCTCCCTTCTCGTTGATCCAGGCGAATTGGCGGGCGCCCATGAAATCGACGGCGTACTTGCGGACCTTCTGGGGCTGCCCCATGACGGTCAGGGTCTCCTCGCCGGCCGGGCTGACCCGGACGGCCCGCTGTCCCATGGAGGCCGGATCGAAGACGGAAAAGGTCACCGGCCGCTCCTGCGCCCCTTCGGCGAGCCGGACAGCCTCGAATATCCCGGATGCCGTGTAGGGCCGCTCCTCTAGGGGGATGTTGATCTTCCGTTCCTCTCCGGAGGCGTCGGTCGCGACGGACAGGAGCTTGTCCTTGATCGTGCCCGCGGCCTGAAAGCGGAAAAGGCTGGACTTGAGGTCGAATCGGAAGGAGGAAAGCCTCATGTCGGGAAGAAGATTTGCGTCGATCGTGAAGGTCAGCCCGTGGACGACGCCCATCGTGTTGACCTGCATGAAGACCGTCTCGATCGAGCGGTACCCCTGCTCGCGCCGGATCAGCCGGCGGCGGGCGTATCCGATCCTGCGCACGCCCTGGGAGATGGAGAACCACTCTTCCCGCTCCGACGCGGCCCCGATCCCCTCGATCCTTCCCTCCGGCCTGGCCGTCGGCCATTCCGTCACGAGATCCAGGCGGACGGCGAGGAGGGCGAGGAAGACCAGGGCGAAAGCCCCTCCTGCGATCAACGGCCATCTCGATGTCCGGCGGTGCGCCACGCAATGCTCCCGGAAGAATTTCCGGCGCAGAGTATAGGGAAAAGGGCCGGGGGTGTCAACGAGCGCCGTGGCAGCGGACCGGGCGGGAAATCCGGCTTGTAAGCGCAGGATTTTTTTGATAGCGTTCCGCCACACGCGGCCGCATTTCCGCGAATTCCGCGCAAGGATACGGATCCGGAAAGGTTTTGATCTTCATGACCAGAGACGACGCAATCCGCCAGGCCAGAGAGGTTCTCCAGATCGAGGCGGAGAGCATCATAAAACTCATCGACAAGGTGGGCCCGAACTTTGCCAAGGCCGTTGACCTCATCTACCGTTCGAAAGGCCGCGTGATCGTCACGGGGATCGGCAAATCCGGCCTGATCGGGAAGAAGATCGTCGCCACGCTGACGAGCACCGGCACGCAGGCGCTCTTCCTCCATCCCGTCGAGGGCCTGCACGGGGACCTCGGGATCGTCGTCAAGGACGACGTCCTGATCGCCATTTCCAACAGCGGCGAAACGGAAGAACTGAACGTGATCCTGGGTAGCATCCGCCGGATCGGGGCACCGATCATCGCCTTCACGGGCAATCTCCGCTCCTCCCTGGCGAAGGACAGCGACGTCGTGATCGATGTCGGCGTGGAGCGGGAGGCCTGTCCCTTCGGGCTTGCCCCGACGTCCAGCACCACGGCCTCCCTCGCCATGGGGGACGCCCTGGCCATCGCCCTGATCAGAAAAAGAAATTTCCGCGAGAAGGATTTTTTCAAATTTCATCCGGGCGGCAATCTCGGCCAGCGTCTCCGCGCGATGGTCCGCGACTTCATGATCCAGGGTGACGCGGTCCCGCGCGTCTATACCAAGGCCTCCCTGAAGGAGGCCATCGAAGAAAACGACCGGCGGAACAAGGGATTTGTGCTCGTGACGAACCGGAAAGACCGCCTGCTGGGCATTCTGACGGACGGCGACGTGCGGCGCCTGATCATGAAGGGTCGGTCCCTGACCGAGGGCACCGTCGATGAGGTCATGACCCGCGCCCCCAAGACGATCGGTGAAAACACCTCGCTGGCGCAGGCCATTGAGCTCATGCAGCGCGACGAGATCACGACGCTCGTCGTGGTGAACAGCAGGATGCAGCTCAAGGGCTACATCCACCTCCACGACATCCTGGGCCGGGGCGGCACGGTCCGGATCTCCATCGCCTGACCCGCCGAAGCCCCTGCATTTCCTTCACTGGCCCGACGGCGGGGCTCCCCTGCCGTTCCTGCAGCGATGGGCCTCCCCGCGGCGGATCTCCCGATGAAGGAAGACGGCCCAGGCAAACATCATTGTGGTGAGCCAGGCATTTCTTGGGCGAGCTTTTTTCACGGAACGCTATACCACTTCCCGCCCGATAGCAATAGGGTGTCCGGTCAACCTGACCGGTTGTCCGCGTTTCGCCGGGGCTTCCCGCCGCGACGGACCGCCGCCGGCGGTGATCCGCGCGCATGCGTGATCCCGGAACTCACGGGACCTCTTCCGAAAGGGTTCATTCCCCCGATTCTTCCCACACCTCCGGCTGGGGGGTTCCCGCGCCGTAAAGCTCGATCCGGTAGGGCCTGACGATACCGACGGCGTAGTCGGGGTCGTCGGGACCGGTGAAGTATTTCTTCATGAAGTCTTTCCAGGACTCCCTGCGGAGTTTTTCATCCCTTGAGACTTCCGCCCGCCCTGCGATCTGCAAATAGGGCCTCGGGGCCTCCCCGCCGTTCGCCCCGCAGATGATGTGGACTTCCTGTCTGCGGCGGATGTGGTCGACTTTCCGGGACTTCAGCGGCGTCACGAATTTCAGGACGAGTTCCTCGCCGCCTTCGACCATGACGTAACGAACCCAGGGTTTGCCGTCGTCCGTGACGGTTGCCAGCGAAGCAAGCTGGTAGTCCTTGATGATTTCGTGAATCTTCCGTTTCAGATCCGACATAGGTTTCCTCCCTGGAGCCGCGCGCCCGCCGCCGGGTTCCGGCTCCATGCGATGCGGGTTTCAGGTCAGCGGGCGGCCGGCCTGCCCCGCCGAACCTTTTTCTTGCTTTCCTCCATGGGTTGATACTTCAGCAGGGGCACGGCATCTTCATCCTGCTTGCCCAGCAGCATGCGCTCAAAACGGACGATCTTTTCCGCCGCCAGCCAGTTGAGAAGATCATTGCCCTCCACCCTGCCGCTCTTTACATAGAGTTCGTAAGCCACCCTGGTGATTTCGTCGTTGATGTCGCCGTTCATGAACAACCTCCTTTCCCGATCCGGAAGAAACGACGGATGGCGACTGCGGCCGGCCTGATGCGACGGCTTCCCTGCGGCCGTCCAACGGTTCCTTCTGCGCACCACCCCGTAGAATGAGAAATCCGACATTCCGTCCCGATTTACAATCAGGCAAAACCTGATTTGCGACCTCGAAAATGCCCGGCATGCCTTTCCGCCGCGGCGGAGGGTGACCGCCGGCCGTTCCGTGCGGGAGCGGCGCCTGCTGCACCGGATTTCCGGCGGCGGCAGGGACCGTCAATTCAGCCGATAGGTGATCGCCATTCGGATCTCCGCCCGCACGGGCGGACGGGGAAAAGGGGCAACTCTCTTCACGGTTTCGACGGCATTCCGGTCCAGCAGGCCGAAACCGGAACTCTCAACCACATTTACATCGTTGACCCCGCCGTCCTCGAATACGATGAAGGCGATCTTGACCTGGCCGCTCCAACCCATCTTCCGGGCCGTTTGGGGATAGGCAATGCCCCTCGTGATCCTGTCCCGGATATAGACAAAATGTTCCTTGAGATAGGTCGCCTTGGATTGCTCGGGCGTTTCAGGTGCGACGCCGCGGTCCGAAATGCCCGCAATGCCTTGGACGGAACCGGTCGCCGCATTCGCATCCCGAATCGTGCCTTCGGCGGGGGACGCAGATCCCGTCTCGGCCATGAGGGTGGATGGCGGAGCCTCCTCTGCATCGGACGGTGCGACCGGATCTGTTGCGGTCTGCGGCGGAGCGGCCGGCATTTCATCGGCGCTGTCCGAAAGCCGCGGGGTCGGCGGCGCCTTCTCGATTTCCCGCTTCGGAACGGCGGGCTTCTCCGCAATTCTCTTCGACTGCGCCGCCTTCGCCGGCTTCGGCTCCTGCCTTGGCGCCGGCGGAGGCGGCGCCTGCAGGGCCGCGGGAGACACTCTGTCAGCGCCGAGGATGAAGTCAATCACCGCGGCCTGCTGTTCCGAAGCGGTGGAGATCTGCAGCGCGGCGAAGACCGCGAAGATCACCCCGTGAATGCCGGCGGACCACGAAAAGCCTTTGGACTGCGGCGTCATCTTTTCACTTCCGTCTGGAGGCTCAGTTTCTTGAAACCGCAAGTCTTCACCACGTCCATGACGTCGACGAAGACTTGCAGCGCGACCTCCCGGTGGGCGCGCACCAGGATGGGCGTCTCCGGGCTGTACGCTTTGATCTCGTCACCGAGCCGAATCAGCGGGACCGGTTTTGCGTTCACGTAGAGGACGCACTGGCGGTCGATCTCGATGGAGACCGACCGGAGCGTCCCGGACTGCTGCTCGGACACCCGCGGAAGCTCGACGGGTACGGCGCCCTGGGCTATGAAGGTTGACGTAGTCAGGACAATCGTCAGGAGCACCAGCATGATGTCGATGAAAGGGATGACGTTGATAGTTTCAAATTCCTTCTCTTCCATTTCTTATCTCCCATTCGAAGATCAACTCCTTTGCCCTTCTCACCAGGAAGTTGTAGAGCGTGATCGCCGGTATGGCGACGAGCAACCCGACCGCCGTCGCTTTCATGGCGAGGGCGAGCCCCACCATGATCTTCCCCGTATCCATGAAGCCTTCGCGCCCCATGGTGTAAAAGGTCAGCATGATCCCGAGGACCGTCCCGAGCAGACCGATGTAAGGGGCGTTGCTCGCGACCGTCGCCAGGATGTGCAGCTTCCTGGTCAGTTCGAGCTCCAGGGACCTCCTGTCGGGGAATGCATCGAGAGAGAGTTTTCGGTAATAGAGGCGCCTCTCGATGGCGACGGCCACCGCGACGACGCTCATCGCGACGAGAAGACCCACCACGCCATAGTCAACCGTCAGTTTCATCCATTCCATATCCTTCTCCCTCTTTTTTCAATGGAAAAGCGGTTTTGGGGGCCTACAGCATGCAGGACGCAGCCCCCGGGACCATGCCTTTTTCCTGCATTTCCCGCGGCTCACCGCCAAGGTTTGCATCAGATCGTCTGCGGCGTACGGTGCTCTCCGCCGCCCTGTACAGCCTGTTTCCTTCTTCCCGCCGCGCCGATCGCCGAGATGACCGCGATCACCCCCATGCCGGCGCAGGAAAAACAAGACCCGCAACCGCCGGTGCAGCCCAGGGCGGGAAGACTGCCCCCCAGGGCGCCTAACAGGGCGGCAAGAAAAGCCCGGATTCTGCGTTTCCATCCGTTCATGCCGCAAGGTCCTTTCCGTTCTGTCCGGTCAGGGCGTAGGACGGCACTGCCGGGACGCGCTCTTCCGCAGTCTTCGTCTTCAGGCCGTATCCGATGGCATGCTCCGGGCAGACCTTCGCGCACATCCCGCAGGGGATGCAGGAAAGCTGGTCGATGCCGGCCTTCTTATCGACGTCGATCGCCCAGACCGGGCACTCGTCTCGGCAGCGGCCGCAGCCGCTGCAGCATTCCTCGTCCACGCGGACCCTTCTGCCGAACCTCTCGCCGAAACAGCTGGACAGGGCGTCGAGGGCTCCGACCGGGCACAGGAGATTGCAGTACCCCCGTCCACCCTTCGTCAGAAAGCCCAGGCCGACCAGCAGCCCGAGGTTCACCACGCCGGCGCTGCGGAAGAAGAAGGCCATGTCCGCATCGGAAAACGGCGCGCCGAAAAGCCGCGGGACAGTCGCGAAATTGCAGTAGCCGCAGCAGAGGCTTCCCAGGCCGAGGGCCGGCAGCAGGAGGTACGCGGCCAGGTATCCATAGCGCACCGAGGCCGCCGGGACCGAGTCGAGGCGCAGTTTGAAGGCGGCGGGAATGAGCCAGCTGCCCAGTTCGGAAACGCCGCCCACCGGGCAGACGTGGCTGCACCAGAAACGGCCAAGGAAGAAGGTGCTGGCCACGGCTCCCAAGACCAGCGCCACCCCCATGTAGCTCCTGGCCATGCCGAACAGCAACGTCCCAGCCGTCTCGCCCCGGCGCCAGACGAAGAACATCCGGGGGCACCAGGAGCCGCAAAAACTGCTGTCCTGCGTGAACTGAAAGAGGAGCGAGAGAGGCGGCAGAAACAAGACCAGGCTCAGCAGCAGGATCCATGTTCTCCTCTTGAAGAAAAAGCGTTTCTCAATGCCGGTCTCCGCACTCATCTCCCGCCTTCTCCTTTCCCTGAAATTCGACCGGCACGCTGAGCACCGGCCTGTTCGTCTTCGTGTCGTAGAAGGCAAGCTGGTATCTGCCCCTCACACCGATGTTGTTCCAGTATCTTTCGGGGTCCAGACTGAACGCCTGGGCGCACCGCCGGCAGCAGAAGACATAGTCCCTGCCTTCGTGGGAAACCCCGAAGAACCCATCTCGATAGGGAGCGCCGCACACCGGATCCGTCATGGGGGGCTTCATCACCACCCACAGGGCGATCCTGTCCCGCGGCTGAAGGCCGTGGATGACATTGTCTCTCAGTTTGGGATTGCGGCGCAGGCCCAGGTCCACAACCGGACCCGACAGATAGATCGCATGATCGATCCGCGGCTCGCCTTCCAGGACAACTCTGGCATCTCCCCGGTACGGCGGGATGACCGCCGCCGTGGCAATCAGCGTGTAGGTGCCCTCTCCGCTCGCCAGGACCGAGGCGTGCCTCGCCGTGCCGCCCGACGCCTTGATGAGGCCGATGGAATGGGCGGAGTCTCCCCACCGGTAGGAGGCCGCGAAGAAGGACGCCGCGACGGCAAGCAGAAAAAAGAGGATGCTTTTCGCTTTCATGGCGCCTCCCTAGAATTTGTAGGCGACTTTCGCCATCCACGTCCACGGGGTGCCGGGCCTGTATTTTGCCGCCCCTCCCGAATCCTTGGTCACCTCGATGGCATGCCGCGTATCGAAGATATTGTAGACGTCAAAAGAGATATCCAATCCGTTCCTCTCGTACCCGACGAGGGCGTTCGTGATGAACTCGTAGCCCTTGTAGGTTTCGGAGTTCGCGTTGTCGACCTCATAGGAACCCCAGGTGTTCGTCTCGACCTTGAACCGCAACCCGGAGGAATGTTTGTAGGACGCAAACAAGGTGTACTGGTGCATGGGGACGTAGGGAAGCCGGTTGCCGTCCCTCCGGAAGTTCGTTCCACCGATGACCTCGTTGAATTCGGTGAAGGTGAAGTCGCTGTAGGCATACGCCGCTCCGAGGTAGAGATCTTTGAGCACCTGCATCTTCGCCGACAATTCGACTCCCTTCTTCTCCGTCTCGCCGGCGTTGGCGTAAGACGATTCGTTGTTCGGCAGCATGGTCTGGACGATGTCGTCCTTGACGGTGATATAGAACAGCGACAGGTCGATGCTGTGGCCCTTCTCGCTTCGGACTTTGAAGCCGGTTTCGTAGTTGGTCGTCTTGGAGGGCACGAGTTCCGGATTGAGGCTCAGTTCCCCCGTCTGGGGCGTCTGGAAGCCGGTGGAGATGTTGCCGTAGAGATTGACGGCGGGGTTCAGCTTGTACACCACGCCGATCCTGGGGCTCACGCGCTCGAAGGTCGTCTTTCTCGATATCGTCGCCCGGTTGACCACGTACCGGGCCGTCGCATAATTGAATTCCCGGAACTGCTCGGTCTTGAGATCGAAGGACACCCGATCGTACCTTGCGCCGACATCCACAATCCACTTGTCCGACGGCCGCAGGGACTCCTGCAGATAAACGCCCCATTTGCCGATCGTGTCCTCTGCCTGCTCCGCGAGATCGCCCTTTCGGTCGGATGTGGTATACGCCAGCCTTCCCCCCGGTCCGGTCACGAAGTCCCGGTAGGTGTACTTGTCCCCGTCGCTCTTGTCGATCTGCCCTGCAACGCCGAACGTGGCGGTGCCGTTCATCCCCGCAATCGCGTGTGTGACATCGGCCTGCATGTCCGCCCCGTACACGTCGGCGCCGCCGTCGTTGATCAGGCCCGTCACCGGATGGTAGTGCGACCATTTCTGGAAATAGGCCAGCGGCTTGAGCTTGACGTTGCCGATCTCCTTGTCGCCCTTGAGGCTCGTGTAGAGGATGTCGCTGTACCGTCCCATGTTTCTCCACTGTTCGGATGTGAGCTGGCGGATGTCGTTTTCAAACTGGGTCTTCGTGAGCGTTCCCGGCAGCTGCAGGTTCGCCTTCGTCATCGAGACGTTCGCCTCCAAAGAGGCTTTGTCGCTGAACAGATGCCCGACCTTGAAACCTCCCTGATTGGTGCTGAAGGTGTTCCATTCCCGCCAGGAATCGGTTGATCGTCTGCTGCCGGAAACGGAGACGTACGTGTCGCCAAAATGCGTCCCGTAGACGCCGTTGTACGACTGGGTGTTGTAGCTCCCGTACCCGGCCTTCACGCTCTTGGTCTCTTCGAAGAGGTTTTTCGAAATGATGTTCACGACACCACCCGCCGCGTTCGCCCCGTAGAGGGTCGAGTTCGGCCCCTTCACCACATCGATCCTCTCCACCATTTCGGAATCGACGAAATCCAGGCGCGACATGCCGTCCGGGTCGGTGATGGGCACGCCGTCGAGGAGGATCATGATCTCCCTCACCCCGTACCTCGCCTTCAGGCCCGCGCCCCGGATGATCAGGCGGGTATCGTATCCCCCGTTCTTGGATTCCGATTGCACCCCCGGAATCCCCGAGAGGGCCTCCTTCAGGCCGAACATCCTCGTGTCTTTGATATCCTCCTTGGTCACCACGCTGACCCCCGCCGGGATTTCCTCCGTGGCCCGTTCCGTCCTCGTCGCGGTGACAACCACATCGTCAAGATCCATCTTCCTTTCCTTCGGCTGTTCCGCGTATGCATCCGCGCAAACGAGCAGCATTATCGCGAGCAGCAAGCGCCATCGTATTCTCATGAGCAGCACCTCCATCGCAGGGCAACGCGGCTGGACGATTCCCGGAGAAGGGGGGGGTGTTCGGCTGGTTTCAGCGCAGGTCGGGGCGGAAGGCGTCACGCGGCAGGGCGCTGCCGAATCACCGGCATTGTCCTGCGGCCGTGACGATAGAAGTCTTCTTCTATATGAAAGAGGGCGCTCCGCTTCAGCGGATTCCCTTCTTATCCTTGCGATCCGTCTCGCCGATCCAGCGACGCGACCCGATGTCCGAAAAGGTCGAGCCTCCGTAATTCCATGTCAGCGGTTGGTGATGAAAAAGCGTTTTTCCCGACCGTCGTCGATCTTGACGAAGACCGCGCCTTCCCGGATCCGCGAGACGTTCCCTTTGCGCAGCGGAACGTTGCAGGCGCACCGTCCGGGTTCCCTGGAGACGGAATTGCAGCACATCATGGGACAGCCGCAGACGTATACCGATTCGCCGACCTTGAACGACTCAGGAACGGCTTTCGGATTTCCGTCGCGGCCCGTGCCGCAACCCGCGAGGACGATCACAACGAACAGAATGATCATCCGCTTCTTCATGGGACCCTCGACATTTTTCCGGAACGGCATGTGATCGGGAAATGCTCCGCCGATGGATGATTGGTTTCGGCTTTCCCGGCCGGGACGTCCTTGTTCACGACTTGTGAACAAATCCTTTTACGAAACGCTTGGCGGGGCGCGCCCGCTCAGGGGTGCACGCCATAGGGAGGGATTGGGGATGTTCTCCGCAGACGGGACAAGATGTGACACGACAGCCAGCGGCTGGATATCGTCCGCGGCGACTGCCGGCGCCAGGAAGAGATCCGGATGGGTCCCTCCATGGATGCAGATAGAGCAGGCATGGGAATAGTAATCGCAGCGGTGGTGATAGCCTCCCGAGAAAACGGAAAGGAAGAGAATCAGGATCAGCAGGAAGGTCCATTGCTTCCGGTATGCCACGATGCTCGTCTCCTATTGCCTGAATGCCGCGTTTGTGTTCAATATATTTTTGTTGAAGTATCTCCACCATCGGGATGCCCCTGATTTTCATGTCCGAGATGTCTTAGACGGGCCGCGCAAATGGATGGCCTGTTTTCCCCATCCCTTCCCGTCCTATCGTCTTTTGCGGGGTTTTGAGATATAGGGAGATCCGGATTTCACGACGGCCTTGGGGAAAGGCCCGCCGCCGCGGAAACCTCCCCTGGGGAAGAACGAGGAGATCGGGATTGTCTCTGAAGGCGAAGAAGCTCTGGATTGTGGTTTCGCTGCTGCTGCTGACGGCCGCTGCATACTGGCAGGCGATCTCTCTCGATTTCGTCAACTACGACGACCCCGCCTACGTGACCGAAAACGACATCGTGCAGAACGGGCTGACCGCGGACGGCGTCCGCTGGTCCTTCACGACCGTCTACATCGGCAACTGGCATCCGCTGACGTGGCTCTCGCACATGCTGGACATCCAGATCTTCGGACTGAACCCGGCGGGACATCATTTCGGAAATCTCCTCTTCCACATCGCCAACACCCTGCTGCTTTTTCTGCTGCTCCTGCGGATGACAAAGGCCCCCTGGCAAAGCGCCTTCGCGGCCGCCCTTTTCGCCCTTCACCCGCTGCATGTCGAATCCGTTGCCTGGATCTCGGAGCGCAAGGACGTCCTGAGCACGTTCTTCCTGATCCTCACGATCGGAGCTTACGTCCTTTACGTGGAGAAGCCCCGGCTGCCCCGGTACGGCTGCGTCGTCATCCTGTTCCTTCTCGGCCTGATGGCAAAGCCCATGCTGGTCACCCTCCCCTTCCTGCTTCTGCTCCTGGACTTCTGGCCCCTCGGCAGGCTACAGCCGCCGGGACAAGCGGGCGTGAGCCGGGAACCCGCCGGTCGGCCGGCCACACCGGGAAAGCGGAAGTCGAAGGTCGCGAGACCCCGCAGGGCAGCCGCCCCGTCCGTCGAGGCGTCCCTGCCCCTTGCCTTGCCGTGGCCGCGTATTCGCGGCTTCGTGCTCGAAAAGATCCCGCTCTTCGCATTGTCGGCCCTCTTCAGTGTCATCACCTTCGTCACCCAGCACGGCGAAGGCTCCGTGTCGTCGCTGGAGGCGATGCCGCTGGGCTTCCGCATCGCCAATTCCCTTCTGTCCTACGCGCGCTACATGGGCAAGATGATCTGGCCGGACCACCTCGCCGTTTTCTATCCCTATCCGAAAGTCCTGCCGCTCTGGCTCGTCATCGGGGCCGCCCTGCTTCTGATCGGCATCACCTGGGCCGCGGCGAGGAGCGCCGGACGGTTCCCCTGGCTGATCGTCGGGTGGCTCTGGTATCTCGGCACGCTCGTCCCCGTCATCGGGATCGTTGCCGTGGGTTCGCAGGCGATGGCGGATCGGTACACCTATGTGCCGCTCGTCGGGCTCTTCATCATGATCGCCTGGGGCGCGCCGGAACTGCTGAAACGGGTACGCGGAAAGGAACCGATTCTTGCCGTGGCGGCCGGGGCCGCGATTGCGGCCCTCATGGCCGTTACGTGGAGCCAGCTTTCCCACTGGCAGAACGGCGTTTCCCTGTTTCGCCATACCCTTGCCGTCACGAGCGACAACAGCACCGCCCATGACCTGATGGGGTCCGCCCTGCGCAGGACCGGCGACACGGAAGGGGCGCTGGCCCATTTCAGCGAGGCGATCCGCATCAATCCCGCCAACGCGAAGGCCCACGACCATCTGGGGAATATTCTTGCCGACCGCGGCAGGACCGACGAGGCGGTTGCCCATTATCTCGATGCCGTCCGCTTCAATCCGCGCGACGAGATCTTCCGCAACAATCTGGGGAAGGCGTATTTCGAGCAGGGAAAGATCGACGAGGCGATCCGCGAGATCCGGACGGCGCTGGACCTGAAGCCCGATTTTGCCGAGGCCCGCTACAACCTGGGAAGCATCCTCGGCTCCCAGGGTAAGCACGCCGAGGCAATGGCGCATTTCCGGGAGGCGCTGCGGAAGCGGCCGGGATGGGCGCAGCTCCACAACAACCTGGGCAGCGCCCTCCTGCTGCAGGGAAACGTCGACGAGGCCATCGCGCACTTCCGGGAGGCGCTCCGCATCCAGCCGGATTACCCGACGGCGCAGGCCAACCTCAGGGATGCGATGTCGCTGCGGAAAGGACCGTAGGGATTTCAGCCAGCAGCGCGCAGGACGGCCGCGCGATCGGGGTCCCGCGTGACAGCCGTCTTTTCGTATCCGTCCGAAGAACCCGTCTTGGAATTGCTCTCAGATAAGGTATGATGCGGC
>DAOSIS010000041.1:0-26472 GCA_035366835.1 Syntrophales bacterium | reverse complement strand
GTAGCATCATGATCTGTCGGTTTTGTCAATCACCGAGTTTCCTTGGCAACCGGAAAGCGCAGGGAGACGGTCGTTCCATGGCCCAGGACGCTGTCGATGTCCATCCGTCCTTGATGCGCCCTCATCAGATGCTTGACGATGGACAGTCCCAGGCCGGTGCCGCCGAGTTCCCGCGAACGCGCCTTGTCCACACGGTAGAAACGTTCTCCCAACCGGGGCAGCTCACCCTTCGGGATGCCGATGCCTGTATCGGAGATCCGGATGGTCAGGAAGCCCGGCTCCTCCGACGAAGCCGCGACCGTAACCCTCCCTCCGTTCGGCGTGAACTTGACGGCGTTGTCGAGTATGTTGAGCAGAATCTGCGCAAATCGATCCCGGTCGGCCAGGATCGGCGGCGTCGCTTCCGGGATTTCTTTGACGACTTTTATGTCCTTTTCGCCTGCTTTTGCTCCGACGACGGCAAGGACCTTGTCGAGAACCTCGGCCAAGAAGAGATTCTCCAGATGCAGAGTACCCTCCCTCAGCTCGAAGCGCGAGAGGGTCAGAAGGTCCTCCACGAGACGGTTCAGGCGCTGGGCATTGTCCTGGATCGTTGACAGAAACTTCCGGGCCGTTTCCTCATTGGCGACAGCGCCGGACTGCAACGTCTCGACGAAGCCGATAATGGCCGTGAGCGGTGTCCTGATCTCGTGGGTCACGTTCGCGACAAAGTCGATCCGCATCCGTTCAAGTTTTTTTATATGAGACAGGTCTTGGAATACGATGACGGTCCGTTTCCCTCCTGCTTCGGTGCCTGCGAGAGGGATCATTCTGGCCTCGAGGATCAGCGGGGGATCCCTTTCGAGGGTGAATTCGGCGGTAACCGGTTCCCTCCGGTCTTGGAGGCGCCGGAATGCATCCTGAAGCGCGCTGCTGTGGAAGATCTCCAGGAGGGTCCGCCCTTGCACTTCGGATGGCCTCCTGTCAAGCAGCATTTCCTCCATGCGGCGGTTCATGATCTCGATGCGATGATTTTCGTCCAGGACGACGATCCCTTCGGCCATACCCGAGAATACCGCCTCCAGCTTCTGCCTCTCCTCTTGGGCGGCGCGCATCCTTCCGTAAAGCTCGTTCACGACACCGTTGATGTGCTCCACAAGTTCGCCGATTTCGTCCGTGGCTCTCGCGGAAGGCGGGTTCGGCCTTTCTCCGCTGCGGACCTGTTCGAGGTATCTCTTTGCGGCGCGGATCGGCCGGACCAGGGACCATGAGAAATAGGCCGCCAGCGCGAGAGAGAACAGGAGGACGATCGCCGAAAGCCGGAATACGAACCTGTGCAGGCTCCGTACCTCTTCGTCCATCTCACCGAGCGGTTTCGCCAATCGCAGATATGCCCCCTCGATCGGCAGCGCCACATACAGCATGTCTTTCTTCAGGCTGCGACTGTAGCGGATGGATTCTCCCAGACCACGCAGGCGGGCCTGCTGGATCTCGGGACGGTTGAGGTGGTTGTCGAGTCCGGCGAGGTCGTCATCGCTGTCGGCCGTTACGTTGCCGCTGAGATCGATAAGCGTGATGCGCAGGTCCGTCCGCTTCGCAATCGAGGAGATCTGCGTCGCGATCGTATCGCGTCCCAGAAGTGCGAGGGTCTGCCCCTGCGCCTTCATATCGACGCGCGTCCGCCTCGCGACATCGGCCGACATCTGTCGCGACAGGAACACGGCCGCGACGAGGACGGCCAGGGCAGCCACCGTAAAACAGCAACCGAAGATTTTCAGGAAAAGCCTACTGTTCACGACGTTTGTTTCACTGATTGCCGCACTCTCTCAAGGCGCTTCCTCTCCCATGGATCGCGCATGACGGACAATCCGTCCCGTAATCAGGAATACGACCATGTGCGCGATTCCCTCGGCGTGGTCCGAAATCCTCTCGATGTTCTTGGCAACCTGCATGATCAGAAGCGCTGGATGGATGCGGCGTGGGTCCTCCATCATGAAGGTGATCAATTCGCGTGTGATCTGATCCTCGAGCTGGTCGACCTTCTCATCCTCCCGGCGCACGCGGTTGGCCAGATCGAGATCCTGCCTGACCAGGGCGTCCAGGCTGTCCCGAATCATCTTGCGCGCAATGTCCGCCATCCGCGGAATATCCACGTAAGGCTTGATCCTGGGCAGATCGTTCAAGAGGACGACACGCTCGGCGATGTTGACCGCCATGTCGCCGATCCGCTCCAGATGACCGTTGACCTTGATCGCCGTCGCGATGAACCTCAGGTCGGTTGCGGCTGGCTGGCGAAGCGCCAGCAGGCGGATGCAGCGTTCCTCGATGTCGATGTCGATTTCGTCGACCCGCCTGTCTCCGGAGATGACGGCGTGAGCAAGTTCCGTATCGCCGTCGACCAGAGACTTCACAGCCTTTCCGATCGCCTCTTCAACCAGGGCGCCCGACTGCAGAAGGCCTTCTTTGACCTCCTGAAGCTCCTGCTCATACGAACTGCTCGTGTGCTTCTTTTCCATGCTGTTTCTCCCCTGGGGTCACTTCCGGACACCGTCTCCGTCGCCCCGTTCGACCCGTGGAACCCTTATCCGAAACGACCCGTGATGTAGTCCTCCGTTTGTTTTTCAGATGGATTCGTAAAGATTCTCGATGTGTCGGTGTATTCTATCATACGGCCCAAATAAAAAAAGGCCGTCTTGTCGGAGATGCGCGCCGCCTGCTGCATGTTGTGCGTCACGATGATGATGGTGTACCGCTTTTTCAGCTCGTCCATCAGCTCTTCGATCTTGGCCGTCGAAATGGGATCCAGCGCCGACGTCGGCTCGTCCATGAGGATGACATCCGGTTTCATGGCGAGCGCCCGGGCGATGCACAGCCGCTGCTGCTGACCTCCGGAGAGGGTCATGGCCGACCGGTGCAGGATGTCTTTTACCTCCTCCCAGAGGGCCGCCTGCCGCAGGCTGCTTTCGACGAGGTCGTCCAACTCGCTTTTCTTCGATATGCCGACGAGCTTCGGGGCGTAAACGAGGTTCTTGTAGATCGTCTTCGGAAAGGGATTCGGCTTCTGGAACACCATCCCGATCCTGCGGCGGATCTCCACGGGGTCCGCGTCGGCGGCGTAGATATCCTGCTCCTCAAAAAACACCCTTCCTTCGACGCGCGTCCCGTCGATCAGATCGTTCATGCGGTTCAGCAGGCGCAGCAGTGTCGATTTCCCGCAGCCGGACGGGCCGATCAGCGCCGTGATTCGGTTCGCGCCGAAATCCATACTGACGCCGGCGAGCGCGCAGAACCGTTCGTAAAAGAAATAGACGTTCTCGAGTCGGATGATCGCTTCCCTGTTTACCACGTTTTTTTCCTCCGGATGGAACTTCTCAGCAAAATGGCAGCGAGATTGACGCCCAAAACGAGCATGAGAAGCACCAAGGCCGTCCCGTACTGGATCGGCCGGGTCTGCTCGATGTGCGTCCCGGCCGTCGCCAGGACGTAGATGTGATAGGGGAGCGCCATGACCTCGTCAAAGATGGAACCGGGCAGCTTTGCCGAAAAGAACGCCGCTGCCGTGAACATGATGGGGGCCGTCTCGCCCGCAGAGCGGCCGATGCCCAGGATCAGCGCGGTCAGGATTCCCGGCGCCGCCGCGGGCAGGACCACCCGCAGCGTCGTCTCCCATTTGGAGACGCCCAGCGCCAGCGATGCCTCCCGGACCGTCTGCGGTACGGCCCGCAACGCCTCCTCCGTCGCGGCGATGATCGACGGGAGGACCAGGACGCCGAGGGTCAGTGAACCGGAGAGGATGGAGGAGCCGAAGCCGAAGAAGACGACGAACAGGGCCAGGCCGAAAAGCCCAAAGACGACGGAGGGAACGCCTGCCAGGCAGTGGATTCCGACGCGGATCAGGCGCAGCAGACGGCCCTGCCTGGCGTATTCGCTCAGGTACACCGCCGCAATCACTCCGACGGGCATGGCAACGATCATGCTGCCGATCGTCAGGTACAGCGTCCCCAGGATCGCGGGCATGATGCCGCCCTTGGTCATGGAATCGGTCGGCGGGAGAGTGAGAAAATCCCAGCTGAGGGCGGAAAGACCGTTTTTCGCTATGAAGGTGACGATCCCGCCCAGCGCCAGGACAATGATCAGGGCGGACAGGCGGTTCACGGTGAAAAAGATCCGCTCCTTCCACAAACGCTTCGTTTTGACGTTCCTTCGCTCTTCAAACACCCGCATTCCTCCTTCGCAGGGCGCCGCATCTACAGCTACAGCGTCGCGGACCCTGTTTCCTTGAACCGATGCGACAGGTGATTGGCCAGGACGTTGAAGGCCAGCGTGATGAAGAAAAGGACGATGCCCGTGGCGAAGAGCGCATGGTAATGATCTCCGCCGAAGGGCGCCTCTCCCATCTCCGCCGCAATGCTTGCCGTCATCGGCCGCACCGAATCGAAGATGCTTTCCGGAACGGCAGCCGCGCCGCCCGCCGTCATGAGCACGACCATCGTCTCGCCCATGGCCCTGGCCATCCCGAGGATGACCGCCGTGCAGATGCCCGAGAGCGCCGCGGGGATGACCACGCCGAGGATCGTTTCACCCTTGGTCGCCCCGAGGGCGTGGGAGGCCTCCCGGAACTCGCGGGGAACGGCGTACAGGGCGTCCTCCGAAATGCTGCAAACGGTGGGAACGGCCATGATGGCCAGGATGAGGGATGCGTTGACGATGTTCAGGCCCGTGGGCAGGTTGAATGTCTCTTGGAGCCAGGGTGCCAGGACGACCATTCCGAAAAAGCCGAGTACGACCGACGGCAGCCCCGCCATGAGCTCGATCACCGCCTTCAGCATCTCCCGGAGGCGCGGACCCGCGATTTCCGCGATGTACACGGCAGAGAGAACTCCCAGCGGAACGGCAATGAGACAGGAGAGGCAAGTTACGATGACGGACGCTACGATCAGGGGAAAGATGCCGAAAGACGGCGGATCGTAGGTCGGATACCATTCGCTCCCCAGAAGAAATCCTTTCAGCGACACCTTTTCGAAGATGGGCAAGCCCTCCCGGAACAGGAACAGGACAATCAAAGCAAGAGCCACGATGGAGAGCGATGCAATGATGCCGAGAAGCTTCTTGATGGCATCTTCCTTCTGCCGTCTTGTCATCCTTGAATACTCCTTCTGGAATGGAGAAGGCGGCACCCTATGCCGCTGTCGGAAAGGGCAGCCGCGCTTCTGTCTTCGCTGTTTCCTTGCTTGGTGCCTCTTACTTTGGAAGGGGTACGAAGCCTTCCTTGGCGACCAGTTTTTGTCCCTCCGCCCCGAGGATGAACTGGAGGAATTTCGCGGTGGTTCCGGAAGGCTGCCCGTCCGTGTACACGTAAAGCGGCCTCGCTACGGGATAGGTCTTGTCCACGGCGGTTTTCGCCGATGCCGCGACGCCGTTGACCTTCAGGCCCTTCGTCGAGGCGTCCACGTAACCGAGCCCGATGTAGCCGATGGCGTACCTGTTCTTGGAAACCGTCTGAACCACGGCGCCGTTGGAGGCCTGGAGCTGCGCTCTCGGCGTGACCTTCGCATTGTTCAGGACCAGATGCCCCCAGGCCTCGAACGTGCCGGAGCTGCTGTCCCTGGATACGACGACGATGGCCAGATCGTCTCCGCCGACTTCCTTCCAGTTCCGGATCGATCCCTGGTACATCTGACTGAGCTGGTCGATGCTCAAGTTGTTTACCTTGTTGCTGGGATGGACGATCGGGACGATGGCGTCGATCGCGATGACGTGTTCGAGGGGGGTGACGCCCTTGGACTTGGCCAGATCCACTTCATTCTTCTTGATCTCTCGCGAGGACATGGCCAGGTCGGTCGTCTTGTCGATCAGGGCCTTGATCCCTTCCCCCGAGCCGCCTCCGGAAAGCGAAATGTTCACCCCCGGGTTCGCCTTCATATAGGCCTCCAGGGCCGCCTGCATGATGGGCAAAACCGTCGTAGATCCCTTGATCACGATGCTCTCCGCGGCCGCCGCGGAACCGGCCGCAAGCAGAAAACACCCCAAGACGCCCAGCAGCATCATTTTCCAGTTTTTCTTCATGGTACCCTCCCTTTCGATGGTGGAAGAATTTTTGCTGGGACAGCCTACAGAACGATCGTTACAATTTGATGACAGGGCCGTGAACATCGCATGAATACCGCCGGAACGGCCTCCTTCTTCACGATTTTTTCACAAAACGGTCATCCTGCATACACACTTCTTCTGTACGGTTCGGCCATGAAATCGACCGTCCTGCCGTCCCTTTGCCTGTTCGCGGGCCTGATCTGGCTGGCGTCAGCGGCTGCACCGGCGAAGGCGCAGCCCATCCTGTCCGGAGCGGGAGCCACGTTCCCGCATCCTTTATACGAAAGATGGATTCATTCCTACTCCCAAAAGGCGCCCGTCCGTGTCACCTACAGGGGAACCGGTTCCGCCGACGGAATTCAGGATCTGCTGCAGCGGAAAATCGACTTCGGTGCGACGGACGTCTCCCTGTCCGACCGGGAGATGCAGGAGGCCGCCGCACCGATCCTGCACCTGCCCACCTGTGTGGGGGCCGTAGCCGTCATCTACAACCTGGAAGGCGATCCCGACCTGCGTCTGACGCCGGATTTGCTGGCCGACATCTTTCTCGGCCGGATCCCTTCGTGGGACCATCCCCGGCTCCGGGCGTTGAATCCGTCCGTGGATCTTCCCTCCCTGGAGATCATGGTCGTTCATCGCGCCGAAGGCAGCGGAACGAATTATATTCTCTCCGATTATCTTTCCAAGGTCAGCCCCCACTGGAACCGGGAACGGGGCGTCGGGAAGACCGTGGCATGGAATACCGGTCTCGGCGTCCGGGGCAATTCCGGCGTCGCCTCGATGGTGAAAAAGATACCGGGCGCCATCGGGTACGTATCGCTCAACTACGCCGTGGGCAACCGGCTGCCCGTCGTGCGGGTGAAAAACGCCGGGAATCGATTCGTCAAGCCCACGGTAGAATCGGCCACCGAGGCGGCCTCCGTCAGCATGCCCGCCGACTGGAGACGCCCCATCACCAATACCGAGGCCCCCGAGGGCTATCCCATCAGTGGGTTCACCTACCTGATCTTCTACCAGGAACAAAGCTATTCGGGTCGCACGAAGGAGAAGGCGCGCGCCCTGGCGTCCTTCCTGTGGTGGTGCGTCCACGAAGGCCAGCGGGAATGCGCCCCCCTGCACTACGCCCCCCTGCCGGAAACAGTCTCGATTCAGTGCCGGAAGATCCTCCGATCCATGACCTTCGCAGGATCGCCCCTCATCCCCCAGGCGGAACCTTAACGGAATTCCTATGCGAGCACGCAAGACGTTGCAGATCGGGCTGTGCTGCGTCGTTCTTTTCGTGGCGGGATTTTCGGATGCGACCCCTCCCAAAAGGCGCATCCAGGCCGCCATCGTCGCTGCGGAGACGTCGGACTCCGATTCGTCCGACCACGGCCGGAATCTTTTCACGGAGCTGCTCGAAGAAATCGCGAAGCGGGAAAAGTGGGAGTTGTCCGTCGTCGTAACGAAACCGCAGGACGGAATGGCACGGCTGGAAAAAGGCGACCTCGACGTCCTGGCGCCCGTCGCCAACACGGGGGACGCCCCCGAGCACTGTCGCCTCACGCAGGAGACGGTCGTATCGACGTGGGGGCAGGTGTACACGTCGAAGAAAAAGACGATGAAGTCGCTGCTGGAGCTGTCCGGACTCGACGTGGGAATTCTTCGCGACGATCCCTTTGCATCGTATTTCCGCTCCATGCTGAAGAGCCTCGGCATCTCCGCACGACTCGTCGAATTCAACGACTACCGCGGGATCATCGCGGCCTTGGAAAAGCAGTGGATCGAGGCCGGCGTGATCGACCGGCTCTACGGTCTGATGAACGAGGGACGCCATCCCCTGTTGCAGAGGACCGACATCATCTTCTGCCCCGTGGAGCACCGCTTCGCCGTTTCCCGAACCCGCGGCGACGCGATTTCCACGGCACTGGATTATCATCTGGCGTGGATGAAGAAAGACCGGACGTCCGTCTATCACCGGTACTTCGAAACCGTCGGTGCCACGCCCGTAGAATCCCGCCTGTCGGCCAGCCTGAAGGCGGGAAGCCTCGTCGCGGTCCTCCTGCTTTTTGCCTCGGCTTCCCTGACGATCCTCTTTCGCTGGCGAGTGAAGAACAAGACATTCGAACTGCTCGAAAAAAATCGCGAGTTGGAGTCGGAAATCGCCGGACGCCGCCAGGCGGAAGAGATTCTCCGCCACCAGAAGGAATGCCTCTCCGCGCTTCACGACACGTCTCTGGAGCTGATGGGACGGCTGGACTTGGCCGACCTCCTGGAGAATATCGTCCGCCGCGCCGCGAATCTCTCGGGCACCGGGCACGGTTTTCTGTATCTGTTGGACGACGAGAGCGGCCTCCTGAAAATGGAGGCGGCCGCCGGGCTGTTTCAGGCGCAGGTCGGAACGGTCATCGGAGCGGCGAGCGGCCTGGCGGGCAGGGTTTTTTCCGCAGGCGGGAGCGAAAAAATCGATCATTACGCCGCCTGGCCCCACCGTCTCGCCGCATCGCCGTACGACCGGCTCCGTGCCGCCGCGGCAACCTCCCTGGAAGTGTCCGGCAGAAGAATCGGCGTCATCGGCCTGGGTCGCGACGACCATGCACCGTTTCATCCGGACGCGGGCGACCTGCTGAAGCGCTTCGGAGAAATGGCCGCGCTGGCGATCCACAACGCGCGGTTGTACCGGGCGCTGCAAGACGAGCTCGACGCCCGGCGCCGCATGGAGCTCGCCCTCGAAGAGAGCGAGACCCTGTACCGCCACATCTTCGAGAACACGGGAACGGCGACGATCATCGTCGACCGGCGGGGAAAGGTCGTCATGGCCAACGGGGAGGCGGAAGTGCTGGCCGGCTGCTCGCGGTCCGAGATGGAGGGCCGTCCCTGGGAGGCGCTGTTCCAAAGGGAAGACCGGAAGCCGCTGGGGCTGCCGGCGGCCGAAGCGCCCCATCCGGCCGCAAAACCCCTTTCCTTCGAAGCGAAGATCCGCAACAGGCAGGACCGCCTGAAATTCATCCTGATCCGGATCGGTACCGTCCCCGCCGCGGGCCAGACCATCGTCTCGATCCTGGACGTCACGGAACGCAAGAAGTTGGAAAACCAACTCCAGCAGTCGCAGAAGATGGAGGCGATCGGCCGGTTCGCCGGAGGCATCGCCCACGACTTCAACAATATCCTCGTGCCGATCATCGGCCACGCGGAAATCTCCCTCCGGCTCGCCAAGGGGCAGGCGTCGTTCCGCGAACGGATCGACAAGATCCGGGTCGCAGCCTGCCGCGCGCGGGAGTTGGTGAACCAGATTCTTTCCTTCAGCCGGAAGCGGGAGATCCAGCCGACTCCGGTCGATCTGAGGCGGAGCGTCGAAGAGATTTTCGAGCTCCTGCGCGCCTCCATTCCGTCCACCATCGACCTGTCGCTGGACATCGCGGATTGCGACGCCGTCGTGACGGCGGACGCCGCCCAGATCCACCAAATCATCATGAACCTGTGCGCGAACGCCTCCGACGCCCTGAAGGACAAGGGCGGCCGTCTGACGATCGCGCTGGGGAACGCCGAAATCCACGCGTCGGGGACGCTCCACCCCGCGGGGCTCCCCGCCGGCTCTTACTGCCGCCTGGCCGTGACGGATACGGGTCACGGAATGGACGACCAGACGATGGAAAAGATTTTCGAACCGTTCTTCACGACCAAACAGGAGGGGGAAGGGACGGGCATGGGGCTGTCCATCGTCCAAGGCATCGTCAAGAGCCTCCAAGGCGCCATCCGCGTGGAGAGCGAGCCGGGAATCGGGACGACCTTCGAGGTGCTGCTGCCGCGGAGATCGTCATCCGCCGTTCGGGAGTCGAACCCCCACCCCGCGGTCCTGCAGGGCGGAAGCCGGGAGAAGATCCTGCTGGTCGACGACGAGCGGTCCGTCGCGGAGACGACCGACGACATGCTGCAGATGCTCGGATACGACGTGGTCGTCGCGACGAGCGGCCGCGAGGCGCTCCGGCTTTTCCGGTCCGGCCCGACGGTCTTCGATCTGATCGTGACCGACCACACCATGCCGGCCCTCTCCGGCATCGAATTGGCGAGGGAGATCCTCTCGATCCGCCCGGAAATGCCGATCCTCCTCAGCACCGGCTTCTGCGACGGCATGATGGAGAAGAAGGCGAAGACCCTGGGCATCCAGGGAATCATAAGGAAGCCCTACGTCATGGAAGAACTCGCCGGCATGATCCGGGAGACGCTGAATGGACAGGAACGGACCTGAAGGTCTCCCTTCATCCGGATGTCATCATCTTGTTGCCGAATCTTCACACACGGGGGAGGGAGTTTCTGATATCGTTCGGCTGATTTCACGGCACTGAAACAGCACTGAAAAAGGACACCCATGAAAACGACAACCGATGTCGCGATACGGGAGGACGCCGAAGAAGTCACGGATTGGGACGGCGCGGTCTATCGGAAGCTCGTCAGCGTCGCGTTGACGGACCAGCAGATCGAATGGATCCTCAATCCGCGGAACATTTTCGAGCGGGAGGACTCCGTGCTGGCCGTGCACTGGCATCCAGAGATGGTCCCCGTGGACCTGGTGCGGGAGCGCATCCGCAAGATGTTCCCCAACGCCCAGCGGACGCTCGTCATCCCGACCCAGCACAACGAGATTCTCCACTGCAACGGATACGCCGGCACCGAGGTCGATTGCCAGGCCAAGGAATTCAACCGGAAGATCCAGCTCCTGTTCCACATCAAAACCGAACGCCTGGACCAGGCGCACATCTTCAAGGCCATGATCGCCCACACCTACCAGTACCGGCAGCGGCAACTCTTCGAATATCTGGAAACCGTGACCAATCCGAAATTCGAAGCGCGACTCCAAAAGGCGGTGCGGGCCACCGGCGTGGAGCGGGACATCGTCCGTTTCGTCCAAATCTATTCGCGGAAGATCCAACAACTCATCGACGCGAACAGCGCGGAGACACCCATGCAGCCCCTGAAGAACAAGCTCGTCACGAACTACTTCGAGCACCTGAGGGAGTTTTATCCGGAGGCCGTCATCGACAAGGCCGTCGTTTTTCTCCTCGAGGTGAAGCGGATCGTGAAGCGCGGCTTCAGCCCGGACTATTTCTACAGCGTCCAGGAAACGATCGAGGAGGCGCGTTCCGTCGGCGCGGGAATCGTCGTGCCCCATCCCGAGCAGTTCTGGCCGGTCCTGCTGGCCGAGTACGACGTGGATGGAATCGAGGTGTGGAATCCCCAGTCCAGGGAATTCACGGAGTTCCTCATCCACGTCGTCGTGCGCAGCAACAAGACGCGCCGTCGATCGAGACCGCTTCTCGTCTTCATGGGGGACGACACCCATATGAGCGAAAAATTCCTCGCCCCGGAAACGGGCGTCGCCGACAAGATCGCCCGCGAAGTCGGCTATCAGCCGGCCTGGCAGGAGATGGGCGTCCGGAAGATCCTGAAAATGGGGGACTTCGACCGGATCCGGGTGATCGAGGAGTACGAGAACCGCCTGCAGTAGCGGAACCCGCCGGTCCTGCGGCAAAAACCGCCGACAGGCGGACTCGGGAGGAGAATATCACGCGCCCGGCTCCAAGGCGCCGGCGCTTCAGGAGGGAAACGACATGGCCAGCAAACATCTGAAGGTAAAAACAACGGCGGGGTTGCTTGAAGTGGTCCGGCATCTGGAAAACCTGGTGGCGGCTCTCAAACGGGGCGCCGTCGTCATACGGAAGAAGGGCGAGTCGATCACCCTGTCGCCCGGGGAGCCGGTTTCGCTCGACCTAGAATCGGAGATCAAGCTGGAAAAGAACACCATCAAGGAAAAGCTCGTCATCGAATTGAAATGGCGGAAGGAAGAACAGGAACTCGAACCGCGCGAATCGTTTTCGATCGCCGGGGAAGAACCGGCCGCCGCAGAAGAATCGTAAGCGCCGCCAAGGCGACCGGGGGAGATTGAAGATCCCGGAGCAAGCTCCGGAGAATCTTCGATCCCCAAGGAAAATGTCTTGTTCTTCATCCGCTCGCTTCCCCCGAGGCAAGCCATCGGGGAATGCGCTCGCTGCAGGATTCACACCTCCGACACCCCGGCTCGGTGCCCGGGGCGGTGCGGCGCCGGTGCAATCGCGGCTGAGATTTCACAGAAGGTTCATATCCCATTCATCGGGCCGCAACGGGGACGGTGTATGCTGCCGCAGGAGAAAAGGAGAATCGACCTTGAGCAGACAGCAGCCACCCGCGGGCAGACGGATGGAATGGCAGCCGGATCCGGCGCAGGCCGCGCAACCGGATCTTCGCTCCATGATGGAAAGCCTGGGCGTCTACAGCCTGTTCGGCATCCGTTTCGACGCCCTTCCTTTTTCCGCCGGGGACGCGACGGCGGGCAGCGAAATGGAACTCCAGGCCGCCGTGGCCGGACGGAGGCAGGACGTCGATCTCCCGCGGCTCATCGAATCGTCGAATTTCTTCGCCAACCTGCGCCGCCGCGCCGCTTCCGGGGAAATGAAATCGAAGGCAGCCGCGCAGCTGGAGCGGTACCTGCAGCAGAACGACGAGAACCTTTGGGAAAACAGCTGCGTCCGTTTCCCTTCCCGCCTCCTGAGTCCTTTCGCGCGGCGGGTCCTGGGAAGAGATCTGCAGGCCGATAGGGAAAACCCGGGCGGCGAGAGACAGGACCGCGACCGCTTCCTGTTCGAACACGACGGAGAGGAGACGGTCCGCATCCCCGTCAGCTACCTCCTGAAGCTCTCCCTGGCCGATGTGCTCGGCAGGGAGGCCTCGCTCCCCCGGAGCGTCCGGGACGGCGCCCGGGTGTGGATGGACCACTTCCTCAACGACAACACCTCTCCCGAGACCGATTCCTTCCACATCGTTTCCCTCCGCCCCGAAACGGGCATGGGGAAGGCCGCCGCCAGGGAAGCCTCCAAGCGGTTCCTGCTTTGCCAGCTCCTGCTGATGCACGCCAACGCGAACCTCGGCCTGAAAGACAGCGGCCAGGAGGCGGTGCTCTTCTTTTCCCCCCATCCGCCGTTGCGCCAGAAGTGGCTCAACGACTGCATTTCCGACGCCTTCTACCGTGATCTTTTCATGAATCCCTGCCTGTCCGGATGGCGGCACGGCGAGGCGAAACACGAATACATGCACCTGTGCCACCGGGTGTTGAGCCGCAGCCAGCTCAACGCCGTGGCGAAACTCCGCGAAGCCGGCATCATCGCCAACAACCTTGTCGTGCTTCCGAACCCCTCGAACATCAGCCTCGCCAACAACGGCGTCCACGTCAGTCTCGGCAGCAGGATCCTGACGAGCCGCTTCGGCGATCCCTCGTCCCCCCGACAGGCGGCGCAGGAAAAACACATGGGCGATCTGGTCATCAAGGTGGCGGAGCATTTCCTGCCCCTCTTCGTGGGGACGTACAGCGCCGATCCGTACCGTTTCGATTTCAACGATTTTCATCCCGAGCGGGCGCTCGGCTTTCTCGCGCACGAACTCGACTACACCCACCTTCGCATGCTCTGGAGGCGATGGCAGAAGAAGGCCTCCATCCGGGTGCTGGGACAGCCGGTGACGCCCTTCGGGCCACCCTGGCTGGACCGCCTGATCGCCCTCGGTTTCGGGCTGAAGGGGGATTTCGTTCCGGACTTCCGGATCATCGACTATCTGATGGCCCTGTTGTGCACGGACCGGAGCCCCGCCTTGGACGGAAAGCTCGGGAACCACGACCGCCTGAAGCGCGACCTCGCGGAAATGGGAGTCTTCGACGCCCGCATGTCCCTGTACCTGTTCATCAAGCTCCGGGAATGCCGTGCGATGGGTTTCTCCGGTTTCGAGGGACGGCACTACAGCCTCTTCGAGACTCTGATGGGAGACATGGCGCCGGCCGTCGACCTGCAGAACCTCATTCTCGCCCTCTCTTTCCAGTATCTTGCGGAAGGGCGAATCCAACACGACATGATCCCCGACGATCCCTCCTCCGAAAGCGAGCGGAGACAGATTGTGTTCGGGGCCGCCATCGGGCTCCCCACGTTTTTCATCCGGAACGACACGGGCAACCGGTTTCTCCGGGGCATCGTCGAGAGGACCGCCCGCATTCGCCACAGCCGACGCTACCCGGGCTATATCCGGGTTCGACACGACGAATACCGCCGCGCCCTGATCCGGACGCTCCGCGTGGACGCGGCGGCGCTGATCGAGATGATGGATCTCCGGGAGACGATGGCGGATCTCAGCGAGCGGGTCGAATATCCCGCGGAACGCGGGGCGGCCGGACGATTGACGGCGGCGATTCTCGACCGGTGCGGCGCCCGCTCTCCCTTGGATGTCGCGGCCTCCGAATTCAACGGGGCCGCGGAACGATACTACCGCGGTGATCTGCGTCGCCTTCATATCCGGGAGGCGCTCGATCTTCTCGAAGAGGATCTGCGGGATATGGAGACGTCCCCCCCGGAAAAGGGCGGGCCGTCCCTTCGGCAGGCGCTTTCATCGGCGACGGGGGGAAGGGAGGCGCACCGGTATCTCCGGGAAGCGCGGCAATCGATCACGGAGGGCGTCGCCGACGCGGACGCCCTGAAAACGCTTCTTCGAATCACCATTGCGAGCCTGTACCATGATGTTGAACGCAACGTCGATATCGTCCGCGGAGGATGCGCCTCCGTCGGACGGAACGCATCAGTATATTGAGCGCGAAACACGCAGGGTAGTCACGGAATCCTTTCTGGGAAACGACCTGCTCCGGTTTCTCTACGGCCGGGTCCGGGAAAAGCCGTCCCTTCTGTACCGCTGCTTCGCCAACGCCCGCGTCACGAGCCTCCTTTCCTTCCTCCACTTGGAAACCGAGTGGGGCGCCTCCTCCTTCGGGAGCCGGGCCTTTTTGGACGCGTCCGGGATCGATCCGCGCGAATGCCTGCACAATGTAAGATACACGAAGAAACTGAGGGAGATCTTCCTGCGCAAGATCCGCTACTGGGAGTGCCGTCCCATGCCGAACGATCCGGCCGCCGTCGTTTCGCCCTCAGACTCCCGGATCCTGCTGGGATCCTTACGGAATACGTCGATGCTTTTTCTCAAGGACAAGTTCTTCGATTCCGTCGAGTTGGTGGGGAAGGACAAGAGAACCTGGCTCCGTGCCTTTCAAGACGGCGATTTCGCGATTTTCCGGCTGACGATGGACAAATACCACTACAATCACGCCCCTGTCGCCGGCAAGGTCATCGATTTTTACCGGATCCTCGGTTCCTACCATTCCTGCCATCCCCAGGCGGTTCTGAGCCTCGTCACGCCGTACTCGAAGAACCTCCGGGTCGTCACGATCCTGGACACCGACGTCCCCGGCGGGACGGGGGCGGGAAAGGTCGCCATGGTCGAAATCGCCGCGCTCATGATCGGCGACATCCGGCAATGCTACAGCGACAAGGGCTACGAAAACCCCCAACCCGTGGGTTCCGGCCTCTTCCTGAAAAAGGGGCGCCCGAAAAGCGTATTTTATCCCGGAAGCAGCACGGTCGTCCTGCTGTTTCAAAGGGGCAGGGTGCGGTTCGCCGACGATCTGTACGCCAATATGCATGCGCCGGGCGTGAAAAGCCTCTACAGCGAGGGATTCGGGAAGTCCCTGGTGGAAACGGACGTCAAGGTCCGCTCCCTCATCGGAACGGCCTATCGGAACATTGAGCAGAAAGGAGATTTCTTCCAATGAACGGCCTCTTCGTGGCCATCCTCTCCCTGACGCTTCTCGCCCTGCTGATCTGGGGCACCGGCAGACTGCAGCGCGAGGACCGGCAGTTTCTCGCCGTGCTGCCGGGGCGGAAAAACGCCGACGGCTCGTGGACGGGGACCAACGTGACCTATTACGGCTTCTTCAACGCCGTCGCCGTCGTCGCGGGCTCCATGGTGATGATCGTATTGTGCGGCTCCGTCGGAATCGCTCTAACCGACACGCTGTTCGTCCTCGGTGCCGTTCTGACCCTCGCTGTCCCCGCATCGAGGATCGTCGCGCGCCTCGTCGAGGGCCGGAAGGACACGGCGACCGTGTCGGGCGCATCCTTCACGGGATTGCTCGCAGCGCCCTGGATCGTCGTCGTCGCCAACACATGGGGCGGCCGTCCCGAAACGCCCCTCCTTCCGGTTCTCGCGGCCATGACCACTTCCTTCGCCGTGGGAGAAGGAATCGGCCGGATGGCGTGCATCAGTTTCGGCTGCTGCTACGGGAAACCTCTCGACCAGTGCCCGACGGTCCTCCGGCGGATTTTCGCGGGACGTTGTTTCGTGTTCCGCGGCGCCGCGAAAAAAGCCGTCTACGAAGGCCGCCTGGAAGGGGTCGAGGTGCTGCCCGTGCAGGCGCTGACGGCGTTCGTCAACGTGCTGACGGGCATCGTCGCGACATTCCTCTTTCTTGCGGGGCATGTTCCGGCCGCCTTCCTGGCCGCCCTTCTGATCACCCAGGGATGGCGCATCACATCCGAGGCTCTCCGCGCCGATGACCGCGGAACCCGAACATTCAGCGCCTATCAGATCCTGTCCGCCGTCGCGATCCCGTACGGTGCCCTCCTGACGCTTCTTTTCCGTGGGGAAAGTGCGGTCCCGGAGGCTGCGATCGGATTGGCGCAGCTCTGGCAGCCCGCGGCGATCCTCTTCCTGCTGGCGATCGGTGCCGGCGTCTTCCGGTACACGGGCTGGAGCCACGTCACGGGCGCGCGGGTCTCTTTTCATCTCCGCCGGGACCGGATCCGCTCGTCGGGGGCTCCCAACGAAGCGGACGAATTCTCTTTCGCCGGGGACGCCACCCCGGCGGACGGGTGCGACCGGCGGGAAGGAGGAACTCCCGCATGAAGAAAAAGCGCATCCTCCATTTCCGAAACGTCATTGTGCAGAAGATGGCCGAAATTGAACAAGTCGAATCGAAGGACCCGGCGAAAGCCCGCAGGATGTCCACGGGATCGGCCGATCCCATGGACGACGTTCCGCTGGAGCTGGACCTCCATATGGAACTTTCGATTCGGGAGCGACGGGGGCGGACCCTGCGGGAGCTTCAACAGGCACTCGAGCGCATCGACCGTGGTCTGTTCGGCATCTGCCAGTCCTGCGGAGACGACATCCCGGACAGGCGCCTGGTGCTGAGGCCGGCGGGGCGCCTGTGCAAGGTCTGCCAGCAGCGCGAAGAGGAATCCGACCGTGCGGTCCACCATCGCAGCGTATTCGAGGACTGGCCGGCGGAAGGCTGTTACGAATGAAAACCGCCACGAACTCCCGGGTAAATCCGGAGGTGTCGCGCATTCCGGCGCTTTTGGACGAAGAGAGGAAATCCTTCCTCGACCGACTCGACATCCGCCCCCATTTTCAGCCGATCATCGACCTGCTGACGTGCAGCGTCGTCTGCTACGAAGTCCTCTCCAGGGGGACGCCGCCCTACGAGTCGCCGAAGATCCTGTTTGAACAGGCCAAGGCCCTCGGCCTCACCTGGGATGTGGAGCGGGCGTGCCGCGTGGCGGCCCTTCGCCGGATCTCGACGCTCCCCCCGGAATTCGTCAACGATCACTTCTGCATCAACGTCAGTCCGGAAATTTTCGGCGATCCGCGCTTCATCGAGGGCTTCACGCAAAAGAAACTCGACGAATATGGGATCGATCGGGGAAGGATCGTCATTGAAATCACCGAAGAACGGGCGGCGCAGGACCTCCCCCGGTTCGAGAGGATCATCTCCCACTACGTCGAACAGGGCTTCAAGATCTCCCTGGACGATTTCGGCTCCGGCTATTCGGGACTGGTCACGCTCGTGGCCTCCGCGCCCCATTACATGAAGCTAGATATGGCGCTCGTCCGCGACATCCACCGCTACGCCTACAAGCAGAAGCTCGTCAAATCCATGGTTTCCTTCGCATCGAGTGTCGAAAGCAGGCTCGTCGCCGAAGGCGTCGAAACCGTCGAGGAATTGGAAACACTCGTGAAACTCGGCGTGCGCTACGCTCAGGGCTTTCTCCTCGGCCGCCCTCAGCCGTTCCCCTGCCGGCCGTCGGCCGAGACGAACGAGACGATCCGCGAGCAAGCCCAGAAATACAACTATCCCAAAGTGGAAATCGAAGAGAATCTCAACGGCCTCGTCGTGCAGTCCTACACGATCCAGAGGGGCACGATGCGGTGTGAAGATCTCAACTCCGTCTTCAAGCGCTCCCCCAATCTCACGCACGTCGTCATCCTGGAAGATAAAAGACCCTGGGGATTGATCACCAAACAGCACTTTTACGGCCAGATGGGAGGCCAATTCGGATATCAGCTCTTCCGCAAAAAGGCCGTCGAGTTCGTCTGCAAGCCGAACGCACTGACCGTCGACGCCTCCGTCTCGCTGACCCTTCTCGCCAAGCTGGCCATGGACCGATTCCAGGACGATCTGTACGATCCGGTCATCGTCGTCGACGGCTGCGGTGACTTCATCGGCACCGTGACCATGAAGCAGGTCATCGTCAAGTCGTCCGAATTGGAGATTCGGCGAGCCATGAACGCCAACCCGCTCACAAACCTGCCCGGGAACGAAATCATCCGGATCTGGATCAACGAAGCGATGAAGCAGGACGCGTATTCGATCGTTTACGCGGACCTCGACCGGTTCAAGGAATTCAACGACAGTTACGGATTCCTCGTGGGAGATCAATTGCTGACCCTGACGGCGAAGATCCTTGCGGAGGAAACGGCTGCGTGCGGATGCGATGCGCGACTGGGACACATCGGCGGCGATGATTTCGTCATCGTCTGTCATGGGATTGTTGCGGAGGAAACCCTCACCAGAATCTGCCGTTCCTTCGACGCGCGGAAGCTCGATCTCTTCCACCAGGAGCATCGGGCGACTGGACAGATGGAGATCGTCGACCGGCGGGGCGAACGCTGCCGCATCCCCCTGGTGACGCTGAGCCTCGCGGTCGTCGACAGCCGCACGCTTCCGGAACGGCCTCATCCCGCCTTTTTTTCCGAGGCGGCCGCGTCGCTGAAAAAGAAGGTCAAAAAGATGACGCTGGATACCGGCGAAAGCCAGTACAGCTTCGACCGCCGCAACTATACAACCAAACCGTAAAGGCTGGCCGGACATCCTCTGTGCCACGGTTCCGCTCCGCGAACAGACTTTTCTCCGCCGGCGCCGCCGCCGTGGGCAGAACCACGCACTGCGGCGTCTCCAGAGGGGAGACGCCGCAGTGTTCTTTACCGATGGAGGATGGTGTTTACTTTGGGAGAGGTACGAAGCCTTCCTTGGCGACCAGTTTTTGTCCCTCCGCCCCGAGGATGAACTGGAGGAATTTCGCGGTGGTTCCGGAAGGCTGCCCGTCCGTGTACACGTAAAGCGGCCTCGCTACGGGATAGGTCTTGTCCACGGCGGTTTTCGCCGATGCCGCGACGCCGTTGACCTTCAGGCCCTTCGTCGAGGCGTCCACGTAACCGAGCCCGATGTAGCCGATGGCGTACCTGTTCTTGGAAACCGTCTGAACCACGGCGCCGTTGGAGGCCTGGAGCTGCGCTCTCGGCGTGACCTTCGCATTGTTCAGGACCAGATGCCCCCAGGCCTCGAACGTGCCGGAGCTGCTGTCCCTGGATACGACGACGATGGCCAGATCGTCTCCGCCGACTTCCTTCCAGTTCCGGATCGATCCCTGGTACATCTGACTGAGCTGGTCGATGCTCAAGTTGTTTACCTTGTTGCTGGGATGGACGATCGGGACGATGGCGTCGATCGCGATGACGTGTTCGAGGGGGGTGACGCCCTTGGACTTGGCCAGATCCACTTCATTCTTCTTGATCTCTCGCGAGGACATGGCCAGGTCGGTCGTCTTGTCGATCAGGGCCTTGATCCCTTCCCCCGAGCCGCCTCCGGAAAGCGAAATGTTCACCCCCGGGTTCGCCTTCATATAGGCCTCCAGGGCCGCCTGCATGATGGGCAAAACCGTCGTAGATCCCTTGATCACGATGCTCTCTGCACTGGCCGCACCGGTGCAGATGAACAGCAGGCAAGCCGTGACCACGATCAACCGTCCAAGATACTTTCTCATTGCTTTTCTCCTTGATTGAATTTGGCGGGAGTATAGGGGCAAATGTTACAGATTTTATGACGGTCTTATGAAGCTTCCGTGAAATTCCGGGTGGCGCGAGTCCGGCAAAAGAGAAATGTGTTTATGGAGTTGAGCTGGAGCGTTGGCGATCGGCTCCAACGCCTCCCTAGAGACCCTCAAACCTGATCTTCTTGAGCGCAAGAGCCTTGAAATAGGCTTCCCTGTCGGCCATGAGGCTGTAGTGGTTGATGCCCTTCGCGTCAAGCCACTTCAGCGCCTTTGTCGATTCGCCTGACGGAATGGCATACTTGACGAGGACATCCTGACCGCTCTCGTTTTCTCGAAAGACGTGTTCATGCGGAGCGAACCGGTGATCGCGCTTCACGGCCTCTGTTGCAATGGTGTAACAGGACTGCTGGCGTTTGTGTCTCGCGTGCTGATGCACGTTGAGCCATTTTGCAGTGATTTGCGGTTTCCCCGGCCATGCGTGTTTCTCACTGCCGACCGCGTCAATGAAGGCGAAGACGGCCGCGCTTTCAGCGTCCGTACCCTCACAGAGTGCAAAGAAGGCTGCAATGTACGGGGACACCGTCCAGTCCAAAAGAGGCGAAGGAAAACCGTAGTGGCGCAAGAAAGTCCAATAGAACGATATGGAAGCAGGGACGCGGACCAGGACCTGATTCATGTTTTCACTCAGTTCCCGATCGATATCCGACAGGCTCGGAACATCGTCCGGATAGTCTGCAAAAGATCTCACATCGCGTATGCAATCGATGACCAGGCTGCAATACTGCCGGACTGTCCAGCATGACTTGGAATACCTTTCGAGGGTTGTTCGCAAACCCCAGCTCGAATTTGACTGCCCGCGAAAGAGGACGGGAACGCTGTTGTACTCCTGCCGGAGTTCATCGACTGCCGAGCAATACGCTTCCCAGGATCTCACTTCGACCGTGGTGATCATCCGTACCCTTAATGATAGGCATTACCTGCAGGCAACGGAAGGGCGGGAGGAAGGTGCCGGAGGTGACTTACCCTTCCGTTGCCCGGGCGCCGAAGGCGCCCCCTCTCTCAGTCGTCATTGCAAAATTGAGCTCTTGACGGCGCTGCTTGTTCCCTCGGCCGTCATGGCCTCTCTCATCCTATGGCCTTGGGACCCGTCTCGCCGGTCCGCACCATGACGCATTCCTCCAGAGGGACGATGAAGATCTTCCCGTCGCCGATCTTCCCGGTCCGAGCACCCTGGATGATGGCATCGATCGTCGGTTGGACGAAGTTGTCATTGACCGCGATCTCGAATCGGACCTTGTCCAGGAGATTCACCTCGGTAAAAGCACCCCGGTAGGACTCGGTGTATCCGCCCTGCGCGCCGCATCCGATCACGCTGGAGACGGTCATCTTCCCCACGTTGGCCTTGACCAGAGCCTGCTTGACGTCCGTCAGTTTCTCCGGTTTCACAACAGCGATTATCAGTTTCATATCCCGTGCTCCTTTTATCGACATACCGTGACGATGAGTCGATCACTTCGTCAGAAAGCCCTGGAAGTCCGGGTAAGCCTTCACACCGTGCTCCCCGAGATCCAGTCCCGCGATTTCCTCTTCGGTCGATACCCTGAGGCCCGCCGCCATTTTGATGACGTACCATGCCGCAAGGGCGACGATGAAGGTGAAAGCTCCGACCGCAACGACACCCGCCGCCTGCGCTCCGAGAAGCTTCAAGCCGCCGCCGAACAGGAGACCGTTTCCCGTTGCCGTCCCCGTGATTTTGTCCTGGGCGAAAAGACCCACGGCCAGGGTGCCGAAAATGCCGTTGACCAGATGTACCGAGAGGGCGCCAACCGGATCGTCGATCTTCAGTTTGTCGAACATCAGGACCGCAAAGACCACGAGTACGCCGGCGATGAGTCCGATGACCGCCGATGACCCGACGCTGACAAAGGCGCAGGGTGCAGTGATCGCAACCAGTCCCGCCAGCGCGCCGTTGACGATCATGGAGAGGTCGGGCTTCTTCTGGATCAGCCAGGAGGTCAGCGTCGAACTCAGAATGGCCATTGCCGCTGCAGTGTTGGTTGTCACGGCGATGTGCGCGATGGCGGTTCCGTCGCCTATGCCCATGGTGGAGCCGGGGTTGAATCCGAACCACCCGAACCACAGGATGAGTCCGCCGAGTGTCACCAGGGACATGTTATGGCCGAAAATCGGATTGACGGACCCGTCGGCGCGGTACTTGCCCGTGCGGGACCCCAGCAGGAGAACGCCGGCAAGGGCCGCCCATCCCCCTACGGAATGAACCACCGTCGATCCGGCAAAATCGAACATCCCCAGCGAGGCGAGAAATCCGCCGCCCCAGATCCAGTGGCCGGTAATGGGATATATGATCCCCACCAGGATGAAGGAGAAGAAAATGAAAGAATGGAACTTGATGCGCTCAGCCACGACACCGGAAACGATCGTAGCGGCCGTCCCTGCAAAGACAAGCTGGAAGAAGAACTTGGCCCAGAGCGGGACACCGGTCCAGTTGATCGCCGCGTAGACGCCCTTATACGCCTCACCGACCGCCGGGCTGTTGTCGGCGCCGCTGACGAAGAAGAGACCCTGCAGTCCCGCGAAAGGGCTGCCGTTGCCGAACATCAGCCCCCAGCCGATGAACCAGAACGACGCCGAGGCGATGGCGAAGACGATGAAATTCTTCGCCAGAATGTTGACCGTGTTCTTCGCGCGGCACAGACCGGACTCCACCATGGCGAAACCCAAATTCATGAAGAAGACCAGAAAGGCGGTGAACAGGACCCATCCCGTATCGATTCCCACCTGCATGGAGCCCTTCATGTCGTCCAGCGCTTTTTGCGTTACAGGTGCGGACGCAGACGGTGCGGTCGCGGCGGCAGGCGCGAGGATGCCGGTCTGACCCGCTGCGGGCTCCGCCTGTACCGGCTTCTCTTCGGCAAGAGATGGCGCCGCAGCACAAAACAGAAAGGTCATCATGATCAGAATGCCGATGAATCGTTTCATGTCAATTACCTCCTCCTCTTTCCCTGAGGTCCTCCGGAGAGCGACATCCGGGCTTTTCGATTGTCCCCGGGAAATTCTCAAAAACTGAAGCTGGCCAGGACCCCGCCCACGAGGAACGAACTGTCGCGTTCGGACGGCAGGGCGGTCCCCTTCAGGCCCAGTCCCTTCATTTCATCCTTCGCATCTCCGCTCAGAGGGAAGATGTAGGAGATCGTCGGCGTTATCGTTATCCTGTCGGTCGCCTTGATCGGCAGGCACGCCGACACGGATCCGTCGTGGAAGTTGCTGAACTTGTCGGTCGTAGCCACAGCATTGCTGTCGTATTTCGGATAGGTATCCGCATCGGTGCTCAGCAGGTAGCTGCCCGTCGCCGCCAGTTTCAGGGAGACCGACTTGTTTAGTTCGAAGACGTGAGACACCCCGAGCAGAAAATACCAGTTCCGGTAATGATCGATTTCCTTGTAGACGGTCAGCGTCGGCGACAACAGGGTATTGAGGGAAACGGTGGCAAAGATCTCCTGGGAATCGTTTCGGTCCGCGGCGTCTCTGTTCAGGGGGGCCAGGCTGTAGTAGATATAACCGCCTCCCACGTTGAAAAGTCCCATTGTCTTGCTGTAGGAGAGGGTCAGATCCGTTTCGTTCCATGTCCCCGGGTATGACACGTTGGCGGCGGAATAGGGCTTCGTGTCCAGATTGCCCCAGAGGTTGGCCGAAAAGCCCTTGTAGCCTACGGTGATCGAGGGTTGGACGACGACGCTGTTCCGGCTCAGCTCATAGCCCCTCCAGAAGTACTGGCTCAAGACGGCAGCCGTAACGTCGCCGGTTGGTTTATCCTCTTCGGCCTGCAGTGATGCAGCCGGAATCGTAAGAACCGCAACCATGAACAGAGCAAGCACAAAGGAATTCGTCAAACCAAGATGTTTCTTCATAACCATATCCTCCTTGTTCCGAGATCAGCGATCCAGCTTTGCGGAAAAGGGACGCGTCCGATTCCGTTTGACGAGTTCTATGGGCAACAGGCGTGCCACTCTTGTGGACAATCCACATGTGATTGGCTTTATTGGATTAATTGCCATGACAGAGAGAAAATTGAGGCAAGAATGTTCGAACAAATTTGTATCGTTCTTATGGAAGCAAGACAAAGATGTCGTCAGATTCGGATGGAGGCGGTGTCGGAAAGCGGGACATCAGGCCCGCCAAGAATTCGCTGAATATCGACCCGGAAGTGAAATCGCAGATGGGGGATGGCTAAAGGGATCGACGGGCAAGACGTACTCGTCTCTTGTTACTCCCTTCGTCTGACGAGCGCACTGAACTTTGCAATGGCTGAGGGGCGAGGATTCGAACCTCAATATACAGGTCCAGAGCCTGTCGTCCTACCGTTAGACGACCCCTCAGCGCCAAGATAAAAAGGCCCCGGCGAATTCTTGATTCGTCAGGGCCCGTTTCTCGCTATTTGGAAATAAACTTAGAAATACCCGCTCCCGGACGAACCATGGATTCGCTGACGCTGCTGAATCGGGATATTCCTGAGACGAAACATCATGGTCATCCTTATAATTGAAGGAGGGAAATTGTCAATGGATATTCTCATGAATGTCGCGGCTCTATAGGTGCTCCAACGGCCGGCCCGAAGCCGGCCACAATTCACGAGAGTCGTATAGTGATTCTATTGTGGGTATCAGCCATAAATTGTATAGGAGATTGGAAGAAGCCGTTTGAAAGCGATAAGTCATGGACGACTTATCGGGATTCCATCTCCAATGATCGCGGTGGGGGGGCAAAATGACAGAGGATGAAGACAGCGTTTTCCGGTCAGCCCTCGAACAACTGCCGGAAGGAGTGGTCATCGTTGACAGCGATGATCGGATAATTTTCATAAACAGGAGAGCCGAAGAAATTAGAAGGATAAACGCGAAGGAGCGACTCGGCAAGAGCGTCATTGCATGTCACCCCGAAAAATCGCATGAGAGAGTCAGGAGGGCGCTGGCTCATCTAAAGAGTTCACCCGGGAAACCCTTCCAGAGGGTCGTCTACGACCATATCGCAGCCCGCTATTATGAAAACACTTACACGCACCTGCTCTACGGCCAGGAGGGAAAAGTCGGTTCACTCGTTATATCGCGCGACATTACGGAGAGGAGAAAGCTCGAGCTGGAAAGGGCCGATCACGCCAAGATGTTGGAGGAAACCGTTGACAGACTATCCAATGAAGTCCATAACCTCTTCATTTCCTCAATGACCACGCTGACCAATGTCCTCGAAGCCAAAGATCCTTATACCAAGGGGCATTCCATGCGCATTGCCGAGGCGTCAATCCTTCTGGCCGAGCACCACTTGGGGATCGGCTCGAATATGAGAGAAATCGAACTATCCGCGCAGCTTCACGATATCGGCAAGGTGGGTATGCGAGAATCTGTGTTGAACAAATCGGGAAGACTGGAGCCCGATGAGTTCGATCACATGAAGTCTCATCCGGTAATTGGTTTCCACATTCTGGAACCTCTTGAAAAACTCAGGAACGTGGCGATCAATGTCAGGCATCACCACGAGAGGTTTGATGGCAGGGGGTATCCAAACGGTTTGAAAGGCGATGCGATTCCCCTGCCTTCGAGGATGATTGCCATTCTTGACACATACGACGCCATGACCACGGCAAGGCCTTATCGTGGTCCACTGCCCAAAGAGAAGGCTGCTGAGGAAATCAAACGGAACCTCGGAACCCAGTTCGATCCTGACATTGGTAAAACCTTTCTGGATCTTTTCTACACCGGTAGCATCGGATGAACGGACGAAGCATAAAAGATACGATTTGCGCCACGCCCCAAAAGAATCCTGTCCTTCAATTGCTTCGATGATCGAAACCGATGAGCTGGTTCAAGGGGCCATGTTTATTACTCCGGCAACAAAAGATGCCAATACTGTCATTCCCGCCCCCGCCTTCGCGAGGGTAAACTGCAGCGGGAATCCAGGACAGGACTGGATGCCCCCGGATCGAGTCCGGGGCAGGCTTATCAAGTCCGGCATGACAACCATTGATATGTTTACTTGCCGGAGTAATAACAGGGTTAGCCGGCCTGGAAGGATCTCCGGCAGGTTGACTTTTTGAAGGAATCGCTTTGTACCGCACTTCCGTCGTAGTCGCGTTGAAAATGGACTGGTTTTCAGGAAATCGAAATCTCCGTGCATCCTTCGAGCCCCCACGGCATTTGGGACTGAAAACAAGAAAAATAAGGTTTTTGAGCTCCAGTTTTCGGGGAACCTTCATGCAAGAAGTACGGTGCTGCAAGAAATCATTGACAGCAAAAATAGGCCACTGTAGATTGATATCCAGAGTATATTACAGGACGTAAATGTTGAGTGCCACGACATCGTTAACAAGAAAATGTGCCAGGACATCGTAAACAAA
>DAOSIS010000040.1:0-28454 GCA_035366835.1 Syntrophales bacterium | reverse complement strand
CAGAACGACATGCTCAAGGAGTTCATCGCGCAGAAGACGTTCATGTGCCCGCCGGAGCCTTCGGTGAAGCTGATCAGCGACACGGTGGAGTTCGGCACGAAGTTCGTCCCCCGCTGGAACACGATCAGCATCAGCGGCTACCACATCCGCGAAGCGGGCTCCACGGCCGTCCAGGAACTGGCCTTCACGCTGCGGGACGGGATCGAATACGTGGAGGACGTCGTGCGGCGCAAGCGCCTCGACATCGACGACTTCGCGCCGCGCCTGTCCTTCTTCTTCAATGCCCATATCGATTTCTTCGAGGAAATCTGCAAGATGAGGGCCGCCCGGCGGATGTGGGCCAGGATCATGAGGGACCGATTCGGCGCGAAGAATCCGCGCTCCTGGTGGATGCGCTTCCACACGCAGACGGCGGGCTGCTCGCTGACGGCCCAGCAGCCCTATAACAACGTCGTCCGCACCACCGTCGAGGCGCTCTCCGCGGTTCTGGGCGGCACGCAGTCCCTGCACACGAACTCGCTCGACGAGGTCCTCTGCCTTCCCTCCGAGCATGCCGTGGAAATCGCCCTGCGGACCCAGCAGATCCTGGCCGAGGAGACCGGCGTCGCCGGCACGATCGATCCCCTGGCCGGTTCCTACTTCGTCGAGGCCCTGACGAACGAGATGGAGGAAAAGGCCTGGGACTACATCGGAAAGATCGACGGCATGGGCGGGATGCTCGCCGCCATCGACAAGGGGTTCCCGCAGATGGAGATCTCGGAGGCGGCCTACCGTTTCCAGAAGCAATTGGACGCTGGTGAAAAGGTCATGGTAGGTGTAAACAGGTACGTCACCGCAGAGAAGCAGGAAATCCCCTTCCTCGAGATCGACGAGGCGGTGGAGCGGAGCCAGGCCGCCCGCCTCCAGGATGTGCGGAGGAGGCGGGACAGCCGGACCGTCGCGCGGAGTCTCGGCGATCTCCGGGAAGCCTGCCGGCGCGGCGACAACGTGATGCCGCACTGCATCGAGGCCGTAAAGAACCTGGCGACGCTCGGCGAGATCTGCGACGTGTACCGCGAAGTGTACGGGGAGTACCGGGACCCGGGATTGTATTAATTATGGAGGCTGCTGAAAAACGCCCGTCTGCGGCGTTTTCTTCATCCCTCGCCGTCCGATCCTTCGACAAGCTCAGGACAAACTCCACGGTTTGTCATGCCGAGCCTGTCGAAGCAACAGAGGCCTTGCATCCGGGCATTTTTGAGCAGCCTCTGATGAGGGAAAGGCATGACCGTTAAACGCAAGATCCGCATCATGGTCGCCAAGCCGGGGCTCGACGGGCACGACCGGGGCGCCCGCGTCCTCGCCCGCTGCTTCCGGGATGCGGGATTCGAGGTGATCTACACGGGTTGCCACCAGAGCCCGGAGCAGATCGCCGCCGCCGCCGTTCAGGAGGACGTGGATCTGGTCGGGCTGAGCTGCCTGTCCGGCGCCCACAGCTACCTCTTCCCCCGCGTCGTCGAGCTCCTGCGGGAGAAGGGAGCGGGCGACATCCCGGTGATCGGCGGCGGGATCATCCCGGATCGGGATTTTCAGCAACTCTACGACGCGGGGATCCGGGCGATCTTCACGCCGGGCGCCTCGCTCGACTCCATCGTCGCCTGGGTGCGCGACAACGTTGCGCCTGAGGCGACGAAGCGAAAGGACGCCGCCGAAGGCGGGGCGTAGAGGCGGTTCTCGGGACGGACTCCGGGCCGCGGCGGCCCCGCCCTGACAGCCGATTGCATCGCTTCACCTGCGTACGCCGGGGGTTTCGACTTCTGCAAGACGGCGGAGAGCAAAACATGAAGGAAGGCAAGATGGACAAGGCAAAGAAGATCCGGGAGGGGGACGTCCGCGCTGCCTCCCGCCTGATCCGCGGGCTGGAGGACCAGCTTCCCGCGGCGAAATCGGAACTCAAGCACATCTACCCCTTCACGGGCAAGGCGCACATCATCGGCCTGACCGGCGCGCCGGGCGCAGGCAAGAGCACGCTTGCAGACGCCCTGATCAGCGCCTTCCGCGAGGAGGGAAAGACGGTCGGCGTCCTGGCCGTGGATCCGACAAGCCCCTTCACCGGCGGGGCGATCCTCGGCGACCGGATCCGCATGCAGCGGCATGCCGAAGACCCGGGCGTCTTCGTCCGGAGCCTGGCCACCCGCGGCGCCCTGGGCGGGCTCTCCAAGGCCGTCGGCGACGCCGTCCATGTGATGGATGCGATGGGGAAGGACGTGATCATCATCGAGACCGTCGGGACGGGCCAGCAGGAGGTCGAGATCATCAATCACGCCCACACGGTGATCGTGATCCTGGTCCCGGGGATGGGCGACGACATCCAGGTGATCAAGGCGGGCATCATGGAGATCGCCGACATCTTCGTCATCAACAAGGCGGACAGGACCGGGGCGCGCCAGCTGGAAAACGAGATCACGCTCATGCTCGCCATGGCCAGCGATTTCCCCGGCGGCTGGCGGCCGCCGGTCGTGAAGGTGGAAAACGTCTTCGAGCCTGAGGTCTTCCGGAAAGGCGTCAAGGAGCTCAGCGACAAGGTCCGGGAACACTACCGGCACCTGATCGACACGGACCTGATCGGGAACCGCCTGCGGAGAAAGGCGCTTCTGGAGATCAACGAATCGCTGACCGCCTCGATCCTGGAGCCGGTCCTCCGGGAGCTCGTCGAAACGGGCGAGATGACGAAGATGGCGGACGCGGTTCTGAAAAAGGAGTCCGATCCCTACACGCTCGCGGAGCAGGTGGCCACCCGGTACCTGAAGAAATGCTTCGGCGACAAGGAGCCGGCGCAATGAAACCGGAGGAACGCACCGAAGACAAGGCCGGGAGCGCGGGACGCCGCGGTCTCGTGATCGTCATCACCGGCAACGGCAAGGGAAAGACCACGGCGGCCCTGGGTCAGGCCCTGCGGGCGATCGGCCACGGCTATCGGGTCTGCATGGTCCAGTTCATGAAGGGCCGCAAGTACGGGGAGCTCCTGGCGGCCGAAAAATACCTCCCCCTCCTCACCATCCACCGCTGCGGCCTGGACAGCTTCGTCATGCGCGGCAAGCCCGCCCCCGTCGACATCGAGATGGCCTGCTCCGGACTGGACTTGGCGAAGGACGTGATCGCCTCCGGCCGGTACGACATGGTCATCCTCGACGAAATCAACGTTGCCATGGACTTCAAGCTGATCTCCGTCGAAGACGTCCTCTCGCTGGTCCGCAACCGTCCCCCGGGGCTGGACCTCATCCTCACGGGCCGCTACGCGCCCCCCGAGATTGTCGAGATCGCCGACACGGTGAGCGAGGTCCGGGAGATCAAGCACCACTACAACGCCGGCATCAAGGACCGTGCGGGCATCGAACACTGACCCCGTTCCCAAAAGAAAAGCACCCGAACGGGATTTCCCGTTCGGCGCGGATTCACAGGTGGATTCCATGGATCAGACAGGAACTTCCCCGCTCGGTCCCTCCACCGGCACCCATCACGCGCGGCGCCAGGAAAGGGTCGAATTCGTGGTCAACCTCGGCCTCGGGTTCAACGCGCTGCTCGCGGTCGGAAAGCTCGGGGTCGGCATCTTCGGCCACAGCCGGGCACTCCTTGCCGACGGCGTCAACTCCATTTCCGACGTCGCCTACTTTCTCGTCGTCATGCTGTTCGTCAGGCTCTCGGGAAAACCGGCGGACTCCGAACACCCCTACGGCCACTACCAGTACGAGACCATCGCCGCCCTCGTGGTGGGCGCGTTCATCATCACGACCGGGCTCGCCATATTCTGGGATTCGGTGAACGACGCCTTCGACCTCATGACCGGCAAGGCGGAGGTCAAGGCGGTCAGCGCGTTCGCGCTTTACACGGCCGTCGCGACGATCGGCATCAAGATCGCGCTCATGCTGCAGGCGCGCGCCGCGGGCATTGCCACGAAAAACCTTGCGGTGATCGCCATCTCGCGCGACCACCGAAACGACATCTTCGCCTCCCTGGGGGCCGCCGCCGGCATCCTGCTGGCGATGCTCGGCATCGAGTGGGCCGATCCCCTTGCCGGCGCAGTGGTCGCGATCATCGTGGCGAAGACCGGCCTCGACACCCTGCGGGAGGCGGCGGACGAGCTGATGGACAGCGTGCCCAGCGGGGGCCTGTCCGATCAGATCAAGGCGGCGCTGGCGGACGAGGTGGTCGTCCGGCAGGTCGAGGAGATCCATGCCCACCGGTTCGGCCCCTATCTGGTCGCGAACATCACGATCTGCATCGACGGGGCGCTCAGCGTCGCCGAGGCCGACGCCATCGCGACGTCCGTGGAGAAGAAGCTGCTGAAGCGGATCGACCTCCTGCGCAAGGTCTACGTTCACACCCACCCCGCCGGCCGGTGCACCGGCAAACGAGGCAGGTCCGCCGCGTAGGGTGGACCGCCGGCCCGCCGCGACGGCCTTTTCCCTGTCCCTCCTCCGTGTCCCGCCCCCGTGCCGCGCAGGCCCTCCCCTCCCTACTTCCTGTAAAGCTCCTCCAGCATGTCCCCGTATTTCTCCATGATCACGCCCCGCTTGATCTTCATGGTCTGGGTCAGCATGCCGTTCTCCAGCGTGAAGTCGTCGAAGATGAAGGCGAATTTGCGCGGGATTTCGTAGGATCCCACCGTTTTCCTGAGATGGTTCTGGACCTCGGCGGTCAGCAGGTCCTTGAATTTCTGGCTCACGGGGTTGGAGGGGTCGAAGAGGTCCTTCGGAGCGACCGACAGTTTCATCTCGGCGGCCAGGTGCTGCAGCAGTTTCATGTCCGGGACGATCAACCCCACGTTGTATTCATGGCCCGCCCCGGCGACGACGGCGTTCAGGATCCATGGCAGGACCTTCATCTCCTGCTCGATGGTTTCCGGATAGACGTATTTCCCGTTCGCGAGTTTGTACTCTTCCTTGAACCGGCCGGTGATGTACAGGAAGCCGTCATCGTCGAGGTAACCGCGGTCCCCGGTGCGCAGCCCCCGCATGCCGCGCATCTCCACGATCACTTCCCTGGTTTTCTCCGGCTTCTTGTGGTAGCCGACCATGCACTGCGGTCCGAAACAGAGGATCTCCCCGTCGGCGCCGCTTGTGCCGGTCCGCGAGCGGTCGATCACGACCTTGGTCTTGTTGATCGGTTTCCCGACCGAACCCAGGCGGTTTCCCATCAGGGGCGAGTTGATGGCGATGGCCGGAGAGCATTCGCTCAAGCCGTAGGCGTCGTAGGTCGGGATGCCGACATCGATGAAGAACTTGGCGATCTCCACGTTCATGGGGGCGCTGCCGGTGACGGCGTTCTCGAGGCATCCCCCGAAGCGGTCCCGGATCTTCTTCAGCACGATCCTGTCCAGGATCTTGTATTGCAAGCCGACCTTGCCCGTCTCCCGTTTGGCTTTCGCGGCCGCGAGCGCCATCTCGAAGAGCTTCAGTTTCAGGCCGCCCGCTTCCCTCATCCTGGCCCATACCCCGTTGTAGACCTTGTTGAAGATGCGGGGCACGGTGATCATGAACGTGGGCCGCACCTTGGGCAGATCGTCGATGAGGGTCTCCACCGACCCCATGATGCCGATGGAAGCGCCCCGCATGAGGAAGGCGTGCAGATCGGCGGTGATCCCGAAGGAGTGCGCCCAGGGCAGCATGGAGATGCACCGGCTTTTCTCGGTCAGGTTGGTGAACCAGGCGAGCCCCGCCTTGACGTTTTCCGCCAGATTGCCGTGGGAAAGAAGAACGCCCTTGGGTTCGCCCGTGGTGCCCGAGGTGTAGATCAGGAGGGCGATGTCGGAATGCTTCGGCTTCCGGGAAGGGACCGGCTTTTCCGCGCCTTTCCTCTCCAGCGCCTCCATGGAGTCCTCCCCCGTGCCCTCGATCAGGAAGATTTGTTTCAGCGCGGGGATTTCGCGCGGGAAGTCCCTCACCTTCTGCAGCACCGCCGGTTTCGATACGAAGAGGACCTTGATCTCGGCGTCCCTGACGATGTATTTCCACATCGACACCAGCTCTTTTTCGTACATGGGAACGTACATGGCGCCCAGGCCCTGGACGGCCATCTCCCCGATCAGCCACTCCTTCCGGTTGTTCGCGATGATCCCGACGGCGTCGCCCGCCTTGACCCCGATCGCGGACAGACCTGCCCGCAGGTTGTTCACCCGGAGCGCGATCTGGCGGTAAGTCACCCATCGATACACCCCGGCGTCGTCTTTTTCGCCGATCAGCGGATTGTCCGGATACCGGGAGACGCTGCTTTCGAAGATCTCCACCAGGTTGTCGGGCGGATCGTATTCGTTCCGGTACTCGCCGTATTCGAAAATCGCCATAAACTTCCATTTCCTTTCAAAAGCTGAGATTCGACGCCCGCGCACAGCAGGCGCAGACGCCCCTTTTGCACCAAAGATCTCCTGATTTCAAGGTGAAATATCTCCGCCGCGCCGGCCCGCAGGGCAGCGCCGGCGCGGCGCTCGGACGGGCGATTCTCCCTGCAAGGGACAGACCGCCAGAAATGTGAGGACGTGCACACATTTTATCTTGACAAGGCCGCGTGAAAAGACATAGGGAAGTTAACAATCACTTACGTGAGGTGGTGTATGTGGCCGTTCAACAGGAAGGCGAAAGTCGTCAGGGAGATCAAGGCGGGCGTCTGGGGGAAGCTGGTGCAGCAGGGCGTGGACGTGGACACGCTGACGAAGGACGTCCGGTGCGTGGAGAAGGCGGGAAACGCGAACAACGGCGCGCCGGTGACGCACGTGAGGATCTTCAAGTTGAGCCAGGCGGCGCAGAAGGGCGTGGAGATCACGGGTTGGGAGGTCTTCGACCGGCATCCCGAGCTCGTTCTTTTCGAAGGCTACATCAACCCCGAATCGAACCAGGCCGTCATCGAAAAAAGAAGCGCGTGACGGGGGCTTTACACTCCTGATTGGAAGGTCATCACGGGAGCGATGGATTTTTCCTTTTACTTCCAGGCGTTCACAGCATTCTCATTACAGATGCGCCGCACGAATGTCTCTATGGCAGTTCTGAAGACTATGACTAGTGATTATTTATTGAAGTCAATGAGCGGGGACGCTTTGATTTTGTAGCAGACTTGAACCCGAAATGCTCAGCCTGAAAAGTATCACTGGTTATCTCTGCCACCTACAAGTCCTCCCAGGCGGATATATAGCAAAAGTGAGGAATACGGATCGAAAGAGAGTAACGCAGAGTTGGGCCGGAGCGTCAGCGATCGGCTCCATAGTCTTATGCGAATATGTTCCTTCCAAAAACGGCATTGAATTTCATGGTAACGTCAATTATCTTCTGCCGTATTTCTGGCAGTAGGTCTCGGAAATACTGCGACGTGAACTTGTATTCGTCCCCCAACTCAGCAAGCTTGCTTTTGACTTTTACAATATCCTCCGGCACTGCAATGGCAAGTTCCGGCATGTATCGAGGAAACTCAAAGCATGCCATCGACATGCCGAAGGCAAAATAACGACCAAGGAGAGTGCGGAACTCTACCTGTTTTTCTTCCGAGAGCTCATCGAAATGACGTTCTCTTCTGGAGTTTATCGGTTCAACATACTGAGTCAGGGCATCTACAATGTCGCCGATCTGTGGAACGAAGAACCTTTCGTACCACATAGAGAAATACCTCCGTTGAAACTCCTCATATGTTAAGCCGACAATATTAGTGCTCTTGGTATACTCAATTGCACCTGCTTGCAGTCCTTTTCGCGAAATAATGTAGCCGATATTACCGCCCACCTCGTGCATAACGGTGGTAAAACTATGGACAACGGTTTGCGGAACTGCCGTCAACCAATTTTTGCACTCGACTATGTACCGAATCTTATCCACGCTATTCTCGTCCACAGCATATACGTCGATTTCGACCGTCCCCCGCGGAGTATGAAGAACCTTGCCGACTTCGGCATTGAGACCGATTTCGTTAAACAGCCGACATACTCCGTCCTGCAACTCTTGCCACGTGTGAGGAAGCGGGTTCTCAATCATTGGTTCCCTATTCTAAAATGAGTAACGTTTGAACTCAGGCCGCGGCCCCTCACGGCCGTCACGCCCGCAACAAATGGTTAGCGGGCGGATACGATATAGGTTACGTCAGCGTAATTATGTGGCCGATACTCAGCATGATACCGAATGACCTCTTCTGCCAGCCCAAGATCACCAACAGCGCCAAAAGATAATAGGCTGGCCATTTCCCTCGCTTTCGCCAGAGCGACCTCAACTGGCTCGGAAATATCTAGCTCGGCTTCACTGACCAAATGCCGTGCCGCACCCGCTTTATGTAAATGAAGACCTCAGGCTGGACCTTAATGCGCCTTAACACTTTACGCAAGCAAACTCCTTCTACCACAAAGCTCTGAAGCGCGTCCACGGCAGCACCAAGCCTAGGGTAGTCGATGTGCTCTACATATCCGCCCTGCTCTCTTTCCAAAAATGAGTCCAGGCTTATGTGGGGCAGCCCAAGAGCAGACGAGAGTTCCCGAGCCAACGTGGACTTGCCTGCGCCGTCGATTCCATCGATGCCCACGCGCATTACACTCATTGAGCGCACAGCGTCTATCACTTCTTGTGGGGTCGCGCAGTACATTATGCAGAGCCCGCTAAAAAAAGCTGAACCGGAGCGGTGTGCGGGGCCGCTGTCGGGTCTATCGACTTGTGGCAACTATATCAAATAGAACCGCCTCTCTATTAATTTCGCTAAAACATGTTAACACGAAATGCTGCCTACTCTGGGCTCTCCTCATGGAAATGTTTCTAAGCGCCAATATCTCTCATCTTTATCTGTTACATCTGCAAGCTTAATTATCTCAAGTTCAGTGATGTGATCAAAAAAATATTTTATAAAGCAATTCGGGCCATTGTACTCTGGCATTGACGAGATAAACTCACGGATTGTTTTTTCCACCGCATCATTTAATACGACAATTTTAGGGAGCAATATTTTACGACCCCTTTTAATATCTATGGGAGGTAGAACAAGCGGAATCCCTTCAAGTGGAGATTTTCCAAGTTCAGGGTCCTCATAGACGAGTACTCGAGCACGCCATTCTCTTTCGTGTGTCCAGTCAGTAGGATATTCGTGAGACATTTGAGGCAATGGATCATAGTTAACCCAGAGATACTTGTCATCCTCGTGCAATCGTGCCAATAAACCATCATCACCATAGATAACTGGCCGTCCGCCATATTGAAACAAACTACGCTTTTCAAATGCAATTCCACATCCTGAATAACGACGGGCATCTGCAAGGAAAGATTCAAGCCGAGCTTTCAACGTTTGCTCTGAAAAGCAGACTGCAGGAGCCTTTCCTCGAATTGTATTACACCATTTCTTTTGATCCTTAGCTCCCACAAGCCGTGGGGCTTTGGAAGGTCTTATGTATCCACATTGTAATATGTTTTTAAGTATATCCCATGACGATTTTGTTCTCCCATCCATCGTTTCCATACGAGTCCAATGCACAACCCAATCAGTGACGTCAGCTCTTCGGCTTTTGATTTCGTCTAATTTACTCAGCAAATAAAACTCCTTAATATAATAACCCTAACTTTTGTCGGTCATAAGATGCCGTCAGATTTCTTTAATTAAAAAACATTCATCATCCTGTGCTTAATATGCCCACCTCTTTATTCTGGTTTTTATGCGGATCGGTATAAAACATCACCTGCCCTACCGACCAGAAATAAAAAAACCCACTGCTTTTAGGGTAGCAGGGGTTTTTAGTCAGTCCATATTTCCCTCCAGACGTTTACGCAGGGGTGGAATATTCAACTGCTCAAACTATTTTTGCGTCACGCTTATAACTATTTACGACTGAAGTCCAATACATGAACATCATTTGCCGTCTCATTGACTTCAGGAAGGAGCGCCCAAGCTCCGCTGACCGTCCAAAATACCTTCTTACTCTCTGAAATTATTCATATACCTCGGAAAGCAGAATAGCAATCCCCAAAGGCGGTGAAGGGAAACCCCTTCTTATTGGAGCGGTTATCGCCACTCCATAGTTCTTTATGTATGGATTTGTCCGAGGAAGGATACAATGGCGGTAACCCCAAAGGCCTCACAACCTAATAGGAAAGAAATGGAGGCATCTCATGATAACAAAAGAGGCGATAAAGCTGTTCCGGGATTATCTTCGGTTGAATCACAGGAAACGCACCATCGAAAGTTACAGCCCCCTGCTTGAAAAATATGAGGCGGCTTATGCCGAGCAAGTTCTGGATTCTCTCGGTTCTGATGAAATTTACCGCTTTCTGGAAACCACTACGCAGCATCTATCAAAGTCCACGCGCAGACTCCGGTATGCGCAGGTGAAAGCCTTTTACAATTTCATCATCGATCGTTGCGCGCTGAACATGAGGAATCCTTGCAACACGCCACTGCTCAGGAAATCCTACCGTGCACCGAAGCAACCACCTCATAAGATCCTCGAGCGGGAAACGGTGGACGAGATGATCTACAATACGAAGAGACAGAGGGATCGGTTGATGTTGGAGCTACAGGCAAGGTGCGGACTGAGGATTGGCGAATTGTTGAAGATCAAGGTGTCAGACATCTCTGACCGCACCATCACCCTTCGGGAACCGAAGTCAGGCAAAGATGCTGAGGTGGCTTTCATGCCGGAGAATGTGTCAAAAAAACTTGCGGAGTATATCAAGGACAAGGACCTCAAACCTGATGATCGTCCATTTCCCATTTGCTATTCAACAGCCAGAACTTTGATCAGGCGGTTGGGCGAAAAGGTAAAGGTTCGGATTTCGCCCCACGACCTCCGGAGATACTCAGCAACCTACGCCAGCAGAAATGGTGTCCCTCTGGAAGTGGTTTCGAAAATAATCTTGAGGCATCAGGATTTGAAAACCACACAGGTCTACTTGGGCAAGGTCAGCGACACAGAGGCTATCCGTTGGATGGATATCCTACACGGCAAATAGACGATAAGCGCTGGTATTGATAAACGGGCCTTTGGGGTTCCTAATGAAGGCGAAAGCGTACCGAAACACCATTTTGCCAAGGCATATTGAGAACTTGCGGTTGAAAGGTGGCGTGTGTGTCTGATGACTGAGGGCGAGCGCTCCTTCCTGAACACGATAAGCTGATAAGTGATATTCATATACTGGACTTCAGTCGAAAATGATGATACGCATCACGCAAAAATAAAGCAGTTAACTGTTCCATCCCCCTTTAAACGTGGTGGAGGGAAATATGGACTGGCTGAAAACCCCCGTTTCTTCAAGAAGAATCGGGGTTTTTTGTTGCCGATCCAGCAAGTCGGATGGTGTTTTATGCCGATACTATAAGCATTGTTAGGCCGTCGAGGCATGAAGATCTACAAGTATCGAAAGCTTTCTCTCGGAGATGAAGAAGCGTTTGCTAGGCTTGAGAGGATCGTACGCCACCGGCTCCTATGGTGCGCTAGGCCCGATACGCTAAATGATCCCCTCGAGTTTGCATGGACGTGTGATTTCAAGGAATCGCCGGCGACGATGGACTTGCTGGCGAAGCTGTTGGAAGAGGTCAAGCGCAGGCCGCCGTCGCTGGCAAGGCAGATTGCGCTCGATGTCGTTCGCGTGGGCAGGCTCGGTGAAATAGCCGCACCGGTCATACAGGATCTGATTCAGCGAAGCCGAGATGAAATCGGTATCGTTTGCTTCGGCACCGCTCCGGACAATGAGGTGTTGTGGGGTCGATACGGCGGAGACGGCGCAGGCGTATGCGTGGAGTTCACGGTGCCCGACTCACTCTGTAAGACACAGCTGCACCAAGTTGTATACAACGACCAACGCCAACTGCACGTCGATGAGTTCCTGCGCTCTCGAAACGAGCCAAGTTCCGCGGTCGGCGTTTATGCGACACTCTTGACGAAGACCAAGTTCTGGGAGCCCGAGGGCGAAGTGCGCTTCATCTCGAAGAGGCAAGAGGTCGAAGTGGCCCTCGATGGATCGGAGGTAACTCAGGTCATCGTCGGGCCGAAGACCCATCCTCATGTCGAGGTTCGGGTGCGCAGACTCTCTGGAACAATACCGGTTGTCCGACTTGAGACGACGGCCTAACCAGGGTTTGCAGCCGATGGCGGCCGGTGGCATTATGAGCCGCCGCGGTTGAAACGCAAACGCACGCGTATGCAAGAAATGGAGGGCCAGACAGGAGGAAAGCAAGATGAAATATTCTTGGTGTGTTATGTGCGTAGCTGTCATGATGGTTCTGGTCTCATTGTTAGGCTGTGCCGGACTCTCCCAGCAGTATAGGGCTTCTACAGAAGGAATATCAGTCAACTACACGGTGAAGAAGGAGCAATTCCCTAACCCCAACGCCAAGATCTTTGTTTCATCAAACGATGAGCGGCTTGATAAAGACGTTGTTGGCGATGGCGCAAAATCCTCTGCTGGCAGCCGCGTACTCGGATATGTGGCATTTGGTGTTATCTATGCTGCATTTCCTGATCAACCGGCCCTTAGAGATCAACAAGACCCTATTAGGATCTTCAAAACAGCCATGACGGAAAGGCTTTCGAAAAATGGCGTTTACGTTTCTGAAGCAACCGACAATGATGGCTTGACCCTTGATCTCCTGGTAAGGCAATTCAAGATTGATTTCAATTTCGGAAAATGGACGGGCGAAGTCGGTTATGTAGCCAAGCTCAAGAAGCGCGGAGAGATAGTCTGTCAAGACAATATCTACGAAAAGGCAACTGCCTTCAATCTCTATGGTTTTGGTTCCGGAGAGAAGGCTCTAAACGAAGCATTTAGCAAGGCCATCGATAGATTGGATGCAAATGGCTGTTTCTCGAAATTACAAAAATAGAAATAAGGCCGTGTAACTACCGAATGCAGCCGACTCCTTACAGTCGCGGCTGATCCAAACGCTCCTTTCAACCCGTAATCCTTCGTGTCGCTGAATGAAGCCTAGTGAGTAGTTGTAATCTTGAATCTTGCGTTGCGGCAGGACTATTCGTAACAACTTAAGGAATGAATTTTCAGTTGTGTAGAAGATATCAATTTTACCGATACTTAAAATTGAAAATGAACTTGTTTGACGGAGAAAAACAAACGCCGGAGAAGGATCCCCCTTCACCGGCGTTCTGCGCTTGTCGATGCGGACGAACCGCTATTTGCAGGCCTGGCAGACGCTGAGCTTATCCATCGGGACGCCCGTCTTCTTGCTGATCCATTCGAGCTGCTCGATGGGGGCGAAGTAGTTTCCGCAGGTCTTGCATTTCATCATCTTGAAATTCCGGCCCCAGATCTCGCGCTCTTCGGGGGTGCCCGTCATCTTGATATGATGGGTAGGGCAGACGAACGCGCAGGCGCCGCAGCCGATGCAGACCTTGCTCTGCTCCTTGAACGGCGTGCCGACGACTTTCTCGGTGCCGCGGTAGGAGAACCCGATGGCGCTGACGCCGACGACCTGCTCGCAGGTGCGGACGCACATGCGGCAGAGGATGCAGGTGTTGTCGGTCGCGTCCGGCGTGAAGCGCGGCTCCGGCTTGACGCCCATTTCGTCGGCCATGTCCTTGAGCTCCTTCGATTCGGGGCAGCGCGCCATCTGGAGCTGCAGGACGACTTTCCGGACGTGCTTCACGCGGTCGGTCTGGGTCTTGACCTCGATCCCCTCGGAAACGGGATAGAGGCAGGACGTGACGACGCGCGTCCGCTTGCCCTGCTTGACCTCGACCACGCACATCCGGCAGGCGCCGGGGGATTCGATGGATTCGTGCCAGCACAGGGTCGGAATCCGGACACCGTTCTCTCGGGCGACATCCAGCAGGTATGCGCCCTTTTCCGCCTCAACTTCTTTTCCGTCGATCGTGAATTTTACCATATCCATTTTGACATCCTTATTCGACGATGATTGCTTCGAACTTGCAGCTCTCCATGCAGGCGCCGCACCGGGTACATTTCGCGATGTCGATCGCGTGGGGCTTCTTGCGCTCCCCGCTCGTCGCGCCGACCGCGCACACCTTCACGCACAGGCCGCAGCCGGTGCACTTCTTCGCATCGATCCGGTACTTGATCAGCTTCTTGCAGACGCCTGCCGGGCATTTCTTCTGCCGGATGTGGGCGTCGTACTCGTCGCGGAAATACCGGATGGTGCTGATGACCGGGTTCGGGGCGCTGTTTCCCAAGGCGCACAGGGCCCCGTCGACGATCGCCTTGGCGAGCGAATCCAGGAGCTCGACGTCCCCCTCCTGTCCCCTGCCCTCGCAGATGTCGGTGAGGATCTCCTTCATGCGCCGGACGCCCTCGCGGCAGGGGGTGCACTTGCCGCAGGACTCGATTTCCAGGAACGACAGAAAGTAGCGGGGCACGTCCACCATGCAGTTCCGGTCGTCCATGACGATCATGCCGCCCGACCCCATCATGGAGCCGAGCTTCGTCAGTTCGTCGAAATCGACCGGGCTGTCCAGGTACTTCTCGGGGATGCAGCCGCCGGAGGGGCCGCCCGTCTGCACGGCCTTGAACTTGCGGCCGTTCGGGATGCCGCCGCCGATGTCGTAGACGATCTCGCGGAGCTTCATGCCCATGGGCACTTCCACGAGGCCGGTGTTGTTGATCTTGCCGACGAGCGAGAAGATCTTCGTGCCCTTGCTGCCGGCCGTGCCGATGCCGGCGTACCAGTCTGCGCCCCGGTTGATGATGAAGGGGACGTTCGCCCAGGTCTCGACGTTGTTGAGGTTGGTCGGCTTGTCCCACAGGCCCTTGTGCGTCGCGTGAATGTATTTCACGCGCGGCTCTCCCGCGCGGCCTTCCAGGGAGGCGAACAGGGCGGAGGACTCGCCGCAGACGAAGGCGCCGCCGCCGCGGTTGATCTTGACGTCGAAGCTGAAGCCCGAGCCGAGGATGTTCTCGCCCAGGAGGCCGTATTCCCGCGCCGCCTGGATCGCAGCGGTGATGTTCTGCACGGCCAGAGGATATTCGTTGCGGACGTAGATGTAGCCGTTGCTCGACCCGATCGCGTAGGCGCCGATGATCATGCCCTCGAGGACCAGGTGGGGATTGCCTTCGAGAAGGCTGCGGTCCATGTAGGCGCCGGGGTCGCCTTCGTCGGCGTTGCAGATGACGTACTTGGGGTCGCCCGTGGCCTTGCGGGTCTCGTCCCACTTCCAGCCCGTGGGGAAGCCTCCGCCCCCCCGCCCGCGCAGGTTCGCCTTGATCACTTCCTGGACGATGGCGTCGGGCTTCATCTTCTGCAGGGCCTTGACCAGGGCGGCGTAACCGCCGACCGCGATGTAATCATCGATGCTGGTGGGGCTGATCTGGCCGTTCATGCCGAAGACGAGCCGCATCTGCTTCTTGTAGAAAGGACAGTCGTGCTCGTAGACGATCTTCTCCTTCGTCATCGGGTCGACATAGAGGAGCCGGTCGATGATCTCGCCCTTCAGCAGGGTCTTGTCGATGATCTCCGCCGCATCGTTGAGGCCGATGCGCTGGTAGAAGATCTTCTGGGGATAGATGACCATCATGGGCCCGCGTTCGCAGAAGCCGTGGCAGCCGGACAGCCGCAGATCGATCTTGTCCTGAAGCTTGCGCTTCTCCAGTTCGACCTTGAGGCTGTCCACCAGTTTCTGCGTCCCGTAGGCGAGGCAACCCGTGCCGACGCAAACGGTCATGCAGGGTTTGTTCGGGTCCCGCCCCTTCTGAAGCTCACCCCTGAGTTTTTCCACTCCGTCGAACGTTTTAAGCTTTCTCATCATCAGCCTCTACCTTTTTTCCTAAGTTCTTGAGGATTTTCGTCGTCTTCGCGATGTTCATGTGGCCGTGGTACTCACCGTCCACAACCAGGATGGGTCCCAACGCGCAGGCGCCGAGGCATCCCACCGTTTCGAACGTGAATTCCATATCCGCCGAGGTCTCGCCGGACTTCAGCCCCAACGTCGTCTGGATGTGGTTGTCGATCATCGAGGCGCCGCGGACATGGCAGGCCGTTCCGAGGCAGAGCATCAGGTGATGCCGGCCGCGGGGCTTGAGGCTGAACGCCTTGTAGAAGGTCGCCACTTCATAGACGCGGCTGTTCGAAACGCCCAGCTCCGTGCAAACCGCCTCGAGGGCTTCTTGGGGAAGGTAGTTGAACTCCTTCTGCACATCCTGAAGGATGGGGACAAGGTAACTCCTGTCAGAGCCGTATTTCTTGACGATGTTCTTGATCTTCGCTTCCATCGAGTGCTACCCCTTTTCGATAGTCTGTTGTAGCCGCATCCCGAAAATCTACTTGGCCGCCAGCTCGTCCCAGGACTTCGAGCACTTCACCTTGTTCATCAGCTTGTTGTACTCCATGAGCACGCGCGCCTGAATGTCCTTGATCTGATCCGGGGTCAGATGACGGAACCGCCCCTGCAGCTTGATGTAATCCGTAACGGGACGAAGCTTCTCCGGGGGGTCCACGGTGATCCTGTACTTCCCGTATTCCACTTCGTAGAGGGGGAAGACGCCCGTCTGCACGGCCAGCCGCCCCATCTTGATGCAGCTCTCGGAGGTGGACCGCCAGCCCGTCGGACACACGGCGAGGCAGTGGATGTACGAGGGCCCCTTGATGCTGCGGGCCTTCTTCACCTTGTTCATGAAGTCGACGGGATAGCTGTGGCAGGCCGTCGCCACGTAGGGCAGGTTGTGCCCCACCATGATTTCGGCCATGTTCTTTTTCCAGGTCTTGTTCCCGATGCTCGCCTTGCCCGCAGGCGCCGTCGTCGTGGACGAGCCGAAGGGCGTCGCGCCGGAGCGCTGGATGCCCGTGTTCATGTAGGCCTCGTTGTCGAAGCAGACGTACAGCATGTCGTGGCCGCGCTCCATCGCCCCCGAGAGGGCCTGGAAGCCGATGTCGACCGTTCCGCCGTCGCCGCCGATCGCCACCGTCTTGACATAGCGGTCGGGGATTCTTCCCTTGCGGCGCAGCGCCTTGAGGCCCGCCTCGACACCGGAACCGACGGAACCGGAGTTCGGAAAGGCGACGTGAATCCAGGGAAGGTCCCAGGCGGTCGTCGGATAGAGGCTCGAGATGACCTCCATGCAGCCCGTGGCATTGGCGATGACCGTGTCCCTGCCGAGGGCCTTGCACATCATGCGGATCGCGAGCGCTTCACCGCAGCCCTGACAGGCACGATGGCCGGGGGAGAAATATTCCGTCTTCTCTATCAGCTTCGGGGCGTAGAGTTCAAAATTTTCAAAGAGTTTCTTTGCTTCGAGATTTGCAGTGCTCATTCCCTTACTCCATAAATTTCGTAGGCGTCTTCCGGTTTCAGTTTCTTCACCGAGGCCGCTTTCTTCGCCATCTTGATGAAATCGTCCACCGCCACGTCACGCCCGCCCAAGCCGATGATGAAGTTGAACGTCTTGGGCTTCTTGGGCTCTTCGTAGAGGGCGGAGCGGATCTCGGCGAACACGGGGCCGCCGGGACCGCCGAAGGAAACCGCGCGATCCATAACGGCCAGGGACTTCGCCCCCTTCACCGCCTTCCGCAGTTCTGCGAAGGGGAAAGGCCGCCACAGCTTGATCTTCACGAGGCCCACGGGAACCCCGTCCTTGCGCAGCTCGTCGACGGCGATTTCCGCCGTCTCGCCCATGGATCCCATCGTGACCAGGACGGTTTCCGCGCCGTCCGTCTTGTAGGATTCGACGGGCTCGTACTTGCGGCCGAACTGCTGCTCCCATTCCTTCCAGACGTCGAGGACAACCTGCTTGGCATTGAGAAGCGCTTCGTTCTTGGCGCGCATGGTCTCGTTGAATATCTCCGGAAGGCCCAGGGTCCCCATGGACACCGGCTTGTCCGGATGCAGCTGGGCAAGGGGCTTGTACGTCGGCAGGAAGCGATCAACCTCCTCCTGATCGGGCATGAAGATCGGCTCCACGACGTGGGTGAGCTGAAAACCGTCGAGGTTGATGTTGACCGGCAGCATGACATCCCGGTGTTCGCCGATCTTGAAGGCCTGGATCGTCATGTCCACCGTTTCCTGGCCGTTGGCCGCAAACAGCGAAACCCATCCCGTGTCCCGCTGATACATGATGTCGCTGTGGTCGTTCCAGATGTTGATCGGGCCGGACACGGCGCGGTTCCCGATGATCATGATGACCGGAAGCCTCATCGCCGAAACGATGGGGAGAACTTCCTGCATGAAGAGCAGCCCCTGGGAACTGGTGGCGGTGAAGGTCCTGGCGCCGGCGCCGGAAGCGCCGCAGCAGGCGCTGATGGCGGAATGCTCGGACTCCACGCAGATGAACTCGGCATCGAGCCTTCCCTCGGCCACGATGTCCGACAGGTGCTCCGGAACGTGCGTATTGGGCGTAATGGGATATGCCGCGATCACATCCGGTCTGCACAATGCCGCCGCCTCGGCCGCGGCAAGAGCGATTTCCATACCGATTCGTTTACCCATTATCAGCCCTCCTCATTGACCATTTCGATCGCACCCGGCCAACATTCAAAGGCGCAGATTCCGCAACCCTTGCAGTAATCCAGATTCGCCGTGAAGTATCCTTCCTTGTCTTCCGTGATGCACCCCTCCGGGCAGAACATGAAGCACACGCCGCATTTGATGCACTTCTTGTTGTCCCAGATCGGTTTTTTGGCCCGCCAACTGCCGGTATGATAATCGCGGGCGCTCGCCGGGCGAAACACCATGCAGCCCGGATTGACTTCCTGCCAGCCTTCTGGCCATTTTTTCTGTGCCATTGTGATACCTCGTCCAGTCTCTGTTATGAATGGTAGACTTTCACCTGATCATGGGCGCTCTTGGCGGCCGCGAAGTTCTTCGCCGCGATCCTGCCAAACCGATGATCGATGGGTCCCTTCAGCGAATCGAATTTCACGATCTTCGTCACTCCCACCAACGCCCCCAACATCGTGGTATTCGTGATCGGAACCCCCAGCTCCTTCCACGCGATCCCCGTGGCATCGACCAGTGCAATACGGCCGGAGAACTTCACGATGTCGCGGATATCCTTCGCCGGCTTGGTCGTATTGACGATCAGCACCCCGTCCGGCTTCAGGCCTTCGGCGACGTTCACAAGCCCCACCAGCGATTCGTCGAGGACGACGACGACATCGGGGGTGTAAACGCCGGATCTCACCCTGATCCGCTCTTCGGCCACGCGGTTGAATGCCGCCACGGGAGCGCCTCTTCGTTCGGGACCGAAACTCGGAAATCCCTGGGCGTACCTTCCCTCCCCGATAGCAGCCAAGGCGAGCAACTCCACCGACGTGACAGCACCTTGACCGCCCCTGCCATGCCATCTAATCTCGATCATGCTATTATCTCCCAATTAGGATTGATGCCTCTTCCGGACAAACGAAGCCGCTTCCACGAACGCTTGCGACCACCTTGTTCGTCGATTTGTCGTACGGACTGACCACGGAATTCTGTTCACCGTTGATCCAATCTATAAAGAGGATTTCGATTTGGCGTATGGACGTGAAATCGCCTGATGCCACCGGCGAGGGGGCGAAACCCCCTTAACGCCACGGGCTTCTTATCTCAAGTGCTATCCCCTGTCAATAGAATTTTTTATGACAGCATATATTTGGTTTATGAGGACCCTTTTGGCGGCAAACCGGGGCCGCTTCTGAGAAAATCGAGGCGGGACAGGCATTTCCGGGGGGGGCCGCCCGCGGCGACCGGGGAACCGGCTGCCGGGAAACTACATGCAGCGGCGGCATTCGATGGACTTGGCGAGGGTCATCCTGTCCGTGTACTTGAGGTCTCCGCCGACGGGCATTCCCTGGGCGATCCTCGTCACGCGGACACCCCGGTCTCCCAGCATCTTCATGATCAGGAGCGCCGTGGCCTCTCCCTGGACCGTGGGATTCGTCGCGAGAATGATCTCCTGGACCGTTCCCTGGTCCACGCGCTCCAGCAGTTCGCGGATCTTCAGATCTTCCGGCCCGATGCCGTCCAGCGGGGCCAGGACGCCGTGGAGGACGTGGTAGAGCCCCCGGTAGGTGCCGCTCTCTTCGATCGCGAGCAACGAATCGGGATCCTCGACCACGCAGACGATCCCGCGGTCGCGTGACGGATTTTGGCAGATCTCGCAGAGGTCGCCCTCGGCAAGGTGGAAACAGGCCGTGCAGAGCCGTATCCTGCGCTTGACCTCGACGACGCTCTCGGCGAGGCGCAGTGCGTCCTCCTCCGGGCAGCGCAGCAGAAACATGGCCAGTCTGGCGGCGGTCTTCTCCCCGATTCCCGGAAGCCGGCCGAGTTCCCGGATCAGGTTTTGGATCGGAAGGGCGTAGCCGTTCTTCATCTCGCCATCCCCTACATCATCCCCGGAATGCTCAGGCCGCCGGTGAGCTTCGCCATCTCCGAGGAGACCATGGCCTGCGCCTTGCGGATTCCCTCATTGACCGCCGCAAGGATCAGGTCCTGCAGCATCTCGGCATCGCCGCCGCCGAGCACTTCGGATTCGATCTTCAGCGAGACGACCTCGCACTTGCCGTTGACGACGACGGAGACCATGCCGCCGCCCGCCGACGCTTCCACCGTCCGCGTCCCCAGTTCTTCCTGGAGGCGGGCCATCCTTTCCTGCAGCTGCCTTGCCTGCTTCATGATGTTTCCAAAATTCTGGGCCACCGTTTTCTTACCTCCGTAAAATGGAATTCCCCGCGGCCCGGCAAGCCGGCTCCGGCGACCGCGGCGTTCAGGAAGACCGCGGGATCACTTCCTTGACTTCCGCGCCGTCGAAGACGTCGAGAATCTTCTGGAGGAGGGGCTGGCTGAGGGCCTCGCGCCGCACCTCGTTGTTCTTGTGGTTTCTCGAAGCGCCGTTGGCGTTGGGCGCGGGACCCTGCGTCCCGGCATCGCCCGGAAGCACCTCGACCTGAACCTGCATCTTCCGCCGGAAGAAGGCCTCGGCGATTTCCGCCAGGCGGGCCTTCGCGTCCGCCCCGCTGATGTCGTCGTAGAAGAGATACCCCTTGGGAAATCCGATCCTCAGCCGGCTGTCGTCGCAGGCCAGCAGTGTCCCCTGCTCGACCTTCGACCCGAGGGGGAAACTGTGCTTCTTCAGAAAGTCCTTGAATGCCGCCCACCGGTCCTCCGGATCGGCATCCGGCGGGATCTCCTCCCGCACCGCCTCGGAAGCCGGTGCCGCCGGCTCTCCCGGTCCGGCCGCCTCCGCCTCGCGCGGAGCCGCCGCGGGTCCGCCCCGGTACGGCTCCGGCCTTTCCGCCACGCCGCCTTCCAGTCTCCGTTCCAGATCCTCCATCCGGGCGAGGACCTCTTCGAAGGGCGCCAGCGGCTCGGCATAGGCCATGCGGACGAGGAGCGCCTCCAGGAGCGTCCGCGGGTCCTGGGTCCTGCGGACGGCATCCTCCTCGGCCATCATCATGTCCAGCAGCTTCTGCAGCGTCTCCCGGCTGGTCTTTTCCGTCAGGCGGCGCATCTCCTGAAGCTCCTCCGCGGAGCCCTCGACCAGTTCCTGCGCCGCCTTGGAGATTTTCAGGAGGAGCAGATTGCGGAAGAAGAACAACAGGATCTGATGAAGATACTTCATGTCCAGGCCGGCGTCGTAGGCGTCGCCGAGGGTTCTCAGGCATGCCGCCGCGTCGCGCCGGAGGGCCGCCTCCGAAATCTGCAGCAGGAAGCGCCGGTTCGTGCGGCCGAGCAACTCGCCGACATCGGAATCGGCGACCTCCGTTCCGGCGTAGGATATCACCTGGTCGAAGATGCTTTCGGCATCCCGCAGGCTTCCGTCGCCCGCGTCGGCGATCCAGCGCAGGCCTTCGGGGCTGATGCGGATCCCTTCCTTCGCCGCGATTTTTCCCAGGCTCTCCGCGATCTTTCCGCCGGGGATCCGGCGGAACTCGAAACGCTGGCAGCGGGAGCCGATGGTGGCGGGCACCTTGTGCGTTTCCGTCGTGGCAAAGACGAAGACGACGTGCCGGGGCGGCTCTTCGAGGGTCTTGAGCAGGGCGTTGAAGGCCTCCCGCGTCAGCATGTGGACTTCGTCGATGATGTAGATCTTGTAGCGGCCGGACAGCGGGGAGAACTTGACGTTTTCGCGAAGCTCGCGGACCTCGTCGATGCCCCGGTTGGAGGCGCCGTCGATCTCCTGGACGTCGAGGGAGACGCCCTCCGTAATCTCCCGGCAGCACGTGCAGACCTGGCAGGGCTGCGCGGTGGGACCTTTTTCGCAGTTCAGCGACTTGGCCAGGATCCGGGCGATGGAGGTTTTTCCTACGCCCCGCGGACCGCAGAAAAGATAGGCGTGCGCAATCCGGCCCTGGTCGACAGCATTCTGGAGCGTCCGGACCACGGACTCCTGGCCGACGACATCCTCGAATACCTGGGGCCGCCACTTGCGCGCCAATACAAGATAATCTTCCGGCATATCATCCAATGAAATGAAAGGGCGATCAGGGACCGCATCGCTGCGGAGGGACATAGAGGTGACAGCCGGGTTACCCGCGGCACACGTCGGTACTTGCTACCGCTGCTTCCTTCCGGACCTGACGGGGTTTACAATCCTCCGTTGCACGGGGCCCGGCCGTCGCAATCTCTATGCGCTTCCATGGCGGAGAGAGGGGGATTCGAACCCCCGGTACACCTTTGGGGGCGTACACACGATTTCCAGTCGTGCTCCTTCAGCCACTCGGACATCTCTCCCTTGACACGGCACTTCACGAAATAGACCCGGGGCACGGTCCAACGACATCCGTGAAACCGCCCCGGGCCCGGATATTTTTCATGGCGGAGAGAGGGGGATTCGAACCCCCGTGAGGGCTTTTGGCCCCCAAATCGATTTCGAGTCGATCCCGTTACGACCACTTCGGTATCTCTCCGGCCGGATGGACGATCGGCGCCTCTTTCGAGGGGCGCTACGATATCCTCTTTTCCCGGAAAAATCTATACAAAATTTCCCCGCAGGCCGGCGCAAGAACCCCCCCCCGGACGCCGACCCGGTGGTTCAGGCGCGGGTCCTCCAGCAGCCGGAACAGGGAGTCGACCGCCCCGCCCCTGGGGTCAGCGGCGCCGTAGACAAGCCGGGATACGCGGGCCGCAAGGACCGCCCCGGCGCAGAGGATGCAGGGTTCGAGCGTCACGTACAGGGTCGCCCCGACGAGCCGGTAATTCCCGATCCGGTCCGCCGCCCTTCGAATGGCCAGAATCTCCGCGTGGGCGGTCGGATCGATCAGTCCGATGGGTCGGTTGTGCCCCGAAGATACGATCCTGCCCTCGCAGACGACGACGGCGCCGACCGGGACCTCGCCCTCCGCGTAGGCGCGGCGGGCTTCGTCGAGGGCCGCCTCCATGAAACCCTCGTCCCCGGGAGCCCCCCCCGGGGGGATATCCGCCTCACGCAACGCGTCCGCCATCGGAACCGTCCCAAACCGGCGACTCGCAGCCGCCCTTTTCCCGCATCGATCCGGCATCGATCCGGTTGATCTCAAGATCTTTTTCAGGTATCATGGGCCTCCTTTTTCGACAGAGGCCCATGATACCGAAGAAACTGCTCCTGATTGCCGCCCTGCTCTCGATGGGCGGTCACCTGCTGCTGGTATCGCTCACCGGCTTCGTCGACATGCGTTCGCCGAACAAGCCCCGGAACGTCCTCACCGTCGATCTCAGGGAAACCTTCAAGCCGGCGGAAAAGAAGAATGCCGCCGCCCTCCGCTACCGGCAGGCGCTCGCCGCGCGCGGGGTCGCCCTCGCCCGTGAATCCCGCGAGGAAACCGTCGACCTCGACAGCCAGGACGGGCTCTACACTCCCTACCTGAAAAAAATCAAGAAGAAGATCGAACAGGTCTGGTCCTATCCCCAGGCGGCAAAGGACGGCGGAGAGCAGGGGGTCGCCGTCGTGAAATTCTCCCTCGGTCCGAACGGCGCGCTGATCGGCAACGAGATCCTGTCGTCCTCCGGCTCGGAATCTCTGGACGCGGGGACCCTGGCGGCCATCCGGGAGGCAGGCCCCTTCGCTCCCTTCCCGAAGGATTTCCATCCCTCGGTGCTGCATATCATCGCCACATTCCAATACCGCCTGGTCGGGGCATAGAGGCGCGATGGCCCCGGACCGCTTTGCGCCGCAGACCGGGAACGACCGCCCCTCCGCAGGGAAGGGAAGGGGTTTTCTTCTCCCGCTGGTTGTCCTCGGACTTGTCTCCATCCTGATGCCGGCCGTCATCGACGCAGCCGTGGTGCGGGACGACCTCCACAGGGAAGTGCCCCTCTCCGGAGATCCCCGCCGCATCGTGTCCCTGGCGCCGAATATCACGGAAATCCTTTTTGCCCTGAACCTGGAGGAACGGATCGTCGGCGTCACCTCCTACTGCAACTATCCGGAGCAGGCCAAGCGAATCCGGCGCGTCGGCGGCTTCACCGACGTCTCCCTGGAAACGATCGTCTCGCTCGCTCCGGACCTCGTGCTGGCCACGGCGGACGGAAACCGCCGGGAAACGGTCCTGCAGATCGCGCGGATGGGGCTGCCCGTGTATGTCGTGAATCCGAAGAACCTGGAGGGCATTCTGGAGACGATGCGCCGGATCGGCCGGATCACCGGGCGCGAGGCGCAGGCGCGCCTCCTGACCGACCGATTCTCCCGCCGCGTGGAGGGCGTTTCGAAGAGAATGGCCGGGCGGCCGCGGCCGACGGTCTTCTTTCAGGTGGGGCTGGATCCGATCGTGACCGTGGGAAAAGGCACCTTCATCGACGAACTGATCGGGCTCGCGGGCGGCGCCAGCGTCTCTGCCGGGGACAGGACGCGCTACCCCCGCTACAGCATCGAGGAGGTCCTGGCGAGGAAACCGGATATCATCGTGATTTCAACAATGGAGCGGGCGAAGGATCCGTCGGCGGTTGCAAGGATCTGGCGGCGCTGGAGGGAGATCCCCGCCGTCGCCAGCGACCGCATCTACCCCCTCGACCCGGATCTGATCGCCCGGCCCTCGCCCCGGATCATCGACGCCCTGGAGATCCTGGCGCGCATGTTTCACCCCGATCCGGACGGGGTCAAGGCAAACGGGCGGACCGAGCGCTGACAGAAAAAGATCCGGCAGGCATCTTCCGTCAGGGCGAGGCCTTCCGGAGAAGCCCGGCAAGGATCTGCGTCGCCTCGGCGATCCGCTCCTTCCGCAGGCGCTTTTCCGCCGCGTTTCCGGAATCCAGACCCCTCCGCTGTCTCCGCAGATAGGCGAGCTGCTCCTCGACCGCGGCGAGCATGCGGTCCCAGTCGATGCGGTCCGGGATCTTCGGTACCGCGGCCCTGCCTTCGACCCGCCCGTCCTCGATCGTCCATTCTTCGAGGTAATCGGGGATCTTCACGGAAAGGCCGAAACGCTCCCTGAGGACGGCCGCCAGAGACTCCTGGGCCGAATATTCGCCGTGCACCAGAAACACCTGCATGTCCGGAGAGCGGAACGCGCTTACCCACTCGATGATCTGGCTGCGGCCGGCATGGGACGAAAAGCCGTTGATCGTGTAGACCCTGGCCTTGACGGCGATTTCCTCATTCAGGATCCGGATGACCTTTGCGCCGTCGACGATCTTGCGGCCCGTCGTCCCCTGCGCCTGGAACCCGACGAAGACGATGCTGGCTCCCTCGCGCCACAGGTTGTGCCGGAGGTGATGCTTGATCCTTCCGGCGTCGGCCATGCCGCTCGCGGAGATGATGACGGCGGGACCGCGGAGTTCGTTGATGGACATGGACTCCTGCGTCGAGATGGAAAACCGCAGCTGCGGCAGAGACAGCGGATCTTCGCCTGCCGCCAGAAGCTTCCGCGTTTCCTCGTCGAAATATTCCCGATGATTGCGGAAGATCTCCGTGGCCTTGGCCGCAAGCGGGCTGTCGACGAAAACGGGCATGTCCGGCGGGAGACGGCCCTGCTTCGACAGGAGATACAGGGAATAGATGAGCTCTTGGGTCCGCTCCACGGCAAAGGCGGGGATGACGACCTTCTCACCGCGTCGGTAGCTGAAGGCAACGGCTTCGGCCAGTTCGTTCAGGCTTTGCGTTTCATCCTTGTGATCGCGGTTTCCGTAGGTGGATTCCAGGAAGAGGACGTCGGCCTTCTCCACGATCGACGGGTCTTCCACCATCAACTGCGAACTCCGGCCGATGTCGCCGGAAAAGACGATCTTCCGCCGCGTCCCTCCTTCTTCGATCCAGACCTCCAGGAGCGACGACCCGAGGATATGTCCCGCGTCCTGGAAGACGACCCGGACTCCCGGGGCGGGCTCGAAGGGGGCCCTGTAGTCGATGATCCGGAAAAGGGGAAGCGTATCCAGGGCGTCCTTTGCCGTGTAGAGCGGATCCACCCCGTCCGCGCCGAAGCGAAGCCGCTTGCGGCTTTTCCACTGGGCCTCCATCTCCTGGATATGGGCGCTGTCCAGCAGCATGATCTCCAGCAGGTCCCGGGTCGGGGCCGTCGCATAGATGCGGCCCCGGAATCCTTTCCGTACCATCCTCGGCAGGAGCCCGGAGTGGTCGATATGGGCATGGGTCATCAGGAAAAAATCGATTTCCTCCGGCCTGTAGACCGACAGGTCCCAATTCCGTTTCTCGATCTCGGCGCTGCCCTGATGCATCCCGCAGTCGATCGCGAACCGTTTTCCCCCGCTTTCGATAATGAAGCAGGAGCCGGTCACGGTCCTGGCGGCGCCCATACATTTGATCTTCATGAAGAGAGATACCCCCGTCGTCTTCAGGTTTTCAGGATGCCGTCGGCCAGCATCTGCCGCTGGATCATCATGATCTTCCGGCCCAGCGCATGCTCCAGGTCCCGTTCCAGGGTCAGGAACTTCGCCGTCACGAACTGCAGGTACGGCGAGCCGGGCGAAGGCTCCGAAAGCCAGACGCGCACGACCCGGGCCTCCAAGTGAAAACGCTTCTCGTCCACGTTCAACTGGAGGCGGACGGACTCGCCCGCCTTGAACGACTTGATGTCGCCGTGGCTGAATCCGACGCCGCCCAGGGAAATATCCAGCAGGTTGACCTTCCTCCCCCCGCAGGAAAGCGAAATTCCGCTGTCGGATCTGGGCCGGACGCGGAAATGAAGGCGGATGTTCATCGGTTCGGGAGCACCCTGCACCTGCAGGACCGGCACCGTCACCCGTTCGCCGGAGGTCATCTCGTAGTCCCGGACGAACTCGGCGATTCTGGCTGAAAAGCCGTACCGGGTTGCCTTGCCCTCGCTTCTGACGAGATAGGTCGCGGACACGGTATTTCCGATGTGGCTTTTCGTGAGCGGAGGCGATGTCTGGGAGATGACGATGCGGTTCCCCTCGACCTCGTAGATCATGGCCTTGAGAACGCGGATGCTGTTCTTCAGATCATCGCGCTCCAGAAGGATATCGATGCTGGAACCGGCCCGGACGAGCCGGCCGGCGTCCATCGGTTTTTCTGCCATAGCGCCGCAACCAGAAAGGATTTTGGGGAGAACAAGCTGGAGAGGGCTCCTCGCTCGATTCCCGCGCACCGCATGAAAATCCGGCAACGCCGGAAGCGTGCGGGTGTATTCTAAAGGAAAAACTCGATTCGTCAAATGGTTTTCGTCTCGCGAATTGCCGTTCCGGTCGATCCGGCTTGACTTTCCTTCGGCCCTGCGATTACATAACGTGGTCTCGCAACGCCGTCCCCTATCATCCCACTTGCCCTGGAGGACAGAGACAATGAAAGAGGACATCCGTTCCGTCGTCTGCCGGGTGGATACTTCCGGCTGGAAGACCGTGCACGTCGAATACGGGGCGAACGCCCTGGAAATCGCCGTGCCGCAGGACTGCCGCGTCCTGACCATGAAGGACATGCCCGTCGTCGGGGATCCGCAGCGCGCCATCGCCGATGCCCTTGCCCATCCGATCGGAAGTGACCGGATTGCCGACATCGTGAAGAAGAAATCCAAGCCCCCCGGGAAGCTTTCCGCCGCCGTCACGGTGTCCGACATCACGCGGCCCGTTCCCTACAAGGGAAAGAACGGGATCCTCTCTCCGATCCTCCGTGAGCTCGAGGGGGCCGGCATCGATCGGTCGAACATCGTGATCGTCGTCGGCAACGGCATGCACCGGCCGAGCACCGCGCAGGAGCGGATCGACATGTACGGCGAGGACATCTGCCGGGACTACCGGATCGCCGACCACAACTGCGACGATGCCGCTTCGTTGACGCACGTGGGCAAGACCCGTTCCGGCGGGGACGTCTTCGTGAACTCGACATTCTTCAACGCCGACATCCGCATCGCGACGGGCCTCGTCGAGAGTCACTTCATGGTGGGCGTCTCCGGCGGCCGCAAGGCCGTGTGTCCGGGGCTCGTGGACACGCGCACGATCCAGAAATTCCACAGCCCCGCCTTCCTGGAATCCCCCTTCGCCGACAATCTCATCCTCGAAGGGAACCCTTGTCACGAGGAATCACTGGAAATCGCGAAGACCGTGGGAGTGGATTTTCTCGTCAACGTCAACCTCGACAAGGACATGCGCCTCCTGAAGGTCGTCGCCGGAGATCTCGTCGCCGCCCACCGGGAGGCCTACCTGT
>DAOSIS010000039.1:0-30415 GCA_035366835.1 Syntrophales bacterium | reverse complement strand
CGGGCATCATCCCGATGATCTCCTTGACCTTCAGGATCCCGATCCCGTACTCCTCCCCAGCCAGCGTGAACGTCAGGTATTTGCCCTCACAATCCGATTTCGATACAGTGGTTCTCGATTCTTCCGCCATCGCACACCCCCTGTTGCGGATCTTCAGGCCACTTGCTTCTTCGCCTGGCGCTTCGCGCGGTCGATCCGCTCCATGATTTCGTCCATGTCGAAACGCCATGACTTGCCGATCTTGAATCCCGGCAAGTCGCCTGACGCAGCCAGTTTGCATACCGTCGTTTCCGTCAAACGCAAGAACTCCGCAACTTCCTTCGCTGTGACAATTCTGGCCATCGACCTTCTCCTGGGAAAAATGCAATACAATCCGGGCGTTCGCCCACAAACGATTGCGTGCTATTCACTCTCATATTCGGTCTCTTGCAGAAAAAACTTTAGGATTCGAAAAAGATTTTCACCGAGGGGGAAAAGCGGCTGACAGAGAAGCGACGGGACAGAGAAGGCAGGGGCGGGCAAAGGCGATATTCGCCTGGAAAAACGGGAAAGCGGGGTTTGACACTGCAGGGGCGGATGGATCCCCGAAAGGGGGCAGGAACCGACGAAGTGCGTCCCGATGACGTACCGGGAGGGACGCCGGACGAACGTTCACCCTGGGAAGGGGGAAGAGGGGGGGCAGATTTGCCGACCGGGCGGCCCTCAGAAGATGAACACCGCCGCGGCAATCACGGTGGTGTGCTCGCTGTTGCGGACAATCGTCGACTGGGTCACATTGCGCGTTCGCACGATCTTGCCGCTGATCTTGAAGATCTCTTTCTTCTCATCCCAGCTTTCGTCGACATTGAAGTCGATGCCCAGCGTGGAGGCCAGCATGGCAGCGGCCAGGTCTTCGGCATAATCGCCCGCCTGCTTTTCCGTCTGTCCGAAAGCGTGGTGCTCGCTGATGTATCCATAGGAGGACTTGTCTGCGGGAATGGCACAGCCGACGGATGCGGCGAGAAGCCGCTTCGGCTCATTCGAGCAGCATCGGCTCATCACGCAGAATGTGATTGCGCCGGGCACAAGTTCCTTGAGCCCCTGAGACTTCGAAATCATCCGGCATCCCGGGGGAAAGATGCTGGACACCTGCACGAGGTTGAATTTTTCGATGCCGGCGTCTCGGAGCGCACGCTCGAAAGAGTGCAACTCGTCCTTGTGCGTACCGACACCTTTGGTGAAAAAAATCTTTTTCGGAACAAAGCCTTGCACGTCGGAGGTCCTCCCTCGCGCCTGAAGTTTCTATCAAAGGGACCGCTTTATTATACGAATCGGAGATGGATTACAATAAAAAATTTCCGCGGTACGGAGGCAGAAAAAAACCGGGAAAACGCCGCATGCGGCATTTTCCCGGGTCAAGACCGGGACCGGTCATCGACGGATCCGGCAGGCGGACATCGCGGACGCCGTTGCGCCTCATCAGCCGCCGGCTGTCTGCGGAAAGGCCGTGTTGGAATAGAGGTATTCGGCCTTCTCCTTGTGCTTGAGTTCCTCGTTCGCCATCTTCAGGAGCATGTCCCGGATCTCGCCGGCAGGATACGAGGCCGCCAGATCCTTATAGAAATTGTGCGCATTCCACTCACGGTCGGCGGCGACGATGTACACTTCGGCGGAGCTCATGTTCTTCTTGATGTCCGGCTTCTTCATGTGCTGCACGATGCCATAGTCGACTACGGCGTCCATCTTGAGGGCGCCCGAACAGTAGGACCCGCTGTGGCAGGCGGTCAGGAATTCCTTGTGTTTGAGTTCTTCGGCGGCCATGAACTTCAGCGTATCCTTCGCCGTCGGATCGTCCACCTTCTTCCGCAGATCCATGTAGAAGTCGTAGGCCTCCTGTTCCTTCTGGATGGCGATCTCCAATACGTTCTTCAGTCTTGCATCGTCCATGTACATCCTCCCCTTGCGGAATTCTTCCCCCGGTCCACGACCGGTCCGTCACACTCCTCAACTCCCGCCGTAGCCGATGGAAACCGAGTCGCCATCGACGACGACCGGCACCTTGCGCGTCCCCTTGCTCAGGACCAGCATCTCCTGAAGCTTCTCGGGGTCCGTCCGGACATCGAAATACACCGCCCTGACTCCGTAGGCCGCCCTGGCCCGGTCGGTGAAGGGTCAACCCGCTTTCCCGTATATTTTGACTTGGTCAGCCATGGGCCCCGCCCTCAGTATTCGTTCAGGGCGGAGAGGCCCCTCTCTCCGACCAGAACGATCCGGGTATGATTGAGACGGCCGGCGATGACCTTGGCGATCGACTCCATGATCTTGACGCCCAGAACCGGGTCGTCATGGACCGTCTTCCGCAGGGCATGCGCATCGAAGGCGATGAGTTTCGATTTTTCGATGCAGAGGGCCCCGAGGGTATACTCGTAAGGCTCGACGAGCGCAGACCAGCCCATCGCGTCCCCCTTGGTCACGAAGTCGACGTTGACCTGCAGGGGGGGCCGGGAAGGTCCCATGTAGCTGTCCATGACCATCACCATTTTCCCCTCTTCCACGACGTACAGCTTTTTGGCGGTATCTCCGATCTTATAGATCTGGCTCCCCGCATCGTGGGACTCCTCCGTGGCGATGGAAGCAAGCTTCTGCAGCTGTGCATCCGTCAAACCGCTGAAGAAGTCATACTTTTTCAATAATTCTGCAGAAACCATGTCCCTACCTCCTTGGCTGAAGTTCCGCTCGCACCATGCCGGTGGAACGTCCCACCGAGTTTTTTTCGATAGGTGTTATCAATATAACAAGGTTCATACCCGATTGCCACCGGAAAAGTTCCGTCCCGCCTTCGAGCGGGAAGCGTTGAACGCCCGGCGGGCGGCCCATGGAAAACCGTTGCCGGGCGACAAAAAAAAGCATAAACTCCTGCCCACGACGGGGAAGGGCGGGCGACCCATGAAACGATTGTTGCAAAGAGGAAACAGGGTCCTGTTGACGGCGGCGGTCATCTTTCTTTCCGGCTGCTTCGCCTCCCCGGACGTAATCGGCGATGTCCGGGATCTCCCGCAGGACCATTTTTCCTACATCGATCCGGCCACGGCAACCCAGGCCCTCGTGCATCCTCAGCAGCAGGCCCTGATGGACGAGTACCAGGACATCATGCATTTCCTGCCCTGGGAACAGGAGGGGCCGCAGACCTCGGCCCAGGAAGTGGAGAAACTCTTCGCAAAATTCGCCGCCGATCCCGGCTACGGCGAAAACGCACGCCGCAGGACCAGGGAGCAGATCGACAAACTTCGGACCAACGCCGATCTCGGAGGCTATCCCAATCGACGGCTCCGGGGAATCACGGTCCGGAACGCCGATGTCCGGCTCCTGCCGACTCACCGACCGCACTATTCCTCTCCGCGCCAGGGGTATCCCTTCGACAACCTCCAGGAATCGACGATCGGCCCCAACACGCCGATCTACATTGCCCATCTCACGAAGGACGGAACCTGGGCCTTTGCAGAGTCTTCCTTCGCCGCCGGCTGGGTGCGCATCGCGGACATCGCCTATGTGGACCGGAGTTTCATGCGAAGGTGGCAGTCCGGCCTCTACGGCGTTGCCGTGAAGGACAAGATTCCGGCCGTGACGCCCCAGGGGCAGACCCTCTTCAAGATTCCCCTCGGCTCGATCTTTCCCCTCGATCCCTCATCGCAGGGCGGAGGGATCCGCATCCTGACGGCCGTTGCCAACGAGGACCGCCGGGCGGTGATCCGTGTCGTCCCCGTAAGCGGCGGCACCGTCGTCCCGAAACCCCTTCCCCTCACACCCCGCCATGTCGCGGCCATATCCAACGAACTGGTCAACGAGCCCTACGGCTGGGGCGGCCTTTTCGCGAATCGCGACTGTTCGGCGATGATCCGGGACATCTTCGCGCCCTTCGGCATCTGGCTTCCCCGCAATTCCGCCGACCAGGCCCGCGAGGGAGGGGCGTTCGTCGACCTGGAGCGCTTCAGTCCCGAGGAAAAGGAGGCGATCATCCTCCGCCACGGCAGGCCCTACTCGACACTCCTCTGGCGGAAGGGCCACATCATGCTCTACATCGGCAGCCGCGAAGGGAAACCCCTGGTCTTCCACAACATCTGGGGCATCCGCACCCGGGATCTCCTCGGCAGGGAGGGCCGCAAAGTCATCGGTCATGCGGCGATCACGACGTTGCATCCGGGAATGGAACTCTCCGAGGCCGATCCGCGCGGCGATCTCCTGAGCAACCTGAGCGGCATGACGTTCCTGGACGCCCCCTGGGCGCCGCATCCCTGAAGCCCGGGAACGCGGCGCACTGAACTGGACACGTTCGGAGTCTCCTTGTGACGAACCTTCACCCGAGCCGGCAGGGCAGACAAGACCGCTACAAGCTCACCATCGAATACGACGGCACGGGCTACTCCGGGTGGCAGGAGCAGGAGAATGCCCGCACCATCCAGGGAACGCTGCAGAAGGCGGCCCTCACCCTCTTCAAGGGACCCGTCGACATCCAGGGAGCGGGACGAACCGATGCGGGGGTCCACGCCCTCGGCCAGGTTGCGCATCTCGTCGCAGGCAGCAGGCTCCGGCCGGCGGAGATCCGCAACGGCTTGAACGACAACCTCCCGTCGAACATCAATGTCCTCGACGTTTCGCCGGCCGGCCGCGGATTCCACGCCCGCCACGACGCCTGCCTCCGCAGTTATCTCTACGCCGTCTCGACGCGCCGCAGCGCATTTCTGAAGCGCTACATCTGGTGGGTCCGGGACCGGCTGGACGTGACGGCCATGCGCTGCGCCGCAGACCTCTTCGGCGGAATGCACGACTTCGCCGCCTACGCCGACAAGCGCTCGGACCCCGACAAGTCCGCGAAGGTCCTGCTCGAGCGGCCGGAGATCCGGGAGGTGGGAACCGTCATCCTCATCCGCGTGGCCGGTTCCCACTTCCTGTGGAAGATGGTCCGCAGGATGGTCGGCGTCCTGGTCGAAGTGGGGCGCGGGAAGATCGGCACCGGCGACGTGGCGGCGACACTCTGCGGGCCGAACGAACTCCCCGCCCGCCTGACGGCGCCGCCGTCCGGGCTTTTTCTGGAGCGGGTCCTCTACAGGAGCGATGAATTGCCGCCCCTGTCCTCCGTAGCCTGGCCGCCCTTCGCCTGAGGAAGGGCAAGGAGGTTCCACATGGGCAACTTCAGGCAGGTCGAACCCGGGCGGAAGCCCTTCAAGAGGGCCTACCTCGCCGTCATGCTGTGGTTCGTAGGCCGCTCCATTCCCATCGCGGCCAAGATCGATCCCGCCATCGCCAAGGAGATCGCCGGCCTCCCGGAAGGCTTCACCTTCTCGCTCGGCGTCCTGCCGGCCGGTCCGGCGATGATCGTGGGAAAGGACGCCTCCGGTCGCGCCCGTTACCTGGGCCTGCGCCCTGAAGGCCGGAAGATCGATCTGTCCCTGAAGATCCGGAACATCGAGGCGGCCATCGGCATGTTCACGTTCCGGGAGGGCACTGCCGTCGCGACCGCGCGCAACCGCCTGATCGTGGACGGAGAGGTGCCGCACGCCTGCGTCGTGGTCCGCATCCTCGACGCCGTGGAAGTCTACCTCCTCTTCAAGGTGATCGCACGGCTGGCCGTCAAGCGTTATCCGGACTGGCCGATGGGCCGCATCCTCTGGGGGCGGTTCCGGATCTATCTGGGCGCCGTCCTGGGTTTCTGAGGGGGGTGCCGCGGCGGCCCTTTTCGTGACGGCCCTTGCGAAAGGACGATGCCATGAACGTACCGGATCTGTTTTCCTTTCAGTCTCCCGTGAAGATCGATTCGGGCTGGCGCGCACTGGAGAACATCCCCCTCGAACTCGCCGGCAGCGGCGCCCGGAAGCCGCTGGTCCTCTGCGGTCCGCAACGAGACGGGACGATGGAAACGTTTACCGCCGCCTTCGCGGATTCGGGAACCGCGGTCGTCCTGTACGAAGGACCCCCCGCCGACCCGGATCCCGCGGTCCTCCGCGAGTTGTGGAATCTCTACCGCGACCGGGGCTGCGACGCGATCATCGCCTTGGGCGGCCGGGCGACGGCCGACGCGGCGAAGGTCCTCAACATCGCCGTCTCCGGGCGCCCCGAAGACGTGGAACGGGCAGCCGGCGGAAAGTCCGTGGCAGGCCCCCTGCGGCCCTTCTTCTATTGCCCCACGACGCCGGGCGACGGCCGGGAGACCTCTTGTTTCGCCCGCCTGGGGAAATGGAATTTTTCCTCGCCGTCGCTGATGCCGAATCTCGCCGTCATCGACCCCCGCCTGCTGAGGGAGGGGCCGTCCGGCGCCTTGGGCGCCGCCCTCGTAAGCGCCCTTGCGACGGCCGTCGAGGCCTGTCTCGCGCCGGCCCGCAACCCCCTGAGCGACGTCTATGCAGGCGTCGTGATCCGCCTGGTGGCGGAAAATGCATGCGCCGCGAAGAAGCGGACTCTCGTGCTGGCCCCTGCCGCCAACGCCCTGTGCCTCTCGGGCGTCGTCCTCTCCAACACCGCGCGCGGTCCCGCGTCCCGCCTGGCCGTCGCCCTGTCGGCGAAAGCCCCGATCCGGGAGGCCGCGGCCATGGCAGTCCTCCTGCCGCATGCCGCCGCCTTTCTGGCGGGAAAGCATCCCGCCGCGGCGGCGGAGCTTCTGCTCCCCCTTGCCGGCGCCGACGCCTTCACCGGCACGCCGCCCGGCGAACGGCCCGCCGAGGTGGCGCCGCGGCTCCGCAGCCTGATTCTCGCCCTCGCCGGCGCCGACGCGCCGCCCGCAAGCCTCGATGCCGCCGGACTTTCGAAGGAAACCCTGCCGGAGGCGGCGCGGCTCGCCGCATGCGGTGACGGCGGCCTCTCCGAGGCCGACGGGCTCGCAATCCTTTCGCTGGCATGGAAAGGGACGCCCTGAAAACGCCGAGGAGGAGCGCCATGGAATTGCCCGGATACTACGAATTCTTCTGCCGGCCGCGGATCGTCGCCGGCCACGAGGCCCTGGACCAGATCCCCGGCGCCCTCAGGGAGCTCCGGGCCGGAACGGCGATGGTCGTTACGGACAAGGGGGTCACCGCCGCGGGCCTGACCGGCATCGTGAAGAAGGTCGTGGGAGGCGGCATCGGCATCGGAGCCGTCGCCGACGACGTGCCGCCGGATTCCGATCTCGCCGTGGTCCACCGTCTCGCGGGCCTGTACCGTCGGAAGGGGTGCGACGCGATCCTCGCCGTCGGCGGCGGCTCCGTCATGGACACGGCCAAGGCCGTCAACATCCTGGTTTCCGAAGGCGCCGACGATCTCATGCGCTTCAGCGGCGCCGGTGCGCTGCGGCGCCCGCTCCGGCCGCTCGTCGCCGTGCCGACCACGGCGGGAACCGGCTCGGAGGTGACGCTCGTCGCTGTCGTCAAGGACCACCGGCGCCATCTGAAGATGGCCTTCGTGAGCCCCCATCTCCTGCCCGACCTCGCCGTTCTCGACTCCCGGATGACGCTCTCGCTTCCGCCCGCCGTTACCGCCGCAACCGGCATGGACGCGCTGACCCACGCGGTCGAGGCCTACTACTGCCTGGCGAAGAATCCCCTGAGCGACGGGGCTGCGCTCGCCGCCGTCCGCCTCGTCGGCGAGCATCTCCTCCGGGTGACGCGCGATCCGGCGGACCGGGACAGCCGCCTGGCGATGGCGACGGCGGCGCTCCTGGCCGGGATGGCCTTCTCCAATTCCATGGTCGGCATGGTTCACGCGATGGGGCACGCCACGGGGGCCGTCTGCGGCGTCGCGCACGGCGTCTGCATGGCGATCTACCTGCCCTACGGCCTCGAATACAACCTCCACAAGCGGGGCGGGACCATGGCCGAACTGCTCCTTCCCCTTGCCGGGGAGGACGTCTACCGCGCGACCCCACCGGAGGAGCGCGCGCGGCGGCTGATCGCGTGCATCCGCAAACTCAACGCGGACCTTCACGAGGCGACGGGAGGACGTCATGCCCGCTTCCTCTCCGAGGTCAGGGACCGCGAGGGCAGGCCCATGGTGACCCGCGAGCAGATCCCCGAGATCGCCCGGGCCGCGATGGGCGACGGCTCCATCTTCTACAACCCGGAAGAGCTGGACTTCGACGATCTCCGGATGGTCATCTTCGCCGCCTGGACAGGCGAGCCGCTGGATGGCGGCCGGATCCGCAGGGGCTGAGGGGGGACGCATGGGAAAAGGATACATGGGAAAGATACTGCGCGTGGATCTCGGGACGCGCGAGATCCGCGAGGGGGCGCTCCCGGAAGCGTTCTACGAACGCCACCTCGCCGGACAGGGTCTTGCGGCCCGCCTTCTCTCGGAAGAAATTCCCGCCGGCGCCGATCCGCGGGGACCCGGAAACGTCCTCGCCTTCGCCGCCGGGATCCTCACCGGCACGGGAAGCCTGTTCGCGGGGCGCTGGACCGTGGCCGGAAAATCCCCGCTCACCGGCGGATGGGGCGACGCCAACGCCGGCGGCACCTTCGCGCCGGCGATCAAACGGTGCGGCTACGACGCCATCCTCTTCCGCGGGGCCAGCGAGGCGCCCGTTTATCTCTACGTCAGGAACGGCAGCGCGGAGCTGCGCGACGCCGCGGATCTCTGGGGCAGGGACACGACCGATGCGGAGGAAGCCCTGGCCGCCCGGCACGGGCCCGGCGCACGCGTCGCCGCCATCGGCCCCGCCGGGGAGAAGCGCTCGCTTCTGGCGGGCATCAGCAACGACCGCGGCCGCATCGCCGCCCGTTCGGGGCTGGGCGCCGTGATGGGATCCAAGCAGCTCAAGGCCGTCGTCCTGGACGGCAATCTGCGGATCCCCGTTCACGACCGGAGCGAGATCAAGCGCCTGAGCGAGGGATGCAACCGCTGGGTCCGCCTCCAGCCGCCTTTCCTGCCCGGCCCGGCCGCCGCTTACGTGGGCAGCCTGATGCGCATGCTGCCGATGCAGATGGCCCAGGACGGCCTCCTCTACAAGATCCTCCTGAAGAAATGGGGGACCGTCAGCATGAACCAGATGTCCGTCGAAATGGGCGATGCGCCCGTCAGGAACTGGCTCGGCAGCAGCGCCGACTGGCCTCCGGCAAAATCCCTTTCCGTGAACCCCGACGCCGTCATCGCCCGGGAGCAGCGGAAATACCACTGCTACTCCTGCCCGCTGGGCTGCGGCGGCATCTGCAGGACCGCACGGTTCGCCGAGACGCACAAGCCGGAATACGAGACGGTGCTCGCCCTGGGGGCGCTCTGCATGAACGGCGACCTCGATAGCATCTGCGACCTCAACGAGCGGCTGAACCGGGCGGGGATGGACACGATCTCCGCCGGCGGGACCGTCGCCTTCGCCATCGAGTGCTACGAAAACGGCCTCCTGACGAAGGCCGATACGGACGGCCTGGATCTGACCTGGGGCAACACGGCGGCGGTCGTCGCCCTGGTGGGGAAAATGATCAGCCGGGAAGGCATCGGAGACCTCCTGGCCGACGGGACGAGGGCCGCCGCCGCAAGAATCGGCAAGGGAGCGGAGCAGTTCGCCGTCCATGCCGGCGGCCAGGAGCTCCCCATGCACGACGGCCGCAACGATCCCGGTTACGCCCTCCATTACGCCGCGGAACCGACCCCGGGGCGGCACACCCTCGGCTCTCAGATGTACTACGAGATGTTCCAGCTCTGGAGGAAGGCGAAGGATCTGCCGTCCCCGGCGCCCCTGTACTTCAAGGGACGCAAGTACGATCCGTCGCCGGAAAAGGCCGTCATGGCAGCGGCCTGCACGCGCTATATGAATGTGGCCAACGGCGCCGGTCTCTGTCTCTTCGGACTCTTCCTGGGCGCGCACCGCATCCCCGTTTTCGATTGGCTCAACGCCGCAACGGGCTGGCAAAGGAGTCCGGAGGAGTACCTGGCGCTCGGGGGCGAAATCCAGACCATCAAGCAGCGGTTCAACATCGCCCACGGCATCGATCCCGCCTCGGTGTCTCTCCCGGGCCGGGCCCTCGGACGCCCGCCCCAGCAGGAAGGCGCGAACCGCGGGCGGACCGTCGAGATCGAGGAGATGCGGGGCGGCTACTGGCGCGAGTTCGGCTGGGACCCGCAGACGGGAAGGCCGCCGGAGACGGGGAAGGCCGAATCCGGTTCGTCCTCCGCGATGTGAAGGCCGGCGGCGCCGAAATGCCCGGCCGGACGGCCGGTGCGAAACGTTTCCGACGGAGGCGTTCATGTCCCATCATATCGGAGAAACCTGCGACGGCTGCGGCGCCTGCGTCCGGATGTGTCCGACGGGCGCCGTCACCGGCGCGAAGAAGACACGGCACGCCATCGCCGCCGAGCTGTGCATCGAATGCGGGGCCTGCGGCCGCATCTGCCCGCGGGGGGCGGTGACGGACGCCTTCGGCATTCCCTGTGAAGCCGTGAGGCGCTCCGCCTGGGACAAGCCCCGTTTCGACGCCGGTCGGTGCGTGTCCTGCGGGATCTGCATCGACGCATGCCCGGCGCGCTGCCTCGGCCTTTCGGAAGCCCTGCAAAGGGAGCGGCACGCACTGCCCTTTCTCGCGGAAGAGAAGAACTGCCTGGGATGCGGGTTCTGCGTCCGGGAATGCCCGATGATGGCCATATCGATGGAGGGTTTGAAGAAGTGAAAAGAATGATCGCCCTCCGCGCGGCACGCCGCCAGAATCCGGCAGCGGACGCAACGGGAATCGCCTCCAGCGAAACCGCCGGCACCGATTTCGAGGCCGGCGATATTTGTTCTTTACATTATGTCATTAATGACATACCATGGCGCGTCAAAAAGAGGATACAATAGACAAGAAATTCTTACGGTGAACGGTGTTCTGCGCCGGCGGTCACCAACGCCATCTACAACGCCTGCGGCGCCAGGATTCATGCCTTGCCGGCCACGCCGGAAAAGGTGAAAGCCGCCCTGTCGGCAGCAAGGAAGTAGCCATTTCGATTTGCATAGATATCGAAGGACCGGCAAGCCCCCGAAGAAAGACGGGGGCATGTCGATTTGACAAATGAGTCCCGTGAATCACAGAAAGACCCCTGAAGAATGCAGGAAAGATTTCCCGTCCTTGAATAGAAGGCGGAACGGAAAACCTCCCGTCTACCTCGACAATGCCTGCACGACACTCGTGCCGAGACAGGTTCTGGAATCCATCGACGAGTACTATACGGAATACCCCTCCTGCGGCGGCAGGAGGAGCCGCCACTGGTTTGCCGAAGAAGTTGCCAGCCGCATCGAAGGAAATCCCGTCAAGGGCATAAAAGGTTCCCGCCGGACCATCGCCGAATTCATCAACGCCGCGTCCGAGAAGGAAATCATCTTCACGCTCAATACGACGCATGCCATCAACGCCGTGGCGCTCGGTTTCCGTTTCGGGCACGGGGACGTGGTTCTCCTTACGGATAAGGAGCACAACTCGAACCTGGTCCCGTGGCTGAAACTCCAGAAGGCGGAGCGGATCAGGATCGATCGGGTAATGCCGGATCCGAAAGACGAATTCGACCTTGCCGCGTTCGAAGAGAAACTGACAAACGGCCGGGTCAGAATCGTCAGCATGGCCTACACGTCAAACGCGACCGGCTATACCATCCCCGCGAGGGAGATCATCCGGATCGCCCATCGCTACGGCGCCCATGTCCTCCTCGACGGCGCCCAGACGGTGCCGCACAAGACGATCGACGTTCAGGACCTGGGTGTCGATTTTCTGGCTTTTTCCCTGCACAAAATGTGCGGGCCGCGCGGGGTCGGCGTCCTCTATGCGAAGCAAGAACTCCTTGGGAGAGGTCGGCACGAAGAAGACGGGACTGCCGGCGTCCTCGAACCCGCCATTCTGGGCGGAGGGACCGTGGGCGACTGCACGCACGATTCGTACAGTCTCCTGGAGGCGCCGGACCGGTTCGAAGCGGGAATCCAGAATTATCCCGGTCAGATCGCTTCTGGAACGGCGGTCCGGTACCTGCAGGACGTCGGCATGGAGCGAATTCATGCCCATGAAATCGAGTTGAACCGTTTTCTGACAGGGGAGCTGATCGGCCGTTACGGAAAGGAAGGATGGCTCAGAATCCTCGGTCCGCAGGACGCAGCCCAGAGGGGAGGAATACTGACCTTCGAGGTCAAGAGGCCCAACGCAGTCGGGATCGCCGAAGCGCTCAGTGAAAAGAGCAACATCATGATCCGGGACGGTGTATTCTGCGTCCATTCCTATTTCAACGAACGGTTCGGATATGGATGGACCCGCCCCCGGGCCCACAGCGAGCACAGGATGGTGTACCGCGTTTCCCTGTACTTCTACAACTCCCTCGGCGAATGCCAGGTGTTCCTGGAAACCCTGGACAAGATATTCGAAGAGCGCGGCTACATCTAAGACCCCGGTGAACGGGGTTGAAGGATTTCCGAAAAAATGATCGTAGGCATCATCTTGTCAGCCGGAGAGTCAAAGCGGATGGGCACGCCGAAGCAGCTCCTTCCCTGGGGAAACACCACGATGCTTCAGCAGGTGATCCAAAACGCGGAGGCTTCCCGGTTGGGTCGGGTGGTGGTGGTGCTTGGCCACCGCGCCGATGAAATCGGCGCCAGGGTTCCGGTGTCGTCAAAGACGCGCATCGTGGTCAATCCCGATTTCAGAACCGGCATGAGTTCATCGATCAAAAGCGGGATCAGGAGTGCACCGGCCGATGCGGAGGCGTTCATGCTTCTGCTCGGCGACCAGCCTTTCATCGGTGCCGCCGTGATCGACAAGCTGATTGATGTCTACCACTCCGGCAAAGGCGGCATCGTCATCCCGGTCTGCAACGGACGCCGCGGGCATCCGGTCATCCTCGACTTGCGGTACGGCGAAGAGCTGCTTTCCATCCATGACCAGGGCGCCCGGGAGGTCATTCACAGACATTCCAGCGATGTTTTCGAAGTGCCGGTGGATTCATCGGGTATTTTGTCGGACATCGACACGCCGCAGGATTACCGGGAGGCAATGAAGCAGGCTTTCGAAAAGAAATGACTGGAAATAAAAAGAGAAGAGAGAAGGAGTTCCTCTGCAATGGATGACATCTACGAGACGATTGCGGGACTGAGACGCCGGGGAGAGAGGGCTGTCCTAGCCACCGTCGTCGGTGCCAGCGGCTCTGCACCGCGCAAAGAGGGCGCCAAGATGCTCGTACTGGCCGACGGGCGGATCATGGGTACGGTTGGAGGCGGTTCGCTGGAACATCAGGTTTACAAAGAAGCGCTGAAACTTCTTGAAGGGAAGAAGCCGCAGTTGGTGCATTTCGAGATGACAAATGAGGATGCTTCCCGCGAAGGGATGCTGTGCGGCGGAACCGCGGATGTCTTTATCGAGCCGATCCGGCCTTGGCCGGTGCTGCTGATTTTCGGAGGCGGGCACATCTCCTTTGCCCTTGCGCGAATCGGCAAGATGGTGGATTTCCGCGTCGTCGTCATCGACGACCGTCCTGAATTCGCCAATGCCGAGCGTTTTCCCGAGGCCGACGAGACGATCGCCGGAGACATGGCGTCCGTGGCACGGCGGCTGGAGATCAACGGTTCTTCGTATATCGTCATCGTGACGAGAGAGCACAAGAACGATGCCGAGGTGCTGGAGTGGGCCGCGGTCACCCCGGCTGCATATGTCGGCATGATCGGCAGCAAGAGGAAGATCCAAAAGGTATTCTCCTATCTGAAGTCCAAGGGCATCACGCAGGAGCAGTTGGACCGGGTTCATTCGCCCATCGGACTGCCCATCGGCGCCGAGACCCCTGAAGAGATTGCCGTCAGCATCATGGCGGAGATCATCCAGGTGCGCCGGCGCCTGGATGCGACAAGCCCCAGGGAGCAGGTGGAGCCCCTCTGATTCCCGCTGCCCCGGCGTTCCGGGAAACAGCGCGGATCTGCGGGGGATTCATTCGCCTTTGCGCGAAATTGCCAACCGATTATTTCAAAGAAACGCAATGAAATTGAAGGCATCTGACATTGCGACATATGCCTTGCCTAGCATCGTTTATTCTGATAGATTTTCGGCGCTTTTTCCCACCTCGATTCCATAAGGGGTCGTTTCATGGAAATTCGACACAAGATCTGGCTCGAAAAAAACGGGAAGGTCGTCTTCGGACCGGGACGGGACGTCCTGTTCAAGACCATCGACGAATGCCAGAGTCTCAACGCCGCCGCCAAGAAGCTGGGCATGTCGTACCGGGCTGCCTGGGGGCGGGTACGGGCCTCGGAAGAGCGCCTTGGCATGAAACTCGTCGAGACCGATCCCGGACGGACCGGCATGCACCTCACGGACGAGGCGAAAAGGCTGATCCGCCAATTCGACAAGCTGGACGGAGAGATTTCCCGTCTCCTCGAGGAGGCGAACCGCCAGCTTCCCTGAGCGCATTTTCCCCGTAGAATTTCATCGATTTCTTCTTTCCGTCAATTGATCCGTCTGGTCTGCTGAACCCGCAGGGGCCTCTTCCCGCGCGGGCTTCTCTTGACAAGCGGCCCGCGGCAGGGCACTAATGAAAAAGGGCTGCCGACGCAACGCTTCCCGCCCGCGCGAGAGGGAAGGCGTGCCGTGCGTCCGGCACCGCCGAGGAATGATATGGACAACCGCTGGAAAGAAAAAGTCGTTTCCCCCGGGAAGGTGATGGCCGCCGTTGAACCGGGTATGAGCATCTTCCTCGGCACGGGGACGGCCGAACCGCAGACGCTGGTGAAGCATCTGATGGCCGCGGAGGCGACAAACCTCCAGGACCTGGAGCTGATCCAACTGGTCAGCCTCGGCGACACCGTTTCCATCGACGAGCGCTACGCCAACCGGTACCGCCTGAAGACCTTCTTCTCCGGCTGGATCGCCAGCAAGGCGATCCGGGAAGGACGTGTCGACCTCGTCCCCAGCCGCTTCTCCCGCATCCCCTGGCTCTTCAAGTCCGGCGTGCTGCGCATCGATGCCGCCTTCATCCAGGTCACCCCGCCCGACGAGAGCGGATACGTCAGCCTCGGCGTGGGCGTCGACGTATCGCGGTACGCCATCGAAAAGGCCCCCTTCGTCGTCGGCGAGATCAACGGCCAGATCCCCTTCACGCTCGGCGACACGCTGGTGCACGTCGACGATTTCGACTTCTTCGTAGACGCGACGGAGCCGCCCCTGTACGTGCCCCGCTGGCCCGTCGACGAGGTCTTTCACAAGATCGCCGCCAACGTGGCCGCCGTCGTGGAGGACGGCAGCTGCATCTCCTTCGCGATCGGACCGCTCTACGAGGCGCTCGGCCGACAGCTCCAGACCAAGCACGACCTCGGCATCCACACGCCCTTCTTCACCGATGCGCTCATGGACCTGGTGAGAAGCGGCGCCGTCACGAACCGCCAGAAGGATTTCTTCCGCGGCAAGTCGCTCGCCTCCTACGCCCTGGGCACGGCGGAGCTGCTGCGCTGGCTTGACCGCAATCCCCTCGTGGAGTTCCAGCCGCTGGACGTGGTCTCCGATCCCAAGAACGTCAGCCTGAACAGCGGTTTCGTGGGCATCCTGCCGGCGCGGAAGGCCGACCTGACGGGCAACATCGCGCTCCATATCGGCAGGGGGAACATGACGGCGGCGCCCGGGGCCGTCCAGGAGCTCTTCATGGGGGCCGCCTTTTCCCGGAACGGCCGGACGATCTTCGCCCTGCCCAGCCGGAACCGGAAGGGCGCGCCGAACATCATGATCTCCATCGAGGACTTCCCCTACCAGTTCCCCAACCGGGAATCCCTGGACATGATCGCCACCGAGTACGGCGTCGCCTATCTCCGGGGCCGCACGGTCCGGGAACGGGCACAGGCCCTGATCGAAATCGCCCACCCCGACGACCGCGCGGAGCTTGTCCGCCAGGCCAAGGGGTTCCGGATCCTGTACCAGGACCAGATCTACCTGGCCGAATCCGGGCACATGTACCCCGAGAAAATCGCCTGCGCCCACACCTTCAAGGGCGGCCTCACCGTGCGGTTCCGGGCCATCAAACCCTCCGACGAGGATGGGATGCGGCGCCTCTTCTACCGGTTTTCGGACCGGGCCGTGTACTACCGCTACTTCAGCCCCGTGAAGGCCATGCCCCACGGCAAGATGCAGGAATACGTAAACGTGGATTACCGCCGGACGATGTCCATCGTCGGCGTGATCGAGGAAGGGGGGCAGGAAAAAATCATCGCCGAGGCCCGCTACGTCCTGAGCAAGGGCCGGCCGTACGCCGATACGGCCTTCGTCGTCGACGAGGCGTACCAGGGCCTGGGGATCGCGTCGTTTCTCTTCATGCTCCTCATCAAGAAGGCCCGGGAGGAAGGCATCGAGGGGTTCTCGGCCGATGTGCTCGCGGACAACAAGGCGATGCTCAAGGTCTTCGAGCGGTCGCCCTATCCGGTGCGGGCCGTCCTCGACGGCGGCATCTACGCACTTTCCATCCCCTTCTCTGCGAAGGAGAATGAAGCCGAGGTAAAGGGTTTCCCGTCATGAAGAAGTTGCTGATTGCCGCGATCGTGGTCCTTGCCGTTTCCGCCGCTCCCGCCCGGGCGCAGAAGATCGCGACGCCTCCGTCGGCCTCGCACGCCGACACGGCGTCGGCCCCTTTTTTGATCTCGTCGATCCGCGTGCAGGGCCCCCTCGACTTCTGCGGCGAGCCCGTGCCTCTCGGCGAACCCGATGTCCGCGAGCGTCTCGAGAAGGAACTGCTCACGACGATCTGGAACCGTCCCCAGACGATCCTCTGGCTCAAACGGGCGGGCCGTCACGTGCCGTACATCGAAGAGGAACTCAGGCGCAACGAGATGCCGTCCGACCTCAAGTACATGGCGATCATCGAGAGCGCCCTCCTGCCCCACATCGGCTCGAACCGGGGGGCGCGCGGTTTCTGGCAGTTCATCGACCCGACGGCGGCCCGATTCGGCATGGTCGTCAACAGCGAAATCGACGAACGTCGGAGCCTTCCCCATTCGACGAGGGCCGCCATCGCCTACCTGAAGTCGCTGTACGCCGACCTGAAATCCTGGACGCTGGCCGCCGCCGCCTACAACATGGGCGAGGAAGGCCTGAAGGCCGAAATCCTCGTGCAGAACACGAACGACTATTACCGCCTGTACCTGCCGCTGGAGACCCAGCAGTACGTGTTCCGGGCCATCGCGGCCAAGATGGTCCACACAAACCCCCGCGCCTACGGCTTCACCCTGAACGGGGACGACCTTTACCGGCCCGTCGACACGGAAGCCGTGGAAGTGAAAGCGACCAAAGATACCCCCATCTTTCTCATTGCCCAGGCGGCCAACACGTCCTTCAAGGGGATCAAGGACCTGAACCCGGAGATCCGCGGCTACTACCTCGTCGAGGGGACAAGGACGATCCTCGTCCCCAGGGGCTCCGCGGCGGGATTTCAGCAGCGCCTGGAAAAGCTCATGGAGCAGTGGCTGGCGGAGCGCTGGAATTTCGTCTACACGGTGAAGAAGGGGGATACGCTTTCGGGAATTGCGCAGCGTTTCGATGTGCCGCTCCCGGCGCTCATGATCTGGAACCGGACGGATCGGAAGAGACCGCTCCAGCCCGGAGAGAAGCTCTTCATCTTCGCAGAGTCCGCGCGGACGAACGGGAACGGCGGGACGCGCTGAAACCGGCCGGTCACTCCGTTTCCCGCAACTCCTCCATCAGCGGGACGATATCCGCGCCGAGGCGGCGCGCCTTTTCCGCCGACAGCGCCCCCGATCCGACGAGTCCGGCCGGCGTCGTCTCCCCAGACCGGCAAAGGGCGATCAGCTCCGGATCGGAGAGCACGCGGAAGACCGCCATGTTCTTCCGCTTCGCCTGCGCGAAGCGCCACCGGTACAGCCTCGCCAGTCTCGCCCGCTGATCTTCCATAAGCGTCTCGTATCCCTCGACGTACAGGTGCCCCAGCGGGTTGAAGCGCTTCTCGTGCCACTCGGCCGCGCACATCTGCTCGAAGAGCCTCTGCGCCTCGGCTTCCAGATTCCGTTCGCGAAGGTCCGCGGCGAGCTTGCGGTACAGGGGAACGAGAAAGGAGGTGTCTTCGGCGGCGTAGCGCAGTTGCTCGGCCGTCAGGGGGCGGTTTTCCCATCGGGAGCGCTGCGTCGACCGCTTCTTATCGATCTGTACGCCCAGGTGCAGGCCGATCAGGGTGGACAGGGACAGCTGGCGGTCTCCCAGGAGCGAGGCGGCGCGGTGCGTGTCGAAAAAGCCCGCGAAGGAAAATCCATAGTCCCGCTTGAGGATGCGCAGGTCGTTGTCGCCGGCATGGGTCACCTTGACGACCGCGGGGTCTGCGAAAAGGCGTCCCAGTCCGGAAAGGTCGAAGCCCGCCAGGGGATCGACGAGGTATGTGTGCTTTTCATTGGTGAGCTGAATCAGACAGAGCTTCTCGCGGAAATAGCGGAAGGAGTCGTATTCCGTATCGAGACCGGCGGCGGCCGATGCGCTGAGTTCGCGAAGGGCCTCCTCCAGAATCTCCCGTGAATCCACCCACCACGTATCGGACATCTTCACCCGATCGGAACGGAACTTTCGGACCTCTTACCCCCAAATGCGCCCCGCCGTCAAGCCCGCTGCAAAAAGGGCCAGGCAAACGAGGGCGATCCGGTCGGGACCCGCTATCCGCAGCTCGCGGAGCGTCGTTGCGGGCTGCCCCGCATATCCGCGCGCCTCGATGGCATCGGCCAGTTCCCCGGCCCTCCGGAAGGTTCCCAGCAGGACCTGAACCGCCGTCATCCGGGCGGCCCGGAATCGCGCCCCGATGCCCTGCCGCGGCCCGCCGCCGCCCCGGGCGGCCCGGGCCGTCCGGATGCGATCCAGCTCTTCGAGATAGACGGGCAGGAAGCGCAGGGCGACCGACGCCCCCATGGCGAGATCGCGCGACGGGACCCCCAGGCGCCGCAACGGGTGCAGGATCCGTTCGATCGCCGCGACGATCTCCGAGGGCGCCGTGGTCATGGTGAGGAAGGAGGCCGTCGTCAGGAGGCAGGCGAACTGCCAGCCCACGAAGAGGCCCAGGCGGATGCCCTGCAGGCTGACGCCAAGGCCGCGCAGCAGGGGGACCTCGACCGGTTTGCCTTCCGCAAAGAAGGCCTGGAGGAGAAACAGGAGCGCGATTAAGGGGACCATGGGCCGGACTTCGGCCAGCAGCCGGGAAGGACCGACGCGGAGGAGACAGGCGACGGCCGCAAGGGCCGCCGTGATGAGGACCGCCCCGGCGGCGTTGGCGGCGAAGACGCCCGCGCTGAGAACGAACACGGCCAGGATCTTGATCCGCGGGTCCAGACGGTGAAGCACCGTTTCCCGGGCCAGGTATCCCGTAGGACGGATCATCGCTCCTCCGCCCCGCCGCCCGGCGCAACGCTCCGGATATGGGCGGCGACCTCGGCGGCGGCTTCCTTCAACGTCAGGGCGCCTCCCTTCACGCCGACGCCCGCCTCCCGCAGCCGCTCGATGATCTCCACGGCCGGCGGCGCATCCAGCCCCAGACCGCGGAGCATCTCCCGATCGGTGAGGACGTCGCGCGGGCTCCCTTCGCAGCGGATGGCGCCGGCCTCCATGACGGCCACGCGGTCCGCGTGGACGATCTCGCGCGCATCGTGGGCGACGTGCACGATCCCGATTCCCCGCTCCCGGTTCAGGGACCGGATCAGCGCCAGCACGCGGCGCCGGGCGGCGGGGTCGAGGTAGGCCGAAGGCTCGTCGAAGGCGATGTACCGGGGATCCGTGGCGATGACGCCGGCGATCGTGACGAGGCGCTTTTCGCCCCCGGAGAGGGTATGGGGCAGGCGTCCGGCCAGGGCCGCGATGCCGACGGCCGCCAGGGCTTCGTCGACGCGACGCCGCAATTCCGGTGTGGGCAGCCCCATGTTCCCGGGACCGAAGGCCACGTCCTCCTCGACGGTCATGCCGACGATCTGATGCTCCGGATTCTGGAAGGACATGCCAACACGCCGGCGGATCTCCGCAACGGCGGCACGGTCCCTGGTGTCCAGGCCGTCGACGGTGACGGAACCCTCAGCGGGCAGGAGGAGGGCGTTGAGCTGCCGGATCAGCGTCGTCTTGCCGCAGCCGTTGGCGCCGATGAGGCCGACGTACTCCCCTTCGCGGATGGTCAGGGACGCTTCCCGAAGCGCAGGCGCGCCCGCCGTTTCATAGGCGAAGGTCACCCGGTCCACGACGATCATTGCGGCGCTCCCCGAAAGGGCATGCGGTTCCTCAGCATCCGGACGATGAAGACGGCCGCCGCCATCTTGGCGGCGTCCCCTGGAAGGAAAGGCACGATCCCGACCGCCAGGGCCTTGGCCGGCGACAGCTTCGCCACGACCATGAGCTGGGCGACGCCCAGGGCGTAGAGGCAGGCCGTCCCCGCAACCATGGCAAGGAGAAGCCGGAAGGCGCCGGCCGGCTTTCCAGCCCGCGCCAGCCGACCGGTGACATAGGCGCCGACGATGAAACCGATCAGGTAGCCGCCGGTGGGCCCCAGCAGGACGCCCAGCCCGCCTTTCCCGGCGGCGAAGACGGGCAGGCCGATGGCGCCGATCAGGACATAGACGATCTGGCTCCAGGCGCCCAGCGGCCCGCCCAGAAGGCAGGCCGCCAGGTACAGAAAAAACGTCTGCATCGTCACCGGGACCGGTGGAACCGGGATCACGATGTAGGCGCCGACAGCGGTGAGCGCCCCGAACATCGAGGCGTAGATCCGTCCGCGCAGGGACGATCTTTCCATGAAACTCCCCTCCTCAGAACGACAGTGAAACGCCGCCGCGCCAGGTCATCCCAGGCGCCGGGTAGTAGGTGTTCTCGCCTCCCCAGGAGACGTTGTCGGTTCCGAAGTTCACGTATTTCTTGTCGAAAAGGTTCTCCACGCCCAGGAAGGCCGAGAACCTCCACTTTTCCGCCGGCGGCCGGTAGAAAAGATAGAGATTGTAGAGGGTGTAGGACTCGACCTTGTCCGTATTGTTGTCGAAGTCGCCGCTCAGGAAGCACGCGGCGACATGGCGCGCTTCTGGGCGCAGCACGAGCGAAAAGGGCAGGTTCAGCTCCATCCCCGCATTGACGATCCTGTCGGGGGCCAGGGGCACTTCCTTCATGTTGTACTGCCCCGCCTCGAACGTCGCCCGATGGTAGGTGAAGTTCCCATAGATCTTCGCCCAGTCCACGAGCCGGTACGATGCCGACATCTCCGCCCCTTCGTGCCGGGTCTTGTCCATGTTCCGGTTCTTGTTTGCCACCGCGTCCCAGGCGATCTCGTCTTCCATGTCGATCCGGAACAGCGACAGGCTCAGTTTCAGGTCCGCCGACGGCGACAGCTGCATCCCCACCTCCATGCTCCTTCCCGTCTCCTTCTCCAGGTCCCGGTTGAAGCCGCCTCCCCAGCCGTTGAAACTGGCCTGCTCGTCAATGAAGGGGATGCGGTACACGGTGGCGTATTTCGCGTAAACGCTGGATGCCTTCCCGAAAAGATAGGTGAGGCCCGCCTCATAGGCCTCCGCCTGGTGAACCTTTTCGTCGTCGAAATTGTTGGCCGGCGTCGTGAAGTCGCTGTTCCTCCCTTTCTGGATCGTCCTGTCCTGCCTGATCCCGACACTGAGGATCAGGGGATCGAAGAGGTGAAATTCGTCACGGACGTAGGTCCCGAAGCTGTCCCGCGAAAGGTCGGCCACCGAATTCTTCGTCGCCCGTTCCCGGGTGCCGAAGAACGTCTTTTCATAAGGCTCGTGGTACCAGTCGGCCCCCAGAGTCAGCTTGTTCTTGAAACCGCAGATCTCCCGGTCCAGGACATACTTCGGGGTCAACCCATAGGTCTCAATCTCCGTATCCGAGTATTTGTTGGACCAGAAGGAAGGCATGTTGTTCTCGATGTGCTTCCGGCCATAGAGGAAATTGACGTCGAATCTCCCCAGGGAGCCCAGCAGCGACGTCGCGCCGATATTGACGTTCGTGTACGTATCCGCGCCGTCGTCGTCGGGCGCTGCGTTCGTCCAGTTCGCCGGCGTGGCGGGCTGATACTGCCGGCGGTCCTGCTCCATCTGCGCCCTGGTCAGGGCGCCGGGCATCTGGAAATCGGTCTTGTTGAAGGAGAGCCCCAGGGAAAGGCCGAGCCAGTCGTTTGCCGCATATCCCGCCTCGAAGCCCGCGTTCCGGGACGAGTATTTCGACCGGTCCCGGTATCCGAAGCTGAAATGATTCTCCCCGTTCAGCGAATAGCTCCACTTGTCCGCGGCCCCGCTGACACCTACCTGCTCGTCGTGGAGCCCGTAGCTCCCGGCCGTGAAGGAGGCGGCGACCTGCGGCTTCCCCTTCCCCTTCTTGGTCAGGATATTGATGACGCCGCCGATGGCCGCATCGCCGTAGAGGACGCTCCCGGGCCCGCGGACGATTTCGATCCTCTCGATGTTGCTCAGCGGGATCTGCATCCAGTTCATCGACGACAGGTCGGGCCGGTTCAGACGCCTGCCGTCCAGCATGACCAGCGTCTTCCCGAAGGGGGTGTCGCCCCCGAAGCCGCGCATGTCGATGAAGGACTGCGCGGGGTTGCCGCTGAAACTGCGGAATTGAATCCCCTCCAGCTTGTCCAGGAGCTCGACGACATTCGCGGCGCCGGATTTCCTGATGTCCTCCGCCGTGATGACGGACACGCTGGCCGGCACCTTGCGGATCTCTTCCGTGTCACGCGTCGCCGTGATGACAACCTCTTCCAGCGTGACGGCCGGCCCCGATGAACCCTTCCCCTCCTGGGCGGCGAATCCGTCGCGTGAGCCGCCCGCCAACGCGAATGCCAAAACGAAAAACCATGTCCACCGAATCTTCATGACTTTTCTCCTTTCCCCCGCGGGAAAATCGTTTTCCATCTCCGGCGGCCAAGTTTCCTGGCTCACGGCATCCTACTTTCCACGCCTTCCCGGGTTTCCTCGGGGAACCCCAGTGGCATACCGTGGATTTCGTTCCGCTCACAGTTGCGGGGCAGCACCGGTTCCGCACCGGTTTCCTTGCTCCGCCGGACAAACCCCTCACGAAAGTCGAATCGACAAAACCGTATCCGCTTTCCATCGGGCCCTATCCAGAATCTTCGCAGAATCCTTTCCATGCACGGCGGAGTGGCAGTCCCGTTCCGCCCGCAGGAACGGAAAGTGCTCTGCAAGATTTCTATTCAGCTTTCAAAGAGCCGCCAGCGTCGTGACGCGGGGCGTCCCGGTAGAGGGATGGCGGTCCACGAGGACTTCGGTCCCGTAGACGCCCCGGATGTTTCGCTCCGTCAGCACGTCCCAGACCGGCCCCGCGGCCCGGACCTCGCCGCGGTCCAGCAGCACCAGGCGCCCGGCGTAGCGGGCCGCGAGGTTGACGTCGTGCGTCACGAAGAGGACCGCGATCCCCCGGGTCCGGTGCAGCCGGTGCAGGAGATCGAAAAACAGGAGCTGGTGCCGGATGTCCAGAAAGACGGTGCACTCGTCGAGCAGCATCACTTCCGGCTCCTGCGCCAGGGCCCGGGCGATCCAGACCCGCTGCCTCTCGCCGCCGCTGAGTTCGCCCATTTTCCGGTCGGCAAGGCCGCCGACGCCGGTCATCTCCATGGCCTCGCGGACGATCTCTATATCATCGGGACCCTCGAAATGAAACCGCTTCAGGTGGGGGAAGCGCCCCATCATCACGATCTCGCGGACGCGGTAGGGAAAGGGAACCGGCTGCTCCTGGGGAACGGCCGCGACGGTCCGCGCCAGTTCCTCCCGGCCGATCCTGGAGACGGGCCGGCCGCGCAGCAGAACAGCGCCTGCCGCGGGCTTCAGCAGGCCGTCGAGGACGCGCAGCAGGGTGGACTTGCCGGAGCCGTTAGGGCCGATGAGGCCCACGATTTCCCGCTCGCCCACGGAAAAGGAGACGCGCCGCAGCACCGCCTCGCCCGGACGGTACGTGAAATCGACATTCCGCACGTCGAGGACCGGGTCCGTCACAGGTCCCTCCTGCGCAGGAGGTAGATGAAATAGGGCGCGCCGCAGAGGGCCGTCACCACGCCGACGGGCAGCTCCGAAGGGGCCACGGCGGTCCGCGCCAGGGTGTCGGCCGCCGCCAGAAAGGACGCGCCGAAGAGCGCGCAGGCCGGCAGGTGCAGGCGGTGGTCCGCGCCGAACACGAGGCGCATCATGTGGGGGACCATGAGCCCCACGAAGCCGATGATCCCGCTGACGGAAACGGCCGCCGCCGTGACGAGGGAGGCGGCAAGCAGCATCCGCAGCTTGAGCCCTTCCAGTTCGACCCCGAGCTGCCGCGCCGTTTCCTCGCCCATGGCGACGAGATTGAGGGGGCGCGCATCGGCATAGAGGACGACGAACCCCGCGGCGAAGACGAGCCCCCCGGCCGCCGCCTCGCGGAGACCCGCGGCGGAGAGGTCCCCCATCAGCCAGAACATGGCGTTGCGCAGCTCGGCGCGGGACGCGACGGAGAGGAGGAAGAGGATCACGGCGGAGAGGAAGGCGTTGACGATGACCCCCGACAGGAGCAGCGTTTCCGAGCGGAGGTCCGATCCCTTCCGCGCGATGCCGACCAGGGGGAGGATCGTGAGGACCCCTCCGGCAAAGGCGAAAAGCGGAACCCCGACCGAGAGCGACGCGGCGCCGGCGACGATCCCCAGCATGGCCCCGACGGCGGATCCGCCGGACACGCCGAGGACGTAGGGATCGGCCAGCGGGTTGCGCAGCAGGGCCTGGAAGACCGCTCCGGCAACGGCGAGCGACGCCCCGACGATGCCGGCAAACAGGGCTCGGGGTAGGCGGATCGAAAAGACGATGTCCCGCTGCGCCGCGGTCAGGGGGCTCTCCCCGGGCATCCAGCCCAGAAAAATTCCCCGCAGGGCGTCGGCGAAGGGGATGGAGACCGCGCCCGAAAGGAGCGAGACGATCACGACGGCCAGAAAGACCAGGGCCAGCAGAAGGCTGATCCCGAGAACCCGGTAGGCCGTCATCCCTACCCCCGAATCACGCGCGGGGCGCGGCGCGTCCAGCTTCGCATATCCCAGGTGGAATCCATGGGCGAGCGTGTCCGCGCTGCCGGCGACAGCCCGCACTTGAGGGCGAAGTAGCGGTGAAAGGCAAGGCACCCGGTGAGTTCCGGATGGAAGACCGTGACGAGGACGCTGTCATTTTCGGCCGCGGCGATGTAACCGTCCATGGCGAGCAGGACTCGGACATCGGGGCCCGCCGAGAGGATCTTCGGCGCCCGGATGAAGGTCAGCGGCAACGGCTCGGGCGACACCCGGGGCACCTTCGCCTCGGTCCGGAAGCTGTCGAGCTGGCTGCCGAAGCTGTTGCGCTCCAGGCGGATGTCGATGAGGTCGAAGAAAGGTTCCTCGCCGACGACTTCGCGCGCGAGCAGGATGGCCCCCGCGCAGGTCCCCCAGATCTTCATCCCGCGGGCGGCTTCCCGGAGGATGACCTCCCGCAGGCCGAAGATGCGCAGCAGCCTCGCCAGGCATGTGCTTTCTCCCCCCGGGATGATGAGTCCGGCGAGACCGGCAAAGTCTTCTTCCTTCTTGACGGGGATGCCGCAGAGTCCCAGGCGGGACAGGTGATCGAGGTGCTCGACCACGCCGCCCTGGAGATCCAGGACGCCGATCGCCGCGTGCCTGCCGCCGGTTCGGAGGGCCTTTACCGTGGCCATGGGAAGCCTCTCTACCAGCCGCGCTCCGCGAGGCGCTGGTCGGCGGGAATGTCGGAGAGTTCGAGACCCGGCATGGCTTCGCCCAGTCCCAGCGACGCATCGAGGACCTTGGCCGGATCGTTGAAGTAGGCCGTCGCCTTCACGATCGCCCGGGCCCGGACTGCGGGGTCCGCCGACTTGAAGATCCCAGATCCCACGAAAACGCCGTCGCACCCCAACTGCATCATCAGGGCCGCGTCAGCCGGCGTGGCGATCCCGCCGGCGGCGAAATTCACGACCGGCAGCCTGCCCAGTTTCTGCACCTGCAGCGCCAGCTCGTAAGGAATTCCGTTGCTCTTGGCGTACCCCGTGACCTCCTCGACCGGCATGTTCGCGAGCTGCCGGATCTCCCGGTTCATGGTCCGCATGTGGCGCACGGCCTCGACGACGTTCCCCGTCCCGGCCTCGCCCTTGGTGCGGATCATCGCCGCTCCCTCGGCGATGCGGCGCAGGGCCTCGCCCAGGTTCCGTGCCCCGCAGACGAAGGGGATCGAAAACTTCGTCTTGTCGATGTGGCATTCCTCGTCCGCCGGCGTCAGAACCTCGCTCTCGTCGATGTAATCGATCTTCAGCGCCTCCAGGATCTGGGCCTCCACGAAATGACCGATCCGGGCCTTGGCCATGACCGGGATCGACACGGCCTCCTTGATCTGCCGGATCATCAGGGGGTCGGACATGCGCGCCACGCCCCCCTGCTTGCGGATGTCGGCGGGCACGCGCTCCAGGGCCATGACCGAGACCGCCCCGGCCTCTTCGGCGATCTTCGCCTGTTCCACGTTCGTCACATCCATGATCACCCCGCCCTTGAGCATCTGGGCGAGCTGGACGTTCAGTTCATATCGCTTTGCATCCACGTCGATGGTCCTCCGTTCGTTTCGTATTGAAGGCGGTATGATATGCCGCAGAGCGGTTTCCGTCAAGTCGCGAATAAAACATCCGCTATCCGATAGAAAATATTGACTTTTGGACCCTCTCTGCTATTTTGCAGAATAAAGATAAAAATAACCGTTATGTGATCATGTAATAAGAGAATGGACGACGATGCCCTGAAAAAGAAAATCAACGATTTGGCTGATGATTCTACAGTCATCATCGCAAATCCAAGAGACATGGAAAAACTCAAGAGGCAAGGACTGCCATTTCATGTCGTGCCCTCCTTGACGATTGCTAAGCTTTTTCAGGAACGTTTGAAAACAGCGGTGGACGTAGGTACACAGTTGCCCGCTCCGCCGAACAATTTGCCCCCAGCTATTAAATCCCTTTATCAAGAAATTCGGGAATGTGTCATTTTCGGGCTTAATGGAGCCGCTATTACTCTTGCTGGCAACCTTATCGAATTCACACTTAAACATGCAACATATGTCAAAGAAGTTGGCGGCTACCAGAAATACGACCCAGAGAAATGGGATCAATTTGAAAAGATTGAATTCGGCGATGCCATTAGGCGAGCGAGCAGGGCAGGTCTGTTAAGGTCCAAAATGGCCAAACAGCTTCAATCCTTCCGAGAGGATATCCGCAATCCTTACAGCCATTACAACATAAAAAAGATTACCGAAGATGTGATTGCCGGTAGGGTTAAAAGGATCAATCTGGAGACGGGAGAAGTCGAGGAAATTGACATACCCGCAAAGGAAAGTCCGATGATACAGGCCCAAGTGAAGCCATGGGTAGACGGACAAAGGGTACTTGCTGTCTTCCATTTTGCTGACGGAGTGGTGAAGTACTTGATAGCCACTCTCGAAGAATATCTGAAAGGCACGCATAACGAATAGGTGCACCGGACGTGGCGAAACAGCGTGCCACGCCGGTGACCACCGTGTTGGAACAACGATAAAAATGGAGGGAGTTATGAGGTCTCCATTGGAGGAGCAGTTTCATCAAGAGATGCTTTCTATCCATCCCAAATCGGGAAGAGCTACAGGATACTGGCCAAATAGGTTTCTTCAAAAGGTTAAAAGATATGGGGGACTTGTAGCCGCAAAAGATTGGCTGAAACTCGAAAAGGGCTTATCTCCTGGCCTCCAGAGATTGGCGAGAGAAGGACGGACTGATTTGTCAATGGAAGCGCTTGTTCTTGAAGAACCTTGGCGCCAGCTTTTTTCGGCAGAGGAGCTTAAAGAGGCCCAGAGACGGCTTAGTGCAGCGGAGAGAATATCAAAGGGCTAACTCTTTCGGTTCCGTCAATTCATTCTATTAGGGGGTTGGAAACCGCCCCTGCCCGATCCTGCCCTTTGGCCTAACTCAAAGGGGGTTAAGATATGAGGAAAATAATTCTTGTTTCAGTGTTGGCCGTTCTCGTTGGATGTGCTCTCGGACCGATGTACCGTGTCAAGATCGACTCAATTAGTGGCCTCAGTACCGCAACAAAGAAGACTTACATCCTGCTCCCTGGTGTCAAAGACGTTGAGCCAAACGATCTGCAATTCAAGGAGTACTCATCCTATGTCGAACGGGCTTTGTCTTCAGCCGGGTATGTCAGGGCTGAGAATCCCCAAAATGCAAATATCGCAGTCTTCCTCTCTTATGGGATAGGTGACCCCAAAGATCATCAATACTCATACTCGCTTCCTGTGTGGGGGCAAACGGGTGTAGCCTCTTCCACCACATACGGAACGATAAGCTCATATGGAAGTTCTGGCGTATCATGGTACCACCACATATATACCGAGTTATGGGATCACAGGTTACACAACCCACATCGACTCCTATACTACCTTTTTCAGGTTCATCGTTCTGGATGCTGTGGATCTGGTTGAATATAACCACTCCGAAAAGATCATCCAGGTATGGAAAACTACTGTGACAAGTCGGGGATCGAGTGGGGATCTCCGACGGGTTTTTCCAGTTCTCATGGCGGCCGCGACTCCCTACATTGGTACTAACACGGGCAAGCAGGTTGATGTGACCCTGACCGAGGGGGACAAGGCTGTATCCGAGATAAAGGGTTTAGCGAAATAGTTTTGCTCTAATCGGGCAGCCGGGGGGATTAGCCCCCCAGCCCCCACACCACCCGGCACGCGGGTCCGCATCGGGCGGTTCACAGAGATTACCGGGCCGTAGCCGGGTAGTGAATGTGAGCCCACGGCTCTTTGACAGACGGCGGCTCTTGATCCTTGAGCCATTTGTTGGTCATGCCCGTTTGCGTTTGCCAACGTCCGGGAAAATCATGGATTTTGTCATGTTGCTGACTTGCCCGGAAATTCAGCCTTGTATGCTGTTGCTGTTCCCCTCGACAGGCTCGGGCCTTCCATGAATTGGCATATCGGTATACTGCTCAATCAATTCTGGTGAGCAATTCACAGTCCTCTTTGCGCGCCATGAAAATCATGGATATTGTGAGATAGTAAATCCAGTGTCCATTGTGGTTGATATAGGAGGGATTAGAAGATGAAACTTACAGCAATCATCGAGAAGGAAGACACTGGCTGTGTCTCGCTGTGTCCTGAATTAGATATTGCAAGCCAAGGAGATACCATTGAGGCCGCAAGAGACAATCTTAAGGAGGCATTAGAGCTGTTCTTTGAAACGGCATCTGCTGAAGAAATATGGCACCGACTTCATGGGGATGTATCCGTTACGCAAGTTGAGGTTGCCACTGGGTAAACTTCTTATCCAATGTACAAACCATTGACAGGATTCACATACAGGGGGACTTTCACCCCATAAGTTCACGCCCGTGCCGGGCGTACACAAGTCGTTGGAGTCGACCGCTGAACAGCCGGCGGGGGAGTGAGGCTGAGGGACCCATAGATCGGTGCTCCACGGGGCGGCGACTCGACTCATCGTTGGGCTTCAAGAGGAGGCGCCATAGGATGGAATATGCATCGGACATCTCAATCGCTTCGGGCATGATACCCTTTTCAGGCGTTGGTGAAGTTAGCGCCTTGCAGGCGGCGCCGAATGAAATTTCCGTGAATTATGAATACGGCGATCTTAAAGAAGTGATCGTCGGCGTGCCATTCATGATATATCCCGATATGCGAGTGGCCACGTGGATACAGGAGGCCTTAAAAATCCTGCCTGAGTCGGAAGCGAAGAAAGGTATGGAAAGGTCAGGAAAGGACTCCATCGAAATCGGCAAATTCGCTGCAATGGAGAAGGAGAACAAGGAACTCGTCGCCATACTTGAAAAGCATGGCGTAAAAGTTTGGCGGCCCGATGTGCTCACCCGTGAGCAAGTCGTCAAGAACTTCGGCGAGGAATATGTTCGTCTTGCCGGCGTGTCGCAGCAGTATGTCCGCGATCCAATTACCGTGATTGGCGACAATGTCATAGAAAACACAATGGGGTCGCTTTACCGCCGCGCTGACATTTTGGCATTGCGACGCCTATTTATGAAAAGAGTGGCTGGTTCCAATGCCCGGTGGGTAGCCATGCCCGGTTTAGACTACTCGCTTATGATACAGGACGGAAAATTTGACAAAACAGGATTCCCCGTGTTGGAGGGAGGCGATGTCATTGTGCTCGGCAAGAAGATACTGGTCGGCACATCCCTTAACCGCGCCACCGGCTCCAGCGAACGGGGCTACCTGTGGTTAAAGTCCTATCTCGCGCCGCAAGGATATGATGTTGAACGGGTCCGCCTTTCAGAAGACATTCTTCATTTGGATGTGAGCTTATCAGTGCCTCGTCCCGGCGTGATCATTGTTTGTCCGGAGGTTTTCGTGGACGGAATTCCCTCCTACTTCGACGGGTGGAAGAGAATCGAGGTAAGCAAGGAAGAGACGCGTTACCTCGCAATCAACGGATTGCCTATAGATAAGGGCCACTAC
>DAOSIS010000038.1:0-31491 GCA_035366835.1 Syntrophales bacterium | reverse complement strand
GTTCCTGGAGATGAACCGCAAGGCCCTCGAACTCGGCGCCGAACTGGTCAAGGACGCCAAGGTCTGCTGAACTCGGCAGCGGAGGGAGAGGCCCGGCGGCCGCTCGCCACTGCCCGAGATTATGGGTTGAACGAAGGGACAATTCATGAAAGCTCAATTGTTTGTCACCTGTCTGGGTGAAAATCTGCTTCCGGACGTGCTCCAGAAGATGGTCCTCCTGCTGGAGCGACTCGGGGTCCGGTGCGGGTTTCCCGAAAACCAGACCTGCTGCGGCCAGCCCTTTTTCAACAGCGGATTCCAGAGCCAGGGAAAGGAGATGGCCCTCAGATGGATCGACGCCTTCGCGGACACGGAAGGCCCGATTGTCGCGCCCTCCGGCTCCTGCGTGGAATTCGTCAAGCACCGCTACCCGCTTATGTTCGACACGGAGAGCGCTGAACACAGGCGGGCCGCCGCTGTCGCCGCGCGCGTCATGGAGCTGAGTCAGTTTCTGGTGAACGTGCTGAAGGTGACCGATGTCGGGGCGGTTTTTCCCCACCGGGTCACCTGTCATTATCCCTGTCATCTGACGCGCGGTCTCGGCGTCCGCTCGGAACCGGAGCAGCTTCTCCGGGCCGTGAAGGACCTGCAATGGGTTCCGCTGAACGATGCGGACACGTGCTGCGGTTTCGGGGGGATCTTCAGCGTCATCTACCCCGAGGTGTCGAAGAAGATGATGGAGGCCAAGCTCCGCAACGTCGAGGCCGCGGGTTCGGAAGTCGTGGTCGTCAGCGAGCCGGGGTGCCTGATCAATATCCGGGGCGGTCTGAAGAAGATGAATTCGAAGGTCAAGGCGATGCATCTCATCGAGATCCTGGCGGAGGGAGGTAAAGCTTGAAATCGGCGCATCCGAGAATCGATTTCCGCGCCAACACCCGATCGGTCCCACCGAAGATCGCGGCGGCGACGCAGAAGAACGCACAGACGGCCCTGCGCAAGCGGGCCGAGGTGGTGGCCGCCATGGGCGAGGAGAACTGGCAGAGCCTCAGGGCGATCGCCCACGACATGCGAATGCACACGATCACCCACCTGGACCGGTATCTGGCCCTCGTGGAGGAGAAGGTGAAGGCGGCCGGCGGGATCGTCCACTGGGCCCGTGATGCGGAAGAGGCGAACCGCATCGTCCTGGAGATCGCCCGGCGCCGCAATGTCAAGAAGGTGGTCAAGGCCAAGAGCATGGTTTCCGAGGAACTCGAAATCAACCACGCCCTGGAGAAGGAGGGGATCCGTGTCTTCGAGACCGACCTGGGCGAGTACATCGTGCAGATGGCGGGACAGCGCCCCTCGCACGTCACGAATCCGGCCCTGCACATGACCAAGGAAGACATCGCCGAACTCTTCCGCGAAAAACTCCACGTCGATGTGCAGCCCGATCCGAAGATGCTCACCGAGATCGCCCGCGAACGCCTCCGTGCGGAATTCCTGGCCGCGGACATGGGAATATCGGGCGGCAATTTTCTCGTTGCGGAGACTGGGACGCTGGTGTTGGTGACGAACGAAGGAAACGGAAGGATGTGCACGTCCCTGCCGCCGGTGCACGTGGCGATCGTGGGCATCGAGAAGATCGTTCCCGACTGGGAAAGCGCCGCCGTTCTGCTGAAGCTTCTCGCCCGCAGTGCGACGGGCGCCAAGATCACCGCCTACAACACCTTCATCACCGGGCGGTGGGAAGGGGGCCCGGAGGAATTCCATCTCGTGCTTCTCGACAACGGGCGCACCCGGGTCCTGGCCGACGAAGCCACGAGGGAAACCCTGTTCTGCATCCGCTGCGGGGCCTGCATGAACATCTGCCCCGTATTCAATCATGTCGGAGGCCATGCCTACGGTGCGACCTATCCCGGGCCGATCGGCGCGATCCTCACGCCGCAGCTTCTCGGGACCGGCGTTGGAGGGGCATTGCCTTTCGCATCGACCCTGTGCGGCGCCTGCTCCGAGGCGTGTCCGGTGAAAATTCCGATCCCCGATATCCTGCTCCATCTGCGGAGGCGGGTGCTGGAAGGAGACCGCATCGAGGGGCCCGTCGGCCCCGCCTGGATGCGGGTCGCGGCAAAGACCATGCGTTTTGTCCTGGGCACGAAAACGCTCTACCTCCTGGGGGCCCGCCTGAACCGGGTCCTCCAGACGCCGCTGCGCCGCGGGGACTGGATCCCGTGGATGCCCCCGCCCCTGAGCCGCTGGACGATGGCAAGGCCCTTCCCCGCCTTCCGCGGCGATTTCCGCAAGTGGTGGCGGAATCGCGCGGCGGGGGATTCGTCGTTGCAGGAGAAGAAACATGAGCGATAAGCGAACGGATCGGGAGATCATCTTCAAGAGAGTGAGCGAGGGGCTCGCCGACGTCGCGCCCCGGTCCTTTCCCATGCCGGATACGGGAAAGGCCTTTTTTCGACCCGGCGGGGACAGGGAGAAGGAAGTCGATCTCCTCCTGGCCGAGGTCGTCAAGACGGGCGGCGCAGCCCGAAGAATCCGGGGGCGTGGCGAACTCGTCCCGGCGCTGGCGGAACTGGTGAAGCAGGAACAGGTGAAGAAGGCCGCGGTTTCCGGCTGCGGGATGATCGGAGACCTGCAGGTCTGCGGGATCCTGGGGGGCCTGAACGTCGAACTCCGCCAGGCCGAAGGAAGGGGTCACAACCTGTCCGAGTGCGACCTCGGGATCGTCGTGGCGGATGCGCTTCTGCCCGAAACGGGCACGGTTGTCCTGCGCACGGGCAGGGAGCAGCCCCAGGCGCTGTCGCTCCTGCCGCGCATCTGTCTCGTACTGGCTGCGCCGTCCGCGCTGCGGAGAGACCTTCACGAGGCGTTTGCCCTGGCGGGCGGCGACCGTCACTTCGTTCTGGTCAGCGGGCCGAGCCGCACCGCGGACATCGAAAAGATCCTGACCCTCGGCGTTCACGGCCCGAAGCTCTTTTCCCTGTGGGTCTGCGAATAGGGAGGATCGCCCTGCTTGACAGGAAACAGGGGTATCTGCTAGGGGGGTCTCGACGACAGTCGATTCTGCACGCGGAAAAGCGGGCAGCGGATGTACGGCAGCGGGATTGCCTGACTTTTTAGGACCTCGTGGGGGCGTCAGGAGGCAGCGTGGCCAACAAGCATCTCGAGAAATCGGTCCGGCAGGACATCTACGAGAAAATCCGGGACGACATCACCTTCGGACGCCTCATGTCCGGCGAGCGGCTGACGGAGAAGAAGCTGTCGGACCTGTACAAGGTGAGCCGGAGCCCGATCCGGGAGGCCCTGCGGCAGCTCGAATCCGAAGGCCTGATCAGCTTCGAGCGGAACAAGGGCATCGAGGTCGCGAAACTCTCCGCCAAGCAGGTCGAGGAGATCTACGATCTGCGTGAATTGCTCGAAGGATTTGCGGTCCGAACCGCCATCGCGAAGATGACGAAGCGGGATATCGCCTATCTGGAAGATCTGCACAAGAAGCTGATCAAGGCGGCCCAGAGCAAGGATACGCAGGCGTGGCTTCACAACAACGCCCTGTTCCACGGTTTCTTCCGTGACAGGGCCGACAACGAAAATCTGTGTCAGCTCATCATCATGCTGAAGAGACGGATCTACCGGTACCAGTACATGTCGGTCAGCTATCCCCGCTTTTTCGAAACCTACATCGAGCATCACGCGGCGCTGATCGAGGCCTGTCGGAACAAGGACGTGGCCCTGGCGGAAAGGACCATGAAGATCCACATGCGCAAGGTGAAGGACGTCATTGCGGGCTCCCTGGCGGCGGGGAACCGCGACCTGTTGATCTAGGGACTGAACCCGGCGCGGATCCCCTTCCTCCGGCATCCGCCGCGGCAGTCGGAAATCCCAACCGACCGAAAATATTTTCCCCGCGAGAGGCATTTTCTTGTTGACAAAAACGAGATCCTTTATTAAGAGTCCTGTCGAATATGATGTATACAATCAACACCTTATGTATTGTATGACATAAGGTGGGAGCGCCTGTAGTAAGTCGTTGATAAGAGACGTGATGTCGTTCGGGGTGGCCGCCGGAGGTCCGGAAGGCGCGGCCGTCGAGTGCTTCCAGCCCAGCCAGAGGTTAATTCAGAGGGAGGTTTGTTCAAGGCAGAGAGAAAGAGTCTTGCGGGTATGTTGTGTCGAAAATAATGTATACAAGATTGACTGTTAATAATATCAACAGACTTTAATGCTTTCCAGCGAAAGGAGTCCTTCCATGAACCAGATCCTCAGTTTTCGCTCACCCAATCTCATCCTGGCAGGCTTCGGCGCCGCAGAGAAACTCGGACCGGAGGCCAAGGCCCTGGGGGCCAAGAGCGCCCTGCTTGTAACGGATAAGGGAGTCGCCGATTCCGGCATCGCGGACACCATCAAGAACATCCTCGTGAAAGAGGGCATCGGCGTGGAAGTCTTCAGCCAGGTGAAGCCCGAACCGGACCTGGAATGCCAGGATGCCTGCATCGCCGCCGCCAGGCAGGGGAAATACGATTTCATCGTCGGCCTGGGCGGAGGCAGCGCCATGGACGTGGCGGCCGTGACGGCCATCATGCTGACGAACCCGGGGAAGGTGACCGATTACGTAGGCGCCGATCTGATCAAGAAGCCGGGCATCCCGACGGTTCTTCTTCCCACGACGGCGGGAACCGGCGCGGAAGTCACGCCGAACGCCGTCCTGTCCGATCCGGCAGCCAAGGGAAAGAAAGTCCTCATCAGCCCCTACATCCTGCCCCGGATCGCCATCATCGATCCCTATCTGCACGTCTCGATGCCGCCCTCCGTCACCTCGGCCAGCGGCATGGATGCCCTGGCCCATGCGGTCGAATCGTTCACGCATTTCACGAAGGCGACTGTCATCACGGACGTCTTCGCCAAGGAAGCGATGGTCATGATCAGCCGCAGCATCCGCACGGCCGTCGCCAAGGGGGAAAATCTGGAGGCCCGTTACGACATGGCGATCGGCAGCCTGTTCGCCGGAATCGCCCTGGCGAATGCCGGAGTCAACGGCGTGCATGCGCTGTCGTATCCGCTGGGCGTCGAGTATCACGTTCCCCACGGCGTCGCCAATGGTCTGCTTCTGCCCTACGTCATGGAATTCAACGCGATCGGCAACATTCCGAAGTTCGCCGAGATCGCCCGTTGCCTTGGCGAGGACGTTGAGGGACTCCCGCTGGTGGAACAGGCCTATGCGGCGGCGGAGGCCGTAAAGGCGATTCTGAAGGACATGAAGATGGCGCATTCGCTCACGGATCTGAAGATTTCCGCCGATGCGATTCCGGCCATGGCCAAGGCGGCGGCGTCCAATACGCGCCTGCTGTCGGTGAATCCCCGCGCGATGACGGCGGCGGACGTTGAAGGTATTTATCGGAATTGCCTGTAACGGGCTTTTTTCAGAAGCCTGCATGAAGCGACAGGTATTGGAGGCACATATGTACGGTTACTGTGGGCGCATGCTGCGCGTGAATCTAACGGGCCGCAAGGCCGAAGCCCAGCCTCTTGAGGAAGAGACGATCCGACAATACATGGGCGGTCTCGGTCTGGGACTGAAATTTCTCCTCGAGGAAACGGGTCCGGAGACGGATCCTCTCTCGGAAGAGAACATTCTCGCCGCCTTCACGGGGCCCTGCACGGCCTCGGGAGTTCCCACGTCGGGCCGCCATCACCTGGTGTCCCGCTCCCCCCTTACGGGCCTGTTCGGCGGCTCCAATGTCGGCGGATCGTGGGCCGTCGCCTGCAAACGCGCCGGTTTCGACGGCGTCGTCGTCAACGGCAAGGCGGACAGCCCGGTCTACCTGTGGGTCCATGACGGCGCAGCCGAAATCCGGGATGCGCGGCCGATCTGGGGGAAGGGCACCAACGAGGCCGCCGACTGGCTGAAGCAGCAGACGTCGGAAAAGGCGACGGTGGCCGTCATCGGCCGGGCGGGGGAACGCATGGCGGGAATCGCCGGCATTCCCCACATCGGAACCGTCGTCCGCGCCGCCGCGAGGACGGGATTGGGCGCCGTGATGGGGTCCAAGAACCTCAAGGCGATCGTCGTTCACGGGACGGGCAGGCCGGAAATCGCCCAACCGGACGAACTGAAGGCCTACATCAGGAAACTGACACCGCAGATCGTCAAGGCGACGGAGGGATTCACCAAATACGGAACGTCGGGCGGCCTGGAGAACTACGAAAAGCTGGGCAATTTCCCGCTGCAGAACTGGCGCCTCGGCCGCTGGCCGGGAGTCAAGAAGATCTCGGGCATCGCCATGCACGATACGATCCTCGTCGGCCGGAAGGCCTGCATGAACTGCCCCATCGGCTGCGGGCGGCACATCAAGATCGAATCGAGTCCGTACGGTCCCATGCACTGCGAGGGTCCGGAATACGAAACGCTGGGCACCTTCGGAGGCGAATGCCTCGTCGACGACCTCGCCGCCATCTCCAAGGCGAACCAGCTCTGCAACGACTACGGGATGGATACGATCTCCGCCGGCGCCACCATCGCCTTCGCCATGGAAGCCTACGAAAAGGGGCTGATCACGAAGGCGGATACCGATGGCGTCGAACTGGTCTGGGGCAGCGGCCGGGCCATCGTCGAGATGACGCACAAGATGGGCAGGGGCGAGGGGATCGGGAAGATCATGGCCGAGGGTTCGAAGAAGATGGCGGAGTCCCTGGGGCGCAACGCGATCGAATTCTGCGTCCAGGTGAAGGGACTGGAGCCGTCGGCGCACGATCCGCGGCGTTTCTGGAGCCAGGCGATCAACTACGCGACGGAAGCGCGCGGCGCCTGCCACAATGCCAGCTGGAGCCATCCCTTCGAACTGGCGATGACGATGCCGGAAATCGGCATCAAGGAACCGCACAAGTCCTATCAGATCGAGGGCAAGGCCGCCATGGGGGCGACGATGCAGGACCTGATGAGCGCCATGGACGCCATGATCCTCTGCCGCTTCTCGCTGGTGGGGAAGGCCGTCAACGTGGAGAACCATGTCGATTTTCTCAATCTGATCACCGGCTGGGGAATCGATGTCCCGGGATACATGAAGATCGGCGAGCGGCTGACCAATCTCAAGCGCATGTACAACGTGAAGATGGGGGCCAGTCGGAAGGACGACATGCTGCCCTACCGTTTCCAGACGCTGAAGCGGACGGGCGAGGAGCTGACCAACGAGCTGCCGCCGATGGGCCGCCTGCTCAGCGATTACTATGAACACCGCAAGTGGGGTGAAGAGGGAATCCCGACGCCGGAGAAACTGAAGGAACTGGGATTGGATCATCTGGCGTCCCGGTAAACGCATCGGGACTCCAGCAAGCGGCTGCGGGCGGCCTTGGCCCGACGAGGATACAGGAGGTTTGCAGGAAATGATACTGGACAAATTTCAACTGACAGGAAAGGTCGCAATCGTGACCGGGGCGAGCCGGGGCCTTGGACAGGGCATGGCCGTCGGACTTGCCGAAGCGGGGGCGGATATCGTCCTGGTGGCCCGGACCAAGGCCGCGCTCGAGAAGACGGCGGCAGCGATCCAGAAGGTCGGCCGAAAGGCCGTGGTGATTCCGGCGGATCTCTCCTCCGGCGCGGCCGAAGCGGAGCGCGTCGTGCAGGAGACGGTCAAGGGGCTCGGCCATGTGGACATTCTGCTCAATGTCGCCGGCACGCAGGTCCGCAAGCCGTTCTTCGAGATGACCGAGCAGGATTACGAATATCTGATGAGCGTCAATCTGAAGGCCCTCTTCTTCATCAGCCAGGCCGCCTCCAAAGAGATGGCCAAGCAGTCCAAGGGAAAGATCATCAATATCACGTCGCTCACCAGCTTCATCGGCATCAGCAACATCAGCCTCTACACCGCCAGCAAGGGCGCTGTGGCGTCCCTGACGCGGCAGTTCGCCGTCGAACTGGCCAAGCACAACATCCAGTGCAACGCCATCGGGCCCGGCTACTTCCGGACGGAACTGACGGAAGCGCTTTTCCAGGACCCGGAAAAGGCCAAGTGGGTCTTGAGCAAAATCCCGATGGGAAGGACGGGGGTGCCCGAGGATCTCGTCGGGGCGGCGGTATTTCTGGCCTCGGCGGCTTCCGATTACATCACGGGCCAGATCGTGAACGTCGACGGCGGCTGGCTGTCGGCATAAGGAAAGGGACGGAAGCGAAAAGACACCGGAACGAAAGGAGACAGGAAGAAGATGAAGAACTACAAGGCCCCGCTTCTGCTGGGTATCGATGTCGGAACGACGGGGTGCAAGACGGAGTTGCTCGACGTGGACGGCAACACCCTCGCCCGTTCGTACCGCGAGTATCCGCTGATCTACCCCCGCACCGCCTGGGTCGAGCATGACGCCGAAACGGGGTGGTGGCAGGCCACGGTGGACACGACTCGCGAGGTCCTGGCCAAGAGCGGCGTCGACTCGAAGGAGATCAAGGGCGTTTCGATCAGCTGCACGAACGCGCTCGTCGCCGTCGACAAGAGCGGCAAGCCCCTGCGGCCGGCGATCATGCAGTTCGACAAAAGGACGATCTCGCAGGTGAACTGGATCAAGGAAAAGGTCGGGGACAAGGTCATCCGGCTCACCGGCAACCAGCCCGCGGCGAGCGGGACGAGCGCCCCGATCATCCTCTGGATGAAGGAGAACGAGCCCGAGCTCTTCGCGAAGACCCATCAGTTCCTCTGGCCGGGCGGATTCGTGATCCACAAGCTGACGGACCGCTTCACCATGGAATGGTCGCGGGCCAGTTGGACGTGCCTGTTCGAAACGGGCGGCAAGCAGAAATGGTCGGAAGAGCTCTGCAACGCCATGGACATTCCCATGGACAAGCTGCCGCCGCTCTTCCCCTCCTGGGAAGTCGTCGGCCAGGTCACGGAGAAGGCCGCGGCGATCACGGGGCTGGCGAAGGGGACCCCCGTCGTCGGCGGCATGGCCGATACCCCCGCGGCCGGCATCGGCACCGGTGCCGTTTCCCCCGGGTCGACCTGCCATGTCATCGGGACCACCGCGCGCCCCTGCGTGGTGCTGGACAAGCCCGTCTTCGACTCCCGCGTCGTCAACTGCTGCCACGGGGTTCCCGGCTGCTGGTTCTCGCTGGGCGTCCTGGAAAACGCCGGATCCTCGATCAAGTGGTTCCGGGATCTTTTCGGCCAGCAGGAGATCAGCCTCGCGTCCCTTACGAAGAAGAACGCCTTCGACTATCTCGACGATCAGGCCGAGCAGTCTCCTCCGGGCGCCAACGGCATCATCTACCTTCCCTTCCTGAACGGCGAGCGCTCCCCGATCTGGGATCCCTACGCAAGAGGGGTGCTCTTCGGCCTGTCGGGAAGCCACAAGCGCGCCGACGTCATCCGCGCCATCCTCGAGGGCGTGGCGCTGGCCTTCGCGCACAACCTCGAACTCTTCGAAACGGCGCTCGGCGTGAACATGAACGAGGTGTCGCTCAGCGGCGGCGGGTCGAAGAGCCGCGTCTGGCAGCAGATCCACGCCGATGTCTCCGGGAAGCGCATGAACGTGGTCAAGGTCAAGGAGAGCGAGGCGATCGGGAACGCGATCCTTGCCGGCTACGGCGTCGGGATCTACCCGGATATGGTGAAGGCGGCCAAGCAGGTCATCAAGGTCGAGCGCGTCGTCGAGCCGCGGAAGGAATTCGCCCAGCGCTATGCCGACCTGTTCGGGCTGTACAAGAAACTCTATCTCCATCTGAAAGAGGATTTTGCGGCATTGGCCAAGATTCAGTAAGGTCCTGACGGCCCGGGGGGCGGGGGCCTCCCGGGCGAAACCCTGTCCGGGAAAAAGGAGTGGCGGATGAAGGTGGATGCTTCGATGCTGTTGTACATGGCGGTGGGGATTCTCGGCGGCGTCTGCGTGGGCCTCGAGGGAAGCCTGAACTCTCTTCTGGGAAAGCACGTCGGCGTTCTCAGGGCGACGATCGCCCCTTTTGCCGTCGGCCTTGTCACGATCCTGATCGCCGTCGCGGTCCTGAACCCCGGAAAGTGGGGGACGGCGCAGGAATGGCTGAGCGCACCCTGGTATGCCTATCTGGGAGGAGTGGCGGCGGCCGTCTTCGTGGGCAGCATCATCTACGTCTGCCCGAAAATCGGACTGGCGGCGGCGTTTTCAGCGGTCCTTGTCGGTCAGTTCGCCGCTTCGTTGATCGTGGACGCCACGGGTTTCGCGACGGGGGAAAGGATCCCCGTGACGCTGTGGCGCGTGGCCGGCCTCGTATTCGTCATCGTCGGCATGAGGCTCTTCTTCATAAAGCCGACATCGTAGCCGGCGGGGCTGTTCCGCTGTAAAAAAGGTGCGGCGACACGTTCCGCGTCGCCGCGGTTTCACAAAACGATGGTCAGAAGAAATCAATCAGGAGGGACGAAACCATGGAATGGAAAGAGCAGGAAGTGAAGAAGGAGAAGGTCTATAACCTGTTTCGCTGCACGTACGTGGAAGTGCGGGAATGGCTGAAGGAAACGGACATCGTCATCATTCCCCTGGGAAGCACGGAGCAGCACGGCAAGCACTGTCCGGTGTGCACGGACAGCATCGCGACGGAACTCCCCTGCCAGCTGGCGGCGGAGATGGCAAACGTACCCCACGTCCAGTTGATGCCGATCGGGTATTCGCCCCAGCACCTGCATCCGGCGGGAATCGGCTCGGGAACCATCACCTTCAGTTCTTCCACCTACCAGAACATCATTTACGAGATCGGGCGCTGCCTCATTCACAACGGCTTCAACAAGCTGATCTACGCGACGGGGCATACCTCGAACATGAAGGCGATCGACCCGGCGATGCGGGCGCTGCGGTACGAGACGGGCGCATTCGTGTGCTGCGTCCGGAACGACGCGGAAGCGGTTCCGTCGCTGTACGGGGACCAGGGGATCATCGAGTGTCCTCCGGAGGAAGCGCCGGGCTGGCACGGCAGCGAGGTCGAGGCTTCGGAGTGCCTGTATTTCGAGCAGCTGTACGGGAAGAAGATCGTTCACATCGAGCGTGCGGACAAGAAGGACTACACGCACGCGCCGAAGTGGGCGACGGACGTAAGCGACAAGTTCAGCAAGGTCAACGGATCGCCGTACCTGACGATGAACGGGAAGGACATCGCGTGGGTTCCGATGGAGCATCAGGAGTACAGCACTCACGGGCTGATCGGCTACCCGGGGAACCCCTTCGTGGCGACGGCGGAGAAGGGCAAGAAATTCATCTACGCCAAGGCGAAGCTGATGACCGAGTTCATCAACGAAGTGAAGAAGTTCAAGGTGGAAGTGAAGAACCGCGAGTACTGGAACAGGACGTACCGGCCCTTCTAGGAAAAGTATCCGGATGATGGGGCGGAGGCCGCCGCCCGCGGTACCGGGCGGCGGCCGATTTCCGCACCAGGGACAGCGTCGAAATCGCGTAGAGAACAAGAGGGATGAACGACAACAAAAGGAGAAGAATTATGAAGAAACGTTTCCTGCTCGTCAGTTGCGTCATACTCGTTCTGGCCGCTTTCGCCATTCCCGCTTTTGCCGCGGCCAAGGCGAAACCGGTGGAGATCAAAGTTGCCACCCCCTATCCGCCGCCCGAGACGTCGCTGGCGTCGAAGCACCTCGTGACCTGGCAGAAGATGGTGACGGACCAGACCGGCGGCGCCGTGACCTTCAAGAATTACTACGGCGGCGCTCTGGGCAAGCCGGCCGAGCACCTCTCCCTGGTGAAGACGGGCGCGGTGGACATGGTCGTCACGTACGGCTGGTACACGCCGAAGGACCTGCCCCTGGAAGACTACGACTACACCTTCCCCTTCGGTCCGACGGATCCCCTGATCCTGACCAAGGCCATGCGGCAGATCTATGAGGAATTCCCCCAGTTCAAGAAGGACTTCGAGCGGAACAACGCCGTGAAGATATTCCAGAGCCCGGGGATCACGGAAGTCTTCCTGACCAAGAACAAGATCACGAGCCTCGACCAGGTCAAGGGCAAGAAGTGCAAGGTCATCGGCCGCTACTTCGGCCGCTGGCTGGAAGCAGTCGGCATCAGCCCCGTCGCCGCGCCGGGAACGGAAGTCTATACCATGCTGCAGACCGGCGTCATCGACATGGCCATGGACACGGCGGACCTGCTGTACGCCTTCAAGATCATCGAGCAGGCGCCCAATGTCCTCCATCCGGAACTGCTCACGACCAACTGGATCGGCTGCTGGATGAACCTGAACACCTTCAAGAAGCTGCCGGCCGACGTGCAGAAGATCGTCATCGACGCCGGCAAGAAACTGGAGATCGTCGCGGCGTCCGAGATCAACCCCGCCTGGGAAAAGATGATCTTCGACAACTGGAAGAAGACCCCCGGCTACAGCTTCACCAAGATGTCCGACGCCGAACGGAAGAAATGGGCGGACGCCTGCCCCGACACGCCGGCAGAATGGGCGGCCGAAGTGAACAAGATGGGCTATCCGGGCGATCAGATCATCAAGCGCTTCCAGGAACTGACGGCTCAGATGGGCCACAAATGGGTCCGCAACTGGGGGGTGAAGCAGTAACACCCGCCGTTCCGGCATGTATCGCTGCAAGGAGGACGCACGGCGGGCATCGCGGTGCCTGCCGTGCGTCTTCCGGATCGAAAAAGGAGATGAACGATGCCTCCGGGTGAAAAAAAATCTTCCGTTTCGGCGATCCTGCACTACATGGGTCGCGCCGACAATGTCCTGCTCTTCCTCACGGGCGTGTCACTCGTCCTGCTGACCTTCATGATCACGCTCGACGTCGTCATGAGGTTTCTCTTCAACAAGCCCTTTCCGGCCGGTGCGGAGTCATCCGAACTGATCATGGCCTACATCGTTTTCCTTCCCCTCGGCTACACCCTCTCCAGGGGGATGCACATCCGCATTACGGCCCTCTTCGAGTACATACCGGCGAAGGCAAAGCTCTTCTTCGACATCATCGCCGACATCATCGGCTTGGCCTTCTGCGTCGTCGTGACCTATTTTGCCTGGAAGTTCTTTCTGCACTCCTTCTCCATCCGCGAGGAGATGCTCGCGGTCGTCAAGCTGCCCTGGTACGTAGGCAAATTCGCGATGCCGGTAGGCTTCTTGTTCTTCACACTCTGGTACGTCATCGGTCTGATCACGGACTGGAAGCGTTTCTTCCAGTCGTAGTCGGGCGGGGAAAGGTGGGACTCTTATGGACCCGATGGTCATAGGCGTTGTGGGTATTGCGGTTCTCCTGGTGCTGGTAAGCATCGGGATTCACGTCGGTGTGGCTTTGGGCGTTGTGGGCATCGGCGGAATGGCATGCATCATGGGATTCAGCAACGCCGTTACGCTCTCCGTGAACAGCATGTATTTCAACAACGCGAACTACGCCTTCGTGACGCTCCCCCTGTTCATCCTCATGGGGCTCTGGGGTGCGGCCGGCGGCATCAGCAAGACCCTCTACGACGGCCTCGTCGTCTGGACAGGCAAGATCCGCGGGAGCCTCGGCATCGCCACGGTGCTGGGTTGCGCGGCCTTCGGCGCCGTCTGCGGTTCCTCCATCGTGACCGCCGCCGTCTTCGCCAAGGTCAGCTCGCCGGAGATGCGGCGCCTGGGCTACGACAAGAAAATCGCCTACGGGATCACGGCGTCGGCGGGCATGATCGGCATGCTGATCCCCCCCAGCATTCTGGCCGTCATCTACGGCATCCTGACGGGGCTCTCCGTCGGCAAGCTTCTGCTGGGCGGGATCGGTCCCGGATTGCTCCTGACGGCCCTGATGTGCGCGGACATCTACTATATCGCCCGCTTCCGCACCGATCTCATCACGCCGCAGGAGATGCGGGAATACAGCTGGGCGGAAAAACTGAAGACCCTGCCGACCTTCTGGCCGGTCATCGTTACGGCCATCATCATCTTCGGCGGCATTTTCGGCGGCGTTTTCAGCCCCACGGAGGCCTCCGCCGTCGCGACCGTCGTGATCCTGGTCCTTCTGCTGGTGACGCTGAAGAAGGAGTCCGGTCCCCATCTGGCGTCCGGGGTCAAGGAAACGGCAACGACTTCCGCCATGATCTTCCTGACCATGGCGGGTGCCTGCGTCTTCTCCCGTTACCTGGTGGTGACGGGGATCAGCGACAAGATCGTGGAACTGATCATCGGCGCGCAGCTCAACAACTATGCCCTTCTGGCGATTCTCGCGCTTCTTTACCTGATCCTGGGCTGCCTGATGGACTCGACGTCCATGCTGACCATCACGATCCCGATTCTGCACCCGATCATCGTGAAGCTCGGGATCGATCCTTATTTCTTCGGCGTTTTCATGATCTACGCCTCCCAGATCGGCATCATCACGCCTCCTTTCGGCCTCGCGGTCTTTACGGTCAAGGGCGTGGCGGAACCGGACGTCACGGTGGAAGACGTCTTTGCCGGCTCCATGAAGTACCTCTTCATGATGATCGCCGGTCTGCCGATCATGATGGTCTTTCCCCAGATCATCACCGTCTTCACCAGCTGGGGAGGTTGATTTCGTTGCGTTGACCGCTGTCTGGAAAAAGCAACGTCCGTTCGGGTGAAGCGACCGCCGTTCTGGGATAGGCGCCGGCACGATCGGCACGCGGTCCGGAGGGCCCTTCCCCGGAGGACATCGGGAGGTAACCGACAGCGCCGGACGATAAACTTTCTTGAAGCCGTCAAACGACAGAAGGAGAGGGGCATGGCTGCGGACGAAAAGTTGTATGGTTACATGGGGAAGATCCTCCGGGTCAATCTCAGCAACGGCACCATTTCGACTGAACCCACCGCGAAATATGCGAAGGAATGGGTCGGGGCGCCGGGGATCGCGGTCAAAATCCTGTACGACGAACTCAAACCCTGGGTGACACCCTACGATCCCGCGAACAAACTGATCTTCGGCGCCGGACCGCTCGTCGGCACCATGGCCCCCGGCGGCAACAAGATGAACGTGAGCACCCTGGGCCCCATGATCGGCGGCTGGGCCAGCTCCTGCAGCGACAGCTATGTGGGCGGAGAGCTCAAATGCTGCGGTTACGACGGCATCGTCATCGAGGGCAAGGCCCACAATCCCGTTTATCTGTGGATCACCGACGAGCGCGTCGAAATCCGCGACGCCCGCCACCTGTGGGGGAAGACGACGTGGGAGACCCTGGAGCAAATCCGGAAGGATTCGGGGGATCCGACGCTGCACGTGGCCTCGATCGGGCCCGCCGGGGAAAACCTCGCCCGCGGCGCCTGCGTCGTCCAGGATACGTCCCGCGCCTTCGGCCGCTGCGGAACCGGCGCCGTCATGGGATCGAAGAACCTGAAGGCCATCGTCGCCCGGGGAGGAAGGCAGGGCGTCCGCATCGCGCAGCCCGAGCGCTTCATGGAGGCCGTGAGAAAGGCCCGTCTGATCATCAAGTCCGCCAAGAGCACCGAGAATTTCCACAAGTACGGGACCCTGATGATCTTTCCGCGGAAGCAGGAGGTCTGCGGAATCCCCTACAAGAACTTCCAGGAATGCCGGATTCCGGATGACATGGCAGCCGTCATGCATCCCTGGAAGACCCTCGACAAGTACCGGATCGCGCCCGTCAGTTTTCCCGGATGCGGCATCGGCGGGTGCGGCAGGCGCCTGCACATCACCGAAGGCCCCTATGCCGGCCTCAAATCGGAATGCAACCAGTGGGAGGTCCTGGGTACGCTGCAGGGGCGTCTTGCGGTCTGGGAGCCGACCTTCATGATCAAGATCAACGCCGTCTGCAATCAGCTGGGGCTGGACGTGGACGCCGTGGGCGGTGCGATCGGATGGGCCATGGAGTGTTATCAGCGGGGAATCCTCAAGGACAGCGATACCGACGGCTTGAAACTGAACTGGGGCGACGCCGGCGTGGCCCTGGAATTGACGCGCAAGATCGCCTACCGGGAGGGGTTCGGGGACCTGCTCGCGGAAGGATGCGCGCGGGCGGCCGAAATCCTCGGCCGGGACAGCGGTTACTACGCGCTGCACATCAAGGGCCAGGATCTTTACGAGCCCCTGCGGGGGGCGAATGCCTGGGCACTCGGGACCACCGTGGCGACCCGGGGAGGCGGACACACGACGGGAGCGCCGGCATGCGAGACGGTCCCCAACCTGAACGTGGAGAAGGCAAAGGAGATCTTCGGCGTCGACAACGCGGACCATGCCCAGTCCTATGACGGCAAGGCGAAGATGGTGCGGGTGATGGAGACCATTCACCGCACCTGCAACAACCTCGGCGTCTGCATGTGGAACACGGTGGCCTGGGATGTGACGATGATGGGGATGCCGGAGATGGTCGAGATGTACTCGGCCTTGACGGGCTGGGAGACCACCCAGGAGGATTTCGACACCCTGATGATGAGGCAGCTGAACCTCGAGAAGGCCTTCAACCTGCGGTTCACGGATTTCGACCGGAAGGACGACATGCCGCCGGCCCGCGACCTGCAGGAGCCTGTTCCCACCGGCAGCCTGACCGGCTGGAAGATCGACGAAAAGGAGTGGAACCGGATGCTCGACGAGTACTACGACCTTCACGGCTGGGACCGGAAGACGAGCTTCCCCGGGAGAAAGGCGCTCGAGAGCCTGGGCCTGAAATCCGTGGCCGACGACCTGGAAAGAATCGGAAAACTGGGATGAAACGCCCGCGGGGGCGTGGCGATGTGAAAATGCAGTCCGGGTTTAGGAGGAGGGAGAAATGAAAGGAAGAGTTTGGAAAGGGTTGTTGGCGGTCTCGTTCTTGCTGGTCTTCTGCAGCGTCGCATTCGCGGCGGAAATGAAGCCCGTGTCGTTGCGGGTCGCGTCGGCCTATCCGCCGCCCGCGTCGGCGCTCGCCAGCAAGCATCTCGAAATGTGGGAGCAGATGGTGACCGAGAAGACCAAGGGCGCGGTCACCTTCAAGAATTTCTGGGGGGCCTCCCTGGGAAAGCTGCCCGAACACCTCTCCCTGGTCCAGTCCGGGGCGGTGGATATCGCTCTCAGCTACGGCTGGTATACGCCGACCAAGCTGCCGCTGGAAAATTTTGATTACGTCTTTCCCTTCGGCCCTACCGATCCTTACATCGTGGCCAAGACGATGCGCACGCTGAATGAGGAGTTTCCCCAGTTCAAGAAGGATCTGGAGAAGCAGAATTGCGTCAAGATGTTCCAGACCCCCGGCACCACCTTCGTCTTCCTTTCGAAAACACCCATTACGAAACTCAGCGACTTCAAGGGGAGCAAGTGCGCCGTCATCGGCCGGTACTTCGGCCGCTGGATCGGCGTGATCGGCGCCGTGCCCGTGGCCGCGCCCGGTTCCGAGCGCTTCACGATGCTCCAGACGGGCGTGGTGGATTCGAGCTTCAATCCCATTGACCTCGCCTACACCTTCAAGGACGTCGAGCAGGCGCCTTACTGCCTCGATCCCAGCCTCCTCGTCACGTCCTGGATCTCCTGCTGGATGAACATGAAGAGCTTCCAGAAGCTGCCGGCCGACGTCCAGAAGATCCTGCTGAATGCGGGGATCGATATCGAAACGGTCGCGGGCAAGGACGTCAATCACAAGTGGAGCGACATGATCTGGGCGGAGTGGAAGAAGAATCCCAAGTTCAAGTACGCCAAGCTGTCCGATGCCGACAGGAAGGCCTGGGCGGAGAAGTGCGAGGACGTCCCCGCCGAATGGGCGGCGGAAGTTTCCGCGCAGGGTTATCCCGGCTGGGAACTGGTAAAGCGCTTCCAGGAAGTGTCGGGCCAACTGGGCCACAAGTGGGTCCGCACGTGGGGCGTGAAGAAATAACCATTTTCTGATGTCTTGACGGGCCGCAGCCGGGTGCGGAAGCATCCGGCCGCGGAGAAAACTGCTTTCCCGCAGGGGAAAGCCGCGCTACAGGGAAGGGGGAGTAGAAAATCATGGAATCGAAAGATACCGGCGGATTTCTGAACGGATTCCGGTGGATACTGGACCTGTCGGATCGCGCCATGATCAATCTCACCGGATTCGTCCTCGTCTTTCTGACGTTAATGATCGCCGTCGACGTTTCCCTGCGGGCTCTGTTCAACAGCCCGCTGCCTGCGAGCGCCGAATCGACCGAGCTGATGATGCCGTACATCGCCTTCTGCACGCTGGCCTATACGCTGGCCATCGGTTCTCATGTGCGGATTTCCATCCTCGCGGAACGGCTTCCCTCAAAATATCGCGTCCATCTCGAGTGGCTGGCCTCCGCCGTGGGATTCGGCTTCAGCGTCCTGCTCACCTACATGAGCTGGGACTTCTTCTGGGAGTCCTTTATCATCCGTGAAGAGATGCTGGCGATCATCAAGCTGCCGTGGTGGGTGGGCAAGTTCGCCATGCCCCTGGGATTCTTTTTCATCAGCCTGCGCTACTTGTTCAATCTGATGGCGTTGACGGCGGGCCGCGCCGATCAGGTAAAGTAAAGGAGACGGACATGGATCCGATTGTCGTTGGGATATTGGGGATTATCTTTCTCCTGGTCGTGATCGGCCTGGGGATCCACATCGGGATCGCCCTGGGCCTCACCGGCTTCCTGGGAATCATGATGATCACCGGGTTCGCCCCCGCCGCGCGCCTGGCCATGGAGAGCATGTACTTCACGAACGCGAGCTATGCGCTCGTGACGCTGCCGCTGTTCATCCTGATGGGGTATCTCGGGGCCGGCGGCGGCATCAGCAAGACGCTCTACGACGGCCTGAGCAAATGGACCGGCAGGATCAAGGGAAGCTTGGGGGTGGCGACGATCCTGGGCTGTGCCGGATTCGGCGCGGTCTGCGGGTCGTCGATCGTGACGGCGGCCGTCTTTGCCAAGGTGAGCGCCCCGGAAATGGTGCGCCACGGGTACGACAGAAAGATCGCCTACGGGATCTGCGCCGCGGGCGGGTCGATCGGCATGCTGATCCCGCCCAGCATCCTGGCCGTCCTGTACGGCATCCTGACGGGACTGTCGGTCGGAAAACTCCTCCTGGCCGGGATCGGTCCAGGGATCCTGCTGACCGCCCTTTTCAGCCTGCAGATCATCATCTATTCGTACCGGAATCATCCGGATGCGGGAGCGGCAGAAAAACGCATAACCTGGAAGGAGCGATTCGCAACCATCCCCTCCTTTTGGCCGGTGATCGTCACCGCCCTCATCATCTTCGGCGGAATCTTCGGCGGCGTTTTCAGCCCCACGGAAGCGGCGGCTTTCGGGACCCTGGTCATCTTCTTCCTGCTGATCACGACGAAGGGAGGGAAAGCCTGGGGGATGCTCAAATCCAGCCTGCGCGACACCGCCTCGACCTCGGCGATGGTGTTTCTCACCATGGCCGGCGCCTGCGTCTTCTCCCGATACCTCGCCATCACCGGCATCAGCGAAAAGGTCGTGGAGATCATCCTTGCCCTGAAGCTGGGCAATTTCATGCTCATGGTCCTCCTCTCCGTCGTCTTTCTGGCGCTCGGGTGCCTGATGGATTCCATATCGATGATGACGGTCATGATCCCCATCCTTCATCCGGTCGTCATGAAGCTGGGGATCGATCCCTACTACTTCGCCCTGATTTTCATCGTGGCGACGCAGGTGGGAATCATCACGCCGCCGTTCGGCCTCGCCGTTTTCACCGTCAAGGGCGTGGCTGAGGCGGGCGTTACGCTGGAAGAGATCTTCATGGGATCCATGGCCTTCTTCTACATCATGTGCGTCTCGCTGCTGCTGATGATCCTGTTCCCGGTCATCACGCTGTTTCTGATCCGCTGATGGGGGAGTGACGGAAAAGATTTGCGCAGGTTTTGCCGATGGAGTGTTCCTGAAGTTTTGATCGTGGAAAGATTTGATTTCGAGCAGCATGGCACTGCAGGAGGGAAGGATATGGAAAAGATGTTTGACATGCCGACCTGCGGCGGTTGCCGCACGTGCGAATTGGCCTGTTCCTTCAAGCATACGGGGGAATTCGCTCCCATCGTTTCCAGCCTGAAGATCGTTGACAAGAGGGACGGCGTCGGTTTCTTCGTCTCCCTCGTGAAGGGGGAGGAGGGGGCCCGCCTGGCCTGCGACGGCTGCAAGGATCGGCCTTCGAGGCTCTGCGTGGATTTCTGCAAAGAGAAGGAAGACCTGGATCGAATGATCGATGACTTGATGAAAAAGGATTCTTGATTTTTTTCGGGATGGTCGGAAAGGAAGTGCGAAAATGACGAAAACCGTTGCCGTCATGGCTACGCTCGATACGAAGGGCGAAGAAGTCAAGTACGTCAAGAAGCAGTTCGGGAAGCGCGGCGTGAAGACGCTCGTCATGGACACGGGACTGCGCGGAACGCCGCAGGGTGTCAAGGCGGACGTGACGCGGGAGCAGCTTGCAGCCGCCTCCGGATCGACGGTGGAAAAGCTTGCGGCCATGGGCCGCGGCGAAGCCATCGAGGTCATGGTCAAAGGCATCGCCAAGGTCGTCAAGGAGCTGTACGGGCAGGGTAGGTTCCAGGGCATCATGGCGATCGGCGGCCTGGACGGGGCGCTGCTGACGACGGGGGCCATGCGCACCCTGCCGCTGGGCGTTCCCAAGCTGCTGCTGACGCCCGTCGCCCAGGGGAAGCAGCAGTTCGGACCCTTCGTGGGCACGACCGACATGGTCGTCATGCATTCCGTCATCGACATCCTGGGCGTCAACGAGATCAGCCGGAAGATCTTCGACAACGCGGTCGGCGCGATGGCCGGCATGCTGCGCATGGACGTGAGCACGACGATCGAGGGCAGGAACGTCATCGCCATGACGATGTACGGCAACACGACGCCCACGGCGATGCTCGCCAAGAAGCTTTTCGAGGAGAGGGGCTACGAGGTCGTCGTCTTCCATCCCAACGGGACCGGCGGCATGTCCATGGAGGAGATGATCGACCAGGGGCTCTTCAACGGCGTGTTCGACTTGACGACGCACGAGATCACGGACTGGCTCTACAACGGCCTGCACGCGGGCGGTCCCACCAGGCTCGACGCGGGCGCGAGATCCGGCGTGCCCCAGGTGGTTGTTCCCGGCTGCGTGGATTTCATCCTCATGGGGCCCATAGAGAAACTGGAGCCGGAATTCAGGAAGAGAAAGACCTACAAATTCAATCCGGCTGTCTCCCTGGTGAGCACGACCAGGGAGGAGATGGAGCACATCGCCTCCGTCATGGCCGAGAAGCTCAACCGCGCCAGGGGGCCGGTCCTCGTCCTGATTCCCCTCCGGGGTTTTTCCATGTACTGCCATCCGGGAGAGCCCCTGCACGATCCGGAACGCGACGGGGTATTCATCAAGGCCTTGAAAGGCAAGCTGAGCCCGCGGATCCGCGTCAAGGAAGTCGACGCCCACATCAACGATCCGCTTTTTGCGGAGACGTCGGTCGCCGAGCTTGCGAAGCTGATGGGGAGCTGAAAAGCCGCGGTGTCCGGAACGAAGCCGTTATCATGAAGATCCTGCTGAAACCGCTTGCTGAATTGAGCGGCTCGCTTTCCGAAAGGTCCTGCGAGGTTCCCGAAGGGCTGTCCGTGGAGAGGGTCCTTCGGGAGCTCGGCAGGCGGCACCCGCCGTTTCAGGAAGCGCTCTTCGACGAGCACGGCCGCGTGAAGGGCTTCATCAATGTCCTCGTCAACGGAAAGCGCGTGGATATGGCCCTGCAGGCCGACCTCCCCCTCTGCGAAGGGGACGAGATATCGCTCTTTTCGTACGTCGCCGGCGGTTGACGCAGCCCCGGGAGCCGTCCGCACCGGCGAGGATCCTCCGGCTGCCGGTTCTTTCCTTCCACGCCTCTATAACGGCTCTTCATGTACCGATCCGCTCTCTGGATCGGAATCCTCGTAAATCCCGGTATAACCCACGTCACAAAGGGCAGCCGTTTCCTGTCTGTCAGACATTATGACGAATGGAAGGGCGCCGCCGGGAAGGAGAGGCTTTCGAGGGAACGGGAGAAACAGACAACGCATCCGGACGTCAAATGGACAGTTTCCGAGTCGTCGACAGGGATGAGGTGGTATCTTTCATGACGACATCCTTGACTTTGCGTACGTGGATTCTCATGACCTTCTCGGCCATGGCCGCATCCTTCTTCTTGCAGCATTCGATCAGCGCCGCATGATGTTCGGCATAGATGTCGATGAAATGAGGATAGCTGACCGGCATGTACTGGTACCGGTAGATCCGCCTTTTCAACATGATGATGAGCTGGCACAGGCAGTCGTTGTCGGCCTTGTCGCGGAAAAAGCCGTGAAACAGCGTATTGTATTGAAGCCACGCCTGCATGTCGTGTTTCTTCGCCGCCTTGAGCATCTTCTTGTGAAGGCCTTCCAGGCGGGCGATTTCCTTCTTCGTCGCCTTCTCGACCGCCATCCTCACGGCAGCGCTCTCCAGCAACTCCCGGACATCGTAGATCTCCCCCAACTGGCGGCCGGAAAGTTTGATCACTTCGATGCCCTTGTTTCTCTGGAAGGTGATCAATCCCTCGGATTCGAGCTTCCGCAATGCCTCCCGAATAGGGTGACGGCTGACCCCGTAAAGGTCCGAGAGCTTTTTCTCCGTCAGGCGTTCGCCGGACATATGGCGTCCGAACGTGATGTCGTCGCGGATCTTTTCGTAGATGTCCTCACGGACTGATTTTTCAAGGCGTTTGCTGACCATGGCTCCGCAGGATGTCCAACAACCCTTTCAGCGGTCTGCAATTCGCACGGGATGGATGCACCGATGAAGCCCGTGCGCAATCGGGTTTTTCTCTACCGGGGAACCGATGTTTTGTCAAGGGCGGCATAGGACGGCATGGATGCGCCCCGAACGGCCGACGGCCTGCATCACGCGGAACCTGCGGGCAGGAGAATCGCCTGCAGTGCCGCCTGCCGCAGGTTCCGCCGATGCGGCGGCCGCGGTCGAAAGTGATTCTTTGTCGTGAGAATGATCTTTGCGCCGGATGAACGCCGTCGCGGAAAATCCATGCGAATCCTCGGGTCAGGAACATTCCGCTTGACAGGAGAGGGTATTTAGGACATAGAGCAAAATACGTATACAATATTTGCCACATTTTTGTGGCCGGCATCATTGCCGCCATCGTATCGATTCTTGATTGCGAGCACGAAGAGATCCCACGCAAAAAGGAACTGAGCTCGTGCCATTGATCGGATTACAGCTGGCTCCCCCTCGCCGTTCCGCTCTCCCGACAACACCGGTACGTTTTCCTTCGATTCTTCGCGCCGATCGGCTCGGCAGTTTCCTCCCAGATCAGCAAGCCCGACGACTTCGTCGTAATCGCTTCGATTCCTGCCTGTTCCAAGCGCCATCCTGCGCCGCGCCCGCGGCCAGGCCGCGCGGAGACCCGGCAGTTTCGCAGGAAGGACGGTCGCACGCTGAAGGCCGGGAGCGTCTTCAGAGAAGTACGGTCACGTAAAACGCAGCGAAAGGAGATTGGAGATGAAGAAGTTGAACGGAGGTCAGATTGTAGCCGAATGTTTCGAGAAGTTGGGAGTGGAATACTACTTCGGCTATAATGGTCACGGGATCTGGAACATTCTCAACGGTCTGCTGGACAAGCCGAAGATGAAAGGCATCCAGCCGAAGCATGAGGTTTCGGCCGTGAACATGGCGGACGGCTATTTCCGGGCGAAGCACAAGGTGGCGCCGGTCATGGCCAGCGTGGGACCGGGCGTTCTGAACATGGTATCGCCGACGGTGGGCGCGATGCTCGATTCTTCGGGAGTTCTTCTGATCCCGACGGGACCGCCCACGCACTATCTCGACCGTTCGAGCCTGGAGGAATTGAGCGTCCACGGCGGCGACGACATTCCGAACGTCTTCCGGCCGATCACGAAGAGGGTCTACTGGGCCATCCGTCCGGACATTCTTGCCTGGCAGCTGACGCAGGCCTACAAGCTGGCGGGGACGGGCCGGCCCGGACCGACGGCGGTCTACATTCCCTTCGACGTCTCGGCCCATGATCTGGAAGTCGATGAAAAGACCATGTTCCAGAAAGACGTCATCACGACGAAGATGGGCGGTGATCCCGAGCAGATCAAGGAGGCGGCGAAGCTGCTGGCGAAGGCGAAGAAGCCCCTCGTGCTGGCGGGAGGCGGAGTCCACGTCGCCGAAGCGTGGGGCGAGCTGAAGGAATTGATCGACGGGATGCAGATTCCGCTGGTCACGACGATGCCCGGCAAGGGCGTCGTCGCGGAGGACAACCCGCTTTGTCTGGGGCCCGTCGGACGGAGCGGCTGGGGAAGCGCCATCAACGCCACGAGAGAGGCGGATGTGGTGCTGGCCATCGGGAACCGGTTCTGCGACGCCAACACCTCCGGCTGGAGGAAAGGGGTGGTCTACAATTTCCCGGAAACGAAGCTGATCCATGTCAACATCGACCAACTGGACATCGGGAGAAGCTACCCCGCCGACGTAGGCATCGTGGGGGATGCGAAAACCGTATTGCGGCAGATCTTCGAGGGCCTCAAGGGGGTCTGGAAGGAAAACGAGAAGGCCCGCGAGCCCTGGGTCGCCAAGGCCAGGAAGTGGAAGGAAGAGTGGCTCGCGAAGATCGAGGCGGACAACCAGGGCAAATCCGACCCGATCACGACGAACCGCCTGGCCTACGAAATCAACCGCGCCCTTCCGAAAGACGCCAACGTGATCACGGACACGGGGGACATCCAGCAGGCCTATGAAGGATACGGGATCGTCCGGGAGCCGAACACCTTCTTCAACAACGCGGGCCTGGCACAGATGGGCTGGTCGGCGAGCGCCGTGATGGGCGTAAAGCTGGCGAGGCCGGACAAGGTGGCCTTGGCCATCGTGGGAGACGGATCGTTCCTCATGTCGAGTTACGCCATGGCGACGGCCGTCGAGTACAAGATCCCCGTGATTTGGGTTCTGATCAACAACTACGGGCAGAGCATCGAGCGGCACGGGCAGCTGATCAACTACGGACGCGAAGTCTGGTCCACCTTCCAGAAGACGGACGGGAAGGTCTCCAATCCGGATTTCGTGAAGATGGCGGAGTCCTACGGGGTGAAGGGGAAGAGGATCCACAGCTCCGACGAGGTGAAGGGGACGATTCAGGAGGCGATCAAGCTGAACGAGCCCTACCTCATCGAGGTCGTCACCGACCGCGAAGCGCCGACCTATTTCTCCCCCGGCATCACCCGCGGATATCCGGTGCGATGGGACAAACTGGAATACCTGAAGCAGTAGTGGTACAGACTTCCAATGAACGAAGGCGGTCTTGGGCGATGATCGGAAGGTTCTTCCGATCATCGCCCCCGAATCCTGTTTCTCACACTTAGGAATCATAAGAAGAGGGAGGCTAAAATTATGTCGAATAGAATGAGCAGAAGGCAATTTCTGAAGACATCCGCCGTAGTCGCCGGCGGAGCCGCGCTGATGGCATCTCCGGTGAAGACCGCCCATTCCCAGAGCGTCATCAAATGGAGAGGGCAGACCTGCTTCCCCTCCACCGTGGCACCCTACGGACCCTATAAGCAGGGCCAGACGGGACTGTTCGCAGGATTGAAACAGTGGTGCGACATGCTGTCCAAGAGGACCAACGGACGGCTGGTGATCGAATGGGCGGAGCCCGGTGCCATCGTTCCCATCACCGAGATCGACAAGGCTGTGGGACAGGGCGTCGTCCAGATCTCCTACGGCATGGGAAGCTATTTCGCGGGAAGAATCCCCGAGACGGACATCGAAACCGGCGGGATCTTCTTCTGGGAAGACGAGGCGCAGTGTTACGAGTGCCTTCACAAGTACGGTTTGTACAAGATGCTCCAGAAAACCTATGCCAAGCACAACATCTACTGGCAGCCTTTCCATACCAACGCCATTGTGGGTGTCGGAACGATGTTCCCGGCGCCGAATCCCGAAGCCATCAAGGGCAAGAAGCTCCGGACGTCCGGCATCTGGGGAGAGTACGTGAAGATGCTCGGCGGAACGCCGGTGGCGATTCCCTGGGGCGACGTCTACATGGGAGCGAAGCTGGGGACCATCGACGGCTGGGTGGCTGGCATCGCCGCGCTGGAAGAACTGAAGCTCAAGGAAGTCGCAAAAGGTGCGGTGATTTCCCCGGCTCCGAACAATGCCCTGTGCCAGCTGATCATCAACAAGACGGCTTATGACAAATTGCCCAAGGACATTCAGGAAATCCTCCAGAATGAGGCACCCCATTGGGCTTATGCCGCATCCAGCCATTGGCGCAACCAGTGCCTCTGGGTCATGCACAATGCACAAAAGGAATACGGCGCGAAGATCTACCGCTGGTCTGCGGAAGACACCGACCGGATCACCAAGATGGCCGTGGAAACGATTTATCCCAAGATGGCCGCAAAGAGCGCCGATTGCGCCGAGATGATCAAGGTGATCAAACAGCAGATGAAGGATTACGGAAGGCTGTAGCCTCCGACGGTGGTCCTTGTCACGCGTGCAGACGGAGAGGGGAGCCGGAGTGAACACTCTGCGGCGCCCCCTCTCCGTATTCCTGTGTTCCCACAGGATACAAGGAGTTCTCTATGCTGACGAAATTCTGTGATTTCATCGACAAAATCGTCATGCGAACGGGAAGCGTGGTGGGCTGGCTGATCATCCCGTTGTGCCTTCTCGTTGCCTACGACGTGTCCCTCCGCTACCTTCTCAACAGCCCGACGGTATGGGCGTGGGACATCAACGTCCAATTTCTCGGCGCGCTGGTGGCGATCGGCGGTTCGTACACGCTGCTCCAGGACGGGCATGTGGGCGTGGATGTGGTCACCACGCTTCTGTCCAGGAGGAAGCGGATCGTCGTCGAGATGGTTACCTCCGTCTTCCTCTTTCTCGGCAGCGGCGTCCTGCTCTGGTCCGGGCTTGAGCAGGCGGCTCTCTCGGTGAAGACGCTCGAGGTTTCCGAGACCTTCTTTGCACCGCCGCTCTATCCCCTCAAGATTTTGATCGCTTTTGGTTTTCTGCTCTTGTTCTTGGAGGGGATAGCGAAATTTCTCCGCAATTGGATGGCCTTGAAGGAGGGGGAGGAAAAGAAGCCATGAGTGTCGAACTTATCACCATATGCATCTGGGGCGCCCTGCTGATCCTGATGATGACGGGATTCTCCATCGCGTTCTCGCTGCTGGCGGTCTCCGTGATGGGCTACATCGTTTTCGTGGGTCCCAGCGCGCTGCCGAACCTCTATTCCGTCACCTATCGGAGCATCACCCTTGATATCTTCATCGCCGTTCCCCTGTTTCTCTTCATGGCGGTCATCCTGCAGGTGGCCGGGGTCGGCGAGCGCCTCTACGACACCATGCACAAATGGATGGGCGGCGTACGGGGCGGGCTTGCCATCGGCACGGTGATCATCTGCACGGTCATCGCGGCCGCCACTGGCCTGGGCGGAACCGGAACCGTCATGATGGGTCTGCTGGCCTTTCCGGAAATGATGAGGCGGGGCTACGACAAGAGAATGGCCCTGGGGTGCATCCCCGCGGGCGGGGCCTTGGGCCCCCTGATCCCTCCCTCCGTTCCGGCGATTCTCATCGGCGGCCTGGGTGGGCTGTCCACGGGTAAGCTCTTCATGGCCGGGATCATTCCCGGGCTCCTCTGTTCCTTCTTGTTCTGTTGTTACATTGCCGTGAGATGCTTCTTGCAGCCGGAGCTCGGTCCGCCGATACCCCGCGAGGAGCGGGTGGGGTGGAAAGAGAAATTCGCGGCGCTCGAAGGCGTCATGTCGCCGCTGATCCTCGTGGTCCTGGTGCTCGGCGGCATCTATACGGGCGCCTTTACTCCGAGCGAGGCGGGCGGGGTCGGCGCCGTCGGCGCCCTGGTCATTGCGGGGATCAACGGCAACCTGAACTTCAAGAAGATAAAAGAAGCCGTCATGATCACCTTCAGCGTGAACGCGATGGTCATGTGGATCGTTATCGGCGGCGCCACCTTCTCCTCCGTGTGCGGCATCACGGGCATCACGAATTTCATGAGCAACCTCCTGAGCGACCTTCCGATCGGCCGCTACGGGATCCTGTTCCTCATGATGTTTATCCTCTTCGTCGAGGGATTGTTCATCGACGGAACCGCCATCACGATGATCTCGCTGCCGATCATGCTGCCGGCGGCCATCAAGCTGGGTTTTGATCCCCTGTGGTTCGCCTTTCTCTTCAACATGAACATCATCATCGGCATGATCACGCCCCCCTTCGGCTACAACCTGTTCTACATGAAGGGGCTGAAGCTCAAGGACGTGAGCATGATGGACATTTACGTCGGCGTTTCTCCTTATATCCCCCTGATGGTGCTTGCGCTTTTGCTGTGCGTCTTCTTCCCCCAGCTGGCACTCTGGATTCCGAACATGATGGTGAAATAGCCGAAAAAAGGAGATTTCCATGAAACCATTTGAAAAATTATTCACCCCGGGACGGATCGGCTCGCTTGAAATCAGGAACCGAATCGTCATGAACGCCATGGGGGCGCTTCTCGAAGACTTGGACGGCAGCGTGGGCGAAAGAATCACCCGCTATTATGAGGAACGCGCGAAGGGCGGCGCAGGGCTGATCGTCTCATCCCACACCAGAGTCGTGCCCCACCCCCGGCGCGAGGGCTTCATGGGAATCGCCATCTGGGACGACCGGTTTATCCCCGGCTGGAAGAATCTGGCCGAAAGAGTCAGGCGGCAGGGCGCGAAGTTCTTCATCCAGCTGGGCCATGACGGCCGGCAGGGGCGTTCCATCGGGAAGAACGGGCAACTGGAGAGGGTCGCCCCTTCTCCGATCGCCTGCCCTTACGTCCGCGAGGTCCCCAGGGAGCTGAGCATCGCAGACATCGAGGAGATCGTCGAGCAGTTCGGTCTCTCGGCCGCCCGGGCGAAGGAGGCCGGCATCGACGGAGTGTGCATCCACGCCGCACACGGGTACCTGATCGCCCAGTTTCTTTCTCCGTCGGCGAACAAACGCACGGACCGGTACGGCGGCACGCTGGAGAACCGCCTGAGGTTCCCGCGCGAGGTCATCCGGACGATCCGGAAAAAGGTCGGGAGCGATTACCCGGTGGTTCTCCGCATGAACGCCTTCGAGCCGGTGCCGGACGGACTGATCCTGGAGGACGCGAGGGTCATCGCATCGCTCCTGGTACGGGAAGGGCTGGACGCCGTGGATGTCAGTGCGGGAACCTACGCCAGCATGCCGACCATGCTTCCGCCGACGGAAATGAGGCCCGGATTCAATGTAGCCGGCGCCGAGGCCGTCAAACGGTCTGTGAGCGTTCCGGTCGTGGTCAACGGGCGGATCAACGATCCGCTTCTGGCGGAGCAGATTCTGGAAGAAGGGCGGGCGGATTTCGTAGGCATGACCCGCGCCTTCCTGGCCGATGAGGAATGGCCGAACAAGGCCAAAGCAGGCCGTCCGGAGGACATCCGCAGGTGCATCGGCTGCTGCCAGGGGTGTCTCCATCCCGAAGGCATTTTTGCGGGCAAGGCGATTTCCTGCGTGCTCAACCCCACGGTGGGCAGGGAGGATGAAACGCGGATCCTGCCGGCATCCAAAGCGAAAAAAGTCCTGGTCGTCGGCGGCGGTCCCGCCGGTTTGGAGGCGGCCCGCGTGGCCGCATTGCGCGGCCACGACGTCACCCTTCTGGAAAAGAAGGGTTCGCTGGGCGGGCAATTCATCCTCTCCGCCTACGCCCCCTACCGTCAGGACAATGCCATGGCGGTCGGATGGCTCTCCCTGCAGGCGGAGAAGAACGGCGTCCGGATCGAAAGGAACACGGAGGCGACGCCGGAGCTGATCGAGGAAAGAAAACCGGACGTCCTGATTCTCGCCACCGGGGCGACGCCGGTGCCCGCGGACGTTCCGGGAGGCGGCGGGCCGAACGTGGTAACCGCGGTCGATGTCCTGGCCGGGGCGGCGCGGGTATCGGGCAGGGTCGTGATCGTGGGAGGCGGAATGGTCGGCTGCGAGGCAGCCGACTACCTGAGCGAGCGCGGCTGCAAGGTCACGCTGATCGAAATGCTCGCCGACATCGCAAGGGACTGCCCGGTCACCTCGAAAGGGCTCCAGACCGAGCGGCTGAAGGCATACGGCGTGACGGTGGTCACGTCGGCCCGTCTGGCCGCGATTTCCGGTGATCAGGTCACGATCGTGCGGGGCGAAAAAGAGGAAGCGATCCGGGGCGTGGACACCGTCGTACTGGCCATGGGGATGAAGTCCTCGGAGCCCCTTTCCGCTTCCGTGGCGGGAAAGAAGATGGAAATTCATGTGATCGGTGATGCGAAGGAACCGCGCAAGATCTCCCATGCGATTTCGGAAGGGGCGGCGGTCGGCCGGAGCATATAGCCTTTGCGGACCTTCCGCGCTCGCGGAAAACAGGGGACCGGCGGGCGGCGACGTCGTTGAAGGGGCAGCGCTGGGGCTTGGAATGGAGGGAAGGGCGTTGGGAACGTTGGAAACAGAGGTCGTCATCATTGGTGGCGGTTTTACCGGAGTAGCGATCGCCCGGGAGCTGTCGAGATACAAGGTCGACGTGATTCTCGTGGAACGGAGCGGGGAACTGGCCGCCGGCGCCAGCAAGGCGACGCTGGGGCACATCTACACAGGGCTCAACATGGTCGGTTCCATGATCCTGAAGAGCGTGGTCCTGCCTCCGGGGACGCCGCTGACGGTCGAGAACGTGCACGATACGAAGGCGCTGGTGAACCAGTGGAACGAGGAAGGCTTTGACGAGTGGGGCCGGATTCTGGACGATCTTGGTGTGGAGCACAAGAACACGCACCTGCTGATCGTCGGGAAGAACAAGGAGCACGCCGAAGACTTCAAGAAGTACCTCATGCTGGGCCGGATGGCCGGCGGCATCTACGCGGATTTCGAGCAGGTCGGCAGGGACAGGATTTTCGAGCTCGAGCCGCACATCAGCAGGGATATCGAAACGGCCCTTTACGCCAAGGACCACATCATCGACGTCTTTCCCCCCGAGCTCGTCATCGCCATCGCCGAGAATGCCGTCGAGAACGGAACCAGGATCCTGTTGAACGCCGACGTCACGGGGATCACCAGACACCAGAATTCCCAGACGGTGCAGACGACGAACGGCGCGATCAAGACGAGATTCGTCGTCAACGCGGCGGGCGGATGGGCGGACAAGGTCGCGGACATGGGCGGGAGCCGGAACTGGGGGCTGAAATTCAACAAGACGCAGCTCATGTTCCTGGATCGCAGGCTGAATCCGCTCCTGAACGGCGCCGTGCGGTGGCCGAACAAACCGGGGCAGATCGAGGTGGTGGAGAGAAGGATCGACAACATCATGGTCGAATGCGGGACTTACGATCCCACGGAAGACCCGGGAGACACGGGGACGATGCGCGAGGATATGCTGAAGGGACTGGCGATCGGCAGAACCCTGCTTCCGGGCATATCGGAGAAGGACGTGATCGCCGCCTTCGCCGGCGTCCGGTTCTTCAACACCCGCACCCCGGGGGACCATATCGTGGAATTCCCGCCGGACAATCCGCTTTTCCTGAACGTCATCATCCGGCTTCCCGGCATCATCGGGGCGCCGCCGATGGCCCGCTACGTCGTCGAGATGCTGAAAAAAGCCGGACTCGAGCTGGCGCCCAACGAGAAGTTCGATCCGATCCGGAAGCCGT
>DAOSIS010000037.1:0-31850 GCA_035366835.1 Syntrophales bacterium | reverse complement strand
ACGCGCGGCACACGGATTAGGAATCCGTTGCTCTATCCTTCTGAGCTACAGGGGCTCCGGAGATCCTTTGAAAGGATGGTCCGTGTAGCATGCTTTATTTCGGGTGTCAACTGGGCATCCCTGAGGTGGCGATCGATCATATGGGTGGTTTTCCGCTCTCGCAGCGATGACGCTGGAGCGAAATTGCCGTGCTGGCCTTCGGCTCCTCGCATGCATGACAACGGAGAAAGACACTGGATTTCCGCTTTCGCGGGAATGACGCCGGAGGAAGTGCCGCTCTCGCAGGGGTGACGCCGGAGAGAGATTGCCGCGCCGGCTGTCGGCCTCCCGCAAATGTACTTTCTATTGAAACGCCGCGAGATGGGTTTCGAGGAGCCGCGCCTCCGAGAAATCCTTCAGCTTCAACTCTTCGGGCGTGATCCCAGCGAAGGCGGCCCTGGGCGCAAGGCCGATCAATTCCGACTCGGCGATCTCGACGCCGCTCCGCCCGGCGAGGGCGCGGACGCGGCGGAAGGCCGCGGCGACGGGCGTCTCGCGGCAGTCTGTCAGATTCATCGAGACCTGCACGAGCCCGCGGCTCCGCAGGGGAACGCCGAGGGCGCGGACGGCGGGCAGGCCGCCGCAGGATTCCCGGATCTGCCGGGCGATGTCGCACGCAAGGGACAGGTCCTCCGTCGCGAGGTTGACGTTGAAGGCGACCAGCGGAACCCGCGCGCCGACGACCATGGCGCCCAGGCGCGGGTTGAAGTCGCAGGGCCCCGCGTCGGGTTTCCAGTCCGGGTCGCAGAGGCGCTCGGAAAGCTTCTCGTATCCGCCCCGCCGGACTTCCGGAAGCTGTCTGCGCCGGGGATCGAGAGCCGCCTCGCCGTAAAAGTACACGGGTACCGCGAACCGCTCCCCGGCCTCCCGTCCGAGGCGGTGCGCCGCGGCGACCGCATCTTCCATTTCAGCGTCGGCGAGGGGCACGAAGGGGACGACGTCCGCAGCACCGATGCGCGGATGGACGCCCTGATGGGCTCGCAGGTCGATCCTCGCAAAGGCCGCCTCCAAGGCGGCAAGCGCCGCGCGAACGATGCCGTCCGCTTCTCCGAGGAAGGTGAAGACGCTCCGGTTGTGATCGACGTCGCGGTTCACATCCGCAAGGCGCACGCCCTCCACCCCTTCGACCGCCGCCGCGATGGCGCGCACCGTGCCGGCATCCCTTCCTTCGCTGAAATTGGGAACGCATTCGATGATTTTCATGACACTCATACCTGATAGAGTCTGCACTCCGGCAGTTCGACGCAGGAAAGCCTTCCTCCGTACACGGCGCCCGTGTCGACGCCGATCTTTCTGACGTCGTTGTAGGGGTAATCGAAGGACAGGGGCGTGTGGCCGAAGATCACCCGCTTGCCGAAGTCGTAATCGGAATAGATGAATTCTTCGCGGATCCAGACGAGGTCGAATGCGCTCTGCTCCGCAAGGGGAATCCCGGGGCGCAGGCCCGCGTGGACGAAGATATAGTCGGATGTCTCGAAGAAGATCGGGAGACTCTCGTAAAAGGCCTGATGCTCCGACGGGATCCGCAGGTCGTCGCGCGCGCCGCCCGGCCGGAATCCGTAGGAAATCAGGGTGGACATGCCGCCGTTGTAGAGGAACGTCTCCTCTCCCCGTCCCCGGACGTAATAGTCCAGGAAGAGCTGTTCGTGGTTTCCCGTGAGGCAGACGACATTCCGGTGGGTTTCGCGGATCCTGAGAATGCGGTCGACGACGCCTCTGGGGTCGGGTCCACGGTCGATGTAATCGCCGATGAAGACGAGCGTATCCTCTTCGTCGACCGGGATCTTTTCCATCAGACGGTCCAGGCGATCGGCGCAACCGTGGATGTCCCCTATGGCGAAGATCTTTCCCATATGCTTCGCAGACCCGGTCCGGACGGCATCGGCTGGACTTGAACCGCCTTCCTGCGGGGTCTTCTTCAGGCGGCTTCCCGCTCGAAGAGGGCATCGACGAATTCCGAGGCGTTGAATGGGCGAAGGTCCTCGATCCCCTCGCCGATGCCGATGAACCGGATGGGAAGGCCGAGCTCTTTTGCGATGCGGATGACCACGCCCCCCTTGGACGTCCCGTCGAGCTTGGTCAGGACGATACCGGTGACGCCGATGTCTTCCCTGAACATCCGCGCCTGGACGACGGCGTTCTGGCCGGTGGTGGCGTCGAGCACGAGCAGGACCTCGCGCGGTGCGCCGGGCAGTTCCCGGCCGAAGATGCGTTTCATCTTCTTGAGCTCCTCCATGAGGTTCGCCTTGGTATGCAGGCGTCCGGCCGTGTCGACGATGACGATCTCCGCCCGGCCCGCCTTCGCGGATTGCACCGCGTCGAAGACGACGGCGGAGGGATCGGCTTCCGCCTTCTGCTTGATCAGGATCGCCCCGACCCGGCGGCTCCAGACCTCGAGCTGCTCAATGGCCGCAGCGCGGAAGGTGTCGGCGGCGACGACCATGACGGTCTTCCCCTCCTGACGGTAGCGGTGGGCCATTTTCCCGATCGTCGTGGTCTTGCCCGTCCCGTTCACACCGACCACCATGATCGTGTGCGGCGGGTCTGCGGGCAGAGGGGCGCCGCTTTCGTTCTTCCGGAGGATCTCCAGCATCCCGTCACGAAGCGTCTTTCGGATGAGGTCGGGCTGCTGAAGTTCTTTTCGTTTGAGTTGCTCCCGCAGTCTTTCGATCATCTCGTACGTGAAAGCGGGGCCGACGTCCGCTCCGATCAGCGTCGCTTCCAGTTCTTCGAAGAGGTTCTCGTCGATTTTCCTCTCCCCGAGGAGGAGATCGTCGACGTTCGCCGTCAGCAGGCGCCGCGTCTTGGCGAGCCCCGATTTGAGTCTTTCGAAAAATCCCCTGCCGTTTTCCGATCCCATGAAAAAGTCCTTCCCAAGAAAATCGGCGGTCATTGCGGAAAAGCGCGGAGCGACCTCGACACCGCCGGGCCTCCTGACGGCCCCCGCGATGACAACCCGCATCGGATATAAACATGTTCGCCGGAAGATGTAAAGGAAGGAGACGATGGGGGGTGAGCACCGCGGCCGATCACGGGTCCCGGCAATGCGCGGAGGCGCCCCGCCCGTCTTAGTTGAGGTTGACGGAGACCAGGGACGAAATGCCCTGCTTCTGCATCGTGACGCCGTAGAGATTCCGGGCGACCTCCATCGTGCGCTTGTTGTGCGTGACGATGACGACCTGAGAGCGGTTCGAGATATCCCTCACGATGCCGTTGAAGAGCGAGACATTCGCGTCATCCAACGCCGCGTCCACCTCGTCCAGGACGAGGAAGGGAGAAGGCCGGTACAGGAGAATGGCGAAAATGAGCGCAATTGCCGCCAGCGATTTTTCGCCGCCCGAAAGGAGGCTGACGCTTTGGGCGCGCTTGCCGGGAATCTGGATGTCGATGTCGACGCCCGTCTCCAGCAGGTCCGACTCGTCGGTGAGGCGCAACTCGCCGCGCCCGCCGGGGAAGATCCTCCCGAAGACGTCCTTGAAGGAGGTATTGATGGCGTCGAAGGTCTCCGAGAAACGCTGACGGGAGATCTTGTTGATCCTCGTGATCGTCCGCTGCAGGGTTTCGAGCGATTCCTGAAGGTCGGCGACCTGGGAGGTCAGGAATTCGTGGCGTTCCTTGAGCTGCTCGTGCTCGCCGAGGGCGAGCAGGTTCACCTCGCCGAAGTTTTCCAGCGTCTTGCGGTCCGCTTCGAGTGAGCCCGTCAATTCCTGCAGGGCGGCCTCTTCCAGCTTCACGAAACTCGCCTTCAGCCCGTCGAGGTCCGTATCGTGTTTTTCCAGGATATTGCGCCGCAGGGAATCCGCGTGAAAGCTCAATTCCCGGAAGCTCATCTCCGTCTCTCCCGCCTGCTTCAGGATCTCGTCGAGATCCTGCTGGACACCCCGCAGGCCGGACTCCAGTTCGCGGAGGGCCGCCTGGCGCTGCTGATAATCTTCGCGCTTTCCGCCGAGAGCGGCTTCCACGACGGCGAATTCCCCGTACAGCGTTTCGAGCAGCTTTTTTCCTTCTTCGGCTTCCGCCCGGAGCGATTCCATCTCGCGCTCGCAGGCGAGAATATCCTGCCGCCGGTTCCCGATTTCACGGCCCATGTCCGCAAGCGATTCCTGAAGCCTGGCGATCGTATTCCGGGCGGAAACGCCCTTTTCCTCGATCGAGACGATCAGGACGCGCTCCTTCGTGAGTTCGGCTTCCTCGCCGTCCAGGGTGCTGCGCAACGCCTCGCGCTGCGCCTTGAGGGCGGTCATCTCTTCATTGACGATGCGCTCCCGCTCCTCCAGGCGCAGGAGTTCGGCGGCGATTTCCGCGCTCTTCCTCCGGGCCTCTTCCTCCTCGGTGCGGAGATTTTCCGCGTCGAATTCGAGGACCCGCAGGCGCTGTTCGGCGCGCTTGATTTCCTCCTCGAAACGTTCGAGGTCCTTCCTCTTCGTGTTGACCCGCAGTTCAAGGCGGTGCAGTTCGGAGCGCAGATGGACGGATTCTTCCTCCCAGCTCGCGAGGCGCTTCGCCGCCTCCTGGCGGTTCGCGTTTTCCTGCTCCAGGACCCCGGCCAGGCGTTTCTGCAGAGCCTCCATCTCCGCGATTTCCCGTTTGTTTCCGAGAAGTCCCTTGTCGCTGCTTCCGTTGGACGCACTGCCGCCGGTCAGAACACCCTGCGGGCTGATGATGTCCCCCGCCGGGGTGACGAAGGTGCCGCGAAAACCATTTTGCCGCCAAAGATCGACGCCGTTCCTGAGATCCGGAATCAGGAGGACATCCCCCAGAAGGTACTGGGCAATGCCATCGTAGTTTTCGCGTACCCTCACGCGCTCGATCAGGCGCACCGCCTCGCGAAGGTGCTCCATCTGCGGGATCTCTTCGCCGCTGTTGCGCACCTCCAGGGGAATGAAACTGCCCCGCCCCAGAGAGTGCTGGTGGAGATAATCGATTGCCTTGACGCCGTCCTGCTGGCTGCGGACCAGGACATATTGCAGCTTTTCCCCCAGCACCGCCTCGACCGCCGTCTCGTACTCGCGGGGGACATCCAGATAGTCCGCAACGAGCCCCAGAAACCCGTTCTGAGGAAGATCCGGCAAGTCCTCCCGGTTTGCCTTCATGAGTGATCGGATTCCGGCGCCGCACCATTCGTAGCTTTCGTGGAATTCCCGCAGGGACGACACGCGGGAGGACACCTTCGCGGCTTCTTCGCGGGTCTCCGCAATCCGATTCTCGATCTCCCGGCCGTCTTCCCTCGCCCGTTCGAGTTCTGCGGCGGCAACCTCCCGCCGCTCCGCGAGCTGCGCGCTCGTCGACTCGTCGGTCTCCAGTTCCGCCCGGACTGCCTGCAGCGTGACCTGCAGCCCGTCGCAGCGCTTGCGGTCCTCCGCGATCTCCCGGTTCGTCCTCTCCTGGCGCCGCTGGAGATCTTCGATGCCGCGGGCCAGTGCCGCCGTCGCGTTCTTCAGCCGTGCTTTTTCGGTCGCAATCTCCAGGTGGGCGGCCTTCTTTTCTTCCAGCTGCCGTTCGATGGCGCGGTCGGCTTCCTTGCGCTCTCCGACGCGCTGTTCGCGTCCGGCGATCGCCGCTTTCTTTTCGGCGACCGTCCTTTCCGCCTCCTCGGCCACTCCCTGCAGCGAGGAGATCTCGGCCGAGACTTCCGCCGTGCGCCGTTCGAAGGAATCCGCCTCCGCGATGTCACGCTCCCTGCGCGCGGCCACATCCGCGGTCTTCTTGCCTGCAAACTCGATCGCCTGCTCCCGGATCCCGATGTCGTTCTTGATCCGGTAGAGGGCTTCCTGGGACGAGGAGATGTCCGTCTCCGTCGCCAGGGCTGCGGTCCGCGCCTCCTCGAGGGCGGCCTCCGATGCCTTCACCTTCGAGCGCGCTTCCGTCTCGCGGTCCTTCAGGTTCTGGCGCAGCGCATCCGCCTCGTCGCGGTTCGCCAGCAGATCCGTGTACTGCTGCAGCGCGAGCCGTATTTCCGTTTCTTTGATTCGCCCCTTGAGCGCCTTGTACTGCTCCGCCTTCTTCGCCTGCCGGGAGATGGCATTGAGCTGGCTCTTGACCTCCCGGAGGATGTCGTTCAGGCGCGCGAGATTCTGTTTCGTCGCCTCCATCTTGCGGACGGCCGCTTCTTTCCGGCTCTTGTACTTGGAAATGCCGGCCGCCTCCTCGATGAACTGCCGACGGTCTTCCGGTTTCGCCTCGACGAGGGTGGAAACGCTGTTCTGTTCGACCAGCGAATAGGTCTTGGCGCCGACGCCGGTTCCCATGAAGAATTCACGGACGTCCAGAAGACGGCAGGGGACCTTGTTGATACAGTATTCGCTTTCGCCGTCCCGGAACAGGCGGCGCGAGATCTCCACTTCGCTGAAGGAGGCATAGGCCTCCGGGAACCCGGTCCCGTCGGAGGTCAGGATCATGGTCACCTCGGCCATGCCGACGGGGGATGCCTCCACGGATCCGTTGAAGATGACATCGTCCATCTTCTTGCCGCGCAGCGCCTTGATCCTCTGTTCCCCCATGACCCAGCGGATGGCGTCTACGATATTGCTCTTGCCGCAGCCGTTGGGACCGACGACGGCGCTGATCCCCTCTCCGAAGTCGAGGACGATGCGGTCGCGGAACGACTTAAACCCTGCAATTTCAAGCTTTTTTAGTTTCATTTCCCTCGCTTGGACCCGAGCCCTTCGTTTACCGCAGAATCCTAACAGAAGAATTCTACCTTGTAAAGCAGAAATACAACAAGCTGTGGCGCCTGCTCAGCTGACCACAACATATAGTGTATCGGGGAGGAAATGCCGTCGATACATCGGCTTTTCATCAGGCCGTGAAACATGTTATGGAAAAGGAAAGGAGAAGATCCTATGGACGAGTCCTGGCAGACCGTATTCTGTGCTTCCGGCATGACTCAGGCCCGGATCATCGCCGGTCGGTTGGAGGCGGAAGGGATCGCAACCCACCTCCAATACGACGCCGCCACGACGATCTATGCGATTACGATCGACGGCATCGGCGAGGTGCGGATTCTCGTGCCGCCGGACGACGCCGCCCGGGCGATGGAAATCCTCGGCCATACGTGGGAAGACGAAAGTCCGGAGGAGTCGGGCTGTTCGGAAACCTGATCCGCAGCGGCAGGAGGAAGGTTCGGCGGGACGCTCATCCGCCGATCTTGGACATGTTGGTCGCGCAGATGCGCCGGGAAATGTCGCCGGAAATCATTTCATGGCCGCGGGGCTTCTCCGCGATGATCCTGCGGACAACTTCCTCCAAGGCGCCGTCGTCGCACCCGTTCCGCAGCAGCGTCCGCAGGTCGGCCTGCCGCTCCTTCAGGAGACAAGCCCGTAGGCGCCCGTCCGCCGTCAGACGGAGCCTGTTGCAGGTGTCACAGAAATGATGCGTCATGGGGCTGATGAAGCCGATTTCCCCCCGGCCGCCCTCGATGCGATACATCCGCGCCGGACCGCCGTTCTCTTCCCCGCCATTGACGCGCGACAGCCGATAAACGGAGCGGATCTTGCCCAGGATTTCCGCATTGGGGATGAATTCGTTCTGCGAAAGGCCCGCATCGCCCAGCGGCATGAGCTCGATGAAGCGCACCTGGAAGGGATGGGCGTGGGCGAACCCGGCAAACTCGAGGATCTCGTCGTCGTTGTAGCCGCGCACGGCGACGATGTTGATCTTGATGGGCGAAAGCCCCAGCGCCTGCACCGCATCGATGCCCTTGAGAACGCTCTCCAGTTTTCCCCCGCGCGTGATCTTCTCGTACTTGGCCGGATCGAGGGAATCGAGGCTGATGTTGATCCTGCGGATGCCCGCCGCCGCCAGCCCCTGCGCGAACGTCTCGAGCAGGACGGCATTCGTCGTCAGACTCACGTCCGCCAGCCCCTCAATGGACTTCAGGGAAGCGATAAAATCCACGGAGCCGCGGCGCACGAGCGGCTCTCCGCCCGTGATCCGCACCTTCGTGACGCCCAGCTTGACCGCCACGCGGATGACCCTCAGAATCTCCTCATAGCGGAGGATGTCCTCATGCCCAAGAAGGGACAGGCCCTCCTTGGGCATACAGTACACGCACCGGAGATTGCACCGGTCGGTGATCGAAACACGAAGATAATTGATTTCCCGGTTGTAGGAATCCCGCATCGGTGGATTCGCCTCCCTCTGTTCCGGCTGCCGTTCCGGCCCGCCGGGGGGCATCTTGTAGCACAACTCCGACGGTCCGGCAAGGAGAGTCGAAGATCACAATCTTTCTATCAAATGCCGCTTGACAGGGCCCTATTTCTTTTCTAAGAAGGGCACAGGGCTTCTCCCGGTCGGTTTCCGCAACCGGGAAGCCCGTTTTTTATCATCCTGATCCCTGGAGCATTCCATGAACAAGGTGCCGATCACGAAGGCGGGTTTCGAAAGGCTCAAGAAAGAACTGGACCAGCTGAAGGGCGTCCTGATTCCGGAGAATATCCGCGATATCGAAGCGGCGCGGTCCCAGGGAGACTTGTCGGAGAACGCCGAATATACAGCCGCCAAGGAACGCCAGTCCTATCTGCACGGACGGTCGAGCGAGATCGAAAACAACCTGGCCATGTCGCAGATCGTGGAGGTCGGGGGATGCAACACGGACAAGGTCATTTTCGGCTGCTCCGTGACCGTCCAAGACACGGACACGGGCAAGGAGATCCGCTACCAGCTCGTGGGCCCCTTCGAATCGGACATCTCGGTGAACAAGATTTCCGTCACTTCCCCCATCGGCAGGGCGCTGATCGGCAAGTGCATCGGCGCGGTGGTGCACTTCAAGACGCCGGGAGGGGACAGGGAGATCGAGATCGTCGATATCGACTTCGACGAGACCTGAGATTCGGGTGAACCGGGAGTTCAACTCCACTTCTGTAACAAAATAAGGCCGGGAGGGTCCTTCCTTCCCGGCCTTTCGTTCCGCCTTTTTCCCTTTTCAGCCCGCCGGCGACTTGTCGGCGACGCTGATCCTCGTAACCGCCCTCATGAGGGCGATGCGGGCGCGTTCGTAATCCTCGTCCTCCTTGGCCGCCTTGGCCAGTTTCGCCTCGGCGTTCTCTTTGGCGCGCTGCGCCCTTGCCTTGTCGATCATGTCCGCCCGCTCGGCCGTCTCCACCAGAACGGTGACCTTCGTCCCCGTCACTTCCGCGTAGCCGGTGTTGAGGGCGTAGAAAGTCCGCTTCCCTTCCCGGAGATAGCTCAATTCGCCGATATCGACCGCGCTCAGGAGCGAGGCGTGCCCTTTGAGGACCCCGAATTCTCCATCGCTGCCCGGAATCGTCACCTCCTCGATTTTCCCGGAGAAGGCCAGTTTCTCGGGCGTTACGATCTCCAGCATCAATTCATCGGCCATCGGTAGAATTCTCCTCCCGCTTACTCGGACAGTTTCTTCGCCTTTTCGACCACTTCCTCGATGCCGCCGACCATGTAGAAGGCCTGTTCGGGAAGGTCGTCATGCTTGCCTTCGAGAATCTCCTTGAAGCCACGGACCGTGTCCTTCACGGAGACGAACTTGCCTTCCGTGCCCGTAAACTGGGCGGCCACGAAGAACGGCTGCGAGAGGAAACGCTGGATCTTCCGGGCGCGGCTCACGGTGAGCTTGTCCGCTTCCGAGAGTTCGTCCATGCCCAGGATGGCGATGATGTCCTGCAGGTCCTTGTATTTCTGCAGCGTCACCTGGACCTGGCGGGCCACCTGGTAGTGTTCCAGGCCCAAGACGTTCGGGTCGAGGATGCGGGACGTGGAATCCAGCGGGTCCACGGCGGGATAAATGCCCAGTTCCGCGATCGGCCGGGAGAGGACGACCGTCCCGTCGAGGTGGGCGAACGTCGTCGCCGGCGCCGGGTCCGTGAGGTCGTCGGCGGGAACGTACACGCACTGCACCGCCGTAATCGACCCCTTCGTCGTGGAGGTGATGCGCTCCTGCAGTTCGCCCAGGTCCGTGGCCAGGGTCGGCTGGTAACCGACGGCGGAGGGCATGCGGCCCAGGAGCGCCGAAACCTCGGAGCCGGCCTGGGTGAAACGGAAGATGTTGTCGACGAACAGAAGCACGTCCTGACCTTCGACATCGCGGAAGTACTCGGCCGCCGCAAGCGCGGTGAGCGCGACGCGGGCCCGCGCTCCCGGGGGCTCCGTCATCTGCCCGTAGATCAGCGCCGCCTGCTTGATGACACCGGAGGCCTTCATTTCCAGATACAGGTCGTTCCCTTCACGGGTGCGCTCGCCGACACCGGCGAACACGGAGATTCCGCCGTGGTGCATGGCGATGTTGTGGATCATCTCCATCATGACGACGGTCTTGCCGACGCCCGCCCCGCCGAACATCCCCATCTTGCCGCCGCGGGGAAAGGGCACCAGGAGGTCGATGACCTTGACGCCCGTTTCCAGCACGTGGACGGAGGTGTCCTGTTCGAGGAATGTCGGGGCTTCCCGGTGAACGGGGAAATAATTCTTCGCCTCCACCGGTCCCAGGCCGTCGACGGGCCTGCCGACGACGTTGAGGATCCGGCCGAGGCATTCCTGGCCGACGGGCACCATGATGGGTTTCCCGGTATCCTTCGCCTTCATGCCGCGAATCAGGCCGTCCGTGATGTCCATGGCGATGCAGCGGACGACGTTGTCGCCCAGATGCTGGGCGACCTCGATCACCAGGTTGTCCTCCTGGTCGTTGATCGCGGGGTTGGTCATGACGATGGCATTGAGAATCTGCGGAAGGCTCCCCTCTTCGAATGCGACATCGACTACCGGTCCGATGACCTGCACAACCTTACCAATGTTCATACCCGTCTCCTTCTCTCCTATCGAAGTAGCCAGGGCAGGAGGCTCGCGGCAAAACCCGCCGGTGCTCCCTCGCCCGCCTTCTATCCTCTCGCTTTTGCGAGCGCCTCGGTGCCGCCCACGATATCCATCAGTTCGGCGGTGATCGCCGCCTGTCTCGCCTTGTTGTATTTCAGCGTCAAGCTGCCGATCAGGTCCTCGCAGTTGCGCGTCGCATTGTCCATGGCCGCCATCCGTGCTCCGTTTTCTCCGGCCGAGGTTTCCAGGAGCGCCCGGAACAGGAGGACGTGGACGTACATCGGAAGCAGCTTCTCAAGGAGGGCCTCATCCGAAGGCTCGTAGATGTACTCGATCCTTTTCTCGGGATCGATCTCCTCGTCGCCGCCGACGGAAGGCAGCGGGAAGAGCCGCACCAGAGTCGGCTTCTGGACGGAAACGTTCACGAAATTGTTGTAGATCAGGTACAGTTCGTCGTACTCTTCCTTTTCGAACGCGGGGATGATGTCCTTGGCGATGTTGACGGCGAGCGAAATGTCGAATCTTCCGAAGACGTCGGTCCGTTCGTGGGCGATCTTCGCCTTCTTCCGGAAATAGTCCCGCCCCTTGCGGCCCACGGGGACGATGACGACTTCCCTGCCCTCGCCGGTCTTTCCCTTAACGAATCGCTCCGTCGTCTTGAGGACGTTCGTGTTGAAGGCCCCGCACAAACCGCGGTCCGCGGTCATGCAGATCACCCGGATCCTCTTGGGTTCCCGAACGGCAAGCAGGGGATGATTCCGGGCGTCGACCCGCAGCGCAAGGCTGCTCAACACGTCCATGAATTTGGTCGCGTAGGGACGGAAATTCTCCATCCGCTGCTGCGCCGACTTGAACTTCGAGGCGGCCACCATATTCATGGCCTTCGTGATCTGCTTGGTCTTCTTTACGGCGCTGATCTTCCGCTTGATATCCTTGAGTGCGGCCATGAAAACCTACTCCTGTCGTTTCTCTGCGATCCCGTAAACGTCCCGCTGCCGCTCCGGCCCTTCAACCGCTCACGAAGGCCGTGTCGAATTCGACCAGCACGTCACGCAACTTCTTGTCGAGTTCGGGCCCGATGACCTTCTTCTCGTCGATCTCCTTCAGGATGTCCGGATATTTCGTCTCGACGAAATTCAAGAGCTGCGGTTCGTAGTCCTTGATCTTGTCGACGGGATACTTGTCGAGGTAGCCGCGCGTCCCGGCGAAGAGGATGACCACCTCCCGCGACAGGGACATGGGCTGGAACTGGGGCTGCTTGAGAAGTTCCACCAGCCGCACGCCGCGGTCGAGCTGGGCCTGCGTGGCCTTGTCCAGATCGCTGCCGAACTGCGCGAAGGCCGCCAGTTCGCGGTACTGGGCGAGGTCGAGTTTGAGCGTGCCGGCGACCTGTTTCATCGCCTTCACCTGTGCGGCGCCGCCGACGCGGGACACGGAGAGGCCCACGTTGATCGCCGGCCGGATGCCGGAAAAGAAAAGGCTGGGTTCCAGGTAGACCTGGCCGTCCGTGATGGAGATGACGTTCGTGGGGATATAGGCGGAGACGTCACCGGCCTGGGTTTCGATGATCGGAAGCGCCGTAAGCGAACCGCTGCCCAGCTCCTTGCTGACGCGCGCCGCGCGTTCCAGAAGGCGGGAATGGTTGTAGAAGATGTCGCCCGGGAACGCTTCGCGTCCCGGCGGTCTGCGGAGGAGGAGGGAGATCTGGCGATAGGCCACGGCCTGCTTGGAGAGATCGTCGTAGATGATCAGGGCGTCCTGCCCGCGGTCACGGAAGTATTCGCCGATGCTGCAGCCGGCGTAGGCGGCGATGTATTGCAGGGTCGCCGGGTCGCTGGCGCAGGCGGAAACGACGCAGGTATACGGCATGGCACCGTATTTGCGGAGGTTCTCCACGACCTGGGCCACGGTGGATTTCTTTTGCCCGATGGCGACATAGATGCATTTAACGCCCGTGTCCTTCTGGCGGATGACGGCGTCCACGCCGATCGCGGTCTTGCCGATCTGGCGGTCGCCGATGATCAGTTCCCGCTGCCCGCGGCCGATCGGCGTCATGGCATCGATGGCCTTGAGCCCCGTATACATGGGCTCGTTGACGGGCTGGCGCTGGATCACGCCCGGTGCGATCATTTCGATGCGGCGGAATTCGGTCGTCTCGATGGGCCCCTTGCCGTCGATCGGCTTGCCGGTCCCGTCGATCACGCGCCCGAGAACCGCCTCGCCCACCGGAACCTGGGCGATTCGTCCCGTCCTCTTGACGATGTCCCCTTCTTTGATGTGGGTGACTTCGCCCAGAACGGCGACGCCGACGTTGTCCGTTTCCAGGTTCAGGACCATGCCCAGGATGCCGCCGGGGAATTCCAGAAGCTCCATGGCCATCGCGTTCTGGACGCCGTAAACGCGGGCGATGCCGTCACCGACGGAGAGGACTGTGCCGGTTTCGCTGATATCGAGCTTCTTCTCGTAATCCTTGATCTGCTTGGATATGATTTGACTGATTTCCTCCGCCCTGATCGTCTCCATGCGCTATCTCTCCTCCCCTAACAGATTCCTGATATTGTTCAATTGCGTCCTGACGCTGCCGTCATAGAGCGTGTCGCCGACTTGAACGACGATCCCCCCGAGCAGGCCTGCATCTTCCTCCACGGTCATCTCGACCTTCTTGCCGGTCATCTGCTCGAGTCGTTCGCGGAGTCGGCCGGACAGTTCATCGGACAAAGGATATGCGGTTCTGACGCGGACTCGTGCCTTGCTCAGGGCCTGGTCCATGAGTTCACGGTAGCAGCCTTCGACTTCGGAGAGGACGCCGATCCTCCTCTTGTCCGTCAGGAGTTTCAGGAAATTGGCCGTCAGCGGGGATATGCCCACCTTGCCGATGATCTGGTCCACCACCGCCCTCTTCTCCGTCTGATCGAAGATGGGGTTGGCCAGAAATTCCTTGAGGCCCTCGTTTTTCTCCACCACGGAGGCGAAGCGACTCAGTTCGTCGTACAGAGTCTCGTATGTCCCCTCCTCCGCGGCAATGTCGAAGAACGCGCGGGCGTAACGCTTGGCGATGCTGCTTCCGATCACGGTTTGTTCACCACCTTGTCCAGATAATCCCGGACCATGGCTTCATGGTCCTTCGCTGAAAGGTTCTTTTTCAGCAACTCTTCCGCCATTTGAACGGACAGCAGGGCCGCCTCGGCCCGGAGCTGACTGCCCGCCTTCTTGAATTCCTGCTCCATGCGCGCCTGCGTATCTTCCTTCATCTTCGCCGCCGCCTTGCGCGCATCTTCGATGATTCTCTGCTTCTCCGATTCCCCCTGGGCCTTGATCATCTCGGAAATCCGGGCGATTTCCTCATTGGCCTTCTCCAGCCGGAGTTCGTATTCCTTGAACTTCTTCTCCGCCTCTTCCTTGGCGGCGATCGCCTCCTCCAGCGCTTTCTTGATGTTCTTCCCGCGGTCGACAAAGAATTCCTTCAGTTTCCCGGCGAGCAGCCAGTACAGGAGCCCCACCAGGATGATGAAATTGACGCTCTTCCAGCCGAACTCGATCCATTTTTCCTTGCCGCCGCCTTCGCCGCCCCCCGAGGCATAGGCTGCGACCGCCACCAGAAGCAACGGCGACAACGCACCGAGCATCTTCCCAATTCGTCCGATCCGCGCGCCTGCCGCGACTCTTCTCATGAGATGCTCCTTCCCATCACCTTCTCCGCGATTTCCAGCGAAAGCTTCCGGGAATTCTCCTGAAGGACGTGCCTGGCGCCTTCGATTTCCCGGTTCATCCGTCCGTGGAATTCCTCCAGGATGCCTGGGACTTCCTTTCGGACTGCGTCGATGATTCCCCTGGCCTGATCCGCCCCTGCCTTCACGATCTCGTTGCGCTGCTCCACGGCCGCAAGTTTTGCCTGGCGGAGCCGGTCTTCATATTCGGACATTTTCCGCGCGACGGTCTCCTGGAACCCCTTCGCCTCTGCGTCGGAGTCCTCCATCATCTTTTTTCTGCGGTCGATGATTCCAAGAATGGGCTTGTAGAGGAGTTTGTTCAGGATCAGGATGAGCACCAGAAAGTTGACCATCTGAATCCAAACGGTGTAATCGAGACTGACCACGGCGTCACCTCACGGATATGGTACGATGAGCAAAAAAAACCGAGTGGCTGTTCGAAACCACTCGGCTGATTTCAATCATGACATATGCGCTCGCAAAGTCGTTTAAAGGGATACGCCGCCTCCTGACACGGCCTGATCAACTTTGAGGAAGTGCCACGAGGGGGCAACCGCTGAAAAACCGCGGACTACTAACCACAACTGAGGTCGCTTGTCAAGCTCCTTTTACAAAAGCAATGACCGCATTGAAAAACCGATGATTTGTAGTATGGACGCGGCTTGGACGATGGTCACCAAGCGGCGTCAGTCCCCGGTTCCTGCCCGCCGGACGCCATCGGAATGCGGTACAACTCCCGATCGCGTGCGGAATTCACGGGACGGGGAGAGGTCCGCTTTTTCCCGGGAAGGACCGTGTTCCCGAATTCGCAACCTGCACGGCGCCGCCCCGGGAAGCACCCTCCCGTCCGATTTCAGGCGGCGGCTTTCTGGATCTCGGGACGCTTGCCGGCGACGGCCTCTTTCATTTTCGACAAGCCATCGAAGATGGCGCCCTCCTTGATGACAAAGACCGGTGTCGTAACATCGCCCCAGAGCCTTCCCGTCGCATAGATTTCGAGCTTCTCCGTGACATCGATCTTCCCGCGCACCTCGCCGCTGATAGAAACGCTTTCGGCTGCGATGTCCGCTTCGACAAGCGCCCCTTCGCCGATGATCAGGCTCCCCTCCCCGAAAATCTCCCCCTGATAGTCGCCATCGATGCGCACGGCCCCGGTGAAGATCAGTTTGCCGCAAAATCGCGCTCCCTTTCCCAGAAAGGCCTTGATCTCGTCGTCTTTTGTCTTCTTGTGACCCATCATATCCGGCTCCTTTCCTTCCGCCGATTCGAATCTCATGACTGCAGAATGAAACGCCTCATGCTCACGTTCATCATCAGTCCCACACCCGTCATCAGCATCACGATCGAAGAACCCCCGTAACTAAGGAACGGCAGCGGGATGCCGACGACGGGCAGGATCCCCAGGACCATGCCGATGTTGATGAAAACCTCCCAGAAGATGAGGAGGATGAAGCCGTAGGTGATCATCATGCCCGGAAAATCGCGCGAATGAAGCGCAATCTTCAGACCCCAGAGGATAAGCGACAGGAACAACACGATCAGAACCAATCCGCCGAGGAATCCCCACTCTTCGGCGAACACCGAAAAGACGAAATCCGTCTGCTGTTCGGGAAGAAATTTCAGCTGGGTCTGCGAACCCTTGAGAAAGCCTTTCCCCCAAAAACCGCCCGACCCGACGGCGATGATCGATTGAATGATGTGATAACCGGACCCGAGGGGGTCCCGTTCAGGGCTCAGGAAGGTCATGATACGTTCCCGCTGGTAGTCCTTGAGGAAGTACCACATAAAGGGAATCAGGAGCAACCCGCTTGCCGCCGCCGCCAGAAGGGCGCTCCAGCGGACGCCCACGCAAATCGCCATCGACGCGAACAGAATGGCGATGATCAAGGCGGTCCCGAGATCGGGCTGCTTGAGGATCAGGAGAAACGGCACGAGGATCAGGAGGAACGGCGCCCGAAGGTCCCGCAGCCCGAAGGGGGCCGAAACGCGGTGATCGTCGAAGTATTTGGTCAGCGTGACGATGACAGCCAGTTTCATGAATTCTGACGGCTGGAGGCGAAAGCCCCACAGGGAAAGCCAGCGCTGGGAACCGCGCGATTCATAGCCGAGGACCAGGACCGCCACGAGGGCCAGAACGGCGATGCCGTAAATCCAATAAGCGTAGCGGTGGACGAACCGGTAATCGACGCTGAACGCCACGGTCATGCCGATCAACCCCAGCAGAATCCATCTGGCCTGCTTGAGATACAGGGGGTCCGCGCCGGTTTCGGCCGTGCTGAAACCCGTGCTGTAGATATTCACGAGGCCGATGAGGCACAAGCCGAGGACCATCCCCAGCAGCGTCCAGTCGAAATGAAACAAGAGTCTCCGGTCGAATTTCAAGACGATTTCCTCTTCCCGGTCAGCAAGTTTCCCGCCCTTCATCCCTGCAGGACGGCCCAAGGGTATCGGCCTAGGGCCTGCCGCTGCTCTCGGCGGACTGAAAGGCCGCGACCTGCGGGCGGTTCTGCTCCTTCTTCTGCGCGAAATAGGCGTCGACGACCTTGCGCGCGACGGGAGCCGCGACGCTCCCGCCGTGGCCGGCATTTTCCACGATGACGGCCACGACGATTTCAGGGTTCTTGTAAGGCGCATAACACACGAACAGCGCATGGTCCTGGAACTGCGCGGAGATCTTCTTTTCCCGGCGCGCCTTGTCGTTGTCCGGCAGCCCGACGACCTGCGCCGTCCCGGTCTTGCCGCAGACGTCCTCTTCTTTCCGCTTGAGGGCGTACCCGGTGCCGCCCTTTTCATTGACCACGCCCCACAGGCCGTGACCGACGATGTCCAGATTCTCCCTGCTGACCGGAATCTTTCCGTGGGCTTCAGGAGAAAAAACGCGGTAGGTGCTTCCGTCCGGCGCTTCGATGCGCCGGATGATGTGGGGACGCCAGAGCGTACCGCCGTTGGCGAGGCCGCCGTAAGCGGCCGCGAGCTGAAGGGGCGTGACGAGATTGAACCCCTGGCCGATGGAGATCGATATGGTTTCCCCCGCCTGCCACGGCTCTCCCAGCCGGGACTGTTTCCATGCCTTGGTCGGGATCAGTCCGGCCTTCTCCCGCGGGAGATCGATGCCGGTTCCCGATCCCAATCCGAAGCTCTTCGCGTACCAGGCAAGCCGATCGACGCCGAGCAGCTTGCCGACATTGTAGAAGTAAACGTCGCAGGACGAGACGAGGGCGCGGTGCAGGCTGATTTTCCCGTGACCGTTCTTCTGCCAGCAGCGATAGGTCCTGTTTCCGAGCTCGAACGTCCCGCCGCAGTAGAAGGCTGTCTCCGGCGTGATGATCCCTTCCTGCAGGGCCGCCGCGGCGACGACCATCTTGTACGTTGATCCGGGGGGGTACTGGCCGGAGATGGCTCTGTTTTCCATCGGGTGCAGCGGGTGATTGGACAGGGCTTCCCACTTGCCGTGGGAAATGCCCCGGTTGAACAGATTCGGATCGAAGGAGGGTGAACTGACCATCGCCAGGACGGCGCCGTCGCGGGGGTCCATCACCACCACCGATCCGGGACGTCCTGCCAGGGCGTCCCACGCCACTTTCTGCAGGTGCGCGTCGATCGTCAGAATGACGCTGTAGCCGCTCGTCGGCTCGATCTTCCCGACCACCCGCACCTCTTTGCCGAAGGCGTTGACCTCGACCTGTTCGGCGCCGTATTTCCCCTTCACGAGGGGGTCGAGGAGTTTCTCGATCCCGTACTTCCCGATCGGGTCCCCCAGGCCGTACAGGCCCGTCGTATCCTTGTCGAGCTCCTCCTTGCTGACTTCCCCCACATAACCGATGACATGGGCCATCCTTTCACCCGCCAGGTACTGGCGCACGGGAACCACGTCCACGTAGACACCGGGAAGTTCCAGGGAGGCAGTCTCCACGATCGCCAGTTTTTCCCAGCTCACGTTCTTCTCGAGCTTGACGGGGACGAAAGGCAGTGGTTTTCCGTTGAGGGGAAAGGGATCGGCGGAGAGCAGCAGGTCTTTCTTCGCATACAGCCCCTCCAGCCGGTCGATCACCTCCTGGACGTTCTTGACCCGGTTCGGCAGGAAAAGGATATCGTAGGACGGCTGGTTGTCGACGAGGACCGTTCCCCGCGCGTCCAGGATCAGCCCCCTGAGGGGTTTGATCTTACGCAACCGGACGCTGTTGTTCTCTGATTTCAAACGCAATTCGTATCCCTGGATGATCTGCAGGTACCACAGCCGCAGGACCAGGAGGAAGAGCACCGCGGCGACGATCGCAAAGAGAATCTTGAAACGCTGCCGGAATGCCCCCGGGTCATGTTCATCCAGTCTGTTTTGAAGCCTTGCCATCCAATCGATCCCCAAGGAGGTCGAACCCTCTGAAAAACAACGGGCTCAGGAGCGCCAGCACGAGCGCCTGCGGAAGCGCATGCCGGAGCAGGTAATGAAAAACATCCGCTTCAGCAATGATCCGGTACAACAGCACAGCCAGCACCCCTTCGGCAAGTGCTGCGACAAAGGCGAAGAAGGCGAAGAAAAGCCTGCTGTCGGCGTACATCCGCTCCGAAATGAGCTTCGTGGCGGAGAAGACCAGGACATACAGGAAAACGAAGAAGCCCGTCGGAGAACCCGTTACGCAATCCGTGAGGAAGCCGCAGAGGATGCTGATGGCGGCCCCTTCACCCGGTTCGTAGCGAAAACCCGCATACAGGACGAGCAACAGAGACAGCTCCACGCTGAACTGATGCAGGAGGACAATCTCGAGCAGCGTCGTCTGCAAGACAATCAGGGCAACGGCGATCACAAGGAGCGACAGGAGACGGATCACGGTTTCGGCCTCTCTTCAAGAGAAAGGACAATGACCTCTTCGATGTCGCGGAGGTTCACGGCCGGGGTCACCTCGATGTGCTGGAACAGCCCGCCGTCTCCCTTGTCCGCCTTCGCCACGACGCCCAGGATCAGCCCCTTAGGGAAATTTCCCCCCAATCCCGATGAGAGCACGATGTCGCCCGTCTTCACCTGTTCCGTCTTCGGAACGTACTTCATCCGGCATTCCGTCGAGCGGTATCCCTGCAGGATCCCTTGCGTTCTGCTTCCCTGGATCAGGGCGTCGATGTTGCTGTTTCCGTCGACGAGCAGCAGCACGCGCGAGGAATGCCAGGTTGTTTCCATGATGCGGCCGATCACACCCTCGTCCGTCATGACCGGAAAGCCGGCCCTCAAGCCGTGGACCGATCCCTTGCTGATGGTGATCGTATTGAAGACCGAAACCGGCGGTCTGTCGATGACGCGGGCCGCTATGGTCTTCCGGGACGACTGTTCGTCCAGGGCGAGAAGTTTCCTCAGACGTTGTCCCTCCGCGTACCCCTCGCGATACTGGACGACCTGGTCTCGCAGCAGGGCGACTTGCTTTCTGAGGGACCGGTTCTCCTCTTCCAGACGAACCAGCAGGAGGTAGCGCTGCCAGAGGTCCGCCAGACCGCCTGCCGACTCGTTGATCAGCCCCTGAAGGGGAGCCACCGTTTCGAGGACGACGCGCCGGGCAAAGCCCGTCTCCGGGGAACGCCTGACGGAGTAGGAGAAGATGCCCAGGGAGAGTACGATCAGTATGACGAGGCTTATCCAGGACTGGTACTTTTTCGGAATCAGCATACGCTCTCAAATCAGCGCCACGATGGACAGAACCGCTCCCCATGGGAGCATCCATGCACCGCTCCCGAGCGGGAACGACGGGGATCCCGACCTCCTGGAGCGGCGATGATCGAAAACAGGGGCACAACGCGCCGGGACCGGGTGGAAAGAGAGGGCAAGATCGAGACAGAGGTGCCGGAAGCTTCTGGTGCGAGGATGGAACGGGCGCTGCCCGGCACCCTACATCTGGACCGTCACCTCCTTGAGAACGTCCAACTGGTCCAAGGCCATGCCGGCACCCCTTGCAACGGTGGACAGGGGCTCGTCGGCGATCGTGATGGGCAATCCAGTTTCTTCCTGGATGAGGACATCGATTTTTCGAAGCAAAGCCCCGCCACCCGTCAGGACGATGCCTCGGTCGACGATATCGCCCGCGAGCTCCGGCGGCGCATTCTCGAGGGCATCCTTGATCGTATCGACGATGATGCTGATGGGTTCCTGGATGGCCTCGCGGATCTCCTCGGAATTGATCTCGACAATCTTCGGTATCCCGGAGATCAGATCCCTTCCCTTGACATCCACCTTGCGAAGTTCATCATCCGGATAGGCGCAGCCGATCGTGGTCTTGATGATCTCGCCCGATCTCTCTCCGATCAGCAGGCTGTATTTGCGTTTCATGTACTGGACGATTTCCTCGTCGATCTTGTCGCCGGCGACGCGGACGGATTTCGAATAGACGATCCCCGCCAGGGAAATGACGGCGACTTCCGTCGTCCCTCCGCCGATGTCTACGATCATCGAACTGGTCGGCTCCTTGATGGGCAAACCCGCGCCGATGGCGGCCGCCATGGGCTCCTCGATGAGATAGATCTCCCGTGCGCCGGCCGATTCGACCGTCTCCCGGACGGCCCTTCTTTCGACCTGGGTGATGCCCGAGGGGATGGACACGATGATGCGGGGGCGGACCAGCGCGCGCCGGTTGTGAACCTGAAGAATGAAATGGCGGAGCATCGCCTCGGTGATGTCGAAATCCGCGATGACACCGTCCCTCATCGGACGGATCGCGACGATGTTCCCCGGCGTCCGCCCGAGCATCCGCTTGGCCTCCGATCCGACGGCGAGGACCTTCTTGACTCCCCTGGCATCCTTATGGACGGCCACCACGGAGGGCTCGCTCAGCACGATGCCCTTCCCCTTCACATAGACAAGCGTATTGGCCGTGCCGAGATCGATGGCCAGATCGTTGGAGAATTTCCCCAGGATGTAGTCGAAAAGCAAGGTACCCTCCTTAATGTTTTCCTCAAGGGAACCGGGAGGATAACCGCCTCCCTCCTTTTAACATGCGCACCCTATAGCGTATTTCAGGGTGCTAATCAATGCATTTTTCGAAAAAAACGTTGAAATTTCCATATGCCTGTACTACGTTCGCCGGGCATGCAATTTCGTGCCAATTTTCCTCGCCGGAGGTCTCGTCATGCTGGACTTGATGAGAAGACATGCCAGAAACTGGATGATGAAGGTGCTGCTCGGCATCATCGTCATCGTATTCGTATTCTATTTCGGCTCGGTCGGCAACCAGCAGCGGGCCGAAACAGTCGTCACCCTGGACGGAAAAGGCATTGCCTATATCGATTTCCAGAAGGAATACGAAAAGATCCTCGAGGCCTACCGTACCACCTACGGCGGCGCGCTCACCGATGAAATGATTCGGAAGCTTAATCTCAAAGAACAGGCGCTGGACGGTCTGGTCAATCAGGCCATTGTCCTACAGAAGGCCAAACAGTTGCAGATCGATGTCCCCGTCGAAGAGGTACGGACCGTCATCATGGCCTATCCGGCTTTTCAGCGCGACGGCGCGTTCAACGAACAGCTCTATCAGCGAACGCTGAGCATGAACAAGACCACGCCAGAAGAGTTCGAGGACATCCAGCAGAAGATGATCACGGCCATGAAGCTCCAGGAGCTGATTCAGGATGCCGTGAAGGTCTCGGACGAGGAAGTCTATGACCTGTACCGGATTCAAAACGAGAAGATCAACGTGTCTTTCCTGCAGCTCGACCCGAAAGCCTACGCGCCCGCCGTCCAATCCTCCCCCGATGCACTGGAGGCCTTCCTCAAGGAGAACGCGAACGAATTCCGCGTGCCCGACCAGTATCAGATCAAGCTGCTTTCTTTCCTGCCCGAGGATTTCGACGAGCAGGTGAAGATTTCCGAGAACGATGCCGAGGAATACTTCGCCCGCAACAGGGGCAAGTGGAACAAGCCGGATGGGAGGAAGGCCGATTTTGCAGAAGTGCGGGGCAAGGTCATCGCCGAGATGAAGCAGGTTCAGGCCATGATCCTGGCATCCAAGGCGGCCAAGAAGGCGCATGACACGATTTATCAGGAGGAAAATTTTGAGGGATACGCGGCGAAGAACAGGCTGAAGATGAGCGAACCTGCTCTCTTTGACGTGGCCCATCCCCCCGAAGCGCTCAAGACGGTGAAGGATCTGGCCAAGGCCCTGACCTCACTCCAGCAGGGCGAGATGAGCCGGGTCCTGTCCGCCGACCGCGGTTATTTCCTGCTCAAGGTCGTGGCGAAGAAGGCCGCCCATGTCCCGCCGCTGAAAGAGATCGCCAAGGACGTGGAGAAGCGCTACGTGGAAACCGAAGCCCTCAAGCTCTGCCGGAAGGATGCGGAATCCCTTATCGAGCGGATGAAAAAAGGAGAATCCTGGGGTGCCGTCGCCGGCGCGAAGGGTCTGGCCGGGGAGACGGGCTTCTTCGTCCCCGGCGGGGCCGTGCCGAAGATCGGCAACAGCCAGGCGCTTTCCGAAGCGATCATGCCGCTGTCGGACGGGAATCCGCTGGCCCCGCAATCCGTGACGGTCGAGGGGAAGATTTATCTCCTGCGTCTCAAGGAACGTGAAAAACCGGATGACAGGGAATTCGCGGCCAAGAAGGATATGCTCAGGGGAATTCTTCTCAGCGTCAAGAAAAACGAATACATTGCGTCCTGGATCGAAAACAGCAAGGCGACCCTGATCAAGGAAGGAAAGCTGAAGTATACGCGGGACATCAAGAGCCTGTAACAGGCTGTTGAAAAGCGCCCGTCTGCCGCGTTTCCTCATCCTTCGCCCTTCGACGTACATCCCAGTACGCCCGAGGGCTCAGGCTTCCGGGAGCCTTGCATCCGGGCATCCCGTAACCCCGTATCAGGGAACAAGCTTTTTCAACAGCCTGGGGAAGAATTCTTTCGCAGCCAAGTGCTCTGCAGGGCATTGTCGATCTTCCCCGCAACGGCCGGACGGGGCAGCGGAAGGTCTGCCGTTGCGGCTGAGGCGATGTCAACTTCCAGCATCGGCGCAAGATCCGGCGTCGCTTCATCAAACATCTCTTTCTCCGAAACGACCCTCCCCCGGAGGGGAACACAATATCATGAGCGCCATTCTGCAGAACAGGAAACGCCTCATCACCGTTCTGACCGGCGGCCTGATCGCACTGGCCCTCCTGTCGGTCTACGCACTCTATTCCCCGTACGACGCCGTACGGGAAGAAACCATCATCAACCTCAACCGACAGCAGATGACGCATGCCCGCCTGGCAGCGCACGGAATCGAGAACTTCTTCAACGACCAGTTGAACGATCTGCGCTTGATCGCAAGCATGCCCGGCATCGTTCACCTCGACGGCGAGGGGAGGAAGTACCTCGACGAATATTACCGCGCCATGATGGACAGGATCCGGGGCATCTCGCGCATCGACGCCCGCGGAAAAGTCCGGTATACCGCCCCCTACGACCCGAAGCAAACGAAGGCCGACATCTCGCTGTTCAAGCACTTTCAGGAAGTCAGGAGGACGGGAAAACCCTATGTCAGCGAGGTCGTCACCATCGCAAGAGGTTTCCGATCCGTCGTCATTGAGGTTCCCGTTTTCCGTAACGGCCGGTTCGACGGAGTCGTCGGCACCGCCGTGTCCTTCGAACATCTTGCCCGCGAGTTTCTTGAGAAGATCCGGATCGGGAAGACGGGCTACGCCTGGATGATCAGCCGGGACGGCACGGAACTGTTCTGCCCCGTGCCGGGTCACATCGGGAAGAACGTCTCGGAGACCTGCCAGGGCTTCCCGGATCTCCTTGCCGTTGCCGGCAGCATGATGCAGGGAAAAGAAGGCATCACCACCTACGCGTACAATCGTGTCCGCGAAAACGTCAAGGAAACCGTCCTCAAACACGCCGTCTACATGCCGGTCCGCCTGGGCAATACGCACTGGTCCGTCATCGTCGCCACGCCGGAGGACGAGATCGTCGCGGCGATGGAATCTTTCCGGAACCGGTGGCTGGCCCTCCTCTTCCTCCTGCTCGCTATCGGCCTGATCGCCGGCTACACGACGCTGCGCGCCTGGTGGATCGTCCGGGAGCAGAAGAACCGCGAACAGGCCGAGCGCGTCCTCAGGGAAAGCGAAGAAAAGTACCGCAACATTTTCGAACAGGCGAGCGAAGGCATTTTCCAGAGCACCCCCGAAGGAAAATATCTCCGGATCAACCCCGCCCTGGCGCGGATGTCCGGCTACGCTTCTCCGGAACAGATGATCGCCTCGGTAACCGATATCGGCTCCCAGCTTTACGCCGATCCCGCGGAGAGAAAGGAGTTCCGGCGCAGGATCGAGGCGGAAGGCCGTCTGGAAAACTTCGAATTCTGGGCAAAGCGGAGAGACGGCGGCCGTTTCCGCACCTCCGTCAACGCACGGGTCGTCAGGGACGCCGATGGAAAGATCCTCTTCTATGAAGGGACGCAGGAAGACATCACCGCCCGCAAGCAGGCCGAAGAAGCGTTGAAGGCCACCAACCGCAAGTTGAACGACATCATCGAGTTCCTTCCGGATGCGACCTTTGTCGTCGACAAAGACAACAGGGTCATTGCCTGGAACCGGGCGATCGAGGAGATGACGGGCGTCAAGAAAGAAGAGATCATCGGCAAGGGCGATTATGCCTATACCGTTCCCTTCTACGGTGAGGCGCGTCCGAACATTCTCGGGCTGATCGACAGAGTCGACGAGGATGTCGAGAGGAAGTACGACTACACCCGGAGAAAGGACCGCGTCGTCTGCGGAGAGGTTTTCGTCCCGAAGGTCTACGGAGGAAGAGGCGCCCATGTATGGGCCATCGTAGCGCCCCTCTTTGACAGCGAAGGACGACAGGCCGGGGCGATCGAATCGGTCCGCGACATTACGGAATTCAAGGAAGCGGAGGCCGCGTTGCGCCAGTCGGAGGAAAACTACCGGCTGGTCATCGAAAACTCACGGGACGCCATCTTCATCCTGCAGGATGAAGTGATCCAGTTCCCCAATCCCCGCACCCTTCAACTCTTCGGATATGCCGCCGCGGAGCTCCGGGAGGTGGTCTTCACGAACTGCGTGCACCCGGAAGACCGAGACGTGGCCGTCATGCAGCAGCAGAAGATCCTGAAAGGCCGCGGCGGCAATGCGACTTTCCGCATCATCGCCAATAACGGCGGCGTGCTCTGGGTGGAAAACAGCGCCGTAGCGGTAAAGTGGAAAGAGAAGCCGGCAACGCTGAATTTCATGAGGGACATCACCGTACAGAAGAATATCGAGGCGCATCTGCAGAACACCCATAAGATGGAGGCGGTCGGCACGCTGGCGGGGGGCATCGCCCACGATTTCAACAACCTCCTCATGAGCATCAACGGGTACGCCGCCCTCATGCTGCACGATCTGGAAGAAAACCATCCCCATTTCGAACTTCTCAAGAGGATCCAGGAACAAGTCCGCAGCGGTGCGGACCTCACCAAACAGCTTCTCGGCTTTGCCAGGGGCGGCCGCTACGAGGTCGAACCGATCGACGTCAATGACGTCGTGGAGAAGACCTCCACCATGTTCGGGAGAACGAAGAAAGAGGTCTTCATCCACCGGAGGCTCCAGACGGACCTCTGGAGCGTCGAGGCGGACCGAGGCCAGATCGAACAGGTGATGCTGAATCTCTTCGTCAATGCCTGGCAGGCGATGCCGGAAGGCGGGTCCTTGTATCTGGCCACGAAGAACGTCACCGTCGAGGAAGGCTACGCAAAATCGTTCGGTTTGAAAGCGGGCAGGTTCGTCCGGATCTCCGTTACCGACACAGGCATCGGGATGGACGAAGAGACCCGGAAACGGATCTTCGAGCCTTTCTTCACAACCAAGGAAATGGGGAGGGGCGTCGGGCTGGGGCTCGCCTCCGTTTACGGCATCGTCCGGGGCCATCACGGTTTCATCAACGTCTACAGCGAGAAGGACAAGGGATCGACGTTCAACGTTTACCTGCCCGCATCGGACAAGAAACCCGAAATCAGAGAGGCGCCGCGGGAGCGGATCATCGAAGGCAGTGAAACGGTTCTGGTCGTGGACGATGAGGCGATGATCCTCGATGTCGGCTGTGAGATGCTCCGCAGGCTGGGGTACAAGGTATTGGAGGCGTCCTCGGGCCGGCAAGCCGTCGACCTCTACCGGGAGCGCGGAAGCGGCATCGACCTGGTCATCCTCGACATGGTCATGCCCGGCATGGGAGGCGCTGAGGTGTTCGACGAACTCAAGGCCGTCAATCCGGATGTCCGCGTGGTCCTCTCCACCGGGTACAGCCTCAACGGCCTCGCCTCGGGCATTATGGCCAAGGGTTGCCGCAGCTTCATCCAAAAACCTTTCGGGATGGCCGAGCTTTCACAGAAAGTCCGCGAGGCATTGGCGAAACCGTGATTGGTAATGACAACCCCCAAATGACCCGCCGTGATCGCCCGCCGCCGGCCGGCGGACTTTCGGTGAAGAATCACCGTGCCGGGTAGCGTCATCGTGGGGATGCGGAAGGCCGATACGGCGTCCGCGGTGCAGATCTCGAAGTCCGGAAAAGAAAAAGGGGGTTATGCATCGCCTGCATAACCCCTGCTTTCCTGGTGGAGCTGGGGGGAGTCGAACCCCCGGCCTCTTGAATGCCATTCAAGCGCTCTCCCAACTGAGCTACAACCCCAGCTTTTTCGCCCGCTGAAAAGAGGGGAGTTCGTAACACACAGATTCCTGATATGTCAATTCATTTTTCTTGACATTTCCCGGACCCCAAGCTAATTCACCGCCTGTGCCGGAGTGGTGAAACTGGTAGACGCAGGGGACTCAAAATCCCCCGATCCTCGCGGTCATGTCGGTTCGATTCCGACCTCCGGCACCAATGAAATCAAAGGCTTACGCATCATCAAGTGCATAAGCCTTTTTTTATTCGCTACGATTTGGCTACGATTCCCTCTGTAACCGCTTGATACCAAACAAAAAAAGAACAATTTATAATTGTCCTTTTTTGTCCTATATTCACGCAAATCTTCCGTAAGGTAAAGATGTTTATGGCAGGGCAGGGATTTGCACCCTGCAAGTTTCTGGTTGGTTATATCGCCACGGTAATCAGCCGCTTTGAGAGCCCATATCGCTTTTATTTTTCCTGATTGGGAAAGGCGGATATTCCGCCACCTGCCGTGATAATCAAGTATTCTCTGTGGGCAGGGATTTGACGAGATGCGGTGTCTCACCGGCTGCCAACCGCTATGCCGGTTCTGAAGCTATTTGTTACTCGTATAGTCACCCCGCAGAGCTGGTTCTATGACTGATGGGCGTCCCCATTGTTGCCAGCCTTACCGTGTAAGCGTCTACCTATTCCGCCACCACAGAAAATAGTTGATTATATTAATATTAAAGCGTAAACAGAAAAAATCGTCAATGTCCATAACTGAAAGGAGGCTAAAATGGATATACCGTCGATAGAAAAGATAAGGGAAAATATCTTAAAAATTGATGATCCGTTTCAAAGACAGCTCACCATAGAGACCCTCAATCAGTTTGGAATTTCTTTAATCAGCCCAAATGAAGCTTACACAGGTGCAAGCGTAAAAGGTTTCTATCTCGAAAAAAAGTATTATCGAGCAGAATCTTTCATCGATATATTGAGGGAAATAATCGGAATTATGGTTAGGCATCATGGTCAAGATATTGACAAAATATTGACAATTAAAGGGCCAAAAAGAAAATATTTCTCAAAAGATAAAAATGATATTCATACGGAAGAAAAAATCAGAGGGACAAATATTTATTTTGAAAAAAATGATAATGCGAAAACATTGGCCATGAGATGCGAAAAAATATTAAAACTTTTTGGTCATGATTACGTGTCGTTTAAAATAGAAATTTACCGTTAGGGATATTGTCGATAAAGGACCACGTAGGGGGTTATCGTATGGATAAAAATGAATATGAAAAATTATACCCTAATTATTGCAGGGAATGTAATGGCTGGGGGATGTTCAAACAAATAAGCCCGAATGTACGTATTTGGGATTGTGATTGCATCAAACAGCGTTGCCCAAGATGTGGCGGAGTCGGAACATTAGATAGAATGGATCAATGTTCTAAGTGCGGTTGGTCAAGAGACGAGACGAACCGTGGCTTACCTGGAAGCGTGGTTATTTGATAAATAGATGTCGTTCGGCTACGATTCGGCTACGATTTATTCTCCAAAATAGGCTTTTATGGTGCTAAACGTTCCCAAATCTTCCCATCGATTTTTTAATGATTTTAAATAGATGCAGTAATAACGATAATTTAGCCTATACCTTTGGGGAAGGTCTCAAAATCCCCCGATCCTCGCGGTCATGTCGGTTCGATTCCGACCTCCGGCACCAGTTTTCACCGATAGGGACAAGGGGTTAGACATCGGCCGTCTGACCCCTCTTTTCTGCGATAGCGGTGACTGTGCCCGAGATTGCGCCCGTTTGGTCCGCAAGCTCCGTCTTGCTGTCCTACAGGCCCCAGGTCGATATCGCTATGGCGTTGCAAGAATCGGCCTGCGGCATAGCTGTCCGTCCTTTCAGGTGTCCCCAGATGCTTCGATGACGCGACAGTTCGATTTCCCCGGACAACGCGCGAGGCAGAAATCCAGCGGCAGCTTATCCTTTATAAGCATGTGCCACTGTCCGGAAGTTCTTGCCTCACCGTAGGCGATACCCAGACCCCGCAAGATCTTGCCGTCCCACTTCCTGACGGCCTCTTCCCCTCCACGGGGATGTTCGCACCGGTCAGCGCGACGGTGGGGACACACCCGGCAGAGATCGTCTACACCCTCGGCCACTTCGATCACGGTCGGATCGTCCGGCCGCACGAGGTTTCTTATTTTCTGGTCGACATTGCGGAATTCCACCCCTCTCTCCGCAAAGTCCAGCTTCAAGAACCTTTCACAAAGCAAGTGGTGCGGACGAAGCCTTGCAGTTTCCATGCTGACCCCCGAGACCGTCATATTTCCAGATCAATAAATCGCCTTTTCAGCAAAAACGACCTGCACCCTCTTGGGCCTGCGGAAAATCCTGCGGACCATGGCCGAATGGTCCGATGATTCCGCATCGTCTGATGTGCCGCGCTTCACGTTGCCTCTGAATAATCCCGAACAGGAAATCGGAAATCTTGCAAGGGTCCAAACCTGCAGCCTTGAATGGTAGTTATGTCATCCATTCGATGGCGCTGCTACTTCATGAGCTTGCGGGATATGATCAGCTTCATGATCTGATTGGTACCCTCGTAGATTTGCGTCATTTTCGCATCCCGCATCATCCTCTCAAAAGGGAATTCCTTCATATAGCCATAACCGCCCGCAATCTGGAGGGCGTCGGTCGTGACCTTCATGGCCGTATTGGATGCAACCACTTTTGATGCCGCGGAAAGATAGCCTTTATCCGGGTCGTCTTGCTCGATGAGTTGCGCAGCCTTATACACCAGGCTTCTGGCTGCATCAACCTCAGCCGCCATGTCGGCCAGCATCCAGCCGATTCCCTGGAACTGGCCGATCGGCTTTCCGAACTGTACTCTGTCCTTAGCGTACTTAACAGCCTGTTCCAGAGCGCCTTTGGCAAGCCCACAAGCCTGGGCGGCGATGACAGACCGCGATCGGTCCAGGGCCTTCATTGCATAGACAAACCCCTCGCCCTCTTGGCCGATTAGATTGTCCGACGGAATCTCGACGTCCTCAAAAACCACCTGGGCGGTCGGCGAGCCCTTGATCCCCATCTTCCTGTCTAAAGGGGCGATGGTGACTCCGGGAGCATCCATCGGAACAGCAAAAGCGCTGACTCCCTTGACTCCTTTGGATGCATCGGTCATCGCAAAGAGCACGATGGCGTCGGCAACCGGTCCGTTGGTAATGAAGCATTTGGTCCCGCTGATGATGTACTGATCTCCGTTTCTCACGGCCCGGGTCGCCATCGCCGCGGAATCCGAACCAGCTCCCGGTTCCGTGAGTCCGAAGGACATCAGCATTTCGCCTGTGGCGACCATGGGACCGTATTTTTTCTTCTGTTCCTCCGTGCCTCCGATCAAGATCGGGTCCCATGCGACGGCCTGCACCTGGACGATCAGCGATGAACTGACGCAGGCCCTTGCAATCTCTTCGACCGCCAAGCAGAGATAGATATGCCCCTGATGCGTGCCGCCGTATTCCTCGGGCACCCCGAGTCCGAGAAGTCCCATTTCCTGAAATAGCTCTTTCAATTCCCAGGGGAATTCACCTTTCTCGTCGATCTCGGCCGCACGGGGGGCAACCTTGCTGTCGACCATTTTTCTGAGCTGGTCAACAAACATTTTTTGTTCTTCCGTGTGCAGCAAGTACATCTCCTCTCCTCTCAAATCGGATCATGGGTCGTTTGGTCGCGATCCCGTGCAACTGGATGGAAAGATGGATCCATTCTCCGGATACAAGCCCGCTGCGCATCGGCCCCCCGTTGTCCTTGGTTTCTTTTTTTCACTGACCTTGGCATTGACCCGGATCGCTTCTTCGAAAGGAACCCGCACCGAAACTCCCCTTCGTTGACGATTGAGAATGGGCAACAGAGCAACATGATTCGCCTTCCGGGCAGGTTCTAGAGTCGTTTTGTGAGCGCCTCCTGCAGCAGGTGCTTGTCGAGGCACAGGTTCGCCACCAACTGCTTCAGTTTCCGGTTTTCTTTCTCGAGCTGCTTGAGTTGCTGTATTTTGCTCACACCCGGTCCCCCGTACTTCTTCCGCCAACGGTAATACGTTTGGTCCGTAATCCCCGTCTTCCGGATCACTTCGGACACCGTCATCCCCATTTCGGTCTGCTTGAGGATACAGGCGATCTGGTCCTCCGTAAATTTCTTCTTCATGACTATCATCCCTCTTACTTGCCGAAATACGATTGTGACGCACTCCGCTCGCCGTCGCTCCGTAGACGGAGCTCTGGCAAAGCCGCCACGCATGGACGATTCCCTCGCATCCGCCAGGCGCCTCTGGAATTCGGCAAGGACCTGCGGGCAACGCTGCGGCGCAGACGGATGCCTTTGCATGGGAGTGTGTTCCCGTCGAACGGACAAGCGCTGGAGATGTTGTCGGAAACCCGGATGCAAGTCATATGCTCGTGCCATTCCGGGAGATGGTCGGGAACCTCGATGTGGATCTCTGTCCAACTCACCTCGCTCGGCTCGTTATCCTGATATAGAGGGAAGGCCCCGCTTGGGGGAGGCGAGGCCTTGGAAGTCTGGAGGAAGTTCATAAGAGACTTCCCAGGGGTCTAGACAGCCAGAGATTGATTTTTTTTGGCGCACACGTCTTACGCGAGCAATTTTTTGACTTCCTTGGTCAGTTCGGGGACGACCTTGAAGAGATCGTCTACGATCC
>DAOSIS010000036.1:0-32290 GCA_035366835.1 Syntrophales bacterium | reverse complement strand
GGATCGTAGACGATCTCTTCAAGGTCGTCCCCGAACTGACCAAGGAAGTCAAAAAGCTGCTCGCATAGGAAAGAGATTCAAGGGGGGCGGAAAAAACGCCCCCTTTTTTCACGGAGGCGTTATGTCGGCGGAATTTTCGATCGGGAACGAGGGTCGGCAGGTGTACTGGAACGCTGAGTCGTTCGGCATTCTTTTCTATCCCCTTGCGGTCCTTGCGATGGCGATCTTCGCTTACGGCGTTTACCGGCGCTGGCGGCTCTGGACCGCCCTGGGCAAGCCGGAGTTGCGCATCGACAGCCTCGGCGAGCGGATCAAGCTGCTCCTTGCCAACGGGCTTCTGCAGGTCAAGACCTTCCGCGACGTCTATCCGGGAGTCATGCACGGGCTGATCTTCTTCGGATTCGTGGTCCTTTTCATCGGGACCGCCCTCATCGCCAAGGAAACGTACATCACGGGCCCCCTCCTGGGATGGACCTTTCTGAGGGGGTGGTTCTATCTGTTCTTTTCGTTCATGATGGACCTCTTCGGCGTCTTCGTGCTGATCGGGATCCTGATGGCGCTGGACCGTCGGTACGTGTCGAGGCCGGAGCGGCTGGGGTACAAGGGGAATCCGGACAACAAGCCCGATGACGCGATCGTGCTTCTTTTGATCGGCGGGATCATCGTGACGGGCTTCGTCATCGAGGCGCTGCGGATCTACGTGACGAACCCGCCGTGGGAGTACTGGTCGTTCGCGGGCTGGGCGCTGTCGAAGACGCTGACCGGAATCGACCACGATACGGCGAGGATCTTCCACAAGACAGCCTGGTGGATCCATACGTTCATCGCGCTGGGATTCATCGCCTACATTCCCTATTCGCGGCTCCTGCACATGATCACGACACCGGCGAACCATTTCATGGCGTCGCTGAAGCCTGCGGGTTACCTCGAGCCCATCCGGGATTTCGAGACGGCGGAGTCCTTCGGGGCGGGGAAGCTGGAGGATTTCACCTGGAAGCAGATCTTCGATTCGGACGCCTGCACGAGATGCGGACGCTGCCAGGACGGGTGCCCGGCGTATCTGAGCGGGAAACCGCTGTCGCCGAAGAAGCTGGTGCAGGACCTGAAGACGTACTGGCTGGAGAAGGCGCCGGCGGCGGATGCGGCGAAGCGGGCTGGGGCGCCGGCGGAAGGTGAGGCGAAGCCGGTCGGGAAGAACGCGGTTTTGAAGCTGCTGGAGAAGGTCGACGGTGTGGTGGACTGGGCCCTGAGGGGGACGAAGGGCGTCGGAGCGCAGGAAGCGCCGGAGAAGGCGATGGTGGGCGAGGTGATCGATCTGCACGAGCTGTGGGCGTGCACGAACTGCATGTACTGCCAGGCGCACTGTTCCTCTTCGATCGAGCACGTTCCCAAGGTGGTGGGAATGCGGCAGCACAAGGTCTTGATGGAGGCCGATTTCGGGCAGGAGCTGCAGTTGACGTTCCGGAACATGGAGAACAACTCGAACCCCTGGGGGATCGGATCGCACCTGAGGGCGGACTGGGCGAAGGACCTGGGGGTGAAGACGCTGTCGGAAGACCCGAAGGTGGAGTATCTGTTCTATGTGGGGTGTTCGGGTTCGTTCGACGACCGGGGCAAGAAGGTGTCGGTTGCGTTCGCGAAGATCCTGAAGGCGGCGGGGGTGAGCTTCGGGATCCTTGGGAACGAGGAGGGCTGCTGCGGCGATTCGGCGATGCGGGGCGGGAACGAGTATCTCTACCAGACGCTGGCGCAGGCGAACATCGAGGTGATGAAGGGATACGGGGTGAAGAAGATCGTCGCGACGTGCCCGCACGGGTACAATGCCTTGAAGAAGGACTATCCGAACTTCGGCGGAGAGTTCGAGGTGTACCACCATACGGAGATCATCGCGGACCTGATCTCCAAGGGGAAAATCACGCTGAAGAAGCCCGTGGAGGGGCTCTTCACGTTCCACGATTCGTGTTTCCTGGGTCGCTACAACGGGCTGTACGAGCAGCCGCGGTCGGTACTCAAGGCCGTACCGGGGATGAAGCTGGCGGAGATGGAGCGGAGCAGGGACCGGAGTTTCTGCTGCGGGGCCGGCGGGGCGAGGATGTGGATGGAGGAGGACATCGGGGAGCGGATCAACAACATGCGGACGGACCAGGCGCTGGCGACGGGGGCGGACCGGATCGCGGTGGGGTGTCCGTTCTGCCTGACGATGATGAGCGACGGGCTGAAGGCGCGGGGCAAGGAAGAGGCCGCGGCCGCGCTGGACGTCGCGGAGATCGTCTGGAAGGCCATGGGGCTGGAAGAAGAAAAGCCTCCCGTCGACGTCTGCGCGCCGCCTGCGGCCTGACGATCCGGCGATTCACGCTCTGTCGTGACCGGGGCGGCTTTGTTCTGGAGAAAGCCGCCCGGTTTGTGTAAGATGTCTCGCGTTCTTTGAAAAGAGGCCGGTTTCCGAGGGCAACCGGCCGACATGGCATGAGATGCCTTCATCCGTTCCGGGCAGCGACCCGGAACAACGCGACAGGTTTTTTCAGGGCGTCGCGGTTGCCATGGAGGCGTCGGGGGGAAACGTATTGCACGATGCAGGAAAGGAGGGTTCTGCAGTATGGCGGCAAACATTTCTTATCAGGACAAACCGTGGTTGAAGTCGTATGAAAAAGGGGTCCCCGAATCCATCAAATACGAGGAGATCTGCCTGCCCGACATCCTGGAAAGGACGGCCAAGACGCATGCAGACCGGACCGCCCTCATCTTCCAGGGATTTCAAGTCAATTACACCCAGTTCAAGGACATGGTGGACCGCTTTGCCGCCTGCCTCAGCGGGTTCGGCGTCCGGAAGGGCGACGCCGTCGCCATCCTGCTGCCGAACCTGATCCCCTGCGTCGCCGCCTACTTCGCCATCCTCAAGCTCGGCGCCATCGCCGTGATGAACAACCCCCTGTATTCCGATCCCGAACTCCAGCACCAGTTCAACGATTCCGGCGCCAAGGTGCTCGTCACGCTCGATCTGCTCGGCAACAGGATGATCGACCTCCGGCCCAAGACCAAGATCAAGCAGATCGTCTACACCTCCATCGGCGATTACCTGCCCTTCCCCAAGAGCCTGCTCTTTCCCCTGGTGGCCAAGAAGAAGAAACTGGCCGCCGACGTGAAGACCGCGCCGGACGTCTACCGGTGGAAGGAATGCCTGGCCCGGGCCGGCGCAGCGCCCGCAAAGGCAGCCCTGACCTTCGACGACGTGGCCATGTACCAGTACACGGGAGGAACCACGGGCGTCTCCAAGGGCGTCATGCTGACGCACGGGAACCTCAGCAAACAGGTCCAGCAGCTCAAGGCGTGGTTCCCGTCCTTTGCCAACACGCCCGAGATCATGCTGGGCGCGCTTCCCTATTTCCACGTCTTCGGGCTTTCCGTTTCCATGAATTTCTCGGTCTTCATGGGATGGGCGCAGATCCTGATCCCCAAGCCGCAGCCGGAACCGCTCCTCGAGGCGATCGCCAAGTTCCGCCCGACCTTTGCGCCGCTCGTGCCCACCATGTACATCGGCATGCTGAATCACCCCAAACTCAAAGAAACCGACATGAGCTGCATCAAGGGCGCCTTCTCCGGAAGCGCGCCGCTGCCGGTGGAGGTGATCCACGATTTCGAGAAGATCACGGGGGCGACGATCGTCGAGGGGTTCGGCATGACGGAGACGACGCCGGTGACGCACGTCAACCCCTTTGCGGGCGGCGCCCGCAAGGTGGGCAGCGTGGGCGTGCCGATCTCCGACACGTTCTGCCGCGTCGTCGATCTCGACGACGGCGTGAAGGACATGCCTGCCGGCGAGCGCGGCGAACTCATCGTCAAGGGGCCCCAGGTGATGAAAGGGTACAAGGACCGGCCCGAGGAGACGGCCAACACGCTCCGCGACGGCTGGTGCTACACCGGCGACATCGCCACGATGGACCCGGACGGCTATTTCTACATCGTGGACCGCAAGAAGGACATGATCATCTCCGGCGGCTTCAACGTCTATCCGCGCGACGTCGACGAGGCGTTCTACGAGCATCCCAAGGTCCAGGAGGCCTGCTCGATCGGCGTGCCCCACCCCAGCCGCGGCGAAAGCGTCAAGGTCTTCGTGGTCCTGAAGGAAGGCGAATCGGCGACCCAGGAGGAGCTGATCGAGTACTGCAAGACGAAGCTGGCCACCTACAAGCTTCCCACGGAAATCGAATTCCGCAAGGAGCTTCCCAAGACGAACGTGGGCAAGATCCTCCGCAAACAGCTCCGGGCCGAAGAGCTGGAGAAGCGAAAGAAGAAGTAAACCGGCAGACAACCCGGGTCCCCGCTTTCGCGGGGACGACAAGAGGAAGCGGGGAAGACGAGAGGAATGGGAAAACAAGAGGGCGGGGAACCGGTCGGTTCTCCGCCCTCCTTTTCTCGAACAGGACACCATGAAAGGTCGACCAGGACGCCGGGATTTTCTAGGCTCCGAATTTTTCCAGCTTGCCCGCGTGGGCAAGCGCGACGGCCATGAGCTGTTTCATGGGCATTCTTCCGAGGCCGCCGGCAAGGCAGTCGCTTTCTCCGAATCGCTCCACCCGGTCCGGGCGGCAGGTCCCGGCCGACAGGAGCACCGGCACCGGATGCCAGCTGTGGGAAGCCAGCGCCGCCGGCGTGGAATGATCGCCCGTCACCACGAGCACGTCGGGCTTCAGATCGGTGATGAGAGGCAGCAGTGCGTCCACTTCCTCGATGACCTTTACCTTCTGCTCGTACTGTCCGTCTTCGCCGCGGGAATCCGTCGGCTTGACGTGGACGAAGAAGAAATCGTAATTCGCGAACGCTCCGCGCAGCGCCTCGAACTCCTCGCGGATCGTGTTCGTCGGCTTGTGAACGCTCATGCCGAGCAGCCTGGCGATGCCGCGGTACATCGGATAGCTTGCGACGGCAAGCGGCTTCAGGCCGAAACGCTCGCCGACGCCGGGAAACTTGTGAAAGCAGGCGTAGCCGCGCAGCAGCACCATGTTCGCCTTGGGTTCAGCCCTGAGAATATCCCGGGCCTGCTGTGCCAGGTCGCGCAGAAGGGCGGCGGTGGTCTCCGCCTCCGGGACCAGCGCCCGCGGCGCCAGCGGGGGGAGACCCGTCTTCTGGGGATCCGTCTCTTCGATCTCTTCGCGGAGTCCGTCGCCGCGCAGGACGAAGAGCGCCCGGTGCTCCTTCTCCGTCTCGAAAAAGGTCTGCACGCCCCCGGGCAGCTTCACCTTCTCGCGGAGAAGACCGCAGAGGCGGCGGTTCGTGTCCGTGTCGATGCGTCCCGCCCGGCGGTCGCGGATGATTCCCTGGGCGTCGACGGTGGCGAAGTTCACCCGCATGAAGAGGTCCTTTTCCGTCATCGGGAAATCGAGGCCGGCCGCGCCGAGAATCCCCCGCCCGACGTTGTTCTTCACCGGATCGTAGCCGAACAAGGCAAAATGCGCGGGTCCGCTTCCGGGCGTGATCCCGGGCCCGATGGGATCCAGGAGTCCGCAGACTCCTCCCTTGGCCAGCCTGTCCAGGTTCGGCGTTCGGGCCGCCTCCAGCTCCGTTTTGTCCCGGCCCCCCATCGGAAGACCGCCGAGGCCGTCCATCACGAGGAACAGGATCTTCTTTTCGTTTTTCACGATGAGGCTGTCGACCAGTTCGTCCTGCATGGAGATTTCCTCCTTCATCCGTTGCACTTTCTTATCTCAATCCGATGACCTTGCGGGCGACGACGACGCGCTGGATTTCGTTGGTGCCCTCGTAGATCTGGCAGATCTTGGCGTCGCGCATGTGGCGTTCGGCCGGATATTCCCGGATGTAGCCGTAGCCGCCGAAGATCTGCACGCATTCGATCGCGGCCTTCATGGCGACGTCCGAGGCATAGTATTTCGACATGGCCGCCTCCTTCTCGAAATCCTTGCCCTGGTCCTCCAGCCAGGCGGCCCGCAGGAGCATCAGCTCCGCGGCGTCCAGTTCCGTCGCCATGTCGGCGATCTTGAACTGGATCGCCTGGAAACTCCCGATCGGCTTTCCGAACTGCACGCGCTGCTTGGCGTACTCGATCGCGTCCTCCAGCGCCGCGCGGCCGATGCCGCAGGCCTGCGCGCCGATCCCGATCCGGCCGGCGTCCAGCCCCGAAAGCATCTGCCGGAATCCCTGCCCCGGCTTCCCCAGCAGGTTCGCCGCGGGAACCTCGGCATCCTCGAAAACGAGCTCCGCCGTCCCGGACGCCAGAATCCCCATCTTCTCCTCCACCTTCCCGACGTGGAAGCCCGGCGTCTCCTTCAGGTCGACGATCAGATTGATGATTCCCTTGTAGCCCTGCGACGGATCCGTCGTCGCCGCCAGGACGCAGTAGCGGGCCACGTTCCCGTTCGTGATGAACGTCTTCGCCCCGTTGACGATGTACCGGTCGCCCTTCAGTTCCGCGCGGCAGCGCAGGGAGGCCGCGTCCGAGCCGGCATTGGCCTCCGTCAGCGCGTAGCACCCCTCCACCTGGCCGCTCGCCACCGGCGTGAGGAACTTCTTCTTCTGCTCGTCCGTCCCGAACATCTTCACGGGGTACCCGTACAGGCTGTTGTTCACCGAAACGATCACCCCGCAGCTCGCGCAGGCCCTGGAGATCTCGATCAGCGCCATGACGTACGTCACGTTGTCCATCCCCGCCCCGCCGTATTCCGCGGGAACGGCGACCCCCATGATGCCCATCTCGCCCAGTTTCCGGCAGATCTCCTCCGGGTGGCGATGCGTCCGGTCCAGCTCCGCCGCCACGGGCTTGATCTCCGTCTCGGCAAAACGCCTCGCCATGTCCCGTACCATTTGCTGTTCTTCCGTCGGCGCAAAATTCACGGCACTCCCTCCTTACGACAGATCGTCCTTCCCCCGGCCATGGCCTAGACGCGCTCCAGAACGATGGCCATTCCCTGTCCTCCGCCGATGCAGAGCGTGGCGAGGCCCAGATTCAACTTCTTCTTCTGCAGTTGCACGGCGAGGCTGTACGTGATCCGTGCGCCCGTCGCCCCGATGGGGTGGCCGATCGAAATCCCGCTCCCCCGGAGGTTGCAGCGATCGAGGTCGATCTTCAGCTCCCGCATGCAGGCGATCGCCTGGCAGGCGAAGGCCTCGTTCAGTTCGACGAGATCGATATCCTTCGTCCCGATCCCGAGCCTGTTCAGGACCTTCCTCGTCGCCGGGATCGGCCCCAGGCCCATATAGGCGGGATCGACGCCGCCCGACGAAAATCCGCGGATTTTCGCCAGCGGCTTGATGCCGAGCTCCCGCGCCTTGTCCAGGCTCATCACCACCACGGCGGCCGCGCCGTCGTTCACCCCCGAGGCGTTGCCCGCCGTCACCGTGCCGTCCTTCTTGAAAACCGTCGCCAGTTTCGACAACTTCTCCATGCTCGTTTCCATCGGCCGCTCGTCCACCTGGAATACGACCGGGTCCCCCTTCTTCCTGGGGATGACAACCGGTACGATCTCTTCGGCGGCCGAGCCGTCGGCGATGGCGGCCCGCGCCCGCTGGTGGCTGACCAGCGCGATCTCGTCCTGCTCCTTGCGGGAAATCCCGTATCGGGCGGCGATGTTCTCCGCCGTCATACCCATGTGGTAGCGGTTGAAGATCTCGTAGAGGCCGTCGTGGACCATCAGGTCCACGATCTGGCCGAAGGGCATGCTCATGCGATAGCCCCACCGGGCGTCGGGCAGGCCGAAGGGCGTTTCCGTCATGTTTTCCATGCCCCCGGCCACGACGATCTCCGCATCCCCCGCGGCGATCGACTGCGCCGCCAGCGCGATGGCCTTCATGCCCGAGGCGCAGACCTTGTTGATCGTGAAGGCGTTCGTCTCCTCCGGCAGCCCCGCATAGATGGAGGCCTGGCGCGCCGGATTCTGCCCCTGGCCGGCCGTCAGGACGTTCCCCATGATGCATTCGTCGATATAAACGGGCTGAAGACCGCGGTCGAAGGAATCGAACTTCGCGTTGAGTTCCGTCCGGTCGAATTCCCCCAGGCCGTCGGGACGACAGCACTTCACAACCGGACTGATGGAAGGCCTCAGCCCGCCCCTTCGCAGCGCCTCGCGGATCACCAAAGCGCCCAGATCGACGGCGCGCACGCCTTTGAGCCCCCCGCCGAAACTTCCGACGGCCGTCCTCGCTCCGCTTGCAATCACCACTTCCCGCATGGACAAAATCTCCTTTCCTTACGGCTACGATTCCCCCTCGATGCGATCGACGAACTCGATTTCCCGCGGCACCTTGTATGACGACAGATAGGTCCGGCAGTAACGGGACAGCTCCCTGTCCTCGACGGCCGCCCCGGCTTTCTTCACGACGAAGGCCTTCACGATTTCGCCTCGCAAAAGATCGGCCTTGCCCTCGACACGGGCCTTCCGGACGGCCGGGTGCATCTCCAGAACGATCTCGACTTCGCGCGGGTAGACATTGAAGCCGCTCGTGATCACCATGCGCTTTTTCCTGCCGGTGAGGAAGATATAGCCTTCTTCGTCCATGAACCCCAGGTCGCTGGAATGGAGCCAGCCGTTCCGCATCACCTGGGCGGTGGCTTCCTCGTCCTTGTAGTAGCCCTTCATCACGTTCTCGCCCCGGATCACGAGTTCCCCGACCGTCCCCCTGGTCACCTCCCGGTCCTGCTCGTCGACGATGCGGATCTCGACTCCCGGAATGGCGACGCCGATGGATCCCGTCTTCGGCGGTATGTCGAGCCGGTTGAAGGAACTGACGGGCGAGCCTTCGGTGAGGCCGTATCCCTCCAGGATCTTCACGTGGAATTCCTTCTCGAAAACGGGGATGAAGTCCGGCGGCATCGCCGCCCCCCCGGTGACGCAGAAACGGAGAGAACTCACGTCGAAATTGGCCTTCCGGTCATGGAACACCATCCCCAGGAAGAGCCGCGGCACGGCGGCGATATAGGTCACTTTCTGCCGCTCGATGGCGCCGAAGATGCTGTCCAGCGTGAAGTGGTCCATGAGAACGGCGCTGGCGCCGACCCGGATGACGGCGAGCATGTTGGCGACGGCGCCGAAGGAGTGGAAAAAGGGGATGATCGCCAGTCCCCGGGCGCTTTCGTCAGCCTGGCAGATGGAGCGCAGGAGATTGGACTGCGTGTAGAGATTGTTGTGGGTAAGGACGGCCCCCCGGGGTTTGCCCGTCAGACCTGCGGTGTAGATCATGACGGCCGGATCGTCGGGTCCGATGTCGGGAATCGCGAACGTGAAGGGACCCTCTGCCAGGGCCTTCGGGAAAGGGGAGGATTCTCCGTCCGCCAGGATCAGATGCCGGCAAAGGGGAATCTCCGGCTTGATCTCCTCGTAGCGCTTCGCGGCCGAGGCGGATGTGATGAACGCCCTGGAATCGCTGTTGCCCAGCAGGTGCCGGAGTTCGTAGGGCGTGGACAGCACGTTGAGCGTCACGGCGACCCCGCCGAGTTTCTGGATGGCGAAATAGGAAACCACGAATTCGGGACAGTTGGCCAGCATGACGGCGATGTGGTCTCCCCGGCCCAGTCCGAGCGTCTTGAGATAATTCGCGAATGCGTTGACGCTCCGGTTCAGCCGTTCGTAGGAGATGGCATCATCCTCGTAAAGAAACGCCGTCCTCTCCCCGAAACGGCTTGCCGTAGCCTCAAGCATCCGACCCAGATCCATGGTTCCAGACCCCCTGTTTTTGGGGGTCTCTTAACATAGCGGGCGATTATTTTCCAATGCAATCCAGAGATGACGGCGCTCTCCTCCCGGTTTTGCCGGCGGCGGAAAGACGGTGCCCTCCTCGATGCCGGATTGCGCCGACAATCCCCTTGATCGTGCCGGGCATTTTCCCTATAATGCCCCGCGAGCCGGCCGGTATCAGGGAGGTATCGTGGAGGCTCGGGGAAGAAAGGAGAGGCCGATGAAAAAGGGATGGTTTGCCGTAGTGCTGGTGCTGCTGTGGACGGTCGGCGCCGTCGCCGCTGAACTCAAGATAGGCGACAAGGTGGCGGAATTTCAGCTCAAGGATCCGACGGGAAAGGAATATTCCCTCGATTCTCCGGAATTCAAGGGCAAGGTGCTCTCCATCTTTTACGTCGATCCCGATGAAAAGGACACGAATTCCCACGCGGAAGACGCCCTGAAGGCCGATCCGGGGCTGGAACGCGACAAGAATTACAAGGGGCTGGGCATCGCCGATCTGAAATCGACGTTCAAGCCCAACTTCATCATCAAGTCGATCGTGAAGAGCAAGCAGGAAAAGACAGGCGCCGTCATCCTCATGGACTACGACCACACCCTCGTGAACCTGTGGGGGCTCAAACCCGATTCCTCGACACTGGTGGTCGTCGACAAGGAGCGGATCTGCCGCTACATGTACTGCGGCAAGCTGCCCGACGACGAGGTGAAAAAGGTCATCGCGCTCATCAAGGAATATCAGGTGAAATAGCATCTATGGTAGCCATCATCGACGGCAAGGGCATCGCCGCCACCGTTCGCGCAGAGGTCCGGGAGGCGGCGGCAAGGCTGAAAGAGGAACGGGGGATCACGCCCGGTCTCGCCGTGATCCTCGTTGGCGACGATCCGGCATCCCGCATCTACGTCCGTGGGAAGAAGAACGCCTGCGAGGAAGCCGGATTTCTCTCCCGGGAATTCGCGCTTCCCGGCGATGTTCCGGAACGGGAAGTCCTGGCGAGAATCGACGACCTGAACCGCGACAGCGCCATCCACGGAATCCTCGTCCAGTTTCCCGTTCCGAAGCAGATCCGCCCCGACGCGGTCATCGAGGCGATCCGCCCGGAAAAGGACGTGGACGGACTGCATCCGTACAACGTGGGGCGCCTCTTCTCGGGGCGCCCTGCCCATCGGGCCTGCACCCCCGCCGGCGTCATCGAGCTGCTCGACCGCACGGGCATCGGGATCGAGGGCCGTCACGCCGTCATCGTCGGGCGCAGCAACCTCGTGGGCAAGCCGCTGGCCCTCATGCTGCTGGCCCGCAACGCGACCGTCACGCTTTGCCATACGAAGACACGGGAGATGGCCGGCATCACGAGGCAGGCCGATATCCTCGTGGCCGCGGCGGGCAGGCCGCAGATGATCCGCGGCGACATGGTGCGTGAGGGCGCGGTCGTCATCGACGTCGGGATCAATCGCGGCGCGGACGGAAAGCTGCTGGGCGACGTGGCCTTTGCGGAGGTTTCGCCGAAGGCCTCGTATATCACGCCCGTTCCGGGGGGCGTCGGCCCCATGACGATCGCGATGCTGCTCCGCAACACGCTCCAGGCCGCTTCAGCGGCCTGACCGGTTATTCCGCCAGCAGCCCCAACAGACGGAAGACCTTCCCGAAGCGCATTTCCCAGGTGTGGTCCCGGAGCGCGCGGCCGTATCCCCGCGACCGGATGCGCTCCGCCTCGGCGGGGTCGGCGAGGAGGCGGCGGATCTTCTCCAGGAGATCGTCGAACCCGCTGTAGGTGACGATCTCTTCTCCCACCGCATAGACCCGCTCCAGCTCCGGATGGTGTTCCGTCAGATAGAGCCCGCCGCTCATGGGGATCTCGAAGTCCCTTCCCTTCAGGCAGTAGGTTTCCCGATGGCCCATGACTCCCCCGAACCCCAGGTTGATGCGGCTCCGGGAGTACATCCGCACCATCTCCTCCGCAGACAAGGGACCGGCCGGCCAGCCGTGGCCGTACGCTTCCACGGCGACGCCGCGCTGCCGCAGCCGCTCGATCGTCTCGCGCCGGTTCCCGTAGCACTGGCCGATGAAAGAGACGTCCACAGTCTTCGCCAGATCGTGGGGCCGGTGCACATCCGGGTTGGCCCCCTCGGGCAGATACAGCGGGACCGCGCCTTCGACGACGTATTTCGCCAAGGCGTCTTCCGTGCTCGTGCAGCACAGATCGAAGCAGCGGCAGATGTCGCGGGAACCCATCGCCAGGCCCCGGCGGATCTTTCCGACAAAATTCTCCTTGTCGTTGAGGGAGAGGTTGACCAACGGAACGCCGCAGTCCCGCAGGGCGCGAAGGGTTTCCGGGGAAACCAGGGCGCCGGAGAGGTACGTGAAGATGACATCGGCCCCGTCCCGATCGATCCAGGAGCGGACCCGCTCGGCGAGATCACGGTTCATTTCTTTTTTGACGGACGCATGCCAGGATTCTTCCCGGCTGTGGTCGAACCGCGCCCCCCAATCGTAATGGCGTACGGGACCGAATTTTTGCAGTGAAGGAAGGAGGGAGTGATTCTCCCAGTTGTAGTGATGATAGACGGCTATGGTGCGAAGAGTTCCTTTCGCCCGGGGCGACAGGCCGGGAAACCTCTCCCCGATGATCCGGCTTACCTGCGTTTCGTCCGGAATGGAAAGCCCCCGCAGAACAAACTTTTCCTGATAGGTACGAAATTCACGACGGAGCCGCGATTCGCTTCTCCAGGCACGGAATCGTCTGCGCAGCGTTTTCAGAGGATCATCCACCGCTCGCCGGTTCCTTCCAGATCGTGTAGAGCCGCATGCCGTTCGACTTGTCTTCGCGGCCGTTCATCATGTTGAGGACGTGTCCCGCGTCGATCGCGGGAATGGAGAAACGCACGGCGGCGTCCACGCATACCGGCAGGGCGCCGACGCCGGCGCCGACGAGGCAGAGGTCCGCATCGGCGGGGACCTTCCCCAGGACATCTTCCTTCATGGACGACCAGCGGGTCGCGACGTATTCCGCCGCGATCGACACGAACGTGAGGCGCGGCCGGCTCCCGGCGCGCTCGAACCAGCGCCGGCAATTGCCTTCGTCGTAATCGGAATTGACGATGCAGACATGTTTCCCATCGAGGGACCGCCGGAAATCCGCCGATGAAAGGCAGGCGTAAACGACGTAGAAGGGCAGGTAATTGCCGGCCGAAAACTCTATGCCGTTGCGATTGAGGAATTCCAGGAAGGAAGCTGCGGAAGGTTCCTTCTTCCATGGGTGGAGTATGCGCTTGAAGGCGCTGCGGCGCCCCCCGAGATTGCCGGGAAAGATGAGGGCGGCGATCCGGCCCATCGCGGACAGCTGCTTCAGGGCTGCGACGTGCATCGGCAGGACTTCCCGGATGGCGGACACCGACTCGGCCTGGCGGTAGAGGCCGTTGCACTCTAGGGATTCGGCGTAGAAAGCGTATTCGCCGTCGGCGAATCTGGCGCATGGAAAGGGCCGGCGGTTCCGCGAAGCCTCCTCGATGTGCCGGTGGAAGCGGTCGAGGTATTCCTGCCCCGAGGATACGCCCTCGGAAAAAAGGCAGATTTCCTGCTCGGCGATGGTCGGATCGTTGACGGCGATGACCCCGCTGTTGTCGATCCCGGCCAGTTCCAGATGCCGGAAGCTGAAGCCCTTTTCGCCGAACCCTTTCGCCAGTGGGGAGGGGATGCTGAAAGAATCTTCCATGGTCTCTGCTCAACGCTTCCTTGCCGAAACGGCATAGCTGGTCCCCGAATAGCACTTCGCAACGAGCCGCGCGAAGAGGCCGACAACGGGGATCCTCTTCAGCCGGTTCTTGACATATTCGGAGTGGTAATCCTTGCTCCCGACGATTTCAAATCCGTGCGCGGCCAGGAGGGCGGAGAGCGACGAGGGGGTGTAATGATACAGGTGGAAGGGCAACTGCCACCCGACCCAGTTCGTCCCGTTCTTCCGCCCGTCCGTGCCCAGGTAGTTGGGGACGTCGATCACGAGCAGACCATCGGAACGCAGCCAGCGGCGGGCGCTTTCGAGATATTCCGCCGGACGCGGCACGTGTTCGAGGAAATGCCACATGGTCACGACGTCGAGGGAGCCTTCCGGAAGAGACAGGGTCTCGATGCCGCCCGTCCGGATGGGGATGCCGAGTTCCTTCGAAACATAGGCGGCAGCGTGGTCGGAGATGTCGGCGCCCTCTACGTCATAGCCCGCGATGCGGCAGGCGAAGAGAAAATATCCCATGCCGCAGCCGATATCCAGGATCTTCCCTTTTTTCTTATGGCGCCGCACGAATTTCACCCGGTGGTCTTCCTGGGAAATCCTGCGCTTCATCTCCGGCGATCCCACGGCCAGTCCGCGACCGTACTGATCGTCGAAGTAGTTCTCCGCGTACAGGCTCTTCAGTTCTTCCGCACTGGGCCGGGGATCCAGGACGCCGAGCCTGCATTTTTCGCAACGGTAGACGGTCCAGCCGTCCTTTTCGACGAGGAGCGCCCGCCGGGTCTCTCCGCAGATCATGCAGGAAGCGGGAGTTCGTTCCATTCGATTCAATGCCGCCGATCGTTCATTCGGTTCTTTCCCCACGGGGCAAGCCCAGGGGCAATCGTCCCCGGGCATCGCCGCGTCGGCGATTTCATAGCAGGGATGGGACGTGATTTCCAGATCTATATCGTCTGTCCCCGGGAATGTCCGGCGCGGGAGAGGCGCTGCTCCGGACCTTCACTGCGGTGTGGGGATTTTGCCTCACGAGCGATCAGCCTGTACCGGGTTTCCTTTGCCCGGGTCTTTTCACGGTCCCTCGTGAAGGGCCCGGACAGCTTCAATGTCAGCAGGCGCCAGCGGGCCTTGAGAAGTTCCGCCTTCCGGATGCGTCCCACCGTGTCGGGCCGGTAATGCTTTTCGTAAAAAAGATACTCGGCCCGGATCTTGCGGAGCATGAGATCTTCGGGTGCGGTGGAACGCTCGCTCTGCGCGCCGATGTGAACGGCGACCGCTTCCTTCACATAGCCGATTTCGTATCCTTTTCTGCGGATGCGAAGACAGAGGTCCTGGTCCTCGCCGTAGAGAAAGAAATCCTCATCGAAGCCGCCAAGGCCGTGAAGGATGTCCGCGCGGGCAAGCATCGCCGCCCCCAGGACACAGGCGATCCGTCCCGGCAGATCCTGCAATTCATCCCGGCAGTGTCTCTGGCCGGGGTAGCGGTAGGAAACCGAGGGTTGAAGCGTGCCGTCGGGGTTGAGAATCCTGAGGCCGGCCAGGCCGATGAAGGGACTGCGGTCCATCGCCGAGACGGCGCGGCTCAGGGCGTCGGGCTGAAGGGAGGCATCGGGGTTCAGGAACAGCACGTACCGTCCGCGGCAGAGCGACAGCCCCTGATTGCAGGCGGCCCCGAATCCGCGGTTGTCTGCGTTGGCGATGAGACGGACCTGCGGGAAGCCCGTGCGGATGAGGCCGGTACTGCCGTCCGCAGAGGCATTGTCCGCCACAAAAACCTCGGTACGGCAATCGCGCGAGGCAAAAACGGATTCCAGGCATCTGCCGATCAGATCCGCCGTGTTGTAGGAGACGATCACGATGGAAACGTCGGGCGGCTGGGAATCGCCGGCATTCCGGCTCTTGCAGGTGGGCTCGGTCATGGGGCATGCATACCGGATCGGGGGAGAATCTTCAACGGGAATGTTCGGCGGGAACCGCCGGGAACGCGGTCCGGCGTGTCAGCCCCTGCCGCGGGGCGCGAGCAGCCGTTCGTAGACCGCCAGCATCCGTTGGGAGACGGCTTCCCAGCTGTGCATGCGGGCCGTGCGCAGGGCTTCCCCTGCCATCTGCGTCCTCCGATTCCCATCGAGCATGCGCGCGAAGATATCGGCCGTGGCTCCGGAATCCCCGGGATGCTCCACGACAAACCCGTTCACCCCTTCCCTGACCAGATCCTTTGCCCCCACGCGGGCGCTGACGACAACGGGCAGCGGCGAAGCCATGGCCTCGAGGACGGTCAAGCCGAAAGTGTCGAATTCCGAGAGCATGCAGAAGAGGTCGGCCGTCCAGTACATGCGGACCAGTTCTTCACGCTCCAGGGCGCCCGTGAAGAGGACACGATCCTTGATCTTCAGTCCCTCGGCGATCTGCCGGTACTTCCGGAGGTTCCCCCGGCCGACGACCAGCAGGCGCCAGGGGCGCGAGGGTTCGCGGGATCTCAAGGCGGACAGGCTGGCAAGCACGTGGTCGAGGCCCTTGACTTCGAAATTCATGGACACGAAGAGGATGACGGTTTCCGCGGGCCCGATCCCGTAGCGAAGGCGCGTTTCCCCGCGGGAGGCATGCTTTCGCGGGCTCTCGTAAAGGTCGAGATCGACGCCGGGATGCATGACCTCCACCGCCGTCGCCTCCGGGTATGCCCTCAGGAAACGCTCCCTGGCCAGGCTGGAGACGGCGAGGAAGAGCCGGCAGCGGGGATTGCGGACCAGGCGTTCCTCCACGCGCGCGGTGGCGCGGTCGTAGAGGCTGAGGCGTCTCCTGCGGACCTCTTCGATCCAGAGCCGGTGGGGGATCCCGTGCATCGTGAAGACGTCGGCGCTGAAGATCCGGTCGTGGGCGTGGACGAGATCGAAGCCCTCGGCGCGGATCTTTCTGTCGGCAAACCACGCGAAGCCGGCCGTTGTCAGGAATTTCGGGAAAGAGATGATGGGTATCCTGTGGAACGTGACGCGGTCCGACAGGACCTTCCAGCGGTTGGCGAGAACGTGGATCTCGTAGACATCGTTTCGGGCGATTCTTTCCGTCAATTCGGCGGCGAACTGCTCCGCTCCGCCCACGAGCCCGTACTTGGGAATGACGACGGCGATCTTTTTTTTGTTTCTTCTGACGTCCGTGGGCATATCGCCGGCCTTCCGCCTTCAGGGATTCGCTTTGCCGGGTGCGTCCGGTGCCGGTGCGCCGGTCCGGGGCGCGCCCGATGGTTCGTGTTGCATCCGCCAAAGGATGGTCATCATGGCGAAGATGCTGTACAGGATGACGGCCGGGGGACCGCTGAGGGTGTTTTCGAACATCCCCTGGATGAAAACGGCGACGAACGTCCCCATGATGCAGAGGCTCCAGTCCCTGATGAATTCATTCCGCCCCCTGCGGATCAGATGCCATCCCATTTTCACGAAGGAAAAGAGGATATAGAGAAACAGGGCCAGTCCGACAAGTCCGGTGCGCGTGGCGGTATCGACGAGGAGATTGTGGGGGGCGTTATAAAGATGCGTCATCCGGTATTGTTCCGGGACCCTTTGGTTGTATTTCATCAGCATTTTGTCATCGTAGCAGGTCTGCATCCCGAAGCCGACGCCGACGATGGGGTGATCCTTGATGATCTCGGCGTAGCATAACCATATGCTCAGCCGATGATCGTCTTTCATCTTCTGCCGCATCGCATCCAGCGTGAACCGGTCTTTGATGGGCATGAATGCCGCTGCAAGAGCGACCGTAATGACGCAAAACCACAGGAGGATTTTTTTTCTACGCGGAAAAATAACAGCGATCGCGCCGATCATGGCAAGGATGGCGCTCCTTGCCTGCGTCGCCGCCGTCGCAAACGCCGAAAGACAGACGGATGCGATCAGGACGATATTGCGATAGGTCGGATTCACGTCCCTGATCAGGGAGATCGACAAGAGCATGCTGAACAGCGTCAGCAGCGCGATGATGTTCGGCGCTATCTCGGGAAAATACAGCCCGAACAATTCGCGGAGCGGTCGATGCAGAATCGCGTACTCATGAATCAACAAAATGAAAATGAGAATCCCGGTGGATATGATGAAAACCCATAAGATCGCTTGAAATCTTTTTTCCGATGAGAAGAAATTGACGACGATGTAGAAGACGAACAGATGTTTCAGCAAGTGGGCGTAGATATCGTGAAATGAGTTAGGCTTGTTCAGGGCAAAGAAAAGCCCGATGCAGCTCCAGATGACGAATAGGGCGAAGGGAATCGAGAGGGGCGTACGGAAAGAGAAGCCTCTCTTCCTCGCAAAAAGCAGAACAAGAAAGAAAAGCAGGGAGAGATAGAAGCTGATCTCCTTGACAGCCGTCGTGTGCGGGAAGGGGTTGAAAAAAAGAAAGATGCCGATCAGCCAGGGGATGCATTGGTTCAGGAAGGCATAAAATCTTTCGGTAGCCGTGCTGTTTCGTGCTTCTTCCATACTTTCGACAGGTGTCCCAGACTGCAGAATGAACGCATTAGGTCAAATTACTGGTTTCAACTATCACATTTTCAAATCGATTTCACGATTTGCACGGGGCCTCGTTTGTGTTATGGAAAAAACAATCAAGAAAATGAGGAATTGACCTCCCATGCGCTTCCGGCTTCTTGTGAAGGGTGTCCCCCTGTTTGTCTTCCTGCGCGGCATGCCCGTCTTTCTCAGAAACTATCGGACGATAAAGAAACAGGCAGGCCGGGACGGCGAATTCCCCTTCGGAGAGATGTATCCCTGCGTGGAGGACCGCTACAAGGAGAGCGGGGAAGCATCGGGGCACTATTTCCACCAGGACCTGCTGGTGGCGCAACGGGTGTTCCGGAATCGGCCGCTCAAGCACGTGGACGTCGGCTCGAGGATCGACGGCTTCGTGGCGCACGTGGCGGCCTTCCGGGAAATCGAGGTCCTCGATATCCGCGACCTGCGGCTCGACATTCCCAACATCCGCTTCCGCCGCGCCGATATCATGGACGACCATTTCCCGCTTCGGGACTATTGCGATTCCGTCTCCTGCCTGCATGCCCTCGAACATTTCGGCTTGGGCCGGTACGGCGACCCCGTCGATTACAGCGGCCACATCAAGGGCCTCCGGAACATCTCCGGGATGCTCAAGACAGGGGGAAGGCTGTATCTCTCCGTACCCATCGGGGAGCAGAGGATCGAGTTCGACGCCCACCGCGTCTTTTCGCTGAAGTATTTGCTCCAGCTCTTTGAGGGACGGTACAGGCTCGAATCTTTTTCCTACGTCGACGATGCGGGAAAGCTTTTCGCGGATGTCCCTTTGGAGGGAAAGGCGGTGGCAGACAACTATTCCTGCCGTTACGGCTGCGGCATCTTCGAGCTTACGAAACGGTGATCGCTTGTTGTTTCAGCAAGATAGCTGTATCGATCCTTTCAGTGCCACCAGAGCTTGCCGGCTTCTCGCCGCAGATGACCGTTCGTTTCTCGCGTGATTCGGATTCTATTGATCGGAATGTTGTGATATAGAACCCACCTTGCCCGGGACAGGGGTTCAGACTTGCTCGTGAAGAGGTTGAGACTGTGAGAATTCTCATCACCGGAATTACCGGATTCGTCGGGAGTCACCTCGCTGAATATGTTCTGCAGAGAGGCGAGGGGCATGAGGTTTACGGCCTTTGCCGCTGGCGAAGTCCGCGTGAGAACCTGGCCGGCATCTACGATAAGGTCTCGTTGATGGAAGCCGATCTGTGTGATTTGAGCGCGCTGATCCGGCACCTGGATTCCATCAAACCGGATGTGATTTTCCACTTGGCTGCACAGAGTTATGTCCTAACAAGTTTTAACTCACCGATACAGACCCTCTGGTCCAACGTCATCGGCACAGCCAACCTCTTGGAAGCCGTCCGACTCCTGAAAATAGACCCGGTCATTCATGTCTGTTCGTCGTCGGAAGTCTACGGCCAGGTCAGTGCGGCCGACATCCCCATCAGGGAAACCTGTCCTTTGCGACCCGCGTCTCCCTACGCGGTGAGCAAAGTCGGAGAGGATATGGTTGCGTTTCAGTATTGGGTATCCCACGGCATCAGAACCATTCGGACGAGAATGTTCACACACACCGGCCCGAGACGCGGCGACGTCTTTGCGCTGTCTTTTTTCGCAAAGCAGGTGGCGGCGGCCGAAAAAGGGATGAAAGAGGCCATCATTCATGTCGGCAATCTGAAGTCTGTGAGGACATTCTGTGACGTAAGGGATGCCGTGCGGGCCTACTGGCTGCTGGTCAACCTGTGTGAACCGGGAGAAGTCTACAACATCGGGGGGCAGAGGACGATGACCATCGGCGAAGCCCTGGACCTATTGCTTTCTCTGTCCAAGACGAAGTTCGAGATTCGCGAGGAGGCCCGGCTTTTCAGGCCTTCCGATGTGACTCTGCAGATTCCCAGCACGGAGAAGTTCCACGCCAAGACCGGATGGGTTCCGGAGATCCCCTTCGAAAAGACACTGGCAGACATGCTGGAGTACTGGCGCGACGAACTGTCCCGGAATCCCTGGAAGTCCCTGACGGTGGTGAAATAGGGACACGCCATGACGGGAATGTCCCTGAAGGACGAAACATGTACTTGAAGGGCAAGACGGTCTTTCTGGCGGGGGCGACGGGGCTGGCCGGTTCGAGCGTGATCCGATGCCTGGTCGATCAATATCCCGACGTCCAGATCAGGGCGGCCTACCACCGGACCCCTCCCTTCGTAAAGCACGAGAGGGTCGAGTACGTTCGCGGAGACCTCCGTTCCAGAGAGGACTGCCGCAGGATGATCCAGGGGTGCGATTGTGCCGTCACGGCTGCCGCCAACACAGCGGGCGCCCAGGGGACGATCCTTTCTCCGGAGAAGCAGGTTACGAACAATGCCGTCATGGATGCCCAGATGTTGGAATCCTTTTGTCTCGCGAACCTGGAACGGGTCGTCTTCATCAGCACGGCATCGGTCTACCAGGAGTTTGCCGGTTTTATCCGCGAAGACCAGTTGGACTTGAACGCGGACCCTCCCGTGTTCTATCTGGGCGTCGGCTGGGAAAAGAGATTCGCCGAGAAGCTGTGCCGGTTCTGGCATGATAGAAAAGGCATCGACATCATCACGGTGAGGGCAGCGAATCTGTACGGGCCTTATGCGAAATTCGATCCGGCGGCATCCAATTTCATTCCTGCCATCATCCGGAAAGCCGTTGACCGGGGAGATCCCTTCGAGGTCTGGGGCCACGCGGGCGTTGTACGCGATGTCGTCTACGGAGAAGATTTTGCGCGGGCCGTTGTCCAACTGCTCGATGACAGCAGCATCAAGTACGACACGTTCAACGTCGGCGCCGGGATCACGACGACCGTCGGGGAGGTCGTAGCCTTGGCCCTGAAATGTTCAGGGCATCGACCGAAGACCATCACCTACTTGGAACAGGCACCGGCGACCATTCCGTTCCGGGCGCTCGATTGCTCCAAGATACGGGAGGCGATCGGGTGGCGTCCTGCGAAGACCCTGGAGGAAGGGATTCGGGAAACCACCGAGTGGTGGATCAACAACAAGGATTGGTGGAAGAAATGAAAACGGAAAAGCACGATGCCATTGTTCTCTCGAGTACAGACGAGAAGGAAAGCCTCGGTCGCCTGGTGAAACAATTTCGGCGTTCGCCGCTTCCGGACGACGAGATCCTTCCCAACCTGGGATTGTTCCTGACGTCGAAAGCCCTGTCGCGGATCCTGTTCTTCTACGAGGTCTATCAAAAAATTCTCCACACCCACGGCGTCATCATGGAGTTCGGCGTGAGGTGGGGCCAGACGCTGTCTCTGATGTCCGCCCTGAGGGGCATCTTTGAACCGTTCAACCGGCACCGGAAGGTTATCGGTTTCGACACATTCAAGGGGTTCGTCGGGATTGGTGAGAAGGACGGTGAACGGTGCAAATGTACAGACGGATCTTTCTCCGTGACGGAAAGATACGATCGTTTTCTCGATGAAATCCTGTCCCTGCAGGAGAATCTGAATCCCATTCCTCATCTAAAAAAATACGAACTCGTCAAGGGGGACGCCGCGGAAACGATTCCCGAATATTTCGAGAAGCATCCGGAAACGATCGTCTCTCTGGCCATATTCGATTTTGACATCTATCGGCCGACCAGAGTTGCGCTGGAGACGGTAAAACCTCATCTGTCCAAGGGGAGCATTCTGGTCTTCGATGAATTGTGCGACGACATATTCCCCGGAGAGACGATCGCGCTGAGCGAGGTATTCGGCCTAAACAATGTCCGGATCAGGAGACTTCCGATGACTGCGAGAATCTCCTACATGGAGATCGAATGAACGAGGTCTGCAAGGGCATACGGAAAGAAATTCTGAGGATCGCGAAGGAAAGCGGCCACGGCCATATCCCCACGTGCTTTTCCATCGTGGAAAGCCTCTATGCCGTTTATGAGTCCATCAGGCATGATCCACGCCGCCCCCTCTGGGAAGATCGCGACATCTTCATCCTGAGCAAGGGCCACGGCGCCCTCGCCCATTACTGCGTCCTGGCTCATCACGGCTATTTCCCAGGGCAGGGCTTGGTTTCTTTTGGGTCCTTCGGGTCGACTTTTGGCTGTCATGCAGACCGCTTCAAGGTGGCCGGCATCGAGGCGTCCACGGGATCTCTGGGGCATGGGATCGGACTGGCAGTCGGTATGGCGCTCGCTCTGAAGATCCGCAGAAGCGACCGCAGGGTCGTGACGCTCATCGGAGACGGCGAGGCCAACGAAGGTTCCGTGTGGGAATCGACATTGGTGGCCAGCCATCTCAAGCTGAATAATCTGGCCATTATCTACGACGACAATCAGTCACACGGCAGGGGCCTTCAGATAAGGAATGCAGCAGACAAATTCCGGGCTTTTGATTGCTACGTCACCGAAACAGAGGGTCACGACGTCAATGCGTTAAAAGAGGCCCTCTCAAAGAGGGCCGGGCAGGTCCATGTCATTGTCGCCCACACCTGCAAGGGTTTTGGCTGCAGCACCCTGATCAAGGGGCAGTACGAATGGCATCGAAAATCTCCGAACGATGAAGAATACAAGACATTGACGAGGGAACTGGATGAGGCGGCAGTTTAGGGACACAATCATGGATCTGGCATCCCGTGATCCTGACATCGTCATGATATTCGGCGATGTCAGTGTTTATCTCTTCAATGACTTCAAGGAAAAATATCCGGACCGATTTTACAATCTCGGCATCTGCGAGAATACGATGATCAGCGTCGGTGCCGGTTTGAGCGCCCAAGGGATCTTCCCCTTTGTTCATACCATCGCGCCCTTCATCACGGAGAGGAGCTACGAGCAAATCAAGCTGGACATGTGCTACAACCGATTCGGTGGGAATATCGTCTCCTGCGGCGCCTCCTTCGACTATGCCTGGGATGGCGCCACGCACCATGCCTACACGGACCTGGCCATCCTGAGACTGCTGCCCGAAATGGAGGTCCTTCAGCCCGGATCGAGAAAAGAACTCGACGTCCTGATACGCAGCCAGTACCGCAACGGAAAGGCCACCTATTTCCGCCTGTCTGATCATCCTCATGCCATCGACATCCCCGTAGCCTTCGGGAAAGGGGTCGTCATCGAGGACCGGCGATCCGACGTGACCGTCATGACTGCGGGACCCATACTGGAGAATGTCCACGCAGCCTGCAGGGGATTGAACGTAAATCTCGTCTACTTTCACACGATCAAACCCATCGACAGAGACCTGATCCGCAGGTACCAGGACACGCAGATCGTGGTCATTCAGGACGCCTTCGGTTTGCAGGCGGCGATCTGCGAGGTTCCCAACGTGAAGACCGTCTCTTACGGAGTATCCGACAGGTTTCACTGCTGCTACGGCACGCTGCAGGATGTCCGGCGGACGCTGGGCCTGGATGTTGATTCCATCAGGGCATATTTGAAACAGCTGGTTTCTTGAATCCGGCAGCGAGCGCATCCCCCGCAGCTTGCTGCGGGGTAAGCGAGCGAATCATGTTTAAGATCTCTTCGTTGGGGATCGAAGATTCTCCGGAGCTTGCTCCGGAGAGCTTCAATACGCCCGGTTACTCGAAAGAAGCGGACGATGTTCTATAAAGGGAAAAAGGTGCTGGTCACCGGTGGGAGCGGCTTCGTGGGCAGCCATATCGCGCAAGCCCTTCAAGAGCAGGGCACCCTCGTCCGCGTGACCGTTCACAGACGGCCGATGCCCGTCGACAGCGGCGACTTCGATTTCTGTGAGGCCGACTTGACGACGGCCCAGGATTGCCTCAGAGCTGCGGAGGGGATGGACTTCATCTTTCACGCCGCGGGATGCGTCGGCGCGGCGGGGTTGAAGGGAAGTCAGGTCATGAGCGCCATCACCCCAAACCTGATCATGACTTCCCTGATGCTCGAAGCCGGGTGGAAGGCGGGTGCCAAGAGATTCCTCCTTTTCGGGAGCAGCACGGGATACCCCGTTGCCAGTCATCCCGTGAAAGAAGAAGAGATGTGGAGCGGGCCGACCTTCCCGGGCTATTTCGGTTATGGCTGGATGCGGCGCTATCTAGAACGCCTGGCGGAGTTCGTCCATGGGCAGTCGGAGATGAAGATCGCACTGGTCCGGCCGACGGCCGTCTACGGGAGGCGGGACAACTTCGATCCGGCAAGGGGACATGTCATTCCGGCCTTGGTGCGGCGGGCGCTCGAAAAAGAAGATCCTTTCGTTGTCTGGGGCAGCGGCGGCGAGGTTCGGGATTTTCTTCACGTTCGAGACCTGGCCAAGGGGTGTCTCCTGGCGTTGCAGGCATATGCGGAATGCGATCCCGTGAATATCGGCTATGGCCGAGGGGTTACCATCCGGGAAGTCGTCGAGATAATCCTGAGAGAGGCAGACCACAAGAGAGCCCGGATTGTCTTCGATGCCTCCAAACCCACGGCCATTCCGGTCCGGGTCGTGGATACGGGCAAGGCAAGACGAATCCTGGGCTTTGAACCCGAGGTAAGTCTCAGAGAGGGACTGAAGGATACGATTGAATGGTATCGGCGCACGGTCGGACAGGTACAGGAAAAGAGAGGGAATACCCGATGACTTTTCTGGCAGGCAAGAGCGTTCTCGTGACAGGCGGCACGGGATTGATAGGGATACCCCTCGTCGGTAAGCTGGTGGAGATGGGCGCCCGCGTACGGGTCGCGAGCCTCGACCAAGAAGGTCCTTTCGGCGGCCGCATTGAATTCATGAAAGGCGATCTCTGCGAGAAGTCGTTCTGCGAAGCTGCGCTGAAAGACATCGATGTGGTGTTTCATCTCGCCGGCATCAAGGGCGGGATCGGCGTGTCCCATTCGAAGGCTTCGACTTTTCTGGTGAGAAACATCCTGATGAATATTCAGGTCATGGAGGCCGCAAGAAGGGCGGGCATCGAGCGCTTTCTCTATGCAAGCAGCATCTGTATCTACCCTCCGGCCAGAGTCTTTGAAGAGAAGAACGCCTTCAGCGGATTTCCGCATCCTTCGGACAAGTTCGGCGGCATGGCGAAATTGATCGGCGAAATGCAGATTGAGGCGTACAGGCTTCAATACCATCTGGACAATTTTCTCACCGTCCGCCCGGCCAACACCTATGGTCCATTCGACAACTTCGATCCACGTTCGGCCCTGATCATACCGGCCCTCATCCACCGGCTCTTTGCGGGGGAAAATCCCCTGACGGTTTGGGGCGATGGCACTGCCGTGAGGGATTTCGTCTACGCGGAGGACGTGGCGGATCTCATGCTCCTCATGGTGGAAAGAAATGAAAGAACTGCGCTGAATGCGGGAAGCGGCGAGCCTGCCACCATCAGGACGGTGGCAGAAACAGTCGTGCGGTGTGTGAGAGAAATACTCGGCACGGACATCACCCTCAAGTGGGACGCCTCCAAACCTTCGGGCGAGCAGTACCGGACGACGAGCATCGAAGAGGCGAGAACGAGGCTCGGCTGGTCACCCAGGTACGATCTTGAGCAGGGCATACGGGAAACCGTCCGATGGTACCATGAAAACCGGACGATGCTGATCGACCGCTACAGCATTTTGTCTGAGGAGCAGTGAACGGCAATGGGGAAGGCAACGGTCGTCTTCGTGAGACCTCCGAATCTGCAGAAAACCGGACAGTGGAAGAAGCAGGGCGTCATCCGGTGCCCCTTGAACATCGCGCTTCTGGCCTCCTACCTCCGGGAGCGTGGCGGCTACGACTGCCGCCTCGTCGATTTCGAGACAAAAGACATAGCGTCGGTGGAAGCCATGGCGGAGACGGTGCTGCAGGAATCGCCCCGCTATGTCTGCATCACGACGTTGACGCCCAGATTCCCGACCGTCGTGAGGATGGCGCGGGCGATCAGGAACTTGGATCCCGGTGTAGTCGTGATCGCCGGCGGCCCCCATGTTACAGGCTCTCCCCACTCGGCCCTCCATGAGGGGATTTCCTTCGGGATCGCAGGCGAAGGCGAAGAGGCTCTTCTTGAACTGATCGATACGCTGGAGTCCCGGCGGGATCCGCTGAATCTCAGGAATCTGATTTTTGCGGAAAACGGCGGCGTGAGAGTAAACCCCGTCCGCCCCTTCATCAACGACCTCGACGGACTTCCGTTTCCCGCCTGGGATCTGATGGAACTCGACCAGTACACCGATCCGGCCTATTTTTCCGGCAGCCACCTGGCCCTGTTTTCCGGAAGGGGTTGCCCATATGACTGCAGCTTCTGCGCCTCCTGCGTCACATGGAAGAAGAAGCTCCGCGTGAGATCCGTAGACAATGTAATGAAGGAGATCCGGCACATTGCCCGTGTGCTTGGCATACGCAACCTCATGTTCTGGGACGACACCTTCGCGGCGGACATGCGGCGAGCGACGACCATCTGCAGGCGCGTGATCGAGGAAGAACTGGACATCCATTACACCGTCCAGATCAGGGCTGATTCGGTTTCGGACGAATTCGCCCGTATCCTCAGGGATTCCGGATGTGCCTTCGCGGCGATCGGCGTCGAAAGCGGCAACGAAGAGATGTTGAAGAGGATCGGGAAGAGAGAAACGAAGGCTCAATTCCGGCGAGCTGTCAGGATCATGAAGGAAGCGGGACTGCCCGTCATCGCCAGTTATATTTTCGGCTTGCCCGGCGACACCCATGAGACAATTCGAGAGACGCTTGACTTTGCCTTTGAACTGGATGCAGAACAATCCAAGTTCATGATCCTTTCTCCCTATCCGGGGACGAGAGATTATGATCTCGCCGTTCAGAAGGGGCTAGCGGATCCCATGAGCTTCGAACAGATGGAGGCGCTGAACTACTACGACAGTGTGGCCATCAACCTGTCCGAGGTTTCCAACGACGACCTCATCCGCTACCAGGACGAGGCCTACGCACTTTTCGATCGTTTGAAGGAGAGTGGTCCGGGGCAGTCGGCTTAACCGTCGTCGGCATTTCTTTGTTCCTGCGTCCCGCAAGTCGGGCGTGTCGCCTTGGTGAAAAGAGATGGCTGAAAAACAAACCATCGGTGCTGGAGACTTCTGCAGGATGTTCGGCGTTTCTCCGAACGAGCTCCCCGAGCCGTTCCTGTCATACCTTGGCAGAATGGATGCGACCTATCGCGAAGCCGATTCCGAAGAGCTGAAGGAATATTTCCTGCAGGTATTGAAACGCATCAACGCACAGGATATCCGGAGAACCGCTGAAGAAAATCTGGCGGCCTTTGAAAAAGGATGGAGGGAGAATCTCGACGCCCTGCTCTCGCAGGGAACCTCCGCGGAAAACCTCAAACCAAGATATTTTCGTCCGGGAAAGTTCCTACGGTACGACAGGAAGCTCATTGTCAGCAGGAATCCGAATCTGGAATACGACTTGTTTACGCTGGCCCGGTATCTCCTCTTCAGCGGATATCTGTCTTCCTTTGAGTCTATTTATGAGATCGGCTGCGGAAGCTGCCAGAACCTCTTCATGCTGTCGGAGTTGTTTCCCTCCAAGCGCATGATCGGACTGGACTGGGCGCCGGCATCCACCGAGATTGCGAAGGTTTTGGCCGATTCTCTCAAGCGTCCGATCGAAGCCACTCTCTTCGACATGATGAGCGTCTCCCCGGCGGTTGAGATAGAACCTGGCAGCGCCATTATGACGATCCACGCCCTCGAGCAGATCGGCGAGGGGCATGAGAAATTGCTCTCTTTTCTTCTGAACGCACGGCCCGGCATCGTCCTTCATTACGAGCCGATCCTCGAATTCTACGACGAAGGTGATGCGCTTGACTACTTGGCCTTCATGTACTGCAGGAAACGCAACTATCTTTCCGGTTTTTACACGGCGCTGCTGGACCGGCAGAAGAGAGGCGAAATCCAGATCGTGGAGGCGAGGAGACCCTTCCTCGGAGGCGTGATCCATGAGGCATCGCTGATCATCTGGAAGCCAAGGTTCTAAGGATGGAGGAAGTCTATCCTGTTTGAATACGGGAGGGGTTATGGAAATTCAAAAGACGAAGCTCGATGGCGTGCTTCTCATCGATCTCGATGTTTTTGAAGACCACCGGGGCGAGTATGTCGAAACATACAACGAGGCGCTGTACCGAAGCAAGGGCGTCGATATAAAATTCATTCAGGACGACATTTCGGTTTCGGCGAGAGACGTCCTGAGGGGAATACACGGTGATGATGAAACCTGGAAACTGATATCGTGCCTTTATGGGAAGTTCTATCTCGTCGTTGTGAACTGTAATACCTCCTCTCCAGGCTTTGGTCAGTGGCAATCCTTCGTATTATCCGACAGAAACAGGCGGCAGGTTCTCGTTCCGCCAAAATACGGCAACGGGCACCTGGTGCTGAGCGAGGAGACCATCTTCCATTACAAACAGTCGACCTATTACGACCGGTCGAAACAGTTCACCTATAAATGGAATGACCCGAAATTCAAGATCTGGTGGCCGGTCAGGAACCCGATCCTTTCGGCACGGGACGAAGGGGTCGCGTAAGGGCGGAACATCGGACCCGCTCCAATCGCATATGCGCATCAAGGAGAAGACTTTCCGGAGAAAGACATGATCATCAGCAGAACGCCGTTTCGCATTTCTTTTTTTGGAGGCGGGACCGACTATCCCGTGTGGTACAGGGAAAACGGGGGGGCGGTCCTGAGCACCTCCATCAACAAGTACTGCTACGTCGTCTGCCGCTATCTGCCGCCCTTCTTCGACTACAAATTCAGGATACGATATACGAAGAGGGAAGAGACCAACAGCATTGCGGAAATCAAGCACCCTTCCGTCAGAGAGTGCCTTTCTTATCTAGGCTTTGAAAAGGGCATCGAGATCCAGCACAACGCCGATCTTCCCGCCATGTCCGGACTCGGCTCAAGTTCCACATTCACGGTCGGGCTGCTTCACGCCCTCTATGCCCTGAAGGGGAAGATGACGACCAAGAGGCAGCTCGCCCTTGACGCCATCCACATTGAGCAGGAAAGAATCGGGGAGAATGTCGGATCGCAGGACCAGACCGTGGCGGCTTTCGGCGGCCTCAACAAGATCGAGTTCGGCGGCTATCAGGAAATCACCGTCCGGCCCATCATCGTGGAGCAGGAAAAGATCAACCAGCTGCAGGAACGGCTTATGCTGTTCTTCACGGGGTTTCCCAGGAATGCGTCGGAAATTGCCGGTGAGCAGATCAGGAGGACGGCCGAAAAGGCCAATGAGCTAAAAAAAATGATGGAACTGGTTCGTGAATCGCTGAACATCCTCAATCGCGATGCGGAGGGATTCGACGATTTTGGGAGATTGTTGCACGAACAATGGCTGATCAAACGCAGCATGACCGATCTGATCTCGAACGATCAGATCGATGAGATTTACCAGGCAGGAAGGGATGCCGGCGCTTTGGGCGGCAAACTGTTGGGTGCCGGAGGTGGAGGATTCATTCTCTTTTTCGCCAGGACGGAGGATCAGACACGAATCAAGGAAAGACTTCACAAGCTCCTGCACGTCCCCTTCACATTCGAGAATATCGGCAGCCAGATCATCTATTACGCTCCGGAGAATAATTTCTAGAGACGCGGATATGCGCCACGGACTCGACAAGGTTGATGTCATCATCCTCTGCGGAGGAAAAGGAACGAGACTCGCCTCCGTCAGCGGGGAATTGCCGAAGGCGCTCATGCCCGTCGCCGGACGGCCCTTCATCGACATTCTGCTGGAGAATCTCCTGCAATACGGTTTCAGACGTTTTATTCTGAGTGTAGGCTATCGGAAGGACCGGATCAAGGAGCACTTTGCCGATCAGGAATTTGCGGTAGACTTCTCGGAAGAAGAAACTCCCCTCGGAACCGGCGGTGCCGTAAAGCAGGCGGCGCAGATGACTTCCAGTCCCTCATTCATGGTTGTCAACGGCGATTCCATCTGCAGGACGAATTATCTGGAGTTCTTCGATTTTCATGTTCAAAAAGGCGGAATAATGTCTATGGTACTTTCGAGGCCCCAATCCCGGGAGGATTGCGGTTTTGTCGAGATCGACCAAACGAACAGGATCGTGAACTTTGCAGAAAGAAACCGATGCAGGACGGATTGTTTGGTGAATGCGGGGATTTATCTCATGCGCCGCGACATCCTTTCGCATATGCCGCATCAGGATCGTTTCTCCCTGGAATATGATCTTTTCCCGAAAATTGTGGATCTGGGCTGCTATGGTTTCTTGTCGGAGGGGCCGCTCGTCGATATCGGCACGCCGGAGAGACTCGAACGTGCCGGGCGGATTTTGGCGGTATCGCAAGATCTTCTTTTTGGCGGAAGTGCGCGGGAATCGAAATCATGTGATGAATCCTAATGCATAAAGTAATAGACAAATGTGCGAAATGCTTTCGGGCGGGTACAGAATGGGTACAGGGTAATGCAGCGGAACGGAGGAGTCGAACCGGCCAAATCTCAGTTTAGCGAAGCCGTTGCAGAACCCCCGCGGCTTGCCGCGTGGGAACTTTACTTTCAGTAGACTATGTGCTCTGCCGCCTTCAGCAATTTCCGACGCAGATTATATTTTATTCTGTAAGTTATAACCTTCTTCCAATAATATTTTAGCTCGTCTCTTCTGACTTCATGTATTATGTTAGAAAAACCATCTCTGAATCGATGTGTGACTCTCCCGAAGAGAAAATCATCTCGGTATTGAAAAACTTGTTTGCGATACAAAGCGGCAGCAGCACTTATAACATCGTGATAAGTTTCCTGTCTTTGGTCTTTGTGGGTGTAACCATAGAACGAGATGATAGGGAGAAAATAGGGCAGATATCCCATTTTGTTTAGCTGTATGTTGAAGCCCATTGTAGGGTTGAAGCGGTATTGCTCCTTTGGATCATTTTGGGGAAAGTACTGTTCAAACAAATGGCGACGAAAGACTGCATTCGTCTCCTGTCCGTGCTGGAGCGCAAACCAGAATGGAAGCCAGTCCATCTTCTGAGGAGGGGGATTCCTGAGGTATTCCTGCCAACTGACCTCTCCGAGATGCCCATCCTCAGTCTTGGATTGATTAATACCCCATACCCATGATACTTGCCTGTCTGAGTCAAGAACGGCCACAGCCCGCTTGAACCAATTCGGGTCAAAAATTCCGTCTGAAACAGCCAGATAGACGACATATTCCCCCCGCACCATGCTGAAAGCTTGCCAGATGGCGTCGAGGATGGGATTGTCACCGCCTTCTTTTTCCGATACCCAGCGAATTTGAGGATACTCTCTGAGAATGTCCAAGGTACCATCGGTTGAGCCACCATCTTTAACTATGATCTCGAAATTCTTATAGGTCTGCTGGAGAACCGATTCGATGGTCTCACGCAGATATTTTCCGCTGTTGAGGCAAAATGAAATTATGGATAGCTTCGGATAAGTGTTGTTCTCCACTTTACTAACCACGATATTTCTCGCTCCTGTCCGTCATCTTATAAAGATAATATAGCGCTGTGCACACCAGCAAGTAAAAGATCGCGGCGGCAACTTGGATCACGAGGGGCTGTCGGATGGAGGGGAGCAGCCTGCCCATCCATTTTGGGGCAGGTGGTTTTCGAGAAACTCCGGTCGCCACAATTTCCCGAGTTGGCCGTCCTCCGACATGTTCTGGGAAAGGCCCCATACGTGAGAAACCTCAGGATCGCGGTCCAGGATCTTCACGCACTGTTCAAACCAGGTCCGGTCCAGAGTACCATCGGAAAGCGCCAGTATGACGATGTAATCGCCCTGTGACATGTAGAAGGCCTTCCAAAAGGCATCCAGAACAGGATTGTCGCCTTCTTCCTTCTCCGAGATCCATTTGATGTGCGGATATTCACGCAATATCTGGAGGGTATTGTCCGTTGAGCCGCCATCGACAATGACATGTTCCACATTCTTGTATGACTGGTTTACGATGGATTCGGTCGTATCCCGAAGAAAGCGTCCGTGATTCAATGAAGGGGTAATGACCGACACCTTCGAGGTTCCAAAAGGTCTTGGCGGATTCACTTCCCCGGTTATGCTCGCCATTTCCCAGATAACCTCCTGATTGCAATTGACATCATCGGGATGGATGCATTATTCTCGGTCCGGCTTCAAAGCTTCAACGCGGAGGCGCTGTGGTATTTTGCATGCGATTCCCATCGCCGTCTCGGAGAGCATCCCGGACACCTGTTGGAAGAATTGCTTTCGCGGACGATTACCATGAATTGTTGAGCTTGACAAGGTAATGAGAAGAAGGTTTTTTTGTCTGAAGAAACTTGTCCCTGCTCCGAAATATCCAGAGGGAAGTGCGCGATATTCATCTGTTATCTTGTCTTCGTTATCGAAGAATCGGCGAGTAAGACCCTGAAGGGCAATGGATGGAAAAGATTCCTCTTTCAGTTGCCATCATTGCGTTGAACGAGGCGGAGAATCTGCCG
>DAOSIS010000035.1:0-33308 GCA_035366835.1 Syntrophales bacterium | reverse complement strand
CCGTGATGCACAGGATCAGGCAGGAAACCGCCAGGCTCCAGTGGACAACCCTCTCAAAGGCGTCCGTGACTTGAATGAGACCCTTCTTCATGGTCATTTCCCTCCCTTCCCGGCATCGCCGTCCTGCACGTCGTCGTCCGGCGCTTTCGGCCCGTGCGTGATGTAGTGCAGAAACGAACCCGCCAGTACGCCGCCCGCCGCGATCAGGCTCAACGGCTTCAGAAGATCCTTCCAGACGATGATCGACAGGGGCACCGTCGGATTCTGGGGAAGTTCATCGTATACGGCGGGTTTCTCGCCCAGCACATAGATCACGTGCGTCCCGCCCACGAACTTGTCGCCGTAGACGTTGGCGTCGCCGCCCAGTTCCTTTGCGCGGGCGTAGGCCTTCCTGATCATCTCGTCCTTGGCGCCGAGCGTCAGCGCGCCCGTCGGGCAGGATTTCACGCAGGCCGGCAGTTGATCGGCCTGCAGGCGGGTCAGGCAGAGGTCGCACTTGAGGATCTTGTCCGTCGCGCGGTCGTACCGCGGGATGTCGAAAGGACAGGCGGCAATGCACTCCTTGCAGCCGATGCAGAGATTGGCTTTCAAGCCCACGGTCCCGTAAGGCGTCCGATAGAGGGCGCCGCTGGGACACACCTTCACGCAGGCCGCGTCCGTGCAATGCATGCAGCCGTCCTTGCGGAAGAGCCACTTCAATGTTCCCCCGGCATCGACGTACTCCTGAAAACGGATCAGCGTCCAGGTGTTCGACTGCAGGTCGGGGGGGTTCTGGTAGCTGCCGAAATTGCGTGTCCGCCTGCCCGGCTGCTCGTTCCATTGCTTGCAGGCAACCTGGCAGCCGCGGCATGCGGTACATCTCGTCGTATCAATGAGCTTCACGACCTCCATGAACTTCATCGTTCAGCCTCCTGAAATGATTTCAGCGATCGTCGCAGACGGGCGTTTTTCAGCCGTCCGTCTAAATCTTCTTTACATTGACCATGAACGCCTTGTACTCGGGGCAGAAAGTGTTCGCATCGCCGACGGTAGGTGTAAGGAAGTTCGTGCTGTCACCGCCGTCCTTGGGGAAAAGCCACCCGTAATTGAAGGGCAGACCGACCTGGTGGACCGTCTTGCCCTCGATCGTGAAGGGGCGGAAACGCTTCGTCACCATTGCAACGCACGCCACCTCGCCGCGCGCGGAAGACACCTTCACGCGCTCGCCGTTGCGGACCCCCTTCTCCCTGGCAAGCGCCTCGCCGATTTCGACGTAGAGTTCCGGCTGCATCTCCAGAAGCCACAACTGCCAGCGCGTCAGCGCCCCGGAGCACCAGTGCTCGGTGCACGAGTACGTCGTGCAGACGTAGGGGAACTCGGCGCTTGCGTTGGCGACCTTGTCCAGGTCGCTCTTGAAGATCTGGACCACCGGGTTGATCAACTGGCCCGACAGGGGATTCTTCGCCAGCGGCCCCTCGAGGGGTTCGTAGTGCTCGGGGAAGGGGCCTTCGGCCATGCCGGGCCCGAACAGGGCGCCCAGGCCGTCGGGCTTCATGATGAAGGGATATTTGCCCTTGGCCTTGTCCGCCTGCGGAGGCCAGGGGCCGTCGGGAACGTCCCCCACCCATCGGTCGCCCGTCCACTCCAGGAGCCTGCGCTTGGGGTTGTAGGGCCTGCCGTTCAGATCGCAGGACGCGCGGTTGTAGATGATCCGGCGGTTGACCGGCCAGGCATAGGACCAGTTGGGATAGAGGCCCAGACCCGTCGGGTCTTCCTTGCCCCTTTTCGCCATCTTGTTCTCGCCGTCGGCGCCGAAGCTGCCGGCCATGATCCAGTTGCCGCTGCACGTTGCGCCGTCGGCCTGGAGCATGCCGAATGTCGGGACGAGTTGCCCCTTGCGGAATTCCGTTTTCTTCGTGCCGTCGTCGATCACCGTATCCTTGAGGAAATAGCCGTTGATCTGTTTGGCCACTTTCAGGGCGTCGTATCTTCCCCGGAAATCCGTATAGTCCCACTTGAGGTTCACGATGGCCTCGGCATTGGGGCCGCCCTCCTTCTCATAGAGCTTCCTGATCTCCTCCATGATCCGGATCGTGATCTCGCCCACGGGAATCGCGTCGCCGGGGGCCTCGGCCGCCTTGTATTTCCACTGCACCCACCGGCCGCTGTTGCTCTGGCTTCCCTCCTTCTCCATGGAAGCGGACGCGGGGAGCAGGAAGACCTCCGTCTTGATCTGCTTCGGGTCGACGCCGGGCTCCTTCCAGAAGGAGTATGTCTCGTTGTCGAAGATATTCTCGCCCACGAGCCAGTCGAGTTTCTCCAGCGCCTTGCGGACCTTCGTCGTGTTCGGAGCACTCACGGCCGGGTCCGTTCCCACCGCGAAGAGCCCCTTGATCTTTCCGGCATACATCCGGTCGAAGAGGTGCATCAGCGAATAATGCTGGCCGTCGTCGAGCTTGGGCAGCCACGAATAACCGAACCCGTTTTCGGCCGTCGCCTTGTCGCCCCAGAAGGACTTCAGGAGGCTGATGAAGAATTTCGGGTAGTTCTGGTAGTAATTCGCCGACTGCGGATCCTTCGTTTCCGGCGTGTTCTTCTTCAGGTACTTGTCGAGCGTGTCGAGCGACGCGGCCGGCATCTTCAGGTAGCCGGGCAGGATGTTGTAGAGGATCGCGTGGTCGGTCGATCCCTGGACATTCGGCTCGCCGCGCAGGGCGTTGACGCCTCCGCCGGCGATTCCCATGTTGCCGAGGAGCAGCTGAATGATCGACATGGTGCGGATGATCTGGCTGCCGGTCGTGTGGTGCGTCCAACCCAGGGCGTAGCACTCCGTTCCCGCCTTGTCCGGGGCCCCCGTGGCGCTGTATTCCGCGTAGACCTTGAGAAGATTTTCCTTCGAGACGCCGGTGATGCTGGAGACCTTGTCGAGCGTGTAACGGGAGTAGTGTTTCTTCAGCATTTGGAACACGCAGCGGGGATGGGCCAGCGTCATGTCCCGCCTGGGGATCCCGTTCGCATCCTTTTCGAGAACCCACGTCGCCTTGTCGTAGTTGCGGCTCTTCTTGTCGTACCCGGAGAAAAGACCGTCCTTGAACGAAAACCCCTCGCCCACGATGAAGGAGGCGTTGGTATAGTTCAGGACGTAGTCTTTGAAGTATTTCCTGTTCTCCAGGATATGGTGGATCATGCCGCCCAGAAACGCGATGTCCGTTCCGGAGCGAAGGGGCACGTGGTAATCGCACCGTGCGGACGTGCGGGTGTAACGGGGATCGACATGAATGACCTTGGCGCCGCGGTCCTTGGCGCGCAGGATCCACTTGAAGGCAATGGGATGGTGCTCCGCAGCGTTGCTTCCCATGATCAGGATGCAGTCGCTGTTCTTCAGATCGATATAGTGGTTCGTCATGGAACCGCGTCCGAACGACTCTCCCAGAGCCGCTACCGACGGACTGTGTCAAACCCTGGCCTGGTGGTCGATATAGACCATGCCGAGCGCCCTGGCCTTCGCAGTCATGAGCCAGCACTCTTCGTTGTCCACATTGGAGCTGCCCAGATGCGCGATCGTCTCCGCGCGGTTCACGAGCTCGCCCTTCGCGTTTCTCCTCACAAAGCCCTTGTCCCGGGCGTCCTTCACCAGCCGGGCGATCCTGGGCAGGGCCCAGTCCCAGCTCTTTTCCTCCCAATCCGTTCCGCCGGGTCCCCGGTAAAGGACCTTCTGGAGGCGGTACTTGTTCGCCTCCGTCAGATCGAAGAGCCCTGCGCCTTTGGCACACAGCGACCCTTCGTTGATGGGATGATCGCCGTCCCCCTCCAGGTTGAAGACCTTCCCAGTGTTCCGGTCGACACTGCAGACGACCCCGCAGCCCACGGAGCAGTAACAGCAGACGCTTGTGACCTGCCTCGCCGCCCGCAGTCTGTCCATCTTGGTGATGTCCGCTGCATGGGCCTTCAAAGGACTCAGATCCAGTCCGAGCGTCGACAGGGCGATCCCCGACCCTATCGTGCCGGACAGGGTCAGAAACCCCCTCCTGGTGATCTCCATAAACGCCTCCTTGATTATGTCATTTATGGTTTATGCCAAATGCGGCACAACTAATGCCATATCGACAAATTGTCAATGAATATTTCTACTTATGCTATTTTTAGCAGGAGTTTTCGATGCCGCCCCTCTCCCCCTCCGGCGGCCTCTGAGTGGAACAGGAAGACGGCGCACTACAGGACGTTCCATCCGCATTCGGCGACAGGGCGGAAGGTCCTCTGCTGCATCATCAGATCCAGATGGAGCAGCGAAATCGCCGTGATATCCGGATCGACATCGGACAGTTCGGCGCTCCGGCTCACGCTGATGAGATAACGCTTGCATGCCTCGCAGGCGAACGCGGATTCGTCCTGCCTGTCTTGAAGAAAGAAGAAATTCATCCCCGACGGACTCTCGTGTCCGCAAAAGGGGCAGACGACCCTGGGGAACCGCCATTCGCTGCCGCACAGGGAACAGTGAAGCCAGCGCCGGCCCTTGTCCCGGAGAATCGACAGCATGGGAAGGCCGCCGCAGACGGGGCAGTATCCCCTGTCCCATCGCATACCGCGCAGAATCGGCGCAATGTTTTTCGCCCGGATCGCGAGAACGATCCTGGCGATGTTGAGCAGCAGGAACTGGACCGTCTCCGCGCGGACGCCGCACTGCGCCGCCCACTCGGCCACGGTTTCCTCCCTGACATCGGGGAACAGACGGAAATACCCGAACAGACGGATCCTGCCGCCCAGGATATCGACCTTGATCTTTTCGAGCTCGAGACCGAGGTCGGGGAAACCTTCCTGCATGGCGGGAATCAGGGAGCAGGCAATGCTTCTCCACGGGTCGCTTTCGAAGAAGAGCGGTTGCCGGCGTATCAGGGGAATGCCGTTAAGGCGTTCCCGGTCGTCCGGTCGCGCCTCAACGCGGTCCAGCTTCAGTTCGCCGATCAGACGGCTTCGCGCAACGAGCACCGGCCGGAAAGAATTCAGGATGCTCCCGCAGTACGGCTTCTTCTCCAGAACCTCGTCCATCGTCTTGTGCAGCATCCGCTCGCGCATGCCCCTCATGGCATCCCATCCCGCTTTTTTTCCCGCATTTATCCGACGGTGATCGAACCTGTCAAGAAATATTATGTCATTAATGACATACTACGGTACGTACTCCTTGATTCCGGTGCGGTACCCTCCATCGAAACACAGGGAAGAGGGAAAACGAATACCGAGGGTGGATCGTCAGGAAGGACGGGGAAATCCGGAGGCGAGCGGTTCCGTTTCCGGGTGCGGAGACGCCGCGCATTCCTTCCATTCCGCCGACCGGAACGGAAGGCAGACTACAGCCCCAGACCCGAGAGCAAAGCCTTTCAATTCTTGGAATCCGAACGCGGTCCGTTTTTCAATCGACGGCGATCATCACATTGGAGGCCTTGATCACCGCGTAGGCGACTGCGCCTTTCTTCAGGCCAAGCTTGCCGGCCGACTCTTTGGAGATCATCGAGACAACCTGGCCTCCTCCGTCCAAGTCCAGAATCACTTCCGTGTTCACCGCTCCGTCGGTCACCTTGCTGACCTTCCCCTTCAAAACATTGCGGGCGCTGATCTTCATGGCGGGCTCCTTTCTCTGCCTTTACCTTGTCTCCATTCAACGGAACTACTTTTATGAAGTAAAGTAATCCGCTATCACGATCGATATCAAGTCTTTTTTCTCCCGAACAGTCTTGAAGCGGATGACGACGTCCCGCCGTTCCGGGACCCCGCACGGCATTGAGGAACAGTGCCTTGCCGCGTCTCGCGGGTCCGTTCCATGGATGTCGCAGAGTCCGCTCACCTCGAATCGTCCCTCCGGATGCCTGTCGCGCGCCGTTGAGGCTTCCCGGGACCTTCTCCGGTGCCTTTCCTCTTGACAGGCGCACGACCTTGCAGGATAATGGGCTCCGCCAAGAGAGAGGAAGCCCTCCGAGTCCGCGTACACAGGCGGGTTCGTGAGGGCGTTTTTTTGAAATATCCTAATAGGAAAGGGAACAAGACATGAATTCACTAGATGCCATTTTTTCACCATCGTCCATCGCGGTCATCGGCGCTTCCAATACGCCCGGGAAGGTCGGACACGATATCTTCGCCAACATCCTCAAGGGCGGCTACAAGGGAACGATTTATCCCGTCAACCCGAAGGCGAAATCCGTCCTCAGCGTCAAGACGTTTGCCGACGTCAAGGAGATTCCCGACAAGATCGATTTGTCCATCATCATCGTACCCCCGAAGGCCGCCCTCACCGCGGTGGAGGATTCGATCGCCAAGGGAGTGAAAGGGATCATCGTCGTCTCCGCCGGTTTCCGCGAAGTCGGCAAGGAAGGCCTGGAGATCGAAAACCGCATGATCGCCATGTGCCGCGAGGCGGGCGTCCGCGTCGTCGGGCCCAACTGCCTCGGCGTCATCAACCCCCTGCCCGGCGTGAGCATGAACGCAAGCTTTTCGCAGCGTATGCCCGCCTGCGGAAACATCTCCTTCATCTCCCAGAGCGGTGCCCTCTGCGCGGCCGTCCTCGATTTCGCCGCCGACCGCGACTTCGGTTTCTCCAAGTTCATCTCGATCGGCAACAAGGCGGACGTGGACGAGCTCGACCTGCTCCGCTATCTCCATGACGACCCGGAAACAGCGGTCATCGTCATGTACGTAGAAGAACTGCGCAAGGGAATCGAGTTCGTCGACACCGTCAAGGAGATCACATCCGGCAACCGGCCGACGCCGGTGCTGGTCATCAAATCGGGACGGACCAGCGCCGGAGCGCGCGCCGCCGCCTCGCACACGGGGGCCCTGGCGGGTTCGGAGGCGGTCTACGAGGCCATCTTCCGCCAGGCCGGCATCATCCGGGCCGATTCCATCGACGAGTTGTTCGACTACGCGAATGCATTCACCTACAAGCACGAAAGCAAACTCGGGAAGACCAGGCGAAAGCTCCCCAACGGCAACCGCGTGGCGATCATCACCAATGCCGGGGGACCGGGCATCCTTGCGACGGACATGACGATTTCCTCCGACCTGACCCTGGCGACGTTTCAGAAGGAAACGATCGCAGAGCTCTCAAACAGCCTGCCCGCGACCGCCAATCTCCACAATCCCGTGGACGTGATCGGCGACGCACCGTCGGACCGTTACGAGAGCGCGCTGCAGGCGGTCATCAAGGATGAAGGGGTGGACGGCGCCCTGGTGATCCTGACGCCGCAGTCGATGACCAACGCCCTGGGAACCGCCGAGGCCGTCGTCCGCGTGGCACGGCGTTCTCCCAAACCGATCCTCTGCAGCTTCATGGGGATCGTCGACGTCTCCGCCGGCGTGAAATACCTCCAGACCAACGGCTACCCCGTGTACAAATTTCCGGAGAACGCCGCCAAGTCCTTTGCAGCCCTGTACAAGTTCTCCAAGTGGGTGAATCGCGAGCGGCTGCCCGAATTCAAGTTCAAGCAGGACAAGGAACGTGCGGCGGCATTGATCGCCGAGTGCATCGCGGCGGGCAGGACAAGGCTCGGCGAGCTGGACGGTCTGAAGCTGTTGAAGGCCTACGGTTTCAACGTCCTCCCCACGGAACTGGCGAAGAGCGAAACGGAAGCCGCGAAAATCGCCGGCGGGATGGGATTCCCGGTCGTCATGAAGATCGTATCCCCGCAGATCCTGCACAAATCCGATGCGGGCGGCGTGGTGGTGGGGGTAAAGACCGAAGAGGAAGCGAAGGCGGCATTCCGCAAGATCATGGACAACGCGAAGAAGTACGATCCCAAGGCCACCCTCGAAGGGGTGCTTGTTCAGAAGATGGCGCCTTCAGGTGAGGAGGTCATCCTGGGCATGAACCGCACGACGCTCGGCCCGCTCATCATGTTCGGACTGGGAGGCATCTTCGTCGAACTCTTCAAAGACGTGATCTTCGGCCTCGCCCCTCTATGCCGCAACGACGCCGGGCGGATGATCCGGGCCATCAAGGGATACAAGCTGTTCACGGGATTCCGCGGGAGGCCCAAGGCGGACGTCGAGGAGGTGGAGAAACTCCTGATCCGCCTGTCCAATCTCGTCGTCGACCATCCGGAGATCGCCGAGCTGGACATCAACCCCCTCCTCGTCCATCCCGAGGGGAAGGGGGCTACCGTGGCCGACTGCCGCATGATCCTCAAGGCGAACGGGACGCAGAAATAATCCCTTCGATGACGGTCGAAAAAGAAGCGGGAGGGGTTCCGCCCCTCCCGCTTCTTTGCTTTGGCTGCCCGCCTTCCTAGAGCCCCAGATCCTGGTTGATGAGGATCACCTTGATTCGCCCCTTGGGGTTCGATTTCTCGGTGATCGTCCAGGTGTTGCAGATCCGGCCCGGGCCGCTGCACTCCTCGCAGTAGGCGGTCTTGGCGCAGGGCGTCTGCTTCTGGAGACGGATCGCATTGGCCGGCGCGGCGAAGTTCTTGACGCGCACCATCGCCGCTTCCAGGTCCGGCGTCACCTTGTTGCGGCCGACGAGCACGATCACGTTTTTCGGCCCGAAGGTGAGGGCCGCGACGCGGTTTCCGGTGCCGTCGAGATTCACGAGCTGGCCGTCCTCCGTCACGGCGTTCGCGCCGGTGAAGAACAGATCCACCAGGAGTTCCTGGCGCCGGATCTCGATGTTCTGCTCGGGCGTGAGGTTCTTCTGGTACTGATCCACCACCCTGAGGTCCTTGCGGTCCTTCAGGATCTCGTAAAGGCCCGTCGCCGTGAATGTGGTCGAGCCACCCCACGCGACACTCCTGGGGGCAAGCGCGGGCAGGATCTCCTCCAGGACGATCTTCCCCGCCTCTTTCGCGTCGGCGGCCACGAAGACTTCGAAGTTGTTCGCCGTCAGCGTTTCCTTCAATTCCGCAAGATGCTTCTGCCAGTAGCTGTCAACCGTTTCTTCCATAAGGTCCTCCCTCCTCTTCGCGACAGTTTCCCCGCTTCTTCGTCTCAGTAATAGATCGTCATGAGAGGCCCCATCAGGACCGAAGCGTTCCGGTTCCGATACTCCGGCACGCTGACGAAGCCATTCCGATCTCGATCGCAGAACTTGAAGCGCTTGACGGCCTCGGCCCGGAATTCCTCCCGGTCGACCTTCCCGTCCTTGTTCGTGTCCATGGCGGTGAAAAGACGCTCGCCGTCCTTGCCCTTCATGGCGGACATCTCCCCGGCGTCGAGGCCGCCATTCCGGTCGCGGTCGAGCTCCTCGAAGTTCTTCATCACGGTGTCCTCGAATTCCTTCAGGTCCAATTGCCCGTCGCCGTTCCGGTCCGCGGCTCCGAAAAAGGAGGTTTTCGCGGCGGCAAGGGCGAAAGCGGTGAGGGAAAGAGAAAGAACGACCATGACGGCGATAAGAATTTTCCTCATGAATTCCTCCACGGGCCGGTATGATGCGCACGCCTCTCGGCGGCTTACGGTTTGGTCCCGGTCTTCTCGGCGGCCGGCACCTGTTCGGTTACCGACAGGCAGTACAGATTGTCCGCCTCCCGGAATGTCCGGTCCACATAATAGTCCCCGCCGGCCCTCATGTCGAGGACGACGCGGAGACGTTTCTTCTTTCCGTTGAGGTAACTCCGGACCGTCCAGACCAGCTTGCCGTTCACCTTCATGGCGCCGAGTTTCGCCGCCGCCCTTGCGACCGGTTCGGCATCGATGACCACTCTCGGTTTCTCGCCCTCGATGCTCCAGACGATCGGAATCAGCCGCTGGTCAAACCGGATGCAGACGACTTCCGGGCCGCCGTTTCCGGCCCGAAACGTAATCTCTTCTACGGATGCCTCGCGCCCGCCTGCGGCCGCGGGGGGAACCGCCGCCACCTGCACTTCCGCGGCGTGACCCGCAACAGCGCCAAGGACCGTCACTCCTGCAGCCAGCGCCCAGACAGTGCGCCTTGCCGCCGCGCTCCAGGAGAGCGCCACAGCCAGAGGGGATCGGCCCGGGATCCGGCTTTTCATATCCTCGTCAACTGGCGGTATTTGATCCGGTGGGGCTGTTCCGCCGACTTTCCAAGGCGGGCCTTGCGGTCCGTTTCATATTCCGAATAGTTCCCGTCGAACCAGACAACCCGGCTCTCTCCTTCGAAGGCCAGGATGTGTGTGCAGACGCGGTCGAGGAACCAGCGGTCATGGCTGATGATTACGGCGCAGCCCGCGAAATTCTCCAGCGCCTCTTCGAGGGCGCGCAGCGTGTTGACGTCGAGGTCGTTCGTGGGCTCGTCGAGCAGGAGAACATTGGCGCCTTCCTTGAGCATCATCGCCAGATGGACCCTATTGCGCTCTCCGCCGGAGAGCGAAGCGATCCGCTTCTGCTGGTCCGCCCCGGAGAAATTGAAGCGGGCGACGTAGGCCCGGGAATTCACCGCCCTTGCGCCCAGTTGGATCGAATCCTGGCCGCCCGAGATCATCTCCCAGACGGTTTTTTGCGGGTCCAGGACCTCCCGGCTCTGGTCGACATAGGCCAATTGCACGGTCTCACCCACCTCGATGACGCCCCGGTCCGGTTTTTCCTGGCCCGTGATCATGCGGAAGAGGGTCGTCTTCCCGGCGCCGTTGGGTCCGATGATCCCGACGATGCCGCCGCGCGGCAGCGCAAAGGAGACATCCTCCATGAGGATCTTATCGCCGTAACCCTTCGAGAGCCCCTCGGCGGCGATGACCTTGTCGCCGAGGCGCGGTCCGGGCGGGATGAAGATCTCCAGATCCTTCTCGCGTTTCTCGCTCTCCTGGGACAGGAGATTTTCATAGGCCGTGATGCGGGCCTTGGCCTTGGCATGGCGGCCCTTCGGCGACATCCGGATCCACTCCAGTTCCCGCTGAAGCGTCTTCTGGCGTTCGCCCTCCGTCTTTTCCTCGGCGCGCAGACGGTTCTGCTTCTGTTCCAGCCAGGAGGAGTAGTTACCCTTCCAGGGGATGCCCTCTCCGCGGTCGAGCTCCAGAATCCAGCCCGCCACGTTGTCCAGGAAATACCGGTCGTGGGTCACGGCAATGACCGTCCCGGGATAGCGCTGCAGGTGGCTCTCCAGCCAGGCCACGGTCTCCGCATCGAGGTGGTTCGTGGGCTCGTCGAGGAGGAGGATATCCGGTTTCTGCAGGAGCAGGCGGCAGAGCGCGACGCGCCTCCGCTCCCCGCCGGAAAGGACCTTGACCGGCGTATCGCCGGGCGGACACCGCAGGGCGTCCATCGCCATTTCCAGGCGGGCGTCGAGATCCCATGCGTCGAGCGCGTCGAGTTTCTCCTGGACGGCGGCCTGGCGGTCGCACAATTTGGCCATCTCCTCGTCCGACATGGGTTCGGAGAACTTCTCGCTGATGCGATTGAACTCGTCGAGAAGATCCGCCGTCTCCTTGACGCCTTCCCCCACGATCTCGCGGACCGTCTTCCCGTCGTCGAGCTGCGGTTCCTGCTCCAGGAAGCCGACGGTGTGGCCCGGTGACAGAATCGTCTTCCCCTGGTATTCCTGGTCGACGCCGGCCAGGATCCTCAGCAGCGAGCTTTTCCCGGACCCGTTGAGGCCCAGGACGCCGATCTTCGCGCCGTAGAAGTAGGACAGGTAGATGTCCTTGAGGACCGCCCTGCGGTCGTAATGCTTGCTCACGCCGATCATCGAATAGATGACCTTGTTGACTTCGCCGCTCATCGGCGGAAACACCCTCCTTGACAATCCCTGGGCCGCAGGAGCGGCCGGCATCTTCTCTTCGTGGGCGAAAACTAACACATTCCCTTCATCGTGGCAACGTCGTCTGCAGGAACAGACGCTGACGATGTTTGCGCCCTGAGCCGAGGAAAGTATCCGCAGCCCTTTTCCCAGGCTGTCTTCGCCGCCGGCAGCCTTCACCGGTGCAGCCCGCCCTTGGGGGTTTGCGCTTTTCCGGCGAATATTGTAATGCTTCCGGTCATGAAAAAGACAACGACGGATTTCGCGGGCGTCTACCAGGGCGTGGCGCTGATCGCCGACCCGGTGCACCAGTACGCGTCCTTCACCGTTCCCGTTTCGGGACAATCCGGCGAGTGCACGGAAAAGGACCTGATCGACTCGCCATGGATGCAGCGCCTGCGGAGAATCTACCAACTCCAGAGCGCCCGGTGGGTCTACCCCGCCGCCGAACATTCGCGATTCCAGCATTCGCTGGGAACGATGCATGTCGCCGGCGAATTCGGCCGCCATCTGTATCCCAGCCTCCGCGAGGTGTGCCCGGATGCGCCCTCGGAAAACTTCGTCGAGGGTCTCCTCCGCGCCGCGGGGCTCCTGCACGACATCGGCCACGGACCCTACGGCCATTTCTTCGACGATCACTTCCTCAACCGTTACGGACTCACGCACGAGGACCTGGGTCAGCGGATCATCACCGGGAAACTCGGCCGCGTCCTGCGGGGAATCCGCCGCAGCCCCTCCGGCCCCTTCGCGCGGGGAGAGCGCATCGATCCGGGCGACGTCGCCTATCTGATCAAGATGCCCGGCCGCGGCGCGGACAGACGCCCGCGCTGGCTGCAGCTGCTGCGGCAGCTCTTCTCGGGCATCTACACCGTGGACAACCTCGACTACGTCCAGCGCGACGCCTACATGACCGGCTTCTCGCTGGACATGGTGGATATCCCCCGCCTGCGCTTCTACACGTTTTTCTCCCCGGAAGGACTGACGCTCCACGCGGCGGGCATCTCCGCCCTCAGCCGGTTCCTCAACGCGAGGCTGAACCTCTACGGGAACGTGTATTTTCACCGGACGACGCGCGCCCTCGACCTCCATCTGCAGGAGATCTTCCGGGAAACGATGGACATCCTGCTGCCTTCCGATCCCGCGAAGGACCTCGACGCCTACCTGAAAATCGACGAATGGCGCCTCTTCAGCGAAATCGATACCTGGAAAACCCGCCGGGACGCGGGACGGAAGCGCCTCGCCCGCCAATGGGAAAAGCTTCACAGCCGCGCAGTGAAGTGGAAGATGTCCTTTTCGACGGAGATTTCCATCGACCGCATCCAGCGCGGCACCGGCCTCGCCTCCGCCGCGGACTACGAGCGCCGCATCCGCGCGCTGCTGCCGGCCCGCCTGAAGAATCTCCCCTTCCGCGTGGACCTGGCGACCCAGGATCCCAGGCCGCTCAATCCGATGGCGGAGTCCGAAAAGCGCGTGAACGTCTTCAATCCCTCGACGGGGGTCATCTCCCCCGAGCCGCTGCGGGAGATCTACCGCTTCATCCCCGCGCGCGTCGTCCACCTGCGCGTCTTCTGCCTGAACCACGATTCCGACGGCCCGGTCAGTGCGGCCGCCGAGAGGGCGCTGGAAGAGATCGAGGGGGCCTCGGCGACGAACGTATGATCAACCGGGAAACCACCGACATGACACTCTTCGTGAGGACGTCCGAAGAGGACGTCTCCCGCTGGGACCGAAGCCGGATCGTCGACGGGCTCCTGCGCGAGACCGGGATCGACCTCGAAACGGCGGAAGCGATCAGCCGTGAAGTCGAGCGCCAGATCGTCTCATCCGGCATCAGCCTCCTGACAACGGCGCTCGTCCGCGAGCTGGTGGACGCGAAGCTCGTCGAGCGCGGCCTCGAGGAAGCAAGCCGTCTCCATGCCCGTCTGGGCTTCCCGCTCTACGACGTCCGGCAGCTCATCTCCCTGCAGAACAAGGAGAATGCGAACATCCCGCACGGCCCAGAAGGGACGAACCTGGTCCTGGCCGACGGAATCAAGCGGGAGTTCGCGCTCCACGAGGTTTTTTCCGCCGACGTTGCGGCGGCCCACGTCGCGGGTGACGTCCACCTGCATGGGCTGGGGTTCATCGACCGCCCTTACAACTGCTGCCAGTCGCTCGAGTATCTCAAGAAGTTCGGCCTCCACCTGCCGCACGCCCTGAACGTCGCCAAACCCGCCAAACACGCGGAGGTTCTGCTCGCTCACATGGTCCGCTTCGGGGCCGCGCTGCACGCGAACTTCGCCGGTGCGATCGCCTGGGATATCCTCAACCTGTCCTTTGCGCCCTATCTGACCGGGATGGGCGACAAGGAGGTCCGCCAGTTCGCCCAGATGCTCGTCTACGAATTCTCCCAGTTGACCTCCGCCCGGGGCGGGCAGTCCATGTTCACGGACATCCACCTGTACTGGCACGTGCCCGCCGGTCTTCGGGATGTCGAGGCAATCGGCCCGGCTGGCCAGCCGACCGGCAGGGCATGGTCGGATTACGAGGGACAGGCGAGACGCTTCGCAGAGGCGATCTTCCACGTCTTCCGCAAGGGGGATGGAGCGGGCAAGCCCTTCGTCTTCCCCCGCCCCGTCGTCCACCTGAACGAGGCCTTCTTCGCCTCGAACGAATCGGCCGACTTTCTCCGCCTGATCTGCGATGTCGCAGCGGAAAAGGGCAATACCTGCTTCACCTTCGACCGCGGAACGGAAGCCGTCCTTCCCTGCCAGGGCTTTCCCCAGGGCGAAGAGCGGCCGTATGTGGAGCCCTGGAAAATGCGCTCCGCCGCCATGCAGAACGTCACGCTCAACCTGCCCCGCCTGGGGTACCGGTCCGCCGGGGATGAAGGCCTGCTCCACGAACTCGCCGCCGGGGCTCTGGCGCTGGCCGTCAAGGCCCACCGTCAGAAGAAGGACTTCATGGAAAAGCTGCTTTCGCTCGGTGAAGAAGGGCCGCTTTCCCTCCTTGCCATGCGCACCGACGGGCTCCCCTACCTGCGCGCCGACCGGACGGTGTACCTGATCGGCCTCGCAGGCCTCAACGAGCTGTCCAGGAGTCACAAGGGGAAGGAACTGCACGAAACCCCGGAAGCGGCCCGCTTCGCCCTGGACTTCGTGACGCGGCTCCGTGAAGAGACCCGCAGGATGGAACGGGAGACAGGTCTTCGCCTCATCCTGGAGCAGACGCCGGCCGAGACGACGGCCTACCGGTTTGCAAGGCTCGATCTGAAGCATTTCTCGCCCGCAGCCGGCCGCTTCGTACGCGGGGTGGCGCGGGGCGGCGTCTACTACACGAATTCCACGCACCTGAGCGTCTCCGCAGACATGGCGCCCCTGGAGCGGGCGCGGACGGAGGGGCGCCTGCATCCTCTTATTGAGGGAACCGCCGCGACGACGATATGGACCGGCGAACCCCCGCCGGCAGGCGGGGAAATCGCCGGGATCGTCGAGAGGGCCTTCCGGGAAACAACTGTAAAATCCATCGTCTTTTCACCGGACTTCACGACCTGTGCGGCCTGTGGCGCCACGACCCGCGGCGTCTGCAAGGCCTGCCCCGTCTGCGGCTCCGACCGCGTGGACGGAATCGCGATGATCACGCAGTATTTCAGCCGCGTTGGCGGGTGGAACCGCGGCAAAATCTCCGAGTGGAAAGACCGCCGGCGCTTCGGAACCGCCAAGACTCCCACCGCCTGAGCCGGGACGGACGGCGCAACGCTGCATAAGCCTGCCCCCGCGAAGGCGGGGGGCTTTTTCCTGGGCCGCCTGCCTTGACACCCCCACCCTCGATACCTATATTTAGCGCAGAATTTGAGGCTTTGGGATCGGATGGAAGATTATATACTGAAAATCTTTAGGGAAAGTATCCAGCTGAAGGAGAGCTTCGTCAGCGAAAATCTCATCCGGATCGTGAACGTAGTCGAGGCGATCACGGCAGCGTTGAAGGCCGGGAACAAGATCCTGATTTTCGGCAACGGCGGATCGGCGGCAGACGCTCAGCATCTGGCCGCGGAATTCGTCAACCGCTTCATGATCGAACGTCCCCCGCTTCCGGCGATTGCGCTGTCCACGGATTCGTCCGTGCTGACCAGCATCGGGAATGACTACAGCTTCAGCGAGGTCTTCAGCAAGCAGATCCGCGCGATCGGCCAGCCGGGTGATGTGGCCTGGGGGTTGTCGACAAGCGGAACGTCGCCGAACGTCGTGAAGGCCCTCGACACGGCAAAGAAGATGGGGCTGGTGACTGTCGGCTTCACCGGCAAAGATGGCGGCGACGTCGTCCGGATCGCCGATTTTGTTCTCAACGTATCCTCCAACAGCACCCCGAGGATCCAAGAGGTTCATATCACGGTCGGGCACGTCATCTGCGAGATGGTGGACTTCAAACTCTTTCAGAAACCGGACGTGAAATAGAGAAACATTCAGAACGGTCCATTGCACCTTCCCGCGGATTCACCGGGTCATCGGTCTTTGCATGGACGGGGACAGACGGAGTGAAATGACGAAAGAAGAGAAGGAAGAAGAAAGAGAGGAATCTGCGCAGGAATCGTCGGAGCCCGCGGACGGGCCATCATCGGATCCTGCTGAAGAGTTGACAAAAAAGCTGGCGGCCAAAGAAGCCGAGGCGGCGGCCAACTACGACAAATTCATGCGCGCCGCTGCCGAACTGGACAACTACAGGAAGCGTGCGGCGAAGGAAAAAATCGAGACCGTCAAGTACGGTAACGAGACCCTGCTGCGCGACATCCTGCCGCTTGTGGACTCGATCGACCGGGCCCTGCAGCACGCCGCGAAGTCCCAGGATTTCGAGGCTTTCCGCCAGGGACTCGTTCTGCTGCGGGATCAATTTCTGCAGGTCCTGGAAAAAAACGGCGTGCAGCCTATCGAGGCCCTCGGCAAGGATTTCGATCCCAACTTCCACGAAGCGATGCTGCAGGTGGAAACGGGTGACCGCGATCACAACAAGGTGATCGAAGAATACGAAAAAGGATATCTCCTCAACGGAAGGCTTCTCCGGCCGGCGCGTGTCTCCGTGTCGAAGAATATTCGCGGGGCAACGGACTTATCCGAATCGAACCAAGGAGGACGGTAACATGGCAAAAATCATCGGAATCGACCTGGGAACGACCAACTCTTGCGTCGCCATTATGGAAGGCGGCGATCCGGTCGTCATCGCCAATGCGGAGGGAAATCGAACGACCCCTTCGATGGTGGCATTCATGGACAACGGCGAGAGGCTGGTGGGCCAGTCCGCCAAACGGCAGGCCGTGACCAATCCGGAAAATACGATTTATGCGATCAAACGGCTGATCGGCCGCAAGTATCACAGCAAGGAAGTGCAGTACGACAAGGGCGTGATCCCCTATAAGATCACGGAGGCCAAGAACGGCGATGCGTCAGTAAACATCCGCGGCCGGGAGTACAGTCCGGCGGAGGTCTCTTCGATGGTCCTGATGAAGATGAAGCAGACCGCCGACGATTACCTGGGCGAAAAGACCAAGGACGCGGTCATCACCGTTCCCGCCTATTTCAACGACTCGCAGCGCCAGGCGACGAAGGACGCCGGGAAGATCGCGGGACTGAACGTCCTGCGCATCATCAACGAGCCGACCGCGGCGGCGCTTGCCTACGGTCTCGACAAGAAGCATGACCAGAAGATCGCCGTCTTCGACCTGGGCGGTGGGACATTCGACATCTCGATCCTCGAGTTGGGGGACGGGGTCTTCGAAGTGAAGTCCACCAACGGCGACACGCATCTGGGCGGCGAGGACTTCGACCAGCGCGTCATCGATTTCATTGCCGGTGAGTTCAAGAAGGAACAGGGGATCGATCTGCGCAAGGACAAGATGGCGCTGCAGCGCCTCAAGGAGGCGGCGGAGAAGGCGAAGATCGAGCTTTCCAGCTCGCTGGAGACGGACATCAACCTGCCTTTTGTCACGGCCGATGCCTCGGGTCCCAAACACCTGCAGATGAAGATGACCCGCGCCAAGCTGGAGTCTCTCGTCGAAGACCTGGTCGAAAAGACCGTGGGGCCCTGCAAGACGGCGCTCAAGGACGCCAACCTCACTGCGAAGGACATCGACGAGGTGATCCTGGTCGGCGGCATGACCCGCATGCCCCGCGTCCAGCAGCAGGTAAAGGATCTCTTCGGAAAGGAACCCAACAAGAGCGTCAATCCCGATGAAGTCGTGGCGATCGGTGCGGCGATTCAGGGCGGCGTTCTCTCCGGCGACGTCAAGGACGTCCTGCTTCTGGACGTGACGCCGTTGTCCCTGGGCATCGAAACGCTGGGAGGCGTCATGACGAAGCTCATCGAGAAGAACACGACCATCCCGACGCGCAAGAGCCAGATCTTCTCCACGGCGGCCGACAACCAGCCGGCTGTGAGCATCCACGTCCTGCAGGGCGAGCGCCCGATGGCGGGCGACAACAGAACGCTCGGCCGTTTCGAGCTGGTCGGCATTCCGCCGGCACCCCGCGGTATTCCGCAGGTCGAGGTGACCTTCGACATCGACGCCAACGGCATCGTCCATGTTTCCGCCAAGGATCTGGGAACGGGCAAGGAGCAGAGCATCAAGATCACCGCATCGAGCGGGCTCTCCGAGCAGGAGATCCAGAAACTCGTGAAGGAAGCGGAGCTCCACGCCGAAGACGACAAGAAAAAGAGGGAACTGATCGAGGCCCGCAACCAGGCGGATGCCCTCGTGTACAGCGTGGAAAAGAACGTCAAGGAGTTCGGAGACAAGATCGACTCCTGCGACAAGACGAAGATCGAGGAGGCCGTCCAGAAGGTCAGGAAGGCCATGGAAGGCGAAGACGTCGCCGCCCTCCGCGCCGCCCAGGAAGAGCTGACGACCGCATCACACAAGCTGGCCGAGGCCATGTACGCCAAGACGGCGGGCCAGGGCCAGGCCGGGCCTCAGGCGGGCCCTGGGGCGGGTCCGGGCGCCGGGACGGGCGCGCAGGCATCCGCAGGCAAGAAGGATGAAGATGTCGTCGACGCCGACTTCGAAGACGTGAAGTAACCGCGTCTGTCGGATCATCGGAGGGCCCGGCCTGCAAGCCGGGCCCTCCTCTTTTTTGCCGCAGGGAGCGGTCGGCTTCACAGAAGCCCGGGCGTATGCTATAGGGGCTCCATCATCCTTGAGAAACCGGCTGCCGTGCACATGAAGAGAACACCGCAAATGCAGATCACCCGGATGATTGCCGCCGCCTCTTGCCTGACGGCCTTAATTCTGTCCGGCCCGCTGGAGAGCGCGGACAGGCCGGCCCCGACGCCTTCTCCCGACGCGTACCATGGCAATGGACCCGCCGGGACGCCGCCTGCGGCGGTCCTCGTGGACCGAAACGCCATCGGATGCATCCTGCCCCTATCGGGCCGATACGCCGCCTACGGGAAAAAAGCGCTCGATGCCGCCGTCCTTGCGGCCGGTCTCTTCGATCCACGGAAGCCGGCGAAGGCGAAGCTGATCATCGAAGACTCCGAGGGCGACCCCGACGCCAGCCGCCGGGCCGTCGCCAGACTCGTCCAGCGGGACGGCGTGATCTGCGTGATCGGCCCGCTGGGCGCCGTCGAGGCCCAGACGGCCGCAGCCGAGGCCCAGCGACTTGAAGTGCCGATCCTTGCCATGACATCGAGGGAGGGGATCGCGGAGATCGGGCCCTTTGTCTTCCGCAACTTCCTGACGGCCCGCATGCAGGTGCGTGCGCTGGCCGGCTATGCCGTACAGAAGCTCGGACTCAGCCGCTTCGCCGTCCTGTACCCCCAGGACGCCTACGGACAGGAAATGGCGAGGCTGTTTCGCGCCGAGGTCCTGCGGCTCGGGGGACAGATGCACAAGGTGAAAGCCTACGACAGGATGGAGACGGACTTCGGCGACGAGATCCGCTTCCTTACCGGACGGCCGGTTCCGCACAGCATCGGTTTCGGCAAGGATCAGCGCACGGAACCGCTTCCGGCCGCGCGGCCCGTGGATTTCGATGCCCTGTTCATCCCGGACAGCTTCGAGCGTGTACAGATGATCGCCCCGCAGCTGGCTTTCCACGACGTCAAGGGTGTTCAGCTGCTTGGAACGAGCGGCTGGAACTCACCCGATCTCCTGAAGGGCGGAGCCCCGCATCTGGAAGGGGCCGTGTTCGTGGACGACTACTTTGCGGGCGGATTCAACCCCGAACTCAACGATTTCACCGATTCCTTCTATGCCGCCTTCGGAAGGGAACCCGACGGCATGGAGGCGGTCTGGTTCGACGCCGCCGCCATTGCCGTCTCGATCATCGAGAACGGCCGGGCGGAAACGCGGGACCAATTCCGCGGGCGCCTCGCCGGGATGACCGGATATCCCGGCGTCACCGGAAAGACCTCCTTCACCCCTTCGCGGGATGCGGACAAGGAACTCTATCTGTTGCGGGTCCAGGAGGGACAGATCGTCCAGATCCGGTGACACCGCAACCGACCGGCTGCCCGGGGCAGGAGTGATGTTGTGCGATATCTGCTGACCAACGACGACGGAATCTACGCAAGGGGACTCGCCGCCCTCTGCAGGGAATTGAGTCAGGACGCGGAGTGTATCGTCGTGGCACCGGAGGTGGAGCAGAGCGCCGTCGGGCATGCCATCACCCTCTTTCGTCCCCTGATGGTGCGGAAGGCCCGGAAGAACGGAAAGCTGCTGGGTTACGCCGTGGCCGGCACGCCCGCGGACTGCGTCAAGATCGGCATTCGCGAACTGGCGGGCGGTCCCGTGGATCTCGTCGTATCGGGAATCAACCTCGGCGCGAACGTGGGAATCAATGTCCTGTATTCCGGAACCGTCTCCGCGGCAACGGAAGGGGCGATCCTCGGCGTGCCGGCAATGGCCGTTTCACTGGATACGCACCGCGAGGGCGATTTCGCCTTTGCCGCGAAGTTTGCCCGGCGGATGGCGTCACTTCTCCTGCGATCGCCGCTGCCGCCGGGCGTGGCCCTCAACATCAACGTGCCCGCGGTCCCGGAAGACGAAATCCAAGGCGTCCGGGTCGTCAGACAGAGCCGAACGCCGCACTGGGAGAGCTTCGAAAAACGCGTGGACCCCCGCGAGAGGATCTACTACTGGCTGACGGCGGAAGCCGTGTCGAAGGCCGGCACCGATCCGGACTCCGATGAGACGGCCCTGGCGAACCGCATGATCACCGTCACCCCCATCCATCACGACCTGACACGCCACGACCTGCTGGACCGGCTGAGGGCGGACCTGAGCGGAGTGCTCTGAGGGAATCCTCACACCGGAAGAACCCTGGTGGACTTCGCAGAAGGCGACGGATCTCGTCATCGCCCCTTTTTTGCCGTTGCGAGCGAACCGAGACGATACCGTGGCGGCGCCGGGGTGTTCCACTGTCAGGACTTGCCGAATCTCTCGAGATTCTTGAGGAGATTGTCGGCGGTTCGTCCCAGGTCTTCCGCCTGCTCGTCGCCGTCCGACGACCCATCGGCGCCGGCCCCCCCGGATTCGGGTCTCCTGTCCGGAAAAGACTCGAAGGCGCCCACGAGACGTCCCTTCCGGTAAGTGGCGCGCTCCCGGAGGCTCCCGCTCCTGTAATAGGCGACATATTCCCCGTCTCTCCGGTCGTCGAGGAAACGCCCCTCCTCCTTGATCCGGCCGTTCTTGTAATAGGAGCGGTAGGGACCGTCGAATTTGCCGTCCTTGAAGCGCTCTTCGTCGCGGATCCGGCCGTTCCGAAAAAAGAATACGTAACGCCCGTCGAGCTTCCCGTTGCGGCGCGTTTCCCGTTCGCGGGGGCTGCCGTCCTCATAAAAATTGGCATATTCCCCATCGAGCTTCCCGTTGCGGAAGGTTCCACGCTCGCGCACGATCCCGTCCCGGTAGTAGGACACCGCCGGGCCTTCCCTCCGTCCCTGCCGGAAGGAAATCCGGACCATCACCTGACCGTTGGAAAAGAACGAAAGGTATTCCCCTTCCAGTTTTCCTCCGCGGAGATGCCTCCGCTCACGGATTCTTCCACGGTCATCGACGAGAGTTTCTTCTTTCAGACCTTCCGGCTCGGGCATTTTATCTTTCCATTCCATGCAGATCCGAAGGAGGACGCAGGGCCCTTCCACCGGTACGGAATCGGGGAAGCGGACCCCGGAGAAGGCTGCCGGCTTCTTTATCTCTTCCCGACAGATAAACCTTGACCTTTCCGTCTTCTTTCTATAAGCTTTCGCAAATTTTTCTCGCTTTCCATTCCCTGCGTCCGCTTCCGGAAGACATCGCGGTCGCCCGGCGGGATCGGGTGCCCGTCCGGCGCTTTGCATATGAGCCGAGATCGGCGGTTTCACGCATGGACAAACCGTCCCTTCAACTCAACAGCCTCGTCGATATGACCGACCATCAGGCGGCGTTGTCGGAAGTCGTGCAAACGCTTTCCATGACCTGGCCGTCCTTCGACTTCGCCTATCTTAGGCGCGTTTTTGCCGATATGGAACACCTCTTTTCCGGCCGCTACCCGGGTTATCAGGCCTGCAACACCCGCTACCACGATTTTCGCCATACCCTTGACGTCTTCCTGGCGATGGCGCGCCTGCTTCACGGGGCGTCCGTCGCCGGCCTGCGCTTCACGGACAAGCAGGCCGCGCTGGGCGTCATCAGCGCGCTCATGCACGACACCGGCTACATCCAGACGACGGGCGACCGGCTGGGAACGGGCGCAAAATACACCGCGGCGCACGTCGATCGCAGCATCGTCTTCATGAAACGATACTACGCGGGAGACGATCTCTTCGAAAAGGAGCTGCCCGCCTTCGACCACATCCTCCATTGCACGGGGTTCACCATGAAGATTCCCGGGATGCGATTCCCCTCCCGGGAGCTGGAACTGCTGGGCAAGATGCTGGGGACGGCGGACCTGCTGGGACAGATGGCCGACCGGCTTTACCTGGAAAAGCTCCTGTTCCTGTACTACGAATTCGTCGAGGCCGGCATTTCGGATTACGAAAGCGAACTCGACCTCCTGAAGAAAACGGTCCCCTTCTACCAGTTCATCCGGCGCCGCTTTGCCGCCGACCTGGAAGGCGTCGACAACTACATGATCCACCATTTCCGGGTCCGCTGGAACATCGACAGGGACCTGTACCGGGAGGCGGTCGAGCAGAACCTCCGCCGCCTGCAGTTCATCCTGGACAGCGATCCCGGCCATTACCGATCACACCTGCGCCGCAACGGCATCACAAAGAGCCTGCAGGCTTCGACCGTCCCTCCAGAATCTCCCGAACCCGCCGTGACAGATCGTCGAGGCGAAAGGGCTTCTGGATGAAGCCGAGCGCCCCCTCGTTCATTCCCTCCTGAAGGAATCCGCCGCTTCCGTACCCGCTCGACAGAAGAACCCTGACCTGCGGATCGACGGCCCTGAAACCTTTCATGGTTTCGCCTCCGATTCCGGGCATCGTGACATCCAGGATGATCAGATCGACGCCGCCGGCGCACCGGCGATAGACGTCCAGCGCATCCCCGCCGGAGGACGCCGTCATCACCCTGTAGCCGAGCGACTCCAGCATGTCCCGGGCCACGCTGAGAATGACGTCCTCGTCGTCGACGAGGAGGATCGTCCCCCGTTCCTTGGGGGTCCCCTCTCCTCCCGTGCGACCACCGGCAGGCGGTGCCGCTTGCCCCTCCGGGCGGGTCGCCGCAGCGAGTCCGGGCGCCCGGTCCGACGCCATGCCTTTCAGTTGATCTTCGCACTCGTTCAGCCGTGACGCCAATTTCCGGCGCTGCTCGATTTCCTCCTGCAGCGCAGCGTTCTTCTCTTCGATCTGTTTGAGCTGTTCCTTGATCTGCAAATGGAGGCGGGCGTTCTCGAAGGCGAATTTGATTTCCCTGAGCATGATGGACGTGATTTTTTCGTCGTCCTCGCTGAAGACCTCTCCGGCCGGTTTTCCTGCGAGGTTGATCACCGCCGACACTTCGCTCCCGGCGAGGATCGGCAGGCAAATGAAGGACGGAGAACCGTAGCGCGGATTGTTGGGCCGCCCGATGCGCGGGTCCGCCTCGATGTCCTCGACGATCACGGCTTTCTTCTCCGATACGGCGAGGCGCGCCGGCGAATCCGCCAGGGGGAGGTCGATATCCTGCTGCGGCGAGGCGGCGATCCCCCGCGTCGCGGCGATCCGGAATCGGTTCCTGGAAGGATCCACCGTCAGGAACGATGCGATCCGGGCGCCGGTCACGGACATCACCTTGTCCAGCGTGAGCTCCTGGAGGTTGTGAAGATCAAGGCTGGTCTTCGCCACATCGACAATTTCCTTGAGCGCCAGGAATTCCGCGGATCGCCGGTTCAGATCGGCGGTCGTCTTCTCCAGCCTGTTGACGAGGCCGCCGAAGGCCTGTTCGATCTCCCGGATTTCGGACAGGTCGTCCCGGAGCGTCGCCTGGACGACCCCCGCCTCCGTCGGGCGGACCATGACCACGACCGAAAGGATGCGGTTGATGATCTGCCGGAGGATCAGCATGCCGCAGAGGACCAGCACGAGGATGAGCGCAACGATCCACAGATGAGAGGTTTCGAAGGTGACGCGCCGGTCGTAGAGAACGTACACCAGCGCGATCAGCGGCAGTACGACGACCAGGAACTCGACGAGCATCAACCGATATTGGATACTGCTGCGGTTGGCTTTTTCCCGATTCAGGAACGACTTTCTCATGAACGGTTCCGCGCCTCCCGTCGCATGGTCACGTTCCCAGCCCGGATAATGGCAGCCGGAAGACCAGGTTTTTTGCTCAGCCCGCAGGCGAGCCCGCAATTTCATATCATGGAACGGCGGATGCATCAATGAGAAGCGCCGGAAAAGAACCCCTTGCGCGAACAGTGGTCGGACGATAGAATCATTTCGCCGGCGAGTCAACGGCGTCGTCGCCGCTCGCGTCCAAGGCAGAACGGCACCGAATCGCCGGACATTTCCGCAGTCAGAGGCCTTATGGATCGCCGCGATTTCCTCAAGACATCCCTCGCCGCAGGTGTCGCACTCTCGCTGCCGGCCGGCCTGGACCCTTTTCTGCAGAACCTCGGGGCCGCCGAAGCGGCCGATCTCGCCGTCGCCTCCGGCAAGTCCCCGGCGGCCGTCACGAGGGCGGCGATCGACGCCCTCGGCGGCATGAAGAAGTTCGTTTCGCGCGGTGACATCGTCGTCGTCAAGCCGAACATCGGCTGGGACCGCACGCCGGAATTCGCCGCCACCACCAATCCCGAAGTCGTCGCCGCCCTCGTGAGGCTTTCCCTGGAGGCCGGCGCGAAGCGGGTCAAGATCCTCGACTACCCCGTCAACGACGCCCGGCGATGCTACAGGCAAAGCGGCATCCTCGACGCCGCGACGGCGGCCGGCGCAGAGGTGGTCTATCCCGATTCCCGCAAGTTCCGCGACATGAAAATCGGCGGCGGGACGATCAAGTCCTGGCCGATGTACACGGAGGTCGTCGAGGCGGACCGGATCATCAACGTCCCCATCGCCAAGACGCACGGCACCTCCACGCTGACCCTGGGCATGAAGAACTGGATGGGCGTCATGGGCGGCTGGCGGGGCAGGATCCACCAGCGCATCCATGAAAGCCTCGTGGACGTCTCCCTCTTTCTCAAACCGTCGCTCGTCGTCCTCGACGCCGTGCGGATTCTGACGGACAACGGGCCGCAGGGGGGCGACCTGGCCGACGTCAAGAGGCTGGACACGGTGATCGCCGGCGCCGATCAGGTCGCCGTCGACGCGTACGGCGCGACCCTGTTCGGGATCAAGGGGGCGGACATCGGCTTCATCCGGCTCGGCCACGAGGCCGGGCTGGGAACGATGGACCTCGCCCGGTTGAGGATGAAGAAGGTCCAGGCATGACGGCCCCCTGAGAGAGTCCCCATGGTGAAGAACATCCGCCGCGCATCCCAGGCCCTCTTCGCGCTCCTCTTCCTGTGGCTCTTCCTCCAGACCGAAGCCAAGGGCGCCAACGAACTCGGTTATCCCGTCAAGATCTTCCTCGACGCCGATCCGCTGCTCTTCCTGACGACGCTTTTCGCAAACCGGTCCCTTCCGCCCGCCCTGTGGCCTGCCCTCGCCGTCGTCGCCGCCACGGCCGTCCTGGGACGGGCCTTCTGCGGCTGGGTCTGCCCCCTCGGCACCTTTCACGATCTCGCCGGACTGCTGAAGACGAGGGCCCGCCGGAAGGCGTTGCCGCCGGGTCTCTTCCGGCTCAAGTACTACCTGCTGATCGCCCTTCTTGCGTCCTCGCTCTTCACGCTTCAGGCCGCCGGGATCTTCGACCCGCTCTCGCTCCTTATCCGTTCGCTGGCGATATCCGTCTACCCGATGCTCTCCACCGCAACGGCCGGCGTCTTCGGCAGCGCCTATGAATCAGGGCTTCCCCTGCTGGACGGGATTTCCGAGGCGATCTATGCGCTGCTCAAGAAAACGGTCCTGCCCTTTCAGGAAAGCCTCTACCTCGGCGCGGGCCTTGTCGGCGGTCTCTTCTTCCTCGTCCTCGCCCTGAACCTCGTCGAGCGGCGCTTCTGGTGCAGGTACCTCTGCCCCCTCGGGGCCCTTCTCGGGCTGATCGGCAGGCGCGCCGTCGTCCGGCGCTCCGTCAGCGAGGGATGCAACGAATGCGGGGCCTGTGAAGCCGGATGCCACGGCGATGCGCTGCCCGGTTCGAAGGAACTCTGGCGGATCGAGGAATGCCACCTCTGCGGCAACTGCCAGGACGCGTGCCAGAACGACGCCGTCCGCTTCAGCCTCGCGCCCGGCCGGCCCCCGGGACGCCTCGATCTGGGAAGGAGGCGACTGGTCGCGTCCTTCTCCGCCGGCCTTCTCGGCGTCCCCCTCCTGCGGGCGACGCCGCTTTCCCGCACCGGCGCCGCCGACCCGGCGCTGATCCGGCCGCCGGGCGCCACGCCGGAGCCCGAATTCCTGAGGCGCTGCGTCAAATGCGGGGAGTGCATGAAGGTTTGCATCACCGGGGGGCTGCAGCCGACGTTCCTGCAGGCCGGGCTGGAGGGAATCTGGTCGCCGGTGCTGGTTCCGCGCATCGGCTACTGCGAGCACCGCTGCACCCTCTGCGGCCAGGTCTGCCCCACCGGCGCCATCCGCAACCTTCCCCTCGTCGAGAAGATGGAGGTCCGGATCGGCACGGCCATGATCGACAAGGGCCGCTGCCTGCCCTTTGCCTCCGCGACCCCCTGCATCGTCTGCGAGGAGGTCTGCCCGACGCCGAAGAAAGCCATCTGGTTGGAGGACGTCCGGGTGAAGAACCGCGACGGCAGGGAGATTCCCGTCCGCCAGCCCCACGTGGACCTTTCGCTGTGCATCGGCTGCGGCATCTGCGAGGCCCGCTGCCCGGTTCTCGGCCGCCCGGCCATCTACGTCTCGAGCGTGGGTGAGACGCGCTCCAAGGACAACCGCCTGCTGCTGTGACGGCCGGTTCTGCCGGGAATCCGTTCGTCTTTGCACGGGGGAAAATCCCTCGGCGGGAAGCCCGGCGAAAAGCCTTCCGTTCCTTTAAAGAATTTTCCCGCGTTTACCGATAACAACATCGAGGCCGCACATGGAACGAACCGCGAAGCTGTTCCGTCAAATCCAAGGGCCCGTGCCGGACTATGAAACGCCATCTCCTCAGATGCCTCCTGTATCCTCTGATGGGAGCGCTTTGCGCTTCCCTCCTCGGCTGTTCCCTCCTGACTGACCGTGTCGTGAGAAACGAACCTTCCTTCGAAGTGGCAACCCGCCAGGAACTCGTCATCGTCATTCGCGGGATATGGCCGGAATTGAACGATTCGCTGCCCGGCTCGACCAACATCGCCATCCCCTACGGGAAATACTATCTTCCCACGCTGACCGAGCTTCGGGACATGGTCTACAAGTCCCGGGTATACGAAATCGTCCCCGAACAGGATCTCTTCATGTGCGCGGATTTCGCCCTGCAGCTGCACGCCCATGTCAAGATGCTGTGGAAGGAAAACGGCGGCAACGCGACGATCGCTTTCGGCGAGGCATGGGGAACCCGCTTCAACCTCTACAAGAAGGGCATTGTGATCCTGCGGGGCTTCGAAGCCAGCCACGCCGTGAATTTCGCCGTCACGAGGGATTACGGGGTCGTGCTGATCGAACCCACCAGCGGAAAGATCTGGAAGGCCACACCCGGCGAGGACGCCATCCACTTCGTCAAGATGTAGTCAGTGGACGAAATGGATGTGGAGGCGGGCCGTGTCCCCGGACTCCTCCGCCGTCACGCCGTCGGACATGCTGCGCATCATATAGCCGGCAAGCCGCAGCGGCGCCTGCTCGTCCTCCAGGAGGTCCCGGACATCGGGCCGCAGGTCGGGGAACTCGATCGGCTTCCCGCGGTAGACGATGTCCGCGTCCAGGTTGAACTCGTCGAACCGCACCGTCATTTCGATCGGCCCGCGGGTCAGGCCGTGTTCCGAGGCCGCCTCGAAGAATTCGTTCATGACGGCGGTCGCCTTGTAGATGACCTCGCTCCTCGCCCCCCAGGCCCTCCCGCGCTGGTCCATGAAATTGTAGATCCTGTCCGACCCTTCCATTCCCGGCGTCACGGAGAGCGTCGCGGATTTTGCGATCCCGATCCGGAAGACGAGGTTGAGGACGACGGCGCAGATGGTGGACAGGGAGAGCGAGGAACTGAACATGGGCTGCACCCAGGGATGGACATTCCGGTAAAGCTCCGGCGCAAAATCCACGCTGAGACCGAAGATCACGGAAATGCCGATGACGAAGGTCTTGCGGGAGTCGATCATCCGCGACATGAGGATCGAAATGCCTGCAAGGATCATGAAGCTCACGGCGAAGATCAGGGAGGCCCCCATGATCGGCGTCGGCATGATGACGAAAACGGAGGAGAGCCTCGGGAAAAAGGCCAGGAGCACGAGAATGACGCCGGTGCCGTAAGCGATCCGGCGGCTTGTCGCCCCGGTGGCGATGGAGAGGCCGATGTTGCTGGATGATACGGACTGTCCCAAAGCGCCCAAGAGACCGGACAGCATGTTGCCCAGCGAGCAGGCCAGCACTCCGCGGCTGATGTTCATCATGTCGGGTCTCTTCCACTGGGCGTCGTTGATCTTCTGGCAGGTCGTCACGTCCCCCATCGTCTTGAGGGCCGAGGAGAGAACGGCGACGAGGAAGGGGATCAGCAGCGCCGCATTGAACGAGAGCCCGTAACGGCCCACGGCCGGCAGGGCGAACAGAGGCGCGGCAAGCATGGCTTCGATGTTCCGGACCGTCAGGACGCCCGTGAAGAAAGCGGCGGCGTAGCCGACGAGCATTCCCATGAGGACGGAGTACAGGCGAAGCTTGCCGGCGCCCCAGACGTTGAAACCCGCCATGGCCACCAGCGTGATGGCCGCAACGAGTATCGCCGTTCCGTCGGCGGAGGGATGGGCCTTGTCGACGCCGAGGAACTTCTGCACGGCGATGGGGATGATCTCGATGCCCACCATCATGACGATCGTCCCGGTGACTTCGGCGGGGAAGACGGCGCGCATCCGCGCCACGACCCTGGAAAACAGCCCCTCGAAGAAACCCGCGACGGCCGTCATGCCGAAAATCAGCGGAAGCCCGCCCACCTTGCCCGCCAGGAGGGAAGCCGAAAGAAAGGCGGGACCGTTGACGAGAGGGCACAGATACCCTGAGCCGACGGGACCGCGGTTGATCCCCTGGAGGATGGTGCCGATGCCCACGGCCAGCATGGCCATACTGATCAGGCTGCGCGCATCATCGGGGGTGCCTCCGACGGCGTCCACGATGATGACCGGGATGATGAAGGCGATCGACATGACCGAGATGTGCTGAAGGGAAAGCAGGATCAGCGCGCCCCACCCGGGGCTTTCCTCCACGCCGAAGATCAGGTTTGAGGGTTTCTGGGCCATAAGGGTTTTTCTTCATGCCCGGGCGAAAACGACGCGGGGCGGTCGTATCAGAAAGACCGGAGCGCCTCCTCCCGGGAGGCATGGATGGGGAAGATCTGCGTGAAGCCCGCCATGTCGAATATCTCCCGAATGCCGCCTTTCAGGGAGGCCAGCACGACCTTTCCCCCGGCCTCGTTCGCCTTCTTGGCCAGCATCAGGAGGCGCCGGAGTGCGGCGCTGCTGATGTAATCAAGGTGGGAGAAATCGAGGAGAAAGTTCCGCTCTCCCCGCTCCAGCATGGGCCGCAGCCTCTCTTCGAACAACGGCGACGTGGCCGCGTCCAGCTTGCCGTGCACCGCCAGGATGACGATCTCTCCCTGCCTGTCTTCCCAGATATCCATCTGCAGCCCTTCCACGACGGTCGTCGACTTGAGATCCGACGGACCGGACCTCACGTCCCGATTTTCTCTGCGGGCCCGAGAAGGCGCAACGCGAGCATGGTAATATCATCACTCTGTTCGCCCTGTCCAACGAAAACCTCGATGTCTCGAAGGACTTCACGGCACAGCGCTTCGGGCGCCAGATCCCTGGAGCGGTTCAGCACCGCCGTCAGGCGGTTCTCCGCATAGAATTCCCCCGCGGCATTCATCGCTTCCGTCACGCCGTCGGTGTACAGGAAAAGCGTTTCCCCTTTCCCGAGGCGCAGGGTGGAGCTTCCGTAGGACGCATCCTCCCGGAGGCCGATGGCCGGCGCGGGCGTCGCGGCGACCCTCGCCACCGCATCCCGCCGGATCAGGTACGGCGGATTGTGTCCGCCGTTGCTGAACCGGACTTCACCGGTCCCGGCGTCGACGAAGGCCAGGAACAGCGTCACGAACATCATGGCGTCGTTGCCGTCGCAGATTTCCCTGTTCAACCGGCCGAGGAGTTCGCCGGGGCTCTCACCGTCCCGGTATGCGGCCTTGATGAGCTTCTGGCTGATGGCCATGAACAGGGACGCCGGCACCCCTTTGCCGCACACGTCTCCGACGGCCAGGCACAGACGATCTTCTCCGATCGGGAAGAAGTTGTACAGGTCCCCCCCAACCTCCCTCGCCGGCTTCAGGACGGCGTGGATGTCGATCCCCGGGTGCAGCGGAAAGACGGGCCGCGGTTTCGGAACCATGCTCATCTGGATCTCCCGCGCGATGCCCAGTTCACTGTCGATCCGCTGTTTGGCCGCCTCGGTCCGGCGTTCCCTGGCAAGGTTGTTGATCATGAAGATGAAGACGGCCATTCCCGCGCCGTTCGCCAGGACCATGGGCAACAGGGCCGAACGGATGATGGCCAGGACTTCCTGCCGAAGCCCGCAGATGACCAGGCTCAGCGCCGCGTGAAGAAGCTCCACCGCGACGATCAGGAGGACCGCCTCGCCGATCCGGATTTCCCTTCCCCTCTTCAACAGGAACAGCACGCCGCCGGCGAGGCCGGCCAGGACCGGCGCGATGGCGCAGGGAAGCGCCGTCAGCCCCCCCAGCGAATAACGGTAGATACCGCCGAGAAGACCGGCCGACGCCCCCACGGCGGGACCCGCCAGCAGTCCCGCGAGCGCAGGTCCGAGATCCCGGAAGTTGGCCACGCCCCCGAAGATTTCCACGCCGCTGATCGTTCCGTATACGGAGAAGACCCCGAAAAGAACCGTCAGCAGGGCGCGATTTTTCCACGAATAGCGGCGGTTCAGGATATCGCCGAAAGACGGAATCCTGGTCAGGAAATAGGCCAGGAGCATGAAGACGGACATGTTTCGGATCAGCGCGACCGCCAGATCGACAAACCGGTGTTCCATGAACGACCCGCACCCCTGTAAGGCAGATTCTCTGCAGTCCCCTGAAAACGAACCCCCCGCTCAGTGTTCGGGAAAGTTCCAGTACTTCATTTCGCCGACGGCGCCGCAGACGCGGCGGGTCAGAAAGTAGAGCGTGCTGTCCTCGGTGATATGGCGCCAGGGCATGACGGGGAAGAGCGCGTCCAGCCGCTTGTCCGACAGGTCATAGTCCGTGGAGGAAAGGGTTCGGTAGGTCGTGTTCATGCAGTTGATCTCCTCCGTCGAGAGCGTGTAGCCGTAGCGGTCGTACCCTTCGGCGGAAAGGCCCGCCTCCCTGCGGGCATCGACCATGAAGGCCCTGTAGCGGTCGGTCCGGGCGGTTGTCCTGCACCACACCTGCACCGCGGTCTTCGAACTGGGCCGCGTACTCTGGGCATCGGCATAGACGGCATAATCCTGCCTCTCGACGATCAGGCGCCAGTCTGCCGCAGATGCCGCAGACGCCCCAGCGACCGCCAGGAGAAGAACCGCGCTGAACAGACCTTTCATTTTCCCCTTTCCACGTCCCGCCGCTCGAAGAGCGGCCCCCTGCGTTCACGGAACGAGTTGAAACCCCATCTCCTCCCGGGTGCCGCGGAGACTCCGGTCCACCGAAAGTTCGACCCGGCCGGGCCCCGGTCCCTACGGGCGTTGCGCCGGCAAGAGATCGATGATCGTCACCTCCGGAGGAGAAAGGAGGCGCATCGGCGGACCCCATGTCCCGGTTCCGCGGCTCACATAGAGATGGGAAGCGTTGAGAAAACGGAAGTAACCGGCATGCAGGGGGAAGAAGAAGCGCGTGACCAGGCTGAAGGGAAAAATCTGCCCCCTGTGGGTGTGGCCGGACAACTGCAGGTCGAAGAATTCGACGGCCTCCTTGTCGATGAACGGCTTGTGCTTGAGCAGGAGCGTGAAGTACCGTCGCGGCAGCTTCGCGAGAAGCTCCCTCTCATTGGCCGGCCGATAGTTGTCGAAGTTCCGCCCCGTGTCGTCGTCCACGCCGACGACGTTGAGGACGCCCGCGATCGTCATGCCGTCCCCCCGCAGGACGGTGAACCCCGCGGATTTCGTGAAATCGACCGCCTGCTCGATCCCGGCGTAGAACTCATGGTTTCCCGTGATCGCATACTTGCCGAACCGCGGCTGGAACGCCTTGAACTGCTCCGCCACACCCTCCATGCCGTCCAGCTGTCCGTCCACGAGGTCACCCGTGGAAACAAGGATGTCGGGGGATTCCCTCCGGATCTCCTCGATCAGGACCTGCATCCGCTCCTTCCCGATGAGAAGTCCGATGTGGACGTCCGAGATCTGGGCGATGCGGACCCTCCCGACCTGTTCGGCGATCTTGCTGGACCGGATGGCGATCCTTTCCACGACGACATGACGCGCCTCGTAAAAACTGTACAGGGAAAGGACGCCCGCGATCAGGAGCGGTCCGGCGAAGGCCCACGGGGGCGCCGGTACGGCAGAGGAAAGATCCCTTTTCCCTATCTTCCCCGCCGTCCGCAGAAGCAGCGCCCACAGGTCCAGCAGGAGCGACGCCGCGAAGAACAGGAAGAGAAATCCCATCCAGCCGTAGCCTCCCCAGGAAAAGAACTTCGCCACCGCTTCCAGGCCGACCCTCTCCGTTACGCGGATGATCGGCGAGGCGAGGAACAGCAGGACGAGCGCGGCGACAACCAGGATTTTCCGGGTCCCCTCAGGATGGAAGGCGCGCTTCAGCTTGCGGAAGAAGTAGACGTGCAGACCGCCGTACAGCAGGAAGAACGTCAGAAAAAACAGGCCGAAAGACAGAATTCTCATGCGTTGAAGCTCCCACCAGGACGGGACAGGGTAGCGGCAAACAGAACCGGTGTCAACAGCAAAACCCCGCAATGTCAAGCCAAAGTAGAAATGTCCTATTGTTGCCAAAATAGAAATGTCCTATAGG
>DAOSIS010000034.1:0-33331 GCA_035366835.1 Syntrophales bacterium | reverse complement strand
GAGAATATAACCCAGATGAAAATATCTTAAAAGATGACTTGGTCAGACGGTTACGTCTTTTCAGGCGTTCAATTGATGAACGCCTCGGAGTGTGCAAGATTGCAAGCCATCGCAGCTTTATGTTGCGGCGGGCGTCGGGAATTGAAGCCGGCCTCAGAACCTGAAACGACCTCGACCGGCGAGGGAAACCGCGACCGATCATGAATGCATTTTCCGCCGATGAAAAAAGGCGCACATCCGGTGATCCCTCTGCACCGCTGCAGAAGAACGCCCTCGCCTATCTCCCGCTCCTATCGCTGGCGGTCGTTCTCGCCTATTCCAATACCTTTTCCGCGCCCTTCATCTTCGACGACCAGGTCAACATCGTCGAGAACGACTCGATCCACTGTCTGTCGCCCCTTTCGCAGGTGTTGGCCCCGCCCTTCGGCATCGGCATCGCGGGCCGGCCGGTCGTGAACCTCTCCCTCGCCCTGAACTACGCCGTGAGCGGCCTCGATCCCTGGAGCTACCATCTGCTGAATCTCTTCGTCCACCTGGCGGCGGCCCTCTGCCTCTTCGGGATTCTGCGAAGGACCTTCCTGTCCGGCGCGCTGAAAGGGCGGTACGGGAACGCGGCGGCGCCCCTGGCCTTCGCCTGCTCGCTTCTCTGGGCACTCCATCCCCTGCAGACCCAGGCGGTCACCTATGTCATCCAGCGCTGCGAGTCCCTCATGGGGCTCTGCTTCCTCCTGACGTTCTACTTGGCGATCCGCGGCTGGCAATCCCCCGCCCCGCAACGGTGGCACCTGGCGGCGGTCCTGTCTTTCCTCCTGGGCATCGGAACGAAGGAAGTGATCGCCGCCGCCCCGGTTTTGCTCTTCTTCTACAATTGGATCTTCTTCCCCGGCGGCATCGGGACGATCCTCCGCCGCTCGGCGCCCCTCTACGGCGGATTGGCCGTCGGCCTCCTGGGTCTCGGTCTCCTCGTCGCCGGGGGCGGCACGCTGTCGTCCGGCACCCGCCTGATCACGTTCGCGGCGACCGATTACTGGCGGACGCAGCCGGAGATCATTCTCCATTATCTGGGCCTTGTTTTCCTGCCCTGGGGCCTCAGCATCGACTACGGCTGGCCTGTGGCGGAAACCTGGGACTGGACCCTCCTGCTTCACGGCACGGCGGTCGTGGGGATCCTCGCCGCATCGCTCCTGGCCCTGATGCGAAGGAAGCCGATCGGCTTTGCGGGCGTCTGCTTCTTCGTTCTGCTCGCTCCGACGTCGCTGATGCCGCTGCCCGATGCCGCCTTCGAACACAGGATGTACCTTCCTTCCATTGCGGTCGTGGTTCTCGCGGTGACGGGCCTCTACGGACTGTGGAACGCCGCGGCCGCGCGGCGGGCAAGGGACGGCGCGGAGAGAAGCATCGCCATGGTCCGGGGATTCCCCTGCCTCGTGATGGTTGCCGGCATCCTCCTGGGCGCCGCGACCTATGCCCGGAACGCCGACTATCGCAGCGATGTCTCCATATGGGCGGATGCCGTCCGCAAGCACCCCGGGAATAGCCGGGCCCACGCCAATCTCGCCAACGCCTTCATGCACGACGGGAACCTCCGCAGTGCCGTCGAGCATCTGTACACCGCGCTCGAGATCGAGGCGGGAAATGCCCGGCGCTACGGCGACGGGAAGAAGTACTACGAATACCTGGGCAGGCGGCCCGTTTACGGCAAGGTGCAGGACAACCTCGGCTGGGCTTGGCTGCAGAAGGGGAATGCCGCGGAGGCGGAGAAGCACTTCCGGGAGGCATTGAAGGTCGATCACAGGAATGCTATCGTCCTTTCCCACATGGGGATCGCGCTTCACCTTCAGGGGCGGCACGGGGAGGCAAGGGAGCATTTCCGGGCGGCCCTGAGCATCCGGCCGCACGATCCCGACGTGAACATCAACACGGGCGCCGCATTGCGCCTGCAGGGTCGGCCCGGCGAGGCGATCGGGCATTTTCAGGCGGCGCTGAGCGTCGTGCCGCAGAATGTCGAGGCCCATTACGGCATGGGCATGGCCCTCCGTCAGTTGGGCAGGGAACCGGAGGCCGCCGCCCATTTCCGGGAGGTCATGAGATTGAACCCCCGTTTCGCGCCGGTCGGGAACGCGGCAGGATCGCTTTCGAAGCAGTAGACATCGGCAAGGCATCTCGGATGAAGGCTCTGCTCGTCTATCCGCCCATCTCCCTTCGGGAACGCTATTCGCGGCCTCACGGCGGAGATGCTCCTGGAGAAGCACCGGGAGTTCTACCGCCGCTTCTACCTGGGGCCGCGCACGATATCGCGCTACATCCTGAGCTTTCTTTCGGCGACCGGCTGGCGCCGGGCGCTGTCGGTCCTGAAGAGCCTGCCGTTCGTTTTCGGCCGGCAGAGCAACCGGTAAGGGAGGACATATGCCCATCGAAGGACAGAGCATCGCCGTCGTCATCCCGGCTTACCAGGCGGAGGGGCACATCGGAGACGTCATCGGACGGATGCCCTCCTACGTGGACTGGATCATCGCTGTCGACGACGCCTCTTCCGACGGAACCGTGGCGGCCGTGGAGGGGATCTCCGATCCCCGGATCCGCCTGATCCGCCATCCCGAAAACCGGGGCGTCGGAGGCGCCATGGTCACGGGCTTCCGCGAGGCCCTCGCATTGAAGGCGGACCTCATCGCCAAGATCGACGCCGACGGGCAGATGGATCCCCGGTTTCTGGACCGCTTCGCCCGCGCCGCAATCCGCTTTTCCTGCGACTACGTGAAGGCCAACCGCTTCGGGCACGTGGAGAAGCTGCCCGCCATGCCGGGCGTCCGCCTGGTCGGAAATCTCCTCCTGACCTTCCTGACGAAGTTCGCCTCCGGCTGCTGGAACGTGTTCGACCCGCAAAACGGATACGTGATGATCACGAGGAAGATGCTGAAGCGCCTGGATCTGAAGAGGCTGGACCGGGGGTACTTCTTCGAGAACAGCATGCTGATCCATCTGAACATCATGAGGGCCAGGATCGCCGAGATCTATCTGCCGGCACAGTACGGCGGAGAGCGTTCCTCCATGAGGCTCTCGCGCATCGCCGCCACCTTTCCCGGGAAGCTCCTGCGGGGCTGGCTGTATCGGATCTATCACAAGTACGTGTTCCGCAGCCTTTCGCCCTTCGCCATCCTGTTGCTTTTCGGTCTTCTCACCCTGCTCTGGGGATGCATCTGGGGCGGGATCACCTGGTGGAAGTCCTACGCGACCGGGATAGCGGCGCCTACGGGCACGGTCATGCTGGCCCTGCTTCCCCTCCTCCTGGGATGGTCGTCGCTTCTTCAGGCGCTGGTCCTCGACCTCCAGGACGCCGGCCCCTGCCTGCTGTTCGATTACGATGACGAGGAGCTCCAGGGACCGCAGCCGGGGGTACGGAAAGAATGACCGGCGCAGGTATCGGGATGTCCCGTTCAGCGCCTCTCAGGGAAGGCGCATTGACGGCACGGCCCATCTGCCTGGGGTACGTGAGCGATTCCGCACGGCAAGGCATCGGGATGCCATGATAATGGTGCGCACTTCGATTCGCGGACATGACCAGCCAGGATGACGTTCAGGGGAATGGAAGGAATCGCCGATGGGCCGTCCGGACGGACGGTTGCCGTCATCACCGGGGCAAGCAAGGGTATTGGATGCGTGATGAGGCTCGATTGCCGATCGAGGTTCCTATTGCACCTTCACCTCGAAGGCTTCGTCTTGGGCTCCGTCATGTCGATCGTGTGGGTCTTCAGAAGAAATTCCTTGAATTTCTCCTTGGTCGTTTCTTTGATGGACTCAAGCCTGACCATCACGGCCTTGTTGAAAAACGCAAATCCGTTCTCGATCTTGTCCGGATTCTCGTCATCGTCGATAAAGCTCTCCATGAACTTCATGGCGGACTTCCGTACCTGGGTCTCGTCCTCCGCGGAGATCAGGTAATGGTGATGTCTGACGTCTTCCTCTTCCGTCTCGCTGATCTTGATCCAGTAGTCGGGCATGGTCTCACTCCTTTACGACATCATTGATGACGCATTGCAGGCGGTCGCGATCAATATCTCATGGCCTTTGAGCAGTCAAGCGAATACTTCTCCTCCCGATGACTTTAGCATTGCCCGCATCGGTTCACCACAGGAAATCACCTGGCAACGGCCGGAGCATGCCGACGGCCGAAGCCGCGGACCTCTCCTAAGGGATTTCGAACAGGTTTCCCCAATGGATGTATTCGTCGATCAGGCATAGAAAGAGACGGGTATGAAGATCCGGCCCCCCCCGACAGTCCCTCACCCTGACGGCCGATACGGGCGGGCCGCCGGGAAGATATCCCCGATGTCCTTCTCGAAACCGTCCCGGTCGACATAATGAACGGCCCGCCATCCCTGCTGTCTTGCCCTTTCCACATTTCCCAAATCGTCATCGATGAAGAGCACTCGCTCCGGCCTTGTTTTCAGTTCCTCGACAATATCGTGGAAAAGGCTTGGATCCCTCTTGCCCTTGCCCACGTGATAGCTGTTGAAGATGCAATCGAAGAATCTGAAGAAATGGTATCTCTTGTCGAGCCTGTCCAGCAGGTCCGTCTGATCGCTCAGGATGCCGACCCTCACCCCGCGAGTCTTCAACGCCTTCACCAGATCGAGCATCCAGTCCCTCACGGTGAAGCGAGACAGGATCTCCTGCCTGAAGGCATCGTCGTCCCCCCTGACTCCCGTCTTCTGCCGCAACGCACTCCAGAACACGCGCTCAGGGGCCTTGCCAAGGACATAGCCCGTGGCATAAATGGTATCGTGAGCGGTCTTGACGAATCCGTCCTCGTCAAGTCCGTTCGCCTTTGCGATCGCTGCGAGGCCCTGCTTGAAGCCTTCCTCGGCGAGCACCCCTCCGAAATCGAAGAGCACGATGTCAATCTCGCTGTCCCCGCGTTTCATCTGCTCTCCCTGTGGACGATTCCGTTTTCGGCGGAAATACCGGTAATGTTCCCGCCGGCCATCAACCGGTCTTTCGAAAATTCATCAGGTAATTGAATTCACCGATCTCGCCCTGATAGGTCTTGAGAAAGCCGTATTTCGTGATTTTTGCTTCGGTCTCCTGTTCGGACATCCGGATGGCGATCGGGGGGCCGGGGCCTTCCCTGATTTTCTTGAACTCGATGACTGCGAGAACACCCCCGGGCTTCAGCACTCTGACCATTTCCCTGAGCGTCCGATCCTGCTCTTCGGGCGACAGGTCATGAAGAATCGTCGCCATCAGGCCGAAGTCGATCGACTCCCCCTCGACGGGTATGTGCTTCGTGATATCGGCCCGTATCGGATGAATATTGGAGATATGCCTTTCTGCGATCGTCTTTTTCAGGATCTCGATGCCCTCGTCCCAGAGATCGACGGCATGGATGACGCCCTTTTCATCCAAGCGCCTGGAGATTTCGATGCTGTACCGTCCGACCCCGCATGCCGCATCGAGGATCCGGCCGCCGGGGTCGATTTCGACATGTGCAAAGAAAGCGGACGGATCGATCAGATCAAAGCTGCTCTTCCCGGCGGCAACGGGCTTCCTGCTCATGGCCTCACCTCGATGTCGGGCGTTGATCCCTCTTGTTGTCGACTGTGAAAGTATAGGTTTTTGATCCGGCCGATGTCAATGGCATGAAGGTCCCTGCGATGCCGCGTCATCACGAAGCCTTCTTCTTTGGCGCGCATCTTGTGGCCCGTTCACGGTTGCTGTATAGGAATGATATCGATTGCAATTTGGGGATAAGGCAAAGGAAAGGACGGGTAAATGAACAAGAAGCATTACGTCGTTCTGTGTGCAGCCCTGCTGATCTTTGCGACATGGAGCACCTGCCCGGCTCAGCAAGGCGCGGGCGCAAAGAGTAGGGACGTGAAATACGGGGAATTCGAAGGTGGAAAGGTCGTCAAGTCGGGCCTCGTGAGCGTGCTGGTGCTGAACGGCGACTACCGCCAGATGGGGCGCCAGTACGGAGACCTTGCGAAGGACGACCTGCAGGCGATGCATGCCGCGATCGGCGACGTCTTCCTCAACAACCCGGATCCGAAGAGACGAATGACCGTAGACGAGCTGAACACAATCGCCAAGGCGTTGTTTGACCGTTACCCCCGGCGTTACAAAGAGATCCTGTACGGAATGGCCGAGACCTCCGGTCTTTCGCTGGACAAAGTCCTCCTCGTCAACGCGCTCGAATGGTTCCCGAAGATCAACAAGCTGTCTTATGGAAAATGTTCCGGGATAGCAGTCTGGGGCCCTTATACCAAAGGCCCGGTCGTTTTCGGAAGAAATGACGATGACGACCCGGCCTATCTCGCCTTCGCGCGTCCGCTGGTGGCCGTTTTCAAGCCCAACGACGGAAGCATTCCCACCGCGCTGATCAACTACCCCGGCGTGATCTACAACGCAACGGGCATGAACGCCGATGGCTTGTTCATCGAACTGAATTCCGGGAACGAAATGGGGTTCTCCCTGGACCGGGTCTCCATCTTCACGACGCTGTTCCTGTATCTGCAGGAATATCGCACCCTCGCCGAACTGGACCGGGCCATGCGCTCCACGCTGGTGGACATGAGCTCCATCATCACCGCGGCGGACCCGACCCGCGCCTATTCCTATGAATGCTCGCTCTGGGAAACGAAGCGACGGGACCAGGATGCCGAAGGAATCGTCGTTGCGGCGAACGCGTACTCGCATCCGGACTGGAGCATCACCCCGCTGAACCCGGCGAAAGACGGCGGCGCCAACCAGCGTCGGAAGGGGAACCTGATGCAACTCGCCTCCCGGCACAAAGGTGCGATCTCTCCGGAAGTCATGATGAAGGACATCATGGATGTGCGCATCGAAAAGGGCGGGGCAACCCACGACGGAACCATTTTCCAGGTCGTGGCGTCGCCGGGAGACCGAAAGATCTGGGTAAAAGTTCCGGGTCGCGTGGAGTGGACCGAAATCCCCTTGGAACCGCTGTTCCGGATGAAATAGCAGCCGGGACGGCGCGAAGCGGCGCATCCCCGCCGGTCCGCAGGTAAGGGGTCAACAGGGCAAAGCAGCGGATGGACTCCGGTTCGCTCCTCCGGGCGGGCCCTCGTTTCAGAAGAGGGGCTTGTTGATCATTGCCCAATAAAACCCTATCTGAGCGACGACGTGGCTGAAGTTTGTGAAGTCGACGGGCTTTACGATGTAGCTGTTGACGCCAAGCCTGTAACTCTCGATCCGTTCCTGATCCGCCCGCGAGGCCGTGAGGACCACAACGGGTATCGACTTTGTCCGCTCGTCCGACCGGACTCTCCTCAGAACCTCAAGGCCGTCGACCTTCGGCAGTTTGAGATCCAGGAGGATCAGCTTGGGCGTTTCGCACATGCCACAGTCCTTGTACTTCCCCGTTCTGAAGATATAATCGAGCGCTTCTTCCCCGTCCTTCAGCACCTTGACGCGGTTGGCAAGATTGTTCTCCTTGAAAGAGTCCAGGACCAGTTCGATGTCGGCAGCATTGTCTTCCACAAGAATGATATCGCTCACATTGTCGATCATGATCCCTTCCTTTCCCGCACGGTGGTTCGTTGGAGGAAACGGATCCCCCGACAGGGAGCCGTTTGCACAGGCAAATTATAGATAGATCTCCATCCTGTCAACGAAATATTGGCCGCAGAAATCGGGCTGCAGGCTGTGGACGCTCCATGCCCCGACATGCGCAATCCATCCTACCGCACCTTCAACCTTTTCGAAGGCGCCGCTGAGGTTATTGGGCCGAAAAATCAGGACAAGGATTATGGCATTCCCCTCGGTCCGTCGGTATCATGAGAAAAACGCTGGCGAGAGGGGATGGCAGATATTCGAGGCATGGAAAGTAAAGTCTCAGGGATGGCCGACAAGATACGCGTCCTGATCCTGGAAGACAAGGAGACCGATGCCGATCTGGTGGAATTCGAACTGATGGAATCGGGTCTTCCCTTTACGGCAAGACGGACCCTGAACGAGAGGGAATTTCTTCAGGCGTGCGAGGAATTTTGTCCTGATCTGATTCTGTCCGACTACGATCTCCCCCAATACAGTGGAGCACTGGCCCTGGCCGAGGCAAGAAGGCGGCTGCCCGGGGTTCCGTTTATCCTGGTCACCGGTGTCCTTGACGGAGACGATGACAGGATCATCAGAATCCTCGCCTGCGGAGCCGACGGCGCTGTCTTGAAAAGCAGGCTGGACCGGCTCATGCCGGCCGTTCACAAAGCCCTCCAGGCGAGAAGGAGGAACTGAGACACCCCCGAGGGAAGATCCCTCAATCTTTGCGACAATTACGGGACCCAGCCGGAAGCGTGAAATAGAATGTCGCACCTTTTTCCCACCTCCCTTTTCGCCCAGGCCAGCCCCCGTGTCTGTGCACGATCCGCTTGGCGAGGGCAAGGCCGAACCGTTCCGCCGTATTTTTCTTCGCTGCGGCCAGCCAAACCCATTCCTGCTGCTATGGCTGACAGTGTCAAGCCTAAGGACCAAAAATTTTTCTTGATAACGTAACACGTTTTACAATATAGTAATACACCAAGCGGAGCGTACGTGTACGTATTTGTCGAAAAATGGATAAGGAGGTGCTGTTCATGGTATCTGGAATCGAATCTTACCGTATCTTCGATTTTCGAAGCACGAAAGTCCATGTGTATTCCTGCCTGTTCGTGGGCTTGAACGTATTGGCAGTGTATGTCATTCATGCGTTGGGCGGCGCCGAATGGGGGAAGATGTGGCTGCCCATGCATTTCTTTGCCGTCGTCACGGGCCTGGCCTTCGGCTGGCGCTGTGGAGCGATGGTCGGATTGGTGACACCGCTCCTGAGCTTCGGCATCTCCGGTCTGCCCCTCACCACCAGCCTTCTGGAAATCGCACTGAAAACAACAGCGTTGGGAGTTGTAGGCGGCCTCATAGCGGAACGCCGCCTCATCGGGAATGTGTTCTCTGAGGCTGTCGTGACGGTTATCGGAGTCCAGATCTCTTTCGGCCTTGCGGTCACCGCATTAACGGGTTCTCCATCGGTCGGCTTTGCCGATCTCTGGCAAGGATACCCGGGGATCGTGATCCAGATCGCCGCAGGATCCTTTCTGGCGATGCTTCTGAGAGGCAAGTGACCAGCGAGAGGAGTCCCTCCCAGCCCATCCGTCTCAATTCTCCTGAACGTAAGCGGTGGGTGGCATCGGGTCGGGCTTCTTTTTTGCGCCAATTCGTGCCACGGAAATTCAGATAGTAATATCTACCAAGATCCGCTTTCCCGGAAAGGAATCATGAGATGTTCCGATCAATCTTACGGGTGAAGGCTGCGTCGATATCCGGAGCTGTGCTGCTGGGGTTTGTCTGGACGGCTACGACGGGTGCCCAGGAGCCGCAGAAGGCGCCGATCGTCCTCGAAGAGGTCGTCGTGACGGGGAAGCCTGTCACTGCGGATGATCAGAAGGATCCGTACGGCAATCCCGTCGCAGTGGTTACCGAACGGCAGATCAAGGATCTGAACGCCCAGGATCTTCCCTCGGCCCTGAGACGGGTTCCCGGCGTGATCATTTCCCGGCAGAATCCGGTCGGCGCCTTCGGCGGGGCGGAAGGCGGGGCGGTTTACATCCGCGGCATGGGAAGCTCGCGGCCGGGCGGAGAGATCCAGACGGCGGTGGACGGCATACCGAGATTCGTCGGCGTCTGGGCGCACCCGTTGATGGATACGCTCAGCATCGATCCCGCCGAGAAGATCGAGATCTACAAGGGTGCGCAGCCCGTCCTCTTCGGGAACTCGTCCTTCGGCGTCGTGAATGTCGTCAGCAAGCGTCGGGAAAGGGAAGGGTTCTCGACACGCATAAGCGGCGCCGGCGGTTCCTACGGGACTTTCTCCGATGTCCTGGAACACGGCGGCAAGGTCGCGGAGACGGACTATTACCTGATCCAGAGTTTTCGCCGCTCCGCTGGCCACCGGGATTTTTCCGCCGGAGAGGTTCAGGAATACTTCGGCCGGATCGGCCATCAGATCAACGATCCGCTTTACGTGTCCCTGATCGTGAACCGCACGGACAGCTTTGCCGAGGATCCGGGTCCTTTGGGACGGCCGAACGAGCGACAGGGAATCTACCGCGTGACGGATGATACGGCCGTGATTTCCCTCGAACACCGATACGAGCTCGGCAGCGGCAGCCTGAAACTCTACACGGACAACGGGAAGGCGAGCTGGCAGGACCAGTACGATCTCACGAACGCCTTTTATTACGACACAATTACCGATTGGAACAACTACGGGATCCGCGCAAGGGAGACGCTTCTGCCCTGGAGCGGCGGAGAGGCGATCGCCGGGGCCGACCTGGATTTCGTCAGCGGGAAAGTACGGATCGACCGGGATGCCCCCCGCGCCGGCAGCACTTTCCCCTGGGAGACGTTCCGCATCCTGTCCCCTTACGGATCGCTCAGCCATCGGTTCGAGAACGAAGAAAAATGGCATCTGACGCCATCGGCTGGGATACGCCTCTTCTCCCACGACGAATTCGGGAACTCGTGGGCGCCGCAGGCGGGTCTTGTGCTGGGTTACGGACGGACGGAACTGCACGTTTCCTATGCCCGTGGCGTCAATTATCCGGGCATCTATGTCCTTACGCAGTCGAATCTTTTCTGGGGCGGAAACCGGCGCTGGCAGAACCTCGAGCCGGAAACCGTCGATCACCGTGAGGCGGGGATCAGCCACGCCTTCGGGGACCGTCTCCGACTCGACGTGACGGTCTTTCGTGATGAGGGCCAGAACCGCCTCCTGCTGATCACGACCCCAGCACCGCCGCACTACGAGAACATCGCCCGTTTCGAAACGGAGGGCGTAGAAGCGTCGCTGACCTATACGCCTGTCAAATCGCTTTCGATCTTCGCCGGCGCCACGCACCTCGCGAAGAGAGAGCCCGAAAACCTCCCCTACGCACCCTACTGGTCGGCCAGCGCCGGCGTGAACTGGCGTTTCCTCGAACCCTTCAAACTCAGCCTGGACGGCCAGTACGTCGGCGGCCAGTATGTGGCGAACAACCGGAACGCGAATTACGGCGGCAGCAGCATCGCGTCGGTCGATTCCTTCTATCTGCTGAACGGGAAGATCGCGTGGGAGTTTGTCTTGAAATCGCCCCCGCTTTCAGGCGAAATCTACCTGGCCGGAGAAAACCTGACGAATACGAGCTATGCCTACCGGAAGGATTATCCCATGCCCGGCACCAACGGGACGATCGGCGCATCATTGAAATTTTGAGGGTACCCCATGGAGAAGAAACAAAGGACGTCTTTTGCAGGCTCTGAACCCAATCCGTTCGTTCTTTCTCTCCCGAAAGAGGAGCTTTCCTACTTCGAGGTGCTTAAACCCCCGCGGAGCACCTCCCTGCGTTCCGGTCTCGTGACCCTGCAGCAGGGAGGAGACGTCGGGGCACACAGCACGAACGGCTGCGAGGAGATTCTCGTCATCTTGAAAGGATGTGGAGAAGTGGAAATGAACGGGCATGGCCGCCTGCCGGTGCGGGAAGGGCAGGTCGTGTTCATCCCCAGGAGGACGGAGCACAACGTTTTCAATACCGGCACGGCTTCACTTCGTTATCTCTATATCGTCGCACCTTGTGCCTGATATTCCCGCCGGATCAATGCGCCTTTTCCACTCCCGTGTATGTCATGCTGAGCGCGGCGTGCTGAACGCCCTTGAGTGATTTCAGGCAGTCAGCCAATTTGATTACGTCCTGTGACTTCCCCCGGACGGCCACGACCTCCAGACAATGGTCGTGGTCCATATGGACATGCTGGGTAGAGATGATGCAATGGAGAAACTCATGCTGAACATCGACAATCCGGCCGACGAGAGACCGCTGATGATGGTCGAAAACGAATGTGACAGCACCCGCCACTTCGCGATTTTCTTCCCATTCTCTCTTGACGAATTCCTGGCGTATCAGATCCCGGATCGCCTCGGAACGGTTCGTATAGTGCCGATCACGGATCAAACGGTCGAATTTCTCCAGAAGGTCCCCGTCGAGAGAAACTCCGAAGCGTACGATTTGAGACACCTTCTTCACCTCCGGAAAGGCATGGTCGAACATTTCATAAACCACCGGGAGTGTCAAGAATCACAGTCGTCACTTATCGGTGGGAATCCGCAACCTCCTTACTGCCCGTTCCCATTGATTCCGTTCTCTTCCAGGTGATCGCGTATCCGGCTACAGCAGTATTCTTCGACGCTCCCCTACTATTACTCCGGCAATTAAACATGACCATCACATCTGTACGATATCCGTATTTGCTGCAAATGACGATCATGCATTGCCATATTTTGTTGCCGGAGTAATAATAATAGATAAGCTCCGGACGCTCTTTTAATTTGTAGCATTTGTTTACTGTTCTGCGCAATAATAGTGACGCAGGGGTAGGACGATCTGCCCTGGCAGGCGACGCACGTCTCTCCGGATTTCCGCAGTTATCATCCGTCGCAGCCGCGGCAGTACGCCTTCTGACCCAGCTTTCGTGGAGGAGTATCCTACGCGTAGCACCGCCGGGGAACACCCGGCCCGTACATGGCAAACTTGACATTATGTTCATAATGACATAGGAGAAAAATACGTTGTTGGTGAACAGCGAGTGCTTGTTTGTCGGTTCGCGGATAGGTTTCCTAAATTCCACCTGCCTGAATGAGGGGACATATGGACACTCGAAGAGATTCCCTGTACGAAAAGGTCGTCAAGGCACAGTACGATGAGTGGCTTTCCCATTGCCGGAATCAGTTGGATCGGATGGACGAGACGCTTCCGCCGCCCCGGATCGGGTTTCAGGACGAACTCGCTTCCCGCGGCTTGAGCCGTCGCGATTTCATCAAGTGGACGTCGCTCACCACGGCGATGCTCATGCTGCCGCCCCTCTTCAAGCCCATGGTCGCGCGGGCCGCGGAGCAGTTCAGCCGTCTGCCCGTGGTCTGGCTCCATTTCGCCGAGTGCACGGGCTGCAGCGAGGCCTTCCTTCGCACGAGCTACCCCAATGTGGACAGCGTCCTGCTGGACACGATTTCCCTGGAATACCATGAGACCTTGATGGCCGCCGCCGGCTACCAGGCGGAGCAGAACCTCGAGAAGTGCCTGAAAGACTTCTCCGGCAAGTTCATCTGCGTCATCGAAGGGGGGCTGCCCCAGGGGCTGGACGGGAACTACCTCCGGCTCGGCCCCAAGGGAAAGACCGGCATCGAGATCGGCAAGGAGGTCTCCGCAAAGGCGGCGGCCGTGGTCTGCATCGGTGCCTGCGCCTGCTACGGCAATATCCAGGCCGCCAAGCCCAATCCCACCGATGCCGCTGGGGTCGGCAAGGTCCTCGGGATCAAGACGGTCAACATCGCCGGCTGCCCCCCGAATCCGATCAACTTCATCGGCACCCTCCTCCACTATCTGATGTTCGGAGGGCTGCCCGCCCTGGATTCGCTGGGACGCCCGGTCTGGGCCTACGGCGCACGGATCCACTCCTATTGCGAGCGGCGGCCGCACTATGACGCCGCGGAATTCGTCGAGGAATGGGGGGATGAGGCCGCCACCAAGGGCTGGTGTCTCTACAAGATGGGCTGCAAGGGCCCCTATACCTTCGCGAACTGCGGCCGGGTCCGGTTCAACGACGCCGTTTCGTGGCCTATCATGGGCGGCCACGGCTGCATGGGCTGCACGGAACCGGGATTCTGGGACACCATGGCCCCTCTGGAAAAGACCATCGATGAAAAGACGATCGGCGGCGGCGAGAAGACCGTGGACCGGATCGGCATGGCGCTTTTGGGCGTGACCGCGGCGGGTATCGCCGCTCACGCGGGACTGACGGCCATCAGGCACCGGAGCAAAGGCAACGGGGACAAGACGTCCCACCAGGAATAGCGCAGGGGAGGAATCCAGATGTCGAAGCGAATCATCGTCGATCCCATCACGCGGATTGAAGGACACTTGAGAATCGAAGTCGAGGTGGACGAGGGCAACGTCATCAAGGACGCCTGGAGCAGCATCACCCTCTGGCGGGGCATCGAGACGATCCTCAAGGAGAGGGACCCGCGCGATGCGGGTCTGATGGTCCAGCGTTTCTGCGGCGTCTGCACCTACGCCCACTACGAGGCTAGCATCCTGGCCTGCGAGGACGCCTTCAAGGTCAAGCCGCCCGCCAACGCGAGGATTGTCCGGAACCTCATCAACGGCGCCCAGTACCTGACGGACCACATCATGCATTTCTACCACCTCCACGGCCTGGACTGGGTGGATATCGTCAGCGCCCTCAAGGCGAGCCCCAGGAAGGCCGTCGAACTGGCCCGGGCCTACAATCCGAACCCGTATAATTGTTCGGAGTCCCATTACAAGGCCGTCCAGGAACGCCTCACCAAGTTCGTCCAATCGGGTCGCCTGGGGCCCTTCGCCAACGCCTACTGGGGCAACCCCTCGTTCAAGTTGCCGGCCGAGGCCAACCTCGTCATCGTCTCCCATTACCTGGACGCCCTGCAGGTCTCCAAGATCGGGGCCCAGATGATGGCGATCTTCGGGGGGAAGAACCCCCATCCCCAGACCCTGGTCGTCGGCGGCGTCACCTCCGTCATGGACCTCCTGGCCGCCCACCGCCTGGCAGAGTATCTCTTCCGCCTCAAAGAGTTGAAGGCCTTCGTGGAAACGGCCTACCTCCCCGACGTCCTCATCGCCGCGACCTACTATAAAGGGGAAGGCCTCCAGGGGATCGGCGGAGGGGTGAAGAACTACCTCGCCTATGGCGGCTTCCCCCTCGACGACGACTGGAACAACCTCCTCTTCCCGCGCGGCGTCGTGAAGAACCGTGATCTGGCCAAGCCGCTGAAGCTCGACGAGGCGAAGATCACCGAGGAGGTCACCCACGCCTGGTACAAGGGAATGGAACCCCTGCACCCCTACAAGGGGACTACGGATCCCGAATACACGGGCTACGACAAGGAAGGGCACATCAAGGGCAACGAGAAGTACTCCTGGTGCAAGGCCCCCCGCTATGAAGGGGAGCCCTACGAAGTGGGCCCGCTGGCCCGGTTCCTCGTCGCCTACAGCCAGGGGCACAGGGAGATCAAAGGGCTCGTCGATTCGACCCTGAAGGCCACGGGGTTGCCGGCGAAGGCCCTCTTCTCGACCCTTGGACGAACGGCGGCCCGCGCCCTCGAGACCAAGTACGTGGGCGACCACATCGAGGGATGGGTCAACGAACTCGTGGCCAACGTCAAGGCCGGCGACACCCGGACATGGACCCGCTGCGACGTCCCCGAAAAGGGCGAGGGCCGGGGCCTGACGGAACCGCCGCGGGGCGCTTTGGGGCACTGGATCCGGATCGAGAACAAGGTGATCGCCAATTATCAGGCCGTCGTCCCCTCGACATGGAACTGCTCCCCCCGCGACAGGGAGGGCAAGCGCGGCCCCTACGAGGAGTCGCTCATCGGGACGAAACTCGCCAAGGTGGATCAGCCCCTGGAGATCCTCCGGACGATCCACTCTTTCGATCCCTGCATGGCATGCGCGGTTCATATCATCGATCCGAAATCGGACACGATCCGGCAATTCAGGGTGTCCTGAAAGGAGGCGGCTGTGGAAAAGATTGCCCCCACCAAGGAATGGTCCGTGGCCCTGCGCTGGAATCACTGGCTCATGGCCCTGACCATCGTCGCCCTCATCCCGACGGGCTACTACATCGCCGCTCCATTCACCATCTATGCGGGCGATACGGTGAACAAGATGTTCATGGGGGATGTCCGGTTCTGGCACATCCTTTTCGGTGTGATCCTCGTCTTCCTCTTCATCTGGCGGATCTATCTGGCTTTCTTCTCCCGGTTCCATGCCGATTGGAGGGATTTCGGCGCCTGCCTGAACCGGAAGAACGTTTATAAGCAGGTCTGTTACTACGCCTTCATCTCCAGGGAGCCGCCGGAGCACACCCATCTATACGGCCCGCTCCAGGCCGTGGCCTATGCGGGGCTCTTGTTCATGGTTGTCCTGGTTCTCCTGACGGGGCTCATCCTCATGGGAGCGGGCTACGACGCAGGACTTACGGCCCTCGTTTATATGCTCGTCAAGCCCATCGAGAACTGGATGGGCGGGTTGGCCATGGTGCGCTGGATCCACCATATCCTCATGTGGGGATTCATTCTCTTCATCGTTGTCCACATCTACATGGCCGTCTGGTATGATATCGTTTTCAAGGAGGGGACCATCTCGTCGATGATCAGCGGCGTCGTGTTCCGCCATTCGCATGATTAGCGGCGCGGGAGAAGAAATCACCGGGAGGGGGAGCGGGGATGTCTCCCCCTTTTTTTAAGGCATCCATGAAGCGAAAAAAGGTCGTTACGATCCTGGGACTCGGGAACATCCTGCTGGGCGACGACGGGTTCGGCGTCCATTTCGTGCGCTGGTTCTCCGAGCGGCACCGTTTGCCGCCGGCGGTGGACGTGGTCGAAGGCGGGACCATGGGATACGTGCTCCTGGACACCGTTTGCGGGTGCGAGACCCTGATCGTCATCGACTGCCTCAAGACGGCGGACGAGCCGGGCTCCCTGTACCGGTTCACGCACAGCGAGATTGAGGACCGCCTACCGCCGCCGACCTCGGCCCATGAGGTGAAGTTCGCCGACGTCCTGTGCAAGGCCGAGCTGTTGGGGGAATGCCCGGAGATTGTCTTTCTCTGCATCGTGCCGGGGCAATACAAGGAGATGGATCTCGAAATGACCCCGGCTGTCCGAGAACGGTTCCCGGAGATGGGAAAACTGCTCCTCAAGGAACTCGCCGCGCGAGGTTTTGCCCCGGAGGACTGCCGTGCATGAGCTTTCGCTGGTTCACTCCCTGATCGATATCGTGGAGGATTATTCCCAACGCGAGCGATTCACTCGAGTCCGGTCGCTGAAGCTCTCCTTCGGGCGGCTGTCCTGTATCGATCCGGACGCCTTCCGGTTCGTCTTCTCGGTCCAGGCCGAGGGAACGAAGGCCGAGGGAGCCCGTCTGGAGTTTGACATCCGTCCGGCCGCCCTCTATTGTCTGACCTGCGAGCGGGAGTTTTCCTCTGCGGCTTTTCATCCCGCATGTCCGGGCTGCGGCGGCAGTGACGTTTTCCTGACGGGCGGGACGGAGGAGATGAAGCTCCTCGAAATGGATGTGGATTAGGAGCGGTTATGTGCATCGCCTTTCCCGGGAAGATCGTGTCCATCGACGAAAACAACGTCGCCGTGATCGACATCAGCGGCATGCGCCGGGAGGCCAGTCTGGATCTCGTCGGCCAGGAGGTCCGGGTCGGCGACTACGTGATCTGCCACGCAGGGTTCGCCATCCATCGCCTTGACGAGGAGGCGGCCGAGGAAAGCCTCGCCCTGCTTAGGGAGCTGATCGATCGTGAGATATATTGACGAGTACCGGGACCCTCTCCTTGCCCGGGCCCTGACGGAGCGGATCGCCGAGCGGTTCGCCCGGATCGGACGGCCCGTCACGATCATGGAGGTCTGCGGCAGTCATACCCGGGCCATCGGCCGCTACGGCATCCGGACCCTGCTGCCGGAAGGTCTCCGCCTCCTTTCCGGTCCGGGCTGTCCGGTTTGTGTCACCGCAATCGGCGACGTGGACGCGGCCCTGTGGCTCGCGGGCCGTCCGGGCGTGGTCTTCGCCACATTCGGCGACATGATGCGGGTCCCTGGAACAGGTGGTGCCGATCTCCAGCGTCTCCGGGCAACCGGCGCCGACGTCCGTCCGGTTGCCTCGGCCCTGGACGCATTGACCGTGGCGGGAAAAGAGACGGAACGCCAGGTCGTCTTTCTGGGGATCGGATTCGAGACCACGGCCCCCACGGTCGCGTCCGTGCTGCGGACCGCTCGCAGCCGGGGGATCGCCAATTTTTCCGTTTTTTCCGTGCACAAGGTCATTCCGCCCGCCCTGCGGCTCCTGCTTGCGGACTCCCGGCTGAACCTGGACGGATTCCTCTGCCCCGGGCACGTCAGCACGATCATCGGGTCCGGAGCGTACGCCCTCCTCGTGGAGGCGGGGAAGGCCGCCGTCATCACCGGCTTCGAGCCCGTGGACATCCTCGAAGGGATCGACATGATCCTCGGACAGATCGAAAGCGGTCGGCCGGAGGCGGCCGTCCAATACAAGCGCGGTGTCAGCCCGGCGGGAAATCCCCGCGCGATCGCACTCATGGAGGAGGTCTTCGAGACGGGTCCCGCTTCGTGGCGCGGACTGGGAACGATACCCGGCAGCGGTCTGTCCCTGCGGCCGGAGTACGGGGCCTTTGACGCGCGAAAGCGGTTTTCGATTCCGGAGATCCTCTCCGCCGAGTTTCCGGGTTGTGCTTGCGGGGAGATCCTCCGGGGGATCCGGGAGCCGTCGGGCTGTCCGCTCTTTGCGCGCGTATGCACGCCGGCCGATCCCGTGGGCCCCTGCATGGTCTCTTCGGAGGGGACCTGCGCCGCCCGGTACCGATACGGCTGATCCGTGGCACACCCTTCTCCTGCGGCGGGAAACGCTCCGCCGAGGGATTTCGCAAAAGGAGAAAAAGCACATGAAGATTCAGGTGGTCAAAAACATCCTCGACGCCAACGACCGGATCGCGGATGAGAACCGGTCCCTGTTCGACCAAAAGGAACTGTTCGTGATCAACCTGATGAGTTCCCCCGGGGCCGGGAAGACGAGCCTCGTGGAGCGGACCATCATGGCCCTGAAGGACCGCATCCGGATCGGGGTCATCGAGGGGGACATCCAGGATACCTGCGACGCGGACCGCGTCGCGGCCTTGGGAATCCCCGTGGTCCAGATCAACACGGGCGGCGGATGCCACTTGGACGCGAACATGGTCCGGGAGGGTTTCGCCGGGCTCGACCTCGACGCCCTCGACCTCCTCATCGTCGAGAACGTGGGGAACCAGGTCTGCCCGGCCGAGTTCCGGATCGGCGAAGACGTCAAGGTCATGATCCTGAGCACGCCGGAGGGGACCGACAAGCCATCGAAGTATCCGCTCATCTTCCAGAAGTCGGCCGTCATGCTCCTCAACAAGATCGACCTGCTCCCGTACCTGGACTTCGACCGCGCCAGGGTGTACAAGAACGTCCTCGCCCTCAACCGGGGTATGGATATCTTCGAGATCTCCTGCCGGACGGGGCAAGGCCTGGACGCCTGGTTCGCCTGGCTTGCCAAACGGGTCGAACGCCGGGGATAGCGCCGGCCCGCAGGCCGCCTCGGAGCTGCGGAACGACAAGGAATGATCATCAGAAAACGCTTCCTCTTCAAGGGATCCGTGCAAGGGGTCGGATTCCGGCCGTTTATCTGGCGGCAAGCGCGAGACCACGCCCTGGGCGGATCGGTGCAGAACCGGTCCGACGGCGTTTCCGTCGAGGTGGAGGGACCCGCGGAGGCCGTTGCGCGCTTCCTCGCCGAGGTCGACCGACGCCTTCCCCCGCAGGCTCAGATCACCGGAATCGTGGAAGAGGAGATCCCCTCCACGGGAGACCTGACGTTCGTCATCACGCCCAGCGAGGAGGGGCTCCCCGGCGAAATCCACATTACGCCGGACACGGCCGTGTGCGACGCCTGCCTCGCCGAACTCTTCGATCCGGAGGACCGCCGCTTCGGCTATCCCTTCATCAACTGCACCGACTGCGGGCCGCGGCTGACGATCATCCGCGGCGTCCCCTACGACCGGGACCGCACCTCCATGGCCTGCTTCGCCATGTGCCCGGACTGCCAAAAGGAGTACGAGGATCCGGATCACCGCAGGTTCCACGCCGAACCCAACGCCTGCCCGGTCTGCGGGCCGCGCCTCAGGATCCTCGACGACCGCGGCCGGGAGGTTCCTGCGAACGACGCCGTCGCCGTCGCCTTCGATCTTCTCCGCAAGGGGCAGATCCTCGCCCTCAAGGGGCTGGGCGGGTTCCATCTGTGCGTCGACGCCCGAAACGACGCGGCCGTGCAGCGGCTGAGGATACGCAAGTTCCGGGAGGAGAAGCCCCTGGCGATTATGGTCCGGGATCTGGAAGCCGCCGCCTCGCTGGCGTGGATCGGGGAGGCCGAAAAGCGCCTCCTCGCTTCCCCGGCGCGGCCCATCGTCATCGTCCCGCGGCGCGAGGGCGCGCCCGTTTCCGCCCGCGTCGCCCCCGGAACGGACATGCTGGGGATCATGCTCCCCTACACCCCGCTTCACCATCTCCTGATGGCCGGCGGGCTTCCGGTCCTCGTCATGACGAGCGGTAACCGGACCGAGGAGCCGATCTGCATCGGGAACCGGGAGGCCCTGCGGCGACTTTCGGGGATTGCCGACGCTTTTGTCGTCCACGACCGCGACATCCTCGTGCGCTGCGACGATTCCGTGGCCATGGCTGTGGAGGGAAAGACGTACCCCTTGCGCCGTTCCCGCGGCTACGCCCCCAGGCCCATTGCCCTGAAGGCCGCCTACCCCCCGGTTCTGGCCCTGGGGGCGCAGCTCAAGAACACGCTGTGCATCCTGAAAGGTGACTATGCCTTCCTGAGTCCCCACATCGGGGACCTGGAAACGCCGGAAGCCCGGGACTTCCTCCAGGAAAGCCTGCCCCTCCTGGAGCGGATCGCCGAGTGCCGCCCGGACATCGTGGCCTGCGACCTCCATCCGGGCTATTACACGACCCGGATCGCCCGGTCGCTGGTGGAAAAACGAATCGTCAGGGTTCAGCACCACCACGCCCATATCGTGAGCTGCATGGCGGAAAACGGCCTGGACGGAAAAGTCATAGGGCTGGCCATGGACGGGACGGGCTACGGGACCGATGGCCAGGCATGGGGCGGCGAATTTCTGGTCGCGGACGAGACCGGCTTTTCGCGCAAGGGACATCTGCGCGATCTTTCCCTTCCCGGCGGGGAGCGGGCCGTCCGGGAGCCGTGGCGCATGGCAGCATCGCTGCTGAGGGAGGCCTTCGGCGATTCCTGGAGGGAAACGGCCCGCCGTCTGGGTGTCCTGCTTCCGGACACGGATAAGGACTCGTCCGGCGAGGCCTTGGCCCTCCTGGAAAAAACCATGGACGGCCGGCTCCCCTCGCCGCGCACCTCGAGCCTGGGACGCATCTTCGACGGCGTCGCGGCCCTCTTGGGTCTGCGGAGGCGCGTCAGCTTCGAGGGTCAGGCGGCCGTCGAACTGGAAAGCCTGGCACAGGGGGAGACGGATCTCCGCCTCCCCTTTTCGGTCCGCGCGGGCGCCGGCAAAGAGAAATCCCCAGGGCCCCACATCCTAGATCTGACCCCGGCCGTCCTTGTCATGGCGGACGCCCTCCAGGGCGGGCGGTCCCATATGGAGATCGCCCTGGCCTTTCACAATCTCTTACCGGAAGCCTTCGCCGCCTTGGCGGACGTCCTCCGCCAGGAAACGGGCCTCAACCGCGTAGTCTTGAGCGGGGGATGCTTCCAGAACCGCCGGCTCCTGACGGGATCTTTGTCCTCCCTGCGCGGGATCGGCTTTCAGGTCTTCCACCACCGCCTCGTTCCCACCAACGACGGCGGTATTTCCCTCGGCCAGGCAGTTTGCGCCGGGGCGCAATTCGGAAAGGATCGTTGAACGCCATGGCCAAGCACCTCGATCGGATTCTGCTGGAACACGGGAGCGGAGGACTGCTCTCCAACGAACTCGTGGCCGAGACCTTTATCCCGCTTTTGAAGAATCGCTGGCTGGCGGAGCTCGGGGACGGGGCCGTCTTCGAGATCGGGGGAACGAGGCTCTGTTTCAGCACGGACACCTTCGTCGTGCACCCCCGCTTTTTCCCGGGCGGGGACATCGGCTCCCTCGCCGTCCACGGCACGGTCAACGACCTCGCCATGTGCGGCGGAACGCCGCTCTACCTGAGCGCGGGATTCGTGCTGGAGGAGGGATTCCCGCTGGAGGAACTGGAACGGATCGTCCGCTCCATGGCGGAGGCGGCGCAACGGGCCGGCGTGGTCGTCGCGACCGGGGACACCAAAGTTGTTCCCCGCGGCGCGGCGGACGGCCTGTTCATCAACACCTCGGGCATCGGCATTATCCGCTGCGCAGGGACGCTGTCCCCCCGCAGCATCCGCGCCGGCGACGCTGTTTTGGTGAGCGGCCCCATCGGCGACCACGGGGCAGCGATCCTGTGCGTCCGGGAAGACGTAGGCCTGACCTCTGAGATTCGTTCCGACTCGGCCCCTCTGAACGGCCTCGTGGAGCGGGTCCTCGCGGAGGGTCCCGAGATCCACTGCATGCGTGACGTCACGCGCGGGGGGCTCGGGACGATCCTCGCGGAACTCGCCGGTCAATCCGGGCTGCGGGTGACCATCCGCGAGAAGGACATTCCAGTCCGGGAGGCGGTCCGGGGGCTCTGCGAGATCCTAGGCTTCGACCCCCTCTTTCTGGCGAACGAGGGTTGCCTTGCGCTCTTTTGCCCCGGGAAAGACGCCGGGGCCGTTCTGGCGGCGATGCGCAGCCACGAGCTCGGGCGGGAGGCCGCGGTGATCGGATCAGTGTCCGCTGACACCCGCGGTCGCCTCATCATGGAAACCCTGATCGGCAGCCTGCGGGAAGTGGATCTGCCCACCGGGGAACTCGTCCCCCGGATCTGCTGAGGACCATGCGCCTTCTTACGGGGCGGTCCAGACCTTCGTTACGCTCACCGTGACGCATTTCCCCTGCTCAACATGTGGTTCGAGAAAACGAGATCGATAAGGTAAATACTCTATGCTGCCGCCATGAAACTGATCGACCGAAAAACGGATCGGGCCAACCTGGCGAAGCTGATGTCGCTGTTTCCCGTCACGGCCATTCTCGGCCCCCGGCAGTGCGGTAAGTCGACTCTCGGCCGGTCGCTCAAGGCCGATGCCTATTTCGATCTGGAGAATCCCCGGGACATTGCCCGCCTGGAGCATCCTCAACTGGCACTGGAAGAGCTGACGGGCCTCATCGTCATCGACGAGATCCAGCGTCTGCCCGATCTCTTTCCCCTGTTGCGCTACCTGGTCGATCAAGGCAGGGACCGCAAGTTCGTCATCCTGGGAAGCGCTTCACGGGACCTGATTCGCCAGAGCTCGGAATCCCTTGCAGGAAGGATCGCCTATTGCCCGTTGGGCGGGTTCCGCCTGAGCGATGTCGGACCGCGGGCACTCAAGGCTCTCTGGTGGCGGGGGGGATTGCCCCTCTCCTTTCTGGCGGCGTCGGACGGTGACAACCTCCTGTGGCGGAACCAATATATCGCGACCTTTCTGGAGAGGGACATCCCCCAGTTGGGCATCACGATCCCCGCGCGGACCCTGCGCCGCTTCTGGACCATGCTGAGCCATTATCACGGACAGATCCTGAACTACGCCGAGTTGGGCCGTTCCTTCGGCGTTTCCGACATGACGACCCGGAAATACTGCGACATCCTGGAAGGGACGTTTATGGTCCGCATTCTCCAACCCTGGTCGGCCAACATCGGGAAGAGGCTGGTGAAGCGGCCGAAACTTTATCTGCGCGATTCCGGCCTGTTCCATGCCTTGCAGTCTCTCGAAACGCCGGAGCAGCTCCATGCTTCGCCGCGGCTCGGCGCCTCCTGGGAGGGATTCGCCCTGGAAACCGTCTGCCGCATTCTGGATCGAGAAGAGGGGGATCTCTATTTCTGGCACACCCATGCCGGGGCGGAGTTGGATCTGTTCTGGCAGGCCGGCGGAAAGAGCTGGGGTGTGGAATTCAAGTACGAGGATGCCCCCCGCTTGACCCGCTCCATGAAGGCTGCCCTGGAGGACCTTGGCCTGGAGCGGTTGTGGGTCGTCTACCCCGGGAAGGCGGCCTACCGCCTTAGCGAAAGGGTCCAGGTGGTCCCCTTGGCGGATCTCGGCGATACCTGGGTCTACGAATAACTGGGAATCGTCAAGCGTCCGGGTCCGCTACGTTTTTCTCGGCCAGAAGCTCCCGGATCGTGATTTCCCCGGACACCTCGTCCGAGTTGGTTTATCACCGGTTTCATGAACCGCTCCCGACATATTCATTGCTCTGTGCGGCATTCCATAAGTATGGCGGCATCCCTTGTTCCCGGTATCGTCACTCCGGGCAAGCGAAGCGCGAGCCGGAATCCGAAAAGCCTTGGATTCCGCGCCTGCCCCGGACTGCTGTCCGGGGGACTCGCCGGAATGACGATTCGGGGGCTTCTCATGCGGCCGTCAGGGTTTGAACAGCCACGTGGACAGGTACCGCTCCCCCGTGTCGGGCAGCACGACGACGATGAGCTTTCCCTCGTTCTCCGGGCGGTTCGCGACCTTGATGCCCGCCCAGAGGGCCGCGCCGCTCGATATCCCCGCCAGAATGCCCTCTTCCCGTGCAAGGCGGCGGGCTACGGCTCCCGCATTGTCGTTCGAGACAAGAACGATCTCATCAATGATCTCTCGATTGAGGACCCCCGGAACGAAGCCCGCCCCAATCCCCTGGATCTTATGCGGCCCCGCCGGTTTTCCGGAAAGGACGGGAGAACTCTCCGGCTCGACCGCGATCGCCTTGAATCCAGGCTTTCTCGCCTTGATGATTTCGGCGACTCCGGTCAAAGTACCTCCTGTCCCTACGCCTGCCACAAGAATGTCCACCTTCCCGTCCGTATCCGCCCAGATCTCCTCTGCCGTAGTTCTCCGGTGGACCTCCGGATTCGCCGGATTGTTGAACTGCTGGAGAATCACCGATCCGGGTGTAGCAGCTGCCAGTTCTTCCGCCTTCCGCACGGCCCCTTTCATCCCCTCGGCCCCCGGCGTGAGAACCAGCTCCGAGCCGAAGATCTCCAGGAGCTGTCTGCGCTCTATGCTCATGGTGTCCGGCATGGTGAGGATGAGGCGATAACCCTTCGCCGCTGCCACGAAGGCCAGCGCAATGCCCGTATTTCCGCTCGTTGGTTCGATAATCACGGAACCCTTTTTCAACAGTCCCTTTTTCTCGGCATCCTCGATCATGGCGACGCCGATGCGGTCCTTGACGCTGGAGAGAGGATTGAAGGATTCCAGCTTGACGACTACCCGTCCCTTTGTCCCTTCCGTGATCCGGTTGAGCGCGACGAGGGGTGTCCGCCCGATCGTCTTGGTAATGTCACCGTGAATTCTCATTTCTTCTTCTCCTTTCATGATGGTCACGTCACGCGGTTGCCTTCTTCAGTGCCTGATCGATGTCCTTCTTGACGTCCTCCGCATTTTCCAGACCGATGGAGAGACGGATGAAATCCGGCGTGACACCCGTCACGGCCTGCTCGGGCTCCGTCAGTTGCGAATGGGTTGTCGAGGCCGGATGGATCACGAGGCTTTTCGCGTCTCCGATATTGGCCAGATGCGAGAGGAGTTTGACGGAATTGATGAATTTTTTTCCTGCTTCCAATCCGCCCTTGATCCCGAAGCCGACCAAGGCGCCATAGTGGCTGCCGAGGTATTTCTTTGCCAAGGCATGGCTGGGATGATCTTCCAGGCCAGGGTAGTTGACCCAACTCACCGACGGATGACGTTTCAGATATTTTGCCACCGCCAAGGCGTTTTCCGAGTGCTGTTTCTGCCGAAGCGGCAGGGTTTCCAACCCCTGAAGAAAGAGGAAGGCGTTGAACGGGCTCAAGGCGGCCCCGATGTCGCGCAGGAGCTGCACCCGGGCCTTGAGGATGAAGGCCACGTTTCCCAAACCGGGGAGGTTTCCGAAGGCGTCCCAGAACTTCAAACCGTGGTAGCTCGGGTCCGGTTCGGTGAACTCGGGGAACTTGCCGTTGCCCCAGTTGAACCTCCCGGCATCCACGATGACGCCGCCGATGGAAGTTCCATGCCCGCCGATGAATTTCGTTGCGGAAGTGGCAAGGATGTCGGCGCCGTAGTCGATCGGTTTTACCAGACCCACGCCGACGGTATTGTCCACGATGAGGGGAATTCCCGCGCCATGGGCGATCTCTGCAATGGCCTCGAAATCGGGGACATCCAGTTTGGGATTGCCGATCGTTTCTGCGTAGACGGCCCGCGTCTTTTCCGTGATCGCCCTTTTGAAGGCCTCAGGCTTCGTGGAGTCGACGAATTTCACCGTCCGGCCCAGCTTGGGAAGCGTGTAGTGGAACAACTGATAAGTCCCGCCGTAGAGATTGTCCGCGGAAACGATCTCATCCCCCACCCGGGTGATGTTCAGGATGGCGAAGGTCTCCGCGGCCTGCCCCGAAGCAACCGCCAAAGCTCCCGTTCCTCCTTCGATGGCGGCGACCCGCCGTTCGAGGACGTCCGTCGTCGGGTTCATGATGCGGGTGTAAATGTTCCCGAACTCCCGAAGGCCGAAGAGATTCGCCGCATGGTCCGTGTCCTTGAAAACATACGATGTCGTCTGATAGATGGGCACCGCCCGCGCCCCTGTCGCCGGATCGGGGCTTTCCTGACCGGCATGCAGCGCCAAGGTCTCCACTCTTCTTTCCGTCATCTTCCTTCCCTCCTCTGTTTTGTAAGGTTTTTCATTGCCTAATCAAAAACCCACTGCCCGATGATCTTTTCCGGACAGTGGGTTTTCTATCCTATTCCTCGTTCCAATCGTCAGATATCCGCTATACCCATGGCCGGGATCGATATTGCATAACGATACGACAAATCGGGATATAAGAATGATTGGTGCGCAGCGCTGTTCGGCGGTTCAAGTTTCGGCGCGCTTGTCCTGACAGGATAAGTGCTTCGATCTCACGATCCGCCGGGCCGTTTCCAATCCGCCAACCGTTGCCGGAATCCGCAATCCTCTTCACGAACTTGCCCCGAAACGATTCTCTATAATTTCTATGGGAATAGTAGATATTATACCGGAGAGGGTTTGTCAAGAGAAATTTTCAGATTTTATAATCTCTTGACACGGCGCTTGCTTTTGAATAGTTTCGGGCACCGGCGAACCTCTCTTGCCCTTAGATTATAGCTACGAAATTTTCCTCCCAGGCAAATGCCTATGAACATGACATCAAGGGTCCTCTCCCATCTGTCGCAGCAAAGAAGCTTCTGCCTTGTCACGATTGTCGACTCCCGCAATCCGCAGATCCCCGTCGGCCGAAAGGCGATCGTTTGGCCGGACGGAAGGATGGAAGAAACGTTCGGGCTCTCCCATTTCGACGAGATCCTGCGAAACCTGGCCGTAAAGGCACTGGCCGAGAAGGAAAGGAACACCGTTGAAGTCGTGGACAAGGTCTATGCGTTTCTCGATATCCTTTCCCCCGACGCGAAGCTTCTGATTTGCGGTGCGGGCCACATCGCAATGCCTCTGGCCCGTTTTGCCCGCGAGGTCGGATTCTCGGTGACCGTGCTGGACGACCGTTCCGACTTCGCCCATCCCTCGCGATTTCCCGACTGCGGGGTGATTGCGGAAGATTTTGTGCCGGCCCTGCGCAGCATGCCCCTGGGTCCCTCTTCGTACGTCGTCGTGATCACCCGGGGCCACGAGCACGACTTGGATTGCCTGATGGAAATCCTGCCAAAGGCGACTGCCTATGTCGGCCTCATCGGCAGTCGTCGCCGGATCCGTTTTGTCATGGAAGAATTGGCCGGCAGAGGGATCGCAAAGGAACGATGCGAAGAGGTGTTTTCACCGATCGGGCTTCCCATCGGCTCCGAGTCCCCTGAAGAAATCGCCCTTGCCATCGCCTCCGAATTGGTGTGCGTACGCAGGAAAAATCCCCAGCAGGCGCGGGCGCTGAGATCAGTCCCGGGAGACAGGCAATGACGAACGAGGAGATCTTCCGGAAACTTGCCGAGTTCGAGGCAAGAAACATAACCGTCTGTCTCGCGACGATCATCAGGACCGCAGGTTCGACCCCCCGTGAGGCAGGCGCCAAGATGATCGTGTGCGCCGACGGGACCACCCATGGATCCGTCGGCGGCGGGTGCGGGGAGGATCGCGTCCGAAGTGCGGCACTCCGATGCCTTCTGGCAACGGGAAAACCGGAATTGATCGAAGTGGACCTCACGGACGATCTGGGAACCCAGGGCGGTGATGTTTGCGGCGGGAAGATGTGGATATTCGTAGAGCCGCTAGAGGCGGGCCCTGTCCCCCCGACCGGATACACGGCACCGTAGAGAAGATCCGGCCCCGCCCCCTCTATCCCAGGGCCGACTCCAGATCTTCGATCAGGTCATCGGGGTCTTCGATCCCTACGGAGAGCCGGACGAGGTCCTCGGTGATCCCCACGCGTTTCCGATGGTCGGGGTGCATGCCGGCGTGGGACATCGTCACGGGGTATGAGATAATGCTCTCGACTCCTCCGAGGCTGACCCCCAGAACCGGCAGACGGACCCTGCCAAGAAATTTCTTGGTCATCTCCTCCGTCTGGAGTCGGAAGGAAACGATCCCCCCAGGACCGTCCGCCTGGCTCTCGTGAATCGCTCTCCCCGGATGGCCGGATAGACCGGGGAAGAGAACCTCTTTCACTTCCGGGCGTCCTTGCAGCCATTCGGCCAATTTGGCCGCACCCCGCTGGTGCATGTCCATCCGCGCCTTCAAGGTCTTGATCCCGCGCATCAGAAGCCAGCTGTCGTGCGGTCCCAGGACCGCCCCGAAGGCATTTTGTATGAACTTGATCTGACCGGCGATCTTTCCGTCGGCGGCCACTGCCAACCCGGCAACGAGGTCGCTGTGGCCGCCCAGGTATTTCGTCGCGCTGTGGATGACGATATCCATCCCATACCCAATCTGGCGCTGGAGGTAGGGGGTCATGAACGTGTTGTCGATGATGCCCAACAGACCCCTTTCCCTGGCCAGCGTGGAAACCGCCCGCAGGTCCGTGATCTTGAGCAGGGGGTTGGAAGGAGTCTCCAGATACAGTGCACGGGTGTTCGGACGGACGGCTTCCCTGATTTTTCCGATATCGGTGAAATCGACAAAGGTGGACTCAATCCCAAGGCGGCTGAAGAGTTTGTTCAGCACTCGGTAAGCGCCTCCGTAAACATCCTCGCAGGCGACAATGTGGTCGCCCGGAGAAAAAAGGAGAAATACACTGGAAATGGCAGCCATACCGGAAGAAAAGGCGAACCCTTTCACGCCTCCTTCGAGGTTCGCAATGATTTCTTCCAGGGCGTTCCGCGTCGGGTTTCCGGACCGGGAATAATCATAAGGGCCGCAAGCATCGACACTCGTCTGCCGAAACGTTGCGGCATTGAAAATAGGGACGCTGACGGCACCGGTCGTCGGGTCGATCTCGTTTCCCGTGTGCAGGATTTTCGTTCCGATCTTCATCGATTTTCCTCCACTCCGTAAAGGGCTTGGCACAAATCGTCCAACAAATCGCCCGCATCCTCTATTCCCACCGACAACCGCAGGAGCCTGTCATTGATTCCCATGCGCTCCCGCTCCTTCGGCTCCATGTCCGAATGGGTCTGAAAGGCAGGATAGGTTATCAGGGTTTCGACGCCCCCCAAGCTTTCAGCAAAGGAAATGAGCCTGACCTTCTTGAGAACCGCTTCGGCGATACCCCTATCGGCCACTTCGAACGAAACCATTGCACCGCCCCCCCGGGCCTGCCCTTTGAGGAGGCGGTGACCCGGATCCGTCTCAAGTCCCGGGTAATAAACTTTCTTCACCGCCGCACACCGGGAAAGCCATTCAGCGATCGTCCGGGCATTTTCCAACTGCCGGTCTATCCTGACGCTCAGGGTCTTCAAGCCGCGGATCACGAGCCAACAGTCTTGCGGTCCAAGAACGGCGCCGACAGAATTTTGCACAAAATAGATCCGGTTGCCCAATTCCTCGTTTTTCACCGTTACGAGACCTGCCAGGACGTCGTTGTGGCCGGCGATGAACTTGGTAGCGCTGTACACGACCGCATCAGCGCCCAGATCCAGCGGGCGCATCAGATAGGGGGTCATGAAGGTGTTGTCCACGATGGTCAAGACGCCTCTTCCCCTGGCGATGCCACTGATCTTCCGGACATCCGCCACCTTGAGCAACGGATTCGTAGGCACCTCCAACAAAATGGCACGCGTATTTTCCCTGATCGCCCGGTTAACCGCATTCGAATCGCATGTATCGACGTACGTCGCAGACAGACCATGTTTGACAAATACCTTGTCTATGACCCGAAACGTGCCGCCGTATAGATCTTCGGTCACCACAAGGTGGTCACCCTGCTTGAAGAGAAGCAACAAACTGGTGATCGCGGCCATTCCCGAAGAATACGCGAATCCCCTGACGCCGCCGTCCAACTGGGCGATTCCCTCCTCCAGAATTTTTCGGGTGGGATTACCGCTGCGAGAATAATCATACCCCGTGCTCTGTCCGAAGGCTGGATGGCTGAACGTGGCATTTTGATAAATCGGGAAAGACATCGCGCCCGTTGCGTCTCTCCTTACACCAATCTGCACTGCCATGGTTGAAGTCTTCATCGCATTGTCCCTTGCTGATTTCTACCACCCCCGTCCGGCCAGGAGTTGTTTGAGCATCTGGGCGAGCTGGACGTTCAGTTCATATCTGTTTGGATTTTCTGTTCCACTCATAATAATATTTTATATCACATAGTTATCGCAGATCATGTTATCCTGTTTCGCTTTTTGCCTTTTCACCATGTCGGCCAGGGTATATTTTTCCAGTACTTTCTCCATCTCCTCCGCTGCCTCGACCCATAGCTCACGGGCAATGCAGGACAGGGTCCGCCTGCACGAAGTCGGCTTCGCGACGCAGTCCACAAGACAAAGCGGCCCTTCAACAACTTGAACAATTTCCTTCATGGTGATCTCAGAGGGTGGCCTCCCGAGTATGTAACCGCCATAGACACCGCGAGTTGCCTCCAGGAGACCCGTCGCCCTGAGAGGATTAATCAGATTTGACAAGTATTTTTCGGATATCTCCTGCCTCTCGGCAATCTCACGCAATAAAACAGGACCTTCACCATAATGAGCTGCCAAGTCGATCATCAGCCTCACCCCGTAACGGCCCTTGGTTGACAGTTTCATAACCCCCTCCCTTCATTTTTCAATAATACCCATGGGAATAGTAGATGTTGTAGAATAGCACAATTGTCAAGCAAAGGGATCATTTTTGCAACGGGGAATCAATTGGGAACAAGTCAGATCCCCGCGCCCCGTTCGAATTCCTCCTCCCGATTCTGTGCCTGAGTGATCCGGCTTCCCGGGGGTACGCTTTTGACGAGCCAGACGTTTCCGCCGATGACCGAATCACGACCGATCGTCACCCTCCCGAGTATTGTAGCACCGGAATAGATGGTCACATTGTCCTCGACTACCGGATGCCGGTCGATCCCCCGGACTGGGTGTCCGTTATCATCAAGCTGAAAACTCTTTGCACCCAGTGTCACCCCTTGATATATTTTTACCCCACTGCCGATCACGCAGGTCTCACCGATGACGACTCCCGTCCCGTGATCGATGAAGAAACTCTTGCCGATTGCCGCCCCCGGGTGAATGTCGATACCCGTTGCGCTGTGTGCCGCTTCAGTAATCATCCGGGGAATGATCGGCACTCCGAGAAGATGCAGTTCGTGGGCGATTCGGTAGTTCGTTATCGCCAAGATGCCCGGATAGCAGAAGATGACCTCGTCGGGATTGGATGCTGCGGGATCTCCCTCGTAGGCGGCGCGTACATCCGAAGCCAGAAACCGCTGCACCGTCGGCAGCCGTCGCAGAAGCTCCTCCGTCAATTCACGCGCCTTTTGGTCGCAGTAAGGCAAGCAATCCTGGCCTTCCTCGCAAATAAAGCAGAGTCCTCGCTTGATTTGTTCTTGGAGATCGCGGCGGATATGGTCCAACGTGGATCCGACGTGGAAACGAAGGTGTTCCTCCTTGAGATCGTAGAAGTCGAAATACCCCGGAAAGAGAACCGAGCGAAGCGATTCGATGATTCTACCGATCATGTACCGTGAGGGAAGCGCCTGATCGCTCAATCGTTTGCGGATACCAGCGCTTAGTCCATTGCGCGGGGAACAAAGCGCTGTCACAAGCCCGGAAAAATCGTCACCGGTTTCAGTTTGAAACGGATTGCACGCTTTCACGTCGACGCTTGTCATGATTGTTGAATTTCCTCCTTGCAAAGTCCTTGTGATCTTAAGAAAACTTCTGCCGTTGGATTTCCCGTGGTTGAGAATCTTGCAGATTTCTTTAGCGAGGAACCCCTTGCTTCATGCCGCTTAATAACCTTTGTCCTGAACACAAAAAAACCCGCCAACATTTGTCAGTCAGCGGGTTGATCCGTTCATGGCGTCTCCGAGAAACTTCACATGAACGGACCTCCCGAACCGGCACAAAGGCACATGGGCACCATCCTTATTCACTATAATTTCTATGGCGATTATGGATAATCTATCGAAAAAGAAATGTCAAGATTTTCCGTATCAGATTTTCCGTATCGGGATTGCCCGTATATCAGCTATTCTGATATCCCTCCGCGCTATTTCGGAACCCGTCCCCTGAGGACATTTCACCGGCTTTGCCCCCGTCGAGGAGACGCAGGGCGTTCATGATGACCAAAAGCGATGGGAGCCGATCCAGAAGGTCCGGCCGCCGATCAATCCCTGGGCGCCCCGCCCCTTGAGTTCGCGGTAGTTTTCCGCCGGGACGACCGTTCTGCCGATCTGTTCGGCCTTGCGGATAGCGGCAAATGTCTCCACCCATTGTTCCGAGGCCGCCCGCCGCGATTGCGCCTCTTCCACCATCCGGATGATGCGCGCTGATTCGAATAGTATTTCAGATTCCCTGATTGAAAAATATCTTGACATTATTTTCACTCAGTCATAATTACTATAAAAACGATAGAAATAATAGACAATAGATCTGTGTCATGAAGCTATCGACGAGAGCCATCTACGGAGCAAGATTGATGATTTCCCTCGCCCGCCATTACGGCCACGGATCGGTCTTTCTGCGTGAAATCGCGCAGGAAGAGGATATATCAGAAAAGTACCTGAGCCTGATCATCCTGTCTCTCAGGAGTGCCGATCTCGTGAATTCTACCCGCGGCGCAAAGGGCGGCTATACGCTGTCAAGGCCGCCTGCGCAGATCACCCTGCGCCAGATCATCGAGGTCTTTGAAGGAAAGTGTCTCGTGGACTGCCTCAAGAATCCCGCTTCCTGCCCGCGGGTCTACCGCTGCGCCAGCCGCGATGTCTGGGCCCTGCTGGAGGGGAAGATTTTCGAGACGCTGGAATCCATCAACCTCGAGCAGATGGTCGAGGCGCACCGCCGGAAGACGGAAGAGAATGTCATGAACAACATATGAGGGCAAGCATTTCCCGCGTGATAGGTACAAACCATGGAAAAGACAGACAGCATCGGAATCGTTGAAACGAAATATTTCCTGTTCGGCGGGGACTCCGCCGGGCTGTCGCTGGAGTCCGGGCGGGTGCTCTCGCCGGTCACGCTGGCGTACGAGACTTACGGGAGGTTGAACGGGGAGA
>DAOSIS010000033.1:0-34441 GCA_035366835.1 Syntrophales bacterium | reverse complement strand
CGGAGGGGGACCGCAGGACCGCCCGGGAGCTGGCTGCGATGAACCTCGATCTCTTCTCGGGGGTCGGCGTCGACTGGATCGTCACGGACTGCGCCGGCTGCGGCTGCGCGCTGAAGGAGTACGAGGAGATCCTCGACGGCCGGATCGAACACGGACGCCTGGAGGCGTTCCGCAGGAAGGTCCGCGACGTGTCGGAGCTCCTGGCGGAGGCCGGTCTCCGGACGGAAGGTTTCAAACCCTTCCCTTCCTCCGTCACCTACCACGAGCCCTGCCACCTCGCCCATGGCCAGGGCGTCTCCGCCCAGCCGCGACACCTGATCCGTCAGATCCCGGGGGTCGAATACCGGGAGATGAAGGAGGCGAACTGGTGCTGCGGCATGGCGGGATCATTCGCCCTGAAGGAACTGGAGGCGAGCCGCAGGATCCTCGACCGGAAGCTGGCCAACGTCCGCGCAACCGGCGCCGAATTCCTCGTCACGGCCAATCCGGGCTGCCACCTGCAGCTGGCCTGGGGCGTCCGGCAGGCACGGATGAAACAGCCCGTCCTCCACATCATGGAACTGCTGGGAAGGGTCATCCCGGAGTAGGACCGGACTCCGGACGGGATTTCCGACCCGGCGAAGAACGGAGCATTTCCGAAACCGTCCGGGAAAATCTTCATTTTTTTTCAGACATATTCAGACATATTCCTCTTGACAAAGACCTCCGTTCCCTCTATAGACGCGGCCTCAGGGATACTTGTCTTCCACGCGTTTCGTCAGAAAAGATATTCTGTCTTTCATCAAAATAAAAAGGAGAGGGCATACGTATGACTAACGGAAACGAGAATCTCGAAAGCAAGCGTTGGTTGATCGCCATCGCGGCAATCGTCCTGCAGCTGTGCCTCGGCACGGTCTACGCGTGGTCGGTGTTCAAGAACCCGCTGGTTTCGGCGCACGGATGGTCCGGGATGCAAGTCCAGATCACCTTCATGATCCTGATCGGCATGATCGGCGTCGCCGCCGCCTTCGGCGGAGGGCTCGTGGACAAGAAGGGTCCGAAGTTCGTCGCCACCATCGGCGCCATCCTTTTCGGCATCGGCACCATCCTGGCCGGCGTCGCGGATGCCACGGGCAGTCTCTTCATCATGTACGTCGGGTACGGACTCATCGGCGGCCTCGGCAACGGCTTCGGCTACGTCACGCCCATCGCGACCCTGATCCGCTGGTTCCCCGACAAGCGCGGCCTCGTGACGGGCCTCGCGGTCATGGGCTTCGGCTTCGGCGCCTTCTTCATCGGCAAGATCGTTCCCGGCATGATTCTCAACATGGGCGTGGCCAGCACCTTCTACATCCTCGGCGTGATCTACCTCGTCCTGTGCACCCTGTCGGCTCTGGTCTTCAAGAATCCTCCCAAGGGCTGGCTGCCCGCCGGCTTCACGCCGCCCAAGACGGCGACCTCCGCGGCCGATTCCTATACCTTCGCGGAAGCCAAGACGACGTCCCAGTGGTGGATGCTGTGGGCCATGCTGTGCCTGAACGTGTCGGCCGGCCTCGGCCTCCTTTCCCAGCTCTCCCCCATGGCGCAGGACGTCCTGAAGAAGACGATCACCGACGCCAAGGAGCTGGCCATCGCCGGCGGGACGATCCTCGCCATCGCCTCGATCTTCAACGGACTCGGACGCCTCTTCTGGGCCTCGTTGTCCGACAAGATGGGCCGCAAGAACGTCTTCATCACCATGTTCATCACCCAGGCGGTCCTCTACATCCTGCTGCCCCAGATCGGCAACTCCGTGATCTTCACCGTCATCGCCTGCTACCTGTTGGCCTGCTACGGCGGCGGGTTCGCCACGATGCCCGCCTTCGCGGCGGATTCCTTCGGCCCCGCCTACATCGGCCGCGTCTACGGCATCATGCTGACGGCCTGGGGCGTCGCCGGCGTCCTCGGACCGCTGGTCTTCGCCCAACTGACGAAAACGACGGCCCTCTACGCAGCGGCCGGCCTCCTGATCGTGGGATTCGTTCTCGCGATCAGCTACAAGCGCCCGGAGCGCAAGGCGAAAGCCGCCTGATCCTCGGTGTCGACAACGCATCAAGGCGCCCCCGCGGCCGGCTTTTCCCGGCCCGGGGGCTTTTTTCATCGCCGTGAAATTCGCGGGAGGTCCGTCATGGACAAGGCCGAATCTTCGTCGCTGTACGACATCGATGCCCTCGCGGCGATCATCCGCAGACTGAGGAGCCCGGAGGGCTGTCCCTGGGACCGGGAACAGCGCAAGGAAGATCTCGCGCGATACCTCCTCGAGGAGGCCTACGAGGTGGTCGACGCCATCCGGAGCGGCAGGCCGGAAGCCCTCAAGGAAGAGCTGGGGGACCTCCTCTTCCAGATCCTCTTTCTGGTCCGCCTTGCCGAAGAGGCCTCCGAATTTTCTCTTGCCGATGTGACGACGGCCGTGGGCGCAAAGATGGTCCGGCGCCATCCACATGTCTACGGGCAGGTACGCGTGAACGGCGTTGCGGACGTCAAGGCGAACTGGCAGGACATCAAGGAACGGATCGAGGGGAAACCCGCGGGCAGGCAGGGGGCGCTGGAGGGCGTCCCCCGCGCCCTGCCCGCCCTGGCGAGGGCGCAGCGGATCGGCGAGGCCGCCGCCGGGGTCGGCTTCGACTGGGAAGACGCCGGCGGCGTCCTGAAGAAGATCGACGAAGAGATGGCCGAACTCCGCGCCGCGCTGGCGACGGCCGAGGAGGCCCGGATCGATGAAGAGATCGGCGACCTTCTCTTCAGCATCGTCAACCTCTGCCGTTTCGCGAAGGTGGACGCGGAGCAATCCTTGACGGGCGCGGTGAAAAAATTTATAGAACGCTTCCGCCGCGTCGAGGAACGTCTCCGCCGGGAAAATCTGTCGCCGGCGGAGGCGACGCCCCGGCGAATGGACGACCTCTGGAATGAAGTCAAGCAGGAAGAACAGCGATGAAATACTTTCTCTGCGTACTGGGAATGGTGTTCGTCATCGAAGGGCTCCCCTATTTCGCCTTCCCCGACAAGATCAAGAAATACCTTGTCAAACTGGTGGACGTGCCGGATTCCAAGCTGCGTTTTCTGGGACTGGCGGCCATGCTGGGCGGCCTCGCCCTCGTCTGGTTCGGCCGGAGCTGACCGTGCGGAAACCGATCCCGAGAAGGTCCTGCCCCGGGGCCTCTTCCCTATGAAACTGGCTGACTTCGATTATGAACTCCCCGAGGAATTGATCGCGCAGGCGCCCTGCGAGGAACGGGATCGGTCGCGCCTGCTCGTCGTCCACCGGGATTCGGGGAGGCTGGAGCACCGGACTTTTTCGGATTTTCCCGAGTATCTCCGCCCCGGCGATGCCGTCGTCGTCAACGATTCCCGCGTCATCCCCGCGCGCCTCTTCGGAAGCAAGGAATCGGGCGGCCGGGTCGAGTTCCTCCTTCTTTCCTGCGAAGACGAACGAAGCGCGCACTGGACGGCCCTCCTGAAACCCGGCCGCAGGGTGAAGGCGGGGACCTCCGTGCGGCTCGGAACGGACGCGGAAGCGGAAATCCTGGAAAAGCTGCCGGACGGCACGTGGCGGATCCGCTTCAGGACGGGTGCGGATTTCAACGCCTTCCTGAACGAGCACGGATACGCCCCCCTTCCTCCCTACATCAAACGCAGGGGAGGAGCGGGCATCTCCGCCGCAGACCTCGACCGGTACCAGACCGTCTATGCCCGCGTTCCGGGCTCCGTCGCCGCCCCCACCGCAGGCCTCCACTTCACCCCCGCGGTCCTCGATGCGATCCGCAGCCGGGGGATCCCCGTCGCGGCGGTGACGCTGCACGTCGGCTACGGCACGTTCCGTCCGATCGAAGCGGCAAGCGTGGAAGACCACGTGATGGACGAAGAGCGGATCGAGATCGGGGCCGAGGCAGCCCGGACCATCAACGCCGCGGCGCGGGTCGTCGCCGTCGGCACGACCTCGACGAGGACGATCGAGACGGCCGCCGGCGACGGCGGCGCAATCGCCGCCGGGTCGCTGCGAACGCGCCTCTACCTCTATCCGGGACGGCCCTTCCGCCGCGTCGGCGCCCTCCTGACCAACTTCCATCTGCCCCGCTCCTCCCTCTTCCTGCTCGTCTGCGCCTTCGCCGGCAGGGAGCGGATGATGGAGGCCTACGCGGAGGCGGTCCGGGAGCGGTACCGTTTCTTCAGCTACGGCGACTGCATGCTGATCCTGTGAAAGGAAACCGGCCGATGTCCCAATCCGGACAGGGCTTCCGCTTCGAGCGGATTCGAAAGGATGGCGGCTGCGATGCCCGGACGGGCCGGCTCGTGACGGCGCACGGCACGGTGGATACGCCCGCCTTCATGCCCGTCGGAACGCAGGGGGCGCTCAAGGCCCTCCTGCCCTCCCAGGCCGAGGCCCTCGGCGTGGAAATGATCCTCGCCAACACCTACCACCTCTACCTCCGTCCCGGAAGCGGGACGATCGGCACGGCCGGAGGCCTTCACCGCTTTATGGGCTGGAGCAGACCGATCCTCACCGACAGCGGCGGTTTTCAGGTCCACAGCCTGGCCAAGTTGCGCAGGATCACGCCCGAGGGGGTCCTCTTCCAGTCCCATATCGACGGTTCGCGCCATCTCCTGACCCCGGAGACGGCGCTCGCGGTCCAGGAGACGATCGGGTCGGACATCATGATGTGCCTCGACGAATGCACGCCCTATCCTTGCTCGCGGGAGGATACGGAGGCGTCCCTGAAGCTGACGACCGACTGGGCGGCGCGGAGCCGACGGCACAGGAGGGCGGACGACCGGGCGCTGTTCGGAATCGTCCAGGGCGGCGTCTATCCCGAACTGCGCCGCCGGGCCGCAGAGGAACTCGTCTCCATCGGCTTCGACGGGTATGCGGTCGGCGGCGTCAGCGTCGGGGAACCCCGGGAACTCATGTACGAGATCACCGGGCGGACGGCCCCGCTGCTGCCGGAGGACAGGCCCCGCTACCTGATGGGCGTGGGCACGCCGGAGGACATCGTCCGTTGCATCGGCTACGGCATCGACATGTTCGATTGCGTGCTTCCCACGCGCTGCGCGCGGCATGGATTGTTGTTTACAAACGGAGAAAAGGTTGTTATAAAACACGCCCGTTATCGGGACGACCAAGAGCCGCTGGACCGCGACTGCGACTGCCACACGTGCAGGAACTTCTCGCGCGCCTATCTGCGGCATCTTTTTGTCGCCGGGGAGATCCTGGCGCTGGTCCTGAATACGATCCACAACGTTCGGCATTACATCCGCCTGATGGAGCGCATCCGCAGGGCCGTTGCAGAAGACAGGTATGCAGATTTTCAGAAGGAATTCCTGAATCGACAAGGAGGATAATCCATTGAATTCAATCGCTTATGCCATGGGAGGTCCCGGCGGCGGACAGGCCGCTCCGGGCGGTGACATCAGCTTCTTCGTGATGATGGCGATCCTCTTCGCCATCTTCTATTTTCTCATCATCCGGCCCCAGCAGAAAAAGCAGAAGGAACACAAGGAAATGCTCGGCGGCCTCGCCCACGGGGATACGATCGTGACCACGGGCGGGATCCACGGCAAGATCGCCGCGCTGACGGACACGGTGGTGACGCTCGAGATCGCACCCAACGTCAAGATCAAGGTGACCCGCGGCAGCATCGCCGGCATCCTGCAGAAGGGCGACAAAGAAAAAGAATAGAACGGAAAGGTCCTCATTATGTGGAAAAGCTTACGGATGAGAACGGCGATCACCGTGATCGTGTGCCTGGTGGCGCTGTTTTACCTGACACCCACCCTCACGAGCAATCTCCCCCCCTTCTGGAAGGAGAACCTGCCCAAGGAAACCATCCATCTCGGATTGGACCTGCAGGGTGGCATGCACCTCGTCCTGGAGGTCGACACCGAAAAGGCCGTTGAAAGCAACGCCGAGCGTCTCACGAACAACCTTCGGGAAGCGATGATGGAAAGCAGGATCCGCTTCAAGCACATCGAGCGGACCAAGGGCAGCAGCATCTCGCTGGAGCTCCCGGACAGCGCCTCCCAGAGCGCCTTCGAAAGGCTAATCAAGGAGCAGTACGCCGACCTCGAGCAGGTGGGATCCGAGGTCGTTGACGGCAGGCACAAGGTCACGCTGGACATCCGGAGCAAGCGCAAGGACGAGATCAAGAAACTCGCCGTAGAGCAGAGCCTCGAAACGATCCGCAACCGCGTGGACCAGTTCGGCATCTCCGAACCGGAGATCATCCCTCAGGCGGAGAATCGGATCATCGTGCAGATGCCGGGAGTGAAAGACCCCGGCCGGGCCAAGAACCTGATCGGAAGGACCGCACTTCTCGAATTCAAGCTCGTGGACGAGGAGCACAGCCTGGAGGAGGCGATCAAAGGAAATATCCCCGAGGGGGATGAACTCCTGAACGAGGTCCGCGTCGACCGCCAGTCGGGCCGGCGATCGACTTCGCCCATCCTGCTCAAGAGCAAGACGCTGCTGACCGGCGAATCCCTGGAAAGCGCCACGGTCCAGATCGGCGATCGTTTCGGCGAGCCGCATGTATCGCTGAAATTCAATTCCCAGGGGGCGGCCGACTTCGAGCGGATCACGGGCGAGAACATCAAGAAGAGGCTGGCGATCGTTCTGGATGGCAGCGTCCATTCCGCGCCGGTCATCCAGGAGAGGATCTCCGGCGGCAACGCCCAGATCACCGGCTCGTTCACCATGGATGAAGCGCGGGACCTCGCCATCGTCCTGCGCGCGGGCGCCCTCCCGGCGCCGGTCAACATCCTCGAGGAGCGGACCGTGGGTCCGTCGCTGGGGAAGGATTCCATCGAGCGGGGCATCTGGTCCATCCTCTTGGGAGGCATCGCCGTCGTCGTCTTCATGGTCGTCTACTACCGGCTTTCCGGGTTTGTCGCCAACCTGGCCCTGCTTCTCAACATCCTGCTCATCCTGGGCGCGCTCGCAGCCTTCCGGGCGACCCTCACGCTGCCCGGCATCGCCGGCATCGTGCTCGTCATCGGCATGGCCGTGGACGCGAACGTCCTCATCTACGAACGGATCCGGGAAGAACTGCGGCTGGGCAAGACGCCGCGGGCGGCGATCGAGGCCGGCTACGCGAAGGCCTTCCTGACCATCTTCGACTCCAACCTGACCACCCTGATTGCGGCCTTCTTCCTCTTCGGTTTCGGAACGGGCCCGATCAAGGGATTCGCGGTCACGCTCAGCATCGGCCTTGTCGCCAGCATGTTTACGGCCGTCTTCGTGACGCGGATCGTCTTCGACTATTTTGTCTGGAACCGCAAGCTCCAGACGCTCAGCATATAATCGCGGGGGATCTTCATGGAACTGATCAAGCAGAATATGAATCTCGACTTCGTGGGGAAGATGAAGATCGCCTTCGTCGCTTCGGTCGTGATGATCGTCGTCAGCATCCTGTCGATCGTCGTCCACGGAGGCCTGAATTACGGCATCGATTTTGCCGGCGGTACGCTCGTCCAGATCAAGTTCAACGCCGAAACACCGACGGAAAAGATCCGCAGCGCCTTCAAACCGATCGGACTCGAGAACAGCATCATCCAGCAGGTGGGGCCACAGGAGTTCGTGGTGCGTACGCACGAGTCCTCATCCGACACGAAAGGCCTCTCGGGAAAGATCGACGACGCCCTCACGACGGCCATGGGAAAGGGCACCTTCGAAATCCGCCGGGTCGAGGTCGTCGGTCCCAAGGTGGGCAAGGACCTCACGAACAAGGCGATCTGGGCGCTCGTTTTCTCCTGGATCGGCATGCTGGTCTATATCGCGTTCCGGTTTGAACTGCGCTATGCCCTGGGGGGCATCCTGGCCCTCGTCCACGATACGGTCATCACCGTGGGGGCGCTCTCGCTCCTGAATAAGGAATTCACGCTGACCATCGTGGCCGCCCTGCTGACCATCGTCGGTTACTCCATCAACGACACGATCGTCATCTTCGACCGCATCCGCGAGAACGTGAGGAAGAATCCCCGGCAGCCGCTGGGAGAACTCATCAACACGAGCATCAACCAGACATTGAGCAGGACGATCCTGACGTCTCTGACGGTCCTGATCGTGGTCGTCATTCTGTTCTTCCTGGGCGGCGAAGTGATCCATGATTTCGCCTTCGCCCTGATCGTCGGCGTGATCATCGGGACCTACTCGTCCATATTCATTGCGGCCCAGTTCGTTACCGTCTGGGAGCGATTCCGCCCGGCAAAGAAGAGAAAGTCCTGACCTTGATCCCTCTCGAAGCAGCGGGACTGACACTGTTCATCCTGGCGCTCGCCGCCGGGATTTTCGCCACGGTCTTCAGCCTGCCGGGAACGGTCCTGATCCTGGTCGCCTCCTTTGTGTACGCCCTCTTCACCGGTTTCGAACCCATCGGTTTCCGGGTGCTGGCCGTGCTGGCGATCCTGTCCGTTTCGGCCGAGGCCGGCGAGTTCATCCTGGGGATGATGGGGGCGGCGCGGTTCGGAGCGTCGCGGAAGGCCTTCTGGGCCTCCCTGGCCGGCGGAATCCTGGGTGCGGTCCTGCTGGCGCCGCTGCTGTTCGGCGCAGGGGCGCTCCTGGGCATGTTTCTCGGAAGTTTCGTGGGAATGCTCGCTGCGGAAGTCCTGCGGCAGCGCCGGATCAAACCCGCCCTGCGGGCGGCGTGGGGCGCCCTCCTCGGCACGGCCGCCGGCATTCTTTTCAAGGGATTGTGCGCGTTGGCGATGGCCGTGATCGTACTGGCGAAGATCTATTCATAAGGGAGAACCCGTGTCCATGTCGAAACCGAAGTCGAAAATCCAGGAATATGTGGAGGCGATCCTCATCGCGATCCTCATCGCGTTCTTCATCCGGACCTTCATCGTCCAGGCCTTCAAGATTCCGTCGGGCTCCATGAAACCGACGCTCCAGATCGGCGACCACATTCTCGTCAACAAGTTCATCTACGGCGTCAAGATCCCCCTGCTGCGTTCAACGCTCATTCCGGTGACGGAGCCGAAGCGCGGCGATATCGTCGTCTTCATCTATCCGGAAGACCGCTCCAAGGATTTCATCAAGAGGCTGATCGGGGTGGCCGGCGATACGGTCGAAATCCGCAACAAGACGATTCTCTTGAACGGGAACCCCTATGAAGACCTGTACGGGGTCTACACGGACGACGTCGTGATCCCGGCAGCCATGCAGAAGAGGGACAACTTCGGGCCCGTCACGGTCCCGCCGGGCAAGATCTTCGTCATGGGGGACAACCGGGATCAGAGTTACGACAGCCGTTTCTTCGGATTTGTGGATCTGAAGGACGTCATGGGAAAGGCCATGATCATCTACTGGTCGTGGAACGGCGAGGAAAGCAGCGTCCGCTGGAGCCGGATCGGACAGATCCTCCGTTAGGGCCCCGCGCAGCGGGACCGCCTCCCGTCCCCCGCGGCGCCGTGCCGCGGCTCATGCCGGGCCTTCCAGCTCGAAATACCGCATGACCGCCTTCTTGCGCCCTGCCGGGCGGCGGTACTCCACCGCCGGATATCCCAGGGCGACGACGGCATGGACCTTCTCCCTCTCCGGAATTCCCAGAAATTTCTGCAGGGAGGAATCCCGGCGCATGGCAGCGACCGCAAAGCCGACGAGGCACGTCCCCAGCCCCATGGCGTGTGACGCCAACAGAAGGTTCTGGGCCGCCAGCAGGGCATCCTCGGCAGGGCAGCTTCCCCCCGGCCTGCTGCAGATGACGATCGCCGCCGCCGCCCCGTGAAAGAGCCGGTCGCGCCCCCCCTTCCGCCACGCGTCGATCGCCTCTTCAACGGACCGGGCGTACTCCCGGTAGTACCCGTCCAGCTCCGGCCGGCCGAGCCCCTTGGCGACATTGCGCAACACGGCGCTGCGCGACAGCCGGTTGAGGCGATCGAACAGGGGAAGAATCCTCTCGCCGAGGGCGACCAGCTCCCGCCGCGTCGGCAGGATCGTGAACGTCCAGACTTGACTGTTCGTGCCGGACGGCGCCAGAGCCGCCACCTTGACGAGGTCTTCGAGGATCGCCCGCCCGACGGGGCGGTCCTGGAAATTGCGGCAGGATCGCCGCGAGGCCATGAGCTGTGCCAACTTCGCCGCGTCGAAGCCGCCCCAGGGAATCCAATCCCCGCACGGGCGGAACGTGGCGAATTCCAGCATGGCGGGATCGATGGCGCCCACGGAAACGGCTCCGGCCGGACAGACCGCCGCACATTGCCCGCAGCCGAGCGAGCGTTCTCCAGTCACGGCCGCCTTTCCGTCGACGAGGGAGAGCGTACCCGACGGGCACACGCGGATGCAGTCCCCGCAGCCGATGCACCTCTCCCGATCAATGACCGTGGTCACCCTGCGCTTCATCCCGTCCCTTTCCGCCCGCGTCCCTGAAGCATGGATATTGCGTGCTCCCAGCCTTCTACGCCAGGAGCGAAAAGATCACCATGGCGACGGACATGCCGATCAGGACGATGACCGTACCCCATGCAACGATGTTCATGGCGGGACCGTTCACGTACGTCCCCATGATCCGCCGGTCGTTGATCAGGTAGAGCATGAAGAGAAGGACGACCGGCAGGAGCAGCCCGTTGGCGACCTGGGTGTAGAACATGATGGAGATCAGCGGAATGTCCGGCAGGAGAATGATCCCCGCGCTGACGAAAATCATCAGCGAATAGAGGCCGTAGAAGTGCGGGGCCTCGACGAACTTGCGGTCGAGGCTGGACTCCCAGCCGAAGGCCTCGCAGATGGTATAGGCCGTCGACAGGGGCAGGATGGAGGCCGCGAACAGGGAGGCGTTCAGCAGTCCGACCGCGAACAGCCAGGAAGAATAATCGCCGGCCAGGGGCGCCAGGGCCAGCGCCGCGTCCTTGGCCGTCTCGATGCGGATCCCCGCCTGGAAAATCGTCACGGCGCACAGCATGATGATGAAGAAGGCGACGAGGTTGACCGTGAACGACCCCAGGACCACGTCCATCCGGAGGTACTTGTAGTCCTTCGCCTTCAATCCCTTGTCCACGACGGAGGACTGCAGGTAGAACTGCATCCAGGGGGCGATCGTCGTTCCCACCAGGGCCAGCGACATGGTCAGAAATCCGGCGTCCATGCGGACCGTGGGAGACACAAAAGCCATGCCGATCTCCGTCCAGTCGGGTTTGCCCATGAAGCCGGAGATGACGTAGGACAGGTAGAACACGCAGGCAAAAAGGAATACCTTCTCCACCGACTTGTAATTTCCCTTCACCACGATCCACCAGACGAGCGCGGCGGCCGCGGGCACCGAGATGTGCCGGCCGATGCCGAAAATCTCGAGGCTGGCCGCAACCCCCGCGAATTCGGCGACGGTGTTGCCCAGGTTCGTGAAGAAGAGGACGACCATCAGGTAGAACGTGACCTTGGCGCCGAACCGCTCGCGGATGAGATCGGAGAGCCCCTTGCCGGAGATCACGCCCATGCGGGCGCACATCTCCTGGATGATGATGAGCGCGACGGTGATGGGGATGAGGGTCCACAGAAGCGACAGGCCGTACTGCGCGCCGGCGAGCGAATAGGTCGTGATGCCGCCCGCGTCGTTGTCGACGTTGGAGGTGATGATGCCGGGGCCGATCAGGGCGAAAAAAATGCCGGCAGATCGCCAGAATCCCCTGCCGGAGAAGGCGTCGAAGAATCGCGGGGTCTTCTTCTGTTCCGGGTCGCGTTCGGCCATGGAAGCGGTTCGCCTCTGTTCACGGACGATCGAAGAACTCCGCAGCAGGCGCGGGGAAGTTCGATCCTCCGGGAAGAAAGTCCGTCCTTTCGTTCGTTCACCGGCGCGGCGCGTCCGCCGGGATTGAGTCGCCGTGGAATCGGGCCTCTACTGGCCCAGTTCGGGCGCGACGGCCTCGAGGAGGTTCTTGAAATCGATGACCCCCTCGATTTTGCCGTCCTTGTCCACCACGGGGATCGCAATGATCCCGTACTTGGCGAAATGCCCCGCGATCTCACGCTTGTCGGCATCGAGGCCGACGGTCACGATGCGGGTGTCCATCAGTTCATCGATCTTGCATTCGTCGGAAGCCACGAGAAGATCGCGCAGGCTGATCGCGCCCAGGAGATGGTCTTCCGCATCCACGACGTAGGCGTAATAGATCAGTTCCACCTCCCCCGCCTCCCTGCGGAGCCGGGCGAGTGCGTCCGCCGCCGTCGTGCTCGGCGGAAAGCGGACGAACGACGTCGTCATCAGGCCGCCGGCCTTTTCCTCCGGATGAACGAGCAGCTCCTTGATATCCTCGGCGCTCTCTTTCTCCATCTCCTTAAGGATCACTTCCGCCTTGTCCTTGGAGAGGTCGCCGATGAGGTCGGCCGCCTCGCTCAGCGACATCTCCTCGATGATGTCCGAGGCGCTCTCCGGCGGCATGTCTTCGATGAGCTTCACCTGGATCTTGGGATCCGTTTCTTCGAGGGTTTCCGCGGCCGTTTCCACATCCAGCGTCTGGAAGACGGCGGTCCGCTGATGGACGTTCAACTCCTCGATGATGTCGGCCAGATCCGCCGGGTGGAGCTGCGAGAGGCGGTCCTGGGCGATCTTCAGGCGCAGGAGGTCCGGCGTCGAAATCGGCTGGACGAATTTCCAGGAGATGAACTGGTCGGGAAGCTTGTAGTCGAAGAGCGACATGAGCAGCCTATCGACCGCCTTCTCGAGTCCGACCCGCCTCATCAACCCCCGGAAACCGACGTCGACGTGCACCAGATGCAGCGCCCCGCGGCTCTTCAGAAACTGAAGGTCGTTGACACGCCGGATCTTGGCGCCGTCGGTGTCCACGACCTGTTTGTCCAGGAGCGCCTCGCGCAGAAGGATATCGCCGTTGCGGAGCGCCGGGCTCCGCCAGTCGGCAGGCGCAATTTCGGCGGCGATGTGACGCCCCCCTTCTTCCCGGATTTTCCGCCAGGAAAGGAGCAGGGGTTCCCGCCTCGCCCTGGATCTTACCAGGGCGGCCGTCACCACGGGATAAGGCTCGGACAGCACGGCCATGAGATCGCCGATCCGGCCCAGGACCCGGCCCTCGGGATCGAAGATCTCTTGGTTCAAAATCCGGCTCAAGAACAGAAAAACCTGAGGATCGGGCGTCGCCGGCATGGTGCAAACCTCCAGGTTGTGGGGTGTCTATAGCACGCCTGATGACGATACAAAAGTCTTTTTGTGTTGTTTCCCCGTCGGGCGGCGTGTTATAAAGAAACATCGATTTCCGGTGTGTTCTTCAGGCCTCTTTTTCGTCCTTGTCCGGACTCCCCTGTACCGCCGAAGAGCAGAAACGGCCTTCATCCCGGCGGGGGAATCTTTTTCCAGAAAGAGGGCACGCGGATGCTGATTTTCACCGACCTCGACGGCACACTCCTCGATCACGCCACCTACTCCTGGGAAGGCGCGGCCCGGACGGTCGCAAGGATCAGGGAAGAACGGGTTCCCCTCATCTTCGCGACGAGCAAGACAAGGGCCGAGGTCGAAAGGATCCAGGCCGCCTTGGATATCCGCGATCCCTTTGTCGTCGAAAACGGCGGCGCCGTCTTCTTTCCCGAGGACTATTTCGGAACCGCGTGCAGAGAGGGGGACCGCCTGCCGCCTTACCGACGGATTCGCATGGGAGAGACCTATGCGGAGATCCGGGCCTTCGTGGCCGAAATGAAGGGCCGTTTTCCCATCCGCGGCTTCGGGGATCTCGAAACCGCGGAGATCGCGGAACTGACCGGACTTTCCGTCGAACAGGCCGCGCTGGCCCGGACCAGGGAATTTTCCGAGCCCTTTCTGATCGCCGATCCATCCGGGTTGCCGGATCTGGAAGCGGAAGCGGCCCGCCGGGGCCTGAAGGTCACCTCCGGTGGCAGGTTCCATCACCTGATCGGCGCGGGACAGGACAAGGGCCGGGCCGTGAGGAAGCTGCTCGGCCTCTATGCCCGTTTCTGCGGAGGGGTCCGGCGAAGCGTCGCCATCGGCGACAGCCGGAACGATCTGCCCATGCTCGGAGAGGTGGATCAGCCCGTACTGATCCCGCGGCCCGACGGAACCCGCGAGGATATCCGCCTCCCGAACCTCATCATTGCCCCTTATCCCGGGAGTTCCGGGTGGAGTGCGGTGGTGGACCGCATCCTCTCCGGGGGGAAGGGCGACCGCGACAATCGGAGGGACGAACGATGGAGACGACAAACCGTTTCATGACTGCGCTGCGGAACCACGTGCGGCTGCGACTCGAGCAACTGGGGCAGGCCGATATCGTCGTCGGCATCCCCTCCTACTACAGCAGCGGAACGATCGCCCACGTGATCCAGGCGGTCGCCGCCGGCCTCTCGCAGTACTGCGGCGAATGCCGTGCAGTCATCATGGTATCGGACGGCGGGTCCACCGACGATTCGCGGGAGGTCGCCAATCTCGTCCAGATCCCCTCTTTCAACATCGAGAAGATCGTCACGATCTACCGGGGCATCCCCGGAAAGGGCTCGGGACTGCGCGCCGTTTTCGAGGCGGCCAACTTCCTTAAGGCGAAGGCAGTCGCCGTATTCGATTCGGATCTTGTTTCCATCAAGCCGGAGTGGATAGGAAACGTGCTCAATCTCGTGCGCGAAGGGTACGACTTCGTCGCCCCCTTCTACCGGCGCTACAAACTGGACGGGACGATCACCAACACCATCGCCTACAACATGACCCGGGCCCTCTACGGCCTGCGCATCCGCCAGCCGATCGGCGGCGACTTCGGCATCTCCGGCCGCCTGGTCAAGGACTTTCTCGACCAGGACGTCTGGGAAACGGACGTGGCCCGCTTCGGCATCGACGTCTGGATGACGACATCGGCTATCGTCTGGGACTGCCGGATCTGCCAGGCGCGCCTCGGCGTCAAGATTCACGGCCACAAGGATCCGGCCGCCGATCTCGGCCCCATGTTCCGGCAGGTTGTGGGGTCCATCTTCCAGATGATGGAACAGCATGAAGGCTTCTGGAAAAACGTGGCGGATTCGAAAGACGTCCCGATCCTGGGTGCGGAGTTCGAGCAAGAGCCCGCCCCTTTTGAAGTGGACATGGAAAGCCTCATCGACTACTTCCGGGTCGGTTTCCGCAACTTCGAGAGCCTGTGGGAACGATCCATCGATGACATCGACATGAGGACTGTGCGCTCCCTGGCGGCGACGGAGCGCCGGGAGGATTTCCGTATGCCCGTGGAGACGTGGGCGCGCATCATCTACCGCTACGCCGCCGCCTTTCAAGCCACGCCCCGCCAGCGGTTCAAGGTGCTCGACACCATGATCCCCCTCTATTACGCCCGCGTCGTGTCGCTCATCAACGAGCTCGCCGACGCCTCTCCCGAGGAGGCCGAGCGGCAGTCCGAAGCCAATGCGCAGGTCTTCGAACGGCTGAAACCCTATCTGCTGGACGTCTGGAAAAAGGAGACGGAAAATGGCTGATTTCTGGCAGCACGCGATGATCACGACCCTCCAGAGAATCGCGGCGCGTCCCATCGAAGAGATCGACGCGGAATTGACGGCCATCGCGCGGCAGCGGAAGATCGTCCTGCTGCTCCCGGCCCTGGCCTCGGAGTTCGATACCCCGGCCATGCCCGGGATCATCCAGGAATTGAAAGGAGCGAAGTACCTGCACAAGATCGTCCTTTCCCTGGACCGGGCCGGAAAACGCGAATTTTCCCGCGCGAAACGGGAGATGTCCCGGATTCCCGTGGAGACGAAGATCGTCTGGCACGACGGACCGCAGATGCAGTCGTTCTACGACGAACTCCGGCGGTCCGACTTCGATCTGGACTTCCCCGGCAAGGGGCGCTCGGTCTGGATGACGATGGGGTGCATCCTGGCCGAGAGGGATATCTATGCGATCGCCCTGCATGATTGCGACATCGTGAATTACAGCCGGGAGATGCTGTCCCGTCTGATCTATCCCGTCGTCCATCCGGCCACGGATTTCGAGTTCAGCAAGGGCTATTACGTCCGGGTGGCGGACAAGCTGTTCGGCCGCGTGATGAGGCTCTTCTACACCCCCCTCATCCGGTCGCTGCAACGAATTCTCGGCACGAATGCCTTTCTCGCCTATCTCGACGGTTTCCGCTACGCCCTTTCCGGCGAATTCGCCCTCCTGGCAACCCTGGCGCGGGGCATCCGCATATCGCCGACCTGGGGCCTGGAGGTGTCCCTTCTCAGCGAGATCTACCAGAATGCCTCCATCAACCGCATCTGCCAGGTGGAAATCGCCGAGCGCTACGAGCACAAGCACCAGATCCTCGACAAGGAGAAACCGGCCAACGGCCTCCTCCGCATGGCGGAGGACATCGCCAAGGCCCTCTTCCGGGTGCTGGCCCAGGACGGGATCGTGATGAGCGATGCCTTCTTCCGCACCGTCCAGGTGTCGTACCTCCAGGAAGCCCGCGTGAGCATCGAAAAGTACCACGGCCTTTCGCTGATCAACGGGCTCTCCTATGACCGGCACAGCGAAATCGAGGCCGTGGAGGCGTTCATGGATTCATTGAAGTCCGCTGTCGCCGAATTCGTCCGGGACCCCGTGGGAATTCCCATGCTCTCCGCCTGGGCCCGTGTCGCGGCCGCCATCCCCGACTTCCAGGACCGCCTCTACCAGCAGGTCGAACTCGACAACCGCTAGCAGGCTGTTGAAAAATGCTCATCTGCTGCGTTGCGCTTCGCCCCCCGGATGCCCACGTACACTTCAGTACGCTCCGCTCCTCGGTGCTCGCGCGCCTTGCATCGAAACGTTTTTGAACCGCCTGCAAAACAGGGACTTTTTCAACCCCCTGCTGGGCGGGCGGAAGAGGCGGAAAATCGCCGGAGCACCGCCGCGGGCGGTCCCGCTCCTGCCCGCCGGCGATAAACCCCGTAGGACATTTCTACCTTTCTACCTTGGCTTGACACTGCCCGTTTTTCCCTTGACAGGCGTGCGACGGAATCCTATTCTTGCCCCGCAACGCGGGTCACGCCTGGGCAGGACGCGGCCCGTCTCCGGGACCCGCGGGATTCTCCCGCACGGAAGAGGACCCTTGGCAGACATGAACAAACGCTTCTCCGACCTGATCATGGCCTCGATCAAGAACCGCTTTTCCGATATCCACATCACGGGCGGTCATCCCCTGATCTTCCGCCGTGACGGCATCATCCACTCCGACAAGAGCATCAAGTGGTCGCCGGCCGAGATCGACGCCATGGTCAAGGACATGCTGACCGACAAGCAGCTTCACACGCTGAAGAAGCGCTGGTCCGTCGACCTGGCCCTGTCCGTGGGGCAGGTGCGGATCCGGATCAACGTCTTCTATACGACGCGCGGCCTGAGCCTCGCGATCCGGCTCCTGCCGGAAGCCATCCCCGAGCTGAACGGCCTCAACCTGCACCCGTCGTTGGCGACGATCAAGGACCTCCGGGCGGGCCTGGTCCTGGTGTGCGGAAGCACCGGCTCCGGCAAGTCGACGACCGTCGCAGCCATCATCGAGGAGATCAACCGCACCCGCCCGGTCCACATCATCACCATCGAAGACCCCATCGAGTACCGGTTTCAGCCCAAGAAGGCGTTCATCGAACAGCGCGAGGTGGGCATCCACGTGCCCTCCTTCAAGCAGGGCCTCCTCGACGTCCTGCGGGAAAATCCCGACGTCATCTTCGTCGGCGAGTTGCGCGAGCCGGACACGATCCGCCTCACCCTCAACGCCGCCGAATCGGGCCATCTCGTCTTCGCGACGCTCCACGCGACCGACGCCGAAGACGCCATCTACCGCATCAACAACTCCGTCACCGGCGAGAACCAGGACGTCATCCGCTACCAGTTCGCCTCCGCCCTGTCCTGGCTCATCATCCAGCAGCTGAATTTCATCGAGAAGGCCGGCTTCCGCGTCCCCGTGCTGGCCATCCTGAGGGATACGCCGTCCGTCAAGGGCAGCATCCGCGACAACAAGCTATCGCAGCTCGAGACCATCATGCAGACGAGCCGCAACGAAGGCATGTTCTCGCTGGAGCTTTACGAGCGCGAATTCATCGATACGCGGACGTCCTTCATCCATCCCCACAAGACCTTCGGGATGATGGCCGAGACGTCGAAGGAGCCCGATTTCAAGTCGAGCCTGATCGATCCGCTCGCCGTCCAGGACATCATCTACATGACCTCCGTCGAAGACGACCTCAAACGGGAAGAGGAGGCAAAAGCCAAAAGAGACGACGGCGAACAGCAGTACGTCGTCCTCGAAGACGATGTGGATCTCGAGGAGCTGATCGCGCAGTTCGGCCGGGAGGGGGAAACGAAGCCCGAGAGCGACAAGGCCGGAAGGTAGAACCCGCCCCCGCTGTCGGTAAGCCTTTCATTTTTCTCATTCCAGTTTTCAGGAGGAAACGTATGCCGGAAATCATCAACGTTCATGCAAGGGAAATTCTCGATTCGCGGGGCAATCCGACGGTGGAGGCGGAAGTCTCCCTCCTCTCGGGCGTCATCGCCCGCGCGGCCGTCCCGTCGGGGGCCTCCACGGGCGAGCACGAAATGCTGGAGCTGCGCGACGGCGACAAGAAGCGCTACCGCGGTCTCGGCGTGGAAAAGGCCGTGGCCAACGTCATCCAGAAGATCGCCCCCGAGATCATCGGCATGGACTGCACCATGCAGCGCGAGATCGACTACACGATGATCGAACTGGACGGCACGCCGAACCGGAGCGCCCTCGGCGCCAACGCCATGCTCAGCGTGTCGATGGCCTGCGCGAAGGCCGCGGCCGAGATCTCCGATCTGCCTCTCTACCGGTACCTGGGCGGCGTCTCCGCCAAAGACATCCCCGTGCCCATGGCCAACATCCTGAACGGCGGCCAGCACGCCGACAACAACGTGGACATCCAGGAATTCATGATCGTGCCGGCCGGTGCGCCGAGCTTCAAGGAGGCCCTGCGGATGGCGAGCGAGGTGTTCCACAGCCTCCGCGCCGTGCTGAAGGCCGAGGGCCTGAGCACGGGCGTCGGCGACGAAGGCGGATTTGCGCCGAATCTCGGCTCCAACGAGGAGGCCCTGGCCTGCATCATGGAGGCCATCGAGAAGGCGAAGTACCGCCCGGGCAAGGACATCTTCATCGCACTCGACGCCGCCGCGAGCTCCTTCTACGAGAAGGGGCGATACGTCCTTTCCGCAGAGAAGAAGCCCGTGAAATCGGCCGAGGAGATGGTGAAGTTCTACGAGGGTCTCGTCAAGAAATACCCGATCATCTCGATCGAGGACGGGCTGGCGGAAGACGACTGGAAGGGTTGGAAGCTGATGACGGACGTCTTGGGAAAGAAGGTCCAGATCGTGGGCGACGACATCTTCGTCACGAACCGCACGCGTCTGGAAAAGGGCATCCAGGCCGGCGTCGCCAACTCGATCCTCATCAAGCTCAACCAGATCGGGACCGTCACGGAAACCCTGGAAACGATCCAGGCGGCCAAGGAGGCCGGCTACACCACGGTCATCTCACACCGTTCCGGAGAAACGGAAGACGCCTTCATGGCCGATGTCGCCGTCGCCGCCAACAGCGGGCAGATCAAGAGCGGCTCCGTCTGCCGGAGCGAGCGCATCGCCAAGTACAACCAGCTCCTGCGCATCGAAGAGCAGCTGGGCGACGCCGCCGTCTATCGCGGCAGGGAGGCCTTCTACAGCATCCGTCCCTGAAGCGCCGGCTCGGCAGGACGTTCTTGCGAAGGGGTTCCGTCCGCGGACGGAGCCCCTTCGCCGTTTCTGCGGCAGTGGGGGCCTGCGCCAGTGGCCCGGCGCTCCTTCCACCGGGATCTCTCTAGGATTGCACGACCTCAAGGTTGTCGAAGTTCACCTTCGGATGGTCCCAGCTGCCGAGGCCGCCCATTCCGGAGGCGAAGGATGTGGTGTCCTGAAAGTCGAGGACGGCCTTGCCGCCCACCTTGAGGACGCGGCGGGTCCCGGGCCGGAGAGGCTTACAGGAACTTGAAGAGGCGGCGGCGGAGCGCCTCCAGGGGCCCTCGTTCGCCGGATAGGGCGTAAATCCTGCCGTCCTTCCGGTCGGCCTTCTCCGGCGGTTCGACGGCGCGCAGGATCTCCGCGTTGCGCAGATAGGTGACGGCGTTCGCGTAGTTCGACTGGGAGAGGGCCTCCGCGCGCCGGATCTCCCCCATCCGATGCATCTTCCCGCCCAGGCGGTGGAGCTTCTTGATGAAATCCTTCTCGGGACGCGGGCGCTTCCGCAGGTAGCCGCATCCCCTTGCCACCACCCAGTAGGACTCGATGTAGTTCTGGATGAGTCCGGCAAAGGGCCGGAGCCTGCTCCGGGCCATGCCGCGCATCTCGAGCCAGGCCTCGCCGTCGCGCTCCTGCGCGATCACGAGGTCCAGGCGATGGAGCCAGGACAGGACGTCCTTGACCTCGTCCGCATCGTCCACCGAATCGTCGAAGATGAACTCGTGGCGGAACAGCTTCTTGAAGAAACGGTAATCCATCATGAGCTGGTTCAGGGAGATGAGGTCCTCACGGGCGGCCAGCATGGAGACGGCGACGAAGGAGATGGGCAGGAAAAAGTGCAGGATGTTGTTCTTGTAGTACTCCAGGTTCATGCGCTTTTCGTCTTCGAGCGAATAGACGACGGCCTCGACGTCCTCGTCCTCCTCCTCCGCCCCCAGGCGAGAGATGAGGTCGGACTGTTCGAAGAGCACCAGCGCCTCCTGGACGGCCTTGCTGCGGTTGGCGAACGTCTCGGCGAACCTGACCTTGCGGTGGGACAGGTAATCGTGGAAGCGGTTCAGGGTGTCGATCAGATCGTCCTGGGCGATCCCGCGGCGGTCGCTGGAAAGGAGCCCGGCGGACACGAGCGAAAAGGGCGTCACGACGGCGACCTTGGCGATCTCCAAGACGAGGCCGTACCCGATCTTCCGGTAGAGGCTCTGCCGCTCCTCCATCTCCATCTGCAGGACGGGCTTCTCCTCGGAGGCGAGGTACTCCTTCAGCAGGATCGGCTCGCCGATGTTGACGTAGACGTGGCCGTACCGCTTCCTCAGGACCTTGCCGCTCCGGATGATGTCCGTCGTCTTCTCCGTGTCCTTCGGGGCGCCGCCGAGTTCCTTGAGGTAGGATTTCTCTTCGACGATCCGGTCGTAGCCGATGTACACCGGAATGGCGGCCAGGTTCTCGCACGCTCCGTCCAGGTAGGCCTGGATGATCATCGACAGGAGCCCGTACTTGGGCATGACCATCTTGCCCGTCCGGCTCCGGCCGCCCTCGATGAAGAACTCGATGGGCAGGCCCTCGCGGATCAGGGTCCGGAGGTAGCCGGAAAACACCTCCCCGTACAACGCATTTCCCCGGAACGTCCTCCGGAGGAAGAAGGCGCCCGATTTCCGGAACACGAAGCCCAGCGGGAAGAAGGAGAGATTGGTGCCCGCGGCGACGAAGGGCATCTGGATGTTGTGCTTGTAGAAGATGTATGAAAGCAGCAGGTAGTCGATGTGGCTGCGGTGGCACGGGATGATGATGAAGGGCATCTTCTTGGAGAGGTTGCGGATCTTGACGATCCCCTCCTGATCGAGGACCACGCCGTCGTAGATGTTGTTCCACAGCCAGGAGAGGAGTTTCTCCCACAGTTCGATGAAGGTCTCATTGTAGTCGGAGGCGATCTCGTGGAGGTATTTCCTGGCCTCTTTCCGCAGCGCCGCCTCCGACGTCTTTCCGGCCCGCGCCAGCTCTTCGATCTTCCGCGCCACGCCCGGGTCGTCCATCGTGGTCTGGATCATCTCCTGCTTCGACTTGAGGACGGGGCCGACGATGGAGGTCCTCTCCTCGTCGATCCGCTCGATCAGCTCCCGGCGGATCTGCTCGATCAGTTCCAGGCGCGAGCAGTTCCTGTTCTTCTCGATATACTCCGCGAGGTTGAGCGGTTCCACCGTAACCGCGAAGACCTTTCTCGCGTAGCGCAGGAAGGTCACCATGCGCCGGAATCCGCCGACGTTCTCGATCTGCCCGAAGAGGATGTTGAAGAGGCTCTCGCGCTCCTTCTCCCTGCGCCTGCCGTAGGTGACCAGCTCCGGCACGATGTAGACCGGGACCGACAGGTCCCGCTGCGCGTCGATCAGCTGCCCCAGGGCCTCGTCCGCCTCTTCGTCGTCGAAGAACTCGGACTCGCCCAGGTGGATGACGACGGTCTTTCCCGCCACGGCGAGCTTCCGGAGGTAATCCGAGGTTTCCTCCGGGTCACGGCGCCGCCAGAGCTGGGCGATCCCCAGCCGCAACGCCTTCAGGGCTTCAAGGAGCGGCTGCCAGGTGATCATGTTGACGCCGTGGGCGTAGACGGGCGCCGGCACGCCGAAACGGCGCGCAAATTCGCGGAGGATGAGGCAGTTGAGCTGGCTCCTTCCCTTGAGGGCGAAGACCACGACGCCCTCCGCCGCCTTCTGGGAAAGCGAGACCTGCGAGGGATCGACGAAATTCACCTGCGACAGGACCTTTCGTACGAACCAGTAGAGGGGATAATTCTCCCGTTCGTACATGGCGCCGCGGTAGTGCCCGTATCGTTCGGGAGTCGGCGGCGAATTGAAGGGCGTGATCAGCATAGCGGAGCGTTCTTATCGTCTGTTTCCCGGGTTCCGAAGGGCGAAGCGGAAGGAACCGTCAGGGGCCGTTGGATTGAAATTCCGTGGGAAAATGATCCTCCATGTAGCTCTCGACGTACCGCCGGATCTCGGTGGCGGAGTCGAGCGACAGCACCTTCTTCAGCAGTTTCGCCGATTCGGTGACGGTCGTGCCCTGGATGATCTTCTTGACCTTCGGAATGGCGAGATGATTCATGCTCAGTTCGTCCAGCTGCAGCCCCACGAGGATCATGGTGTACATCGGCTCCGCGGCCATCTCGCCGCACATGGCGACCGGGATCCCCGCCTTGTGCCCGGCATCGATGACGCGCTTGACCAGGCGCAGCACCGCCGGGTGGAGCGGCTGGTAGAGGTAGGTCACCTGCTCGTTGATCCGGTCGATGGCCAGCGCATACTGGATCAGGTCGTTGGTGCCGATGCTGAAGAAGTCGACCTCCTTGGCCAGATCGTCGGCGACGACGGCGGCGGAGGGGACCTCGATCATGATGCCGATCTCGACGTTCTCGCCGACGGGCACGCCCTTCGCCAGCAGATCGTCCCGCTGCTCGTAGAAGATCCTTTTCGCCTCCCGGATCTCTTCGAGCCCCGAAATCATGGGGAAGAGGATCCTCGTCCTGCCGTGGGCGGCGGCGCGGAGAATGCCGCGGATCTGGGTCTTGAAGAGATCGACCTCTTTCAGACAGAAGCGGATCGCCCGCAGCCCCATCTGCGGGTTCATCTCCTTGGCGACGTGGGGATCGGAAAAGAACTTGTCCCCGCCCAGGTCGAAGGTGCGGATGGTGGACCAGCCCAGTTCCTTGAAGCTGACGATCTGTTTGTAGGCCTTGTAGTGGTCTTCCTCGGTCGGCAGGGTATCGCGGTTGATGTAGATGAACTCGGTCCGATACAGGCCGATCTCCTCGGCGCCGTGCGCGATCGCCGACGGGATCTCCTCGATGAACTCGACGTTGGCGCCGATCTGCAGCCGGCGGCCGTCCCGCGTCACAGCCGGGAGACCCGCGTACTTGAGGTAGTCTTCCTGGGCCGCGATGTAGTGCTTCTGCTTTTCCTGGTACCGCTTCAGGACTTCCGGGTCGGGGTGGACGATCACCAGGCCCGCGGACCCGTCGATGATGATGTCGTCGTTCGTCCGGATCCGGTGGGTCACGTTTTCCAGCCCCACCACGGCGGGAATCTCGATCGAGCGGGCCACGATCGCCGTATGCGACGTCCGGCCGCCGATCTCGGTCGCAAAGCCCTGGACCTTGTCGAGTTTCATCAGGGCCGTATCGGCCGGCGACAGGTCGTAGGCGATGATGATGAAGCGCGCGCCGATATCCGCGATGCTCGTCTGCTTGCGTCCCGCCAGGTTCCGGATGATCCTCTGCCCGACGTACTGCACGTCGCTCACCCGGCCCTGGAGATAGGCGTCTTCGATCTTTTCGAAGGCTTCCTTGTACTTGTCGAGGGTAAGGCGGACCGCCCACTCGGCATTGACGCCCATGTTCCGTATGTTCGCGACGGTCCGATCGAGGAAACCCTTGTCCTGGAGGATCATGATGTGGACGTCGATGATGAACAGCGGATCCATCCCCTCGATATCGCCGAGCTTCTTCTTGACCTCCAGGAGCTGCTTCTCGGCCGCCTTGACGGCCGTCTTGAAGCGCTGGATTTCGCGGGCGACGAGGCTCCGGTCCTGGAGCTTGTAATAGGAGACCTGGGAATCGAGCGGGTCGAAGACGTAGGCCTTCCCGATCACGATGCCGGGAGACACACCGATCCCTTTGAGAACGAACGTCTTTTTCAAATCCGGTTCCGCCATGAATCCGTCCCTGTCCTCTCCCGCCCGCCGGTCAATCCTCTCCGAATTTGTCCGCGATGAGCTGCCCCAGCTCTTCGACCGCCGCACGGGCATCCGCGCCCTCAGCGCGGATCGTGATGTAGCTTCCCCTCGGGCAGGCCAGCGTCAGAATCCCCAGCAGGCTCTTGCCGTCCGCCTCGTTGCCGTCTCTCTCGAAGCAGATTCTGGCGCGGTATTTCTTCGCGATATTCACCAGCTTGGCCGCCGGCCGCGCATGGAGCCCCAGTTTGTTGCGTATCTCGAATGACCGTATCTCAACCATAGAAGTACGAAAGGACGCCGCAGATCCCCACCAGCCCGTACTGGAGGGCGATCCGGGAAATCCCCCGCCGCAGCGCCACAAACAGCAGAAGGATGACCGGCAGCGTCGCCAGTTCACCCGTGACCCGCCAGGCTTCCAGCCATTCGGCCTGCGAAGACGACAGGGCCAGGGCCGCAGCCACGCCCAGGACCGCCGCCGCCGCCTGCCGAACCCTCCGCCCAAGCTCCGGAAGCTCCAGCCTGCGGACGAATTCGACGCTCATCTTCCCGGACCGCCAGCCGGCCGCGAACCCGGCGATCCGCAGTGCGATGTGGGCCGGATTGTAAAGGATCAGGAGGATGATGGGCGCGGCCGGCATCCCGATGAACGCCGGGAAGAAGGCGGCAATGGAGCTCAGCGGCTTCAGTGCGCCCCAGAAAAAGCTGTCGCCGATCGCCGCATAGGGTCCCATCAATGCGGTCTTGAGGCGGGCGACTTCATCTCCGCCTTCCTCGCCCTTGTGCTCCATGTGGAGAACGGCGCCCGCAATGGGCGCGACGAAGTATGGATGGGTGTTGAAATACTGGAGGTGCCTGCGCAACAGTTCCGGGGCGTTTCCGGACCGTTCCGCCTGCGCACGGATCCAAGGCATCAGCGCAAAGGCAAAGCCGAGATTCTGCATCCTGCTGAAATTCAAAGAACCCTGCACCAGCAGGGCCCGCAGAAAAATCCGAACGAGGCCGAATGTGCGCATCGGCTTCATGCCTCCCGGGAACCGCGCCTCCCGCTGGTTTCTCTCCACGCCCTTTTCGGCAGCGATTTCGCCTGCCTTTGGAGGTTAACGTGACCAGACTGCGTAGCATGAACACTTTACGATGTCAACCGCTTGGACAGAATCCTCTATGCCATCTTCGCCCATGAAAACTTAAAAACAAAACCGGAGGCCCCTTCCTCTTAAACCTGACACAAACATCTTGACGCTACCTCCTTTTCAAAGGGGGGATTTCCGGATCCGCTGCACCCAGCCGGAGCGATGGTTTTCAGCAGCAACGGCGGCCCCCCTGCCCTGCAATTTTCTTCTTGACAGATGCAGTCGTTTCCTGTTAGGAACGCCAAATTTTTTTTGGTCCCTCCGTCAGATCGTCTTCATCGTCGATGCAACGGAACGCGAAAAGCATGGGAAACTAGAGAAAGGAGCAAGCTCAGTATGATCTGCCAGACAGTCCGATCCGGGGGCGAATGCGCCTTCATGTCCAAGAAGGGCTGCGGGTACAATGGTGGAAGCTGCCTCACGATCATCGACAAGTGCGAAGGCTGCAACAAGCTGATCGTTTACAACAGCGCCAGCTACTGCCGTGTATATCCCGATCCCAAGAGCAAGTGGCTGACCGGGAAATGTCCGACCGCATCCCACATCAAGATCGAAGTGCAGGAACCGACCCAGAAGATCAACCCGCTGAAGGCATCCAAGCGCGCTGCCGGAAAGAAGTAGCCGACGCCAGCCCTCAGAAAGAAAGGCCGATGCGAAAACCGCATCGGCCTTTCTTGTTCCCTGCCGACGTTCTGTCGTCCCCGCACTTTTCTGTCGTCCCTATGCCTTGTCCCCCGCCTTTTCTTTCATCCCCGCGCCTTTTCTGCCACCTCCGCGTCTTTTCTGTCACCCCCGCGCCTTTTCTGTCACCCCCGCGAACGCGGGGGTCCAGCGCTCTACTGTGCACAGAAACAGACATGAAGGGCCCTGGATTCCCGTTTTCACGGGAATGACATGGGTGCGCTGGATTCCCGCTGCAGTTTACCCTCGCGAAGGCGGGGGCGGGAATGACTCAATGAAGAACCGGATTCCCGCCTGAACGGATATGACAAAGGAAGGCTTCAGCGCATCCTGTCCCGGATCTCCTGCAGCCCTTTCTTCACTTCGGCGAGCCTTTCCCGGTCGTCGGCCGCAAAGAGATCGGCCGACTTCCCCGGATTCTTCTTCATGCGGGTCAGCTGCCGTTTTGCCCCGTTGATGGTGAATTTTTCTTCGTAGAGGAGCTTCCTGATGAGGAGAAGTTCTTCGACGTCTTTCCTGCGGTATACCCGCTGCGCCGAACTCGTCCGCTCCGGCCGCACGCTGCGGAACTCGGATTCCCAGAACCGGACGACGTAAGGTTCGACGCCCAGAATCCGGCTGACTTCCCCGATTCGAAAATAGGCCTTGTCCGGGATCGTCGTTTCCATGACTGGACCCTGCATTCCCCTGCGTCAAAGCCTGAAGGCGCCCGGGGTGGAGGCTGAGGCGCGGCGACGCCCCGCCCGGGACGCATCATGAAGGATCTTTTCGCGCGAATCCCGGAAAGCTACCCGTTGAGCGCCTTGCGGAGAACCTGGCTGGACTTGAAGGTCAGGACGCGCCGGGCCGTGATTTCGATCTCCTGGCCCGTCTGGGGATTCCTGCCGCGGCGGGATTTCTTTTCCTTCACGACGAAATTCCCGAAGCCGGAGATCTTGATCTTCTCTCCCCGGGAGAGACGGTCCTTCATGATATCGAAGACCGACTCCACGATCTTGGCCGAATCCTTCTTCGAAAATCCCAGTTGCTCGTACACGTCTTGAATGATGTCTATCTTGGTCATGGAATCCGCCCTCCCTGTCCCGGCTGTCCTCTGCCTCTATTCCGTACCCCTGATCCGTGCCCCTGTCTCTCTCACGATCGCGCTCACGATCCGCTCATGCACCGTCCGTATTTCTTCGTCCGTCAAGGTCCGCCCGGAGGAGCGGTAGGAGAACCGCACGGCCACGCTTTTCTTTCCCTCCTCGACGCCCCGGCCGGTATATACATCAAAGATATCGACGCTTTCAAGTAATTCTTCGCCGCCTTCCCTGACAATGCGCAGCATCCGTTCCGCCTCTACGGTCCTGTCCACCAGGAACGCCGTGTCGCGCGAGCCGGACGGGTACCGCGGAATCTCCCGGAAAGCGACCCGGTCGGAAAAGCGTTCCGTCAGGGCGTCCAGGTCGAGTTCGAAGACGACGGCCCGCGCCTTCAGGTCGAGGGCGGCCTGCACGGCGGGATGGATCTCGCCGACGAATCCCACCGTTTCCCCGCCGAGCGAAACCCCGCAGCAGCGTCCCGGATGGAGAAAGGGCTCCCGGAAATCGGACCGGTATTCCGCCCCGGAGAACCTCAGGACGTCGAAGAGGCCCTCGACCACGCCCTTCAGGTCGAAGAAATCCGCCTCCACGCCCCCGAAGCCCCAGCTTTCGTCGTAGCGGGCGCCCGTGATCAGGCCGCCGACGCGGTTCCGCTCCAGGGGAAGCTCGCCTTCGCCGCGGCGGAAGAAGACCTTGCCGATTTCGTAGATCTTCAGATCGCTGCAGCCGGCGTAGGCATTGCGCCGCCAGGTCTCGACCAGGCTCCAGAGAATCGTCGTGCGCAGGACCGACTGGTCTTCGGACAGGGGGTTGGCGATCTTCACCCATCCCCGCCGCTCGTCCCTTTCCGGCAGGCCGAGACGGTCCGCCGACAGGGGCGTGATGAAGCTGTAGTTGATGACCTCGGTGTAGCCGCTCCCGGACAGGAAGTCGCGGATTCTTCCCTCGACGACGCCCTTTCCGGATTGCACCGGCGGTTCCGGCGCCGCGCACGGCATCGTCACCGGCACGCGGCCGAAGCCCCAGAGGCGGGCGATCTCCTCCACCAGGTCGATCTCCCGTTCGATATCGACGCGGAAGGAAGGCGGACGCACGGAATACCGCCCCGCGCCTGCCTTCTCGACCTTCATCTCGATCCCTTCGAGGATGCGGACCATCTCCGGCTCGGGGATCGACGTTCCCAGGACCGCGTTGACCCGCTCGGCGCGCAGGGAAATCGCCCCCGCCGCCGCCACCGGCTTCGGATGCTCGTCGATGATCCCCCGCAGGATCGTTCCGCCGGAAAGCTCCGCGATGAGCTGGGCGGCCCGGTTCGCCGCGCGCACGACCCCCTCGGGATCGATCCCGCGCTCGAAGCGGTAGGCCGCGTCCGTTCCCATCCCCAGCGACCGGGCGGAACGGCGGATGGAAGAGGGGTTGAAATAGGCGCTCTCCAGGAGGATATCCGACGTGTCGTCCTTGACCTCCGAGTTGAGCCCGCCCATGATGCCGCCGATGGCGACCGGCTTCTTCCCGTCGCAGATCATGAGGACGTCGCCGCCCAGCGTCCGCTCCTTGCCGTCCAGGGATACGAAAGGCTCGCCCTTGCGGGACCGGCGCACTTCGATTCTTCCCTCTTCGAGAAACCGGAAGTCGAAGGCGTGCAAGGGCTGGCCGAATTCCAGCATGACGAAATTGGTGACGTCGACGACGTTGTTGATGGCGCGCATCCCCGCGGCCTCGAGGCGCCGCCTCATCCAGGCGGGCGAAGGCCCGATCTTGACGTTGCGGATCATCCGCGCCGTATACCGGGGGCACAGATCCGGATCCAGGATGCGGACGGACGTGACGCCGCCGATGTTCCCGCCGCCCTCCTTCGGATCGACGGCAGGGTAGCGCAGGGTCTTGCCCGTCAGAAACGCGACTTCCCGGGCGATCCCGATCACCGAAAGGCAGTCGGAACGGTTGGGGGTGATGCCGATGTCCAGCACCGTGTCGACGAGGCCGAGGGCCTCGGCCAGATCGGCCCCCTCCGGGAGGTCCTCCCCGATGTCCATGATCCCCGCGGCATCCTCGCCGATGCCCAGTTCCTCCTCGGAACAGAGCATTCCCTCGGAGGCCTCCCCGCGGATCTTCGTGCTCTTGATCGTATAGCCGCCGGGAATGACCGCGCCGACCTTCGCAAAGGCCGAGAGCATCCCCGCGCGGACGTTGGGCGCCCCGCACACGACCGGATAGACGGCGCCGCCCGCCCGCACCTCGCAGACCGACAGCTTGTCGGCTCCCGGATGGGGTTTTACGGAGAGGACCCGCGCCACGACGACGTCCGAAAAATCGGGCCTCTTCGGCTCGACGGCGTCGACCTCGAGCCCGGCCATGGTAAGCCGCTCGGCGATCTCCCCGGGGGGAAGATCGATATCGACATAGTCTTGAAGCCAACGAATCGGCGCCCGCATCGTTCGACCTTTTTTCGCCGGGCCTGGCCGCGTATCGCCGCCGCGGACCCGGCAAAGAAGAATTTTAGAATTGCCGCAGAAACCGGATGTCGTTTTCGAAAAACAGCCGGATATCGGTGATCCCGTACTTGAGCATCGCGATGCGCTCCAGCCCCATGCCGAAGGCGAAGCCCGTCACTTCCTCCGCATCGTAGCCCACGGAGCGGAACACTGCCGGATCGACCATGCCGGAACCGAGGATCTCGAGCCAGCCGCTCTGCTTGCAGACGCGGCAGCCGGCCCCTCGGCATATGACGCACCGGATGTCCACTTCGGCGCTCGGTTCCGTGAAGGGGAAGAAGCTCGGCCGGAAGCGGATGGCCGTATTCTCCCCGAATACGCGCTGGACGAAGACCGTCAGGATCCCCTTGAGGTCGGAGAACCGGATGCCGCGGTCCACGAGAAGCCCCTCGATCTGGTGAAACATGGGCGTATGGGAGATGTCGGAATCCGGCCGATAGACCCGTCCCGGCGAAAGGATCCGCACCGGCGGCCGCCGCTTCTCCATGACGCGGACCTGTACCGGGGAGGTATGGGTGCGCAGGACGATGTTCTCCTCCACGTAGAAGGTGTCCTGCATGTCGCGCGCGGGATGGTCCTTGGGGATATTGAGGGCCTCGAAATTGTAGTAGTCGCTCTCGACCTCGGGGCCTTCGACGACGGAAAAGCCCAGGCCGGCGAAAATGCCGCAGATTTCCTGGCGGATCTGCGATATGGGGTGGAACCGGCCGCGCCGGACGACCCTGCCCGGCAGGGAAACGTCGAGCCGGTCGCGCAAGAGCGCCCGCTCCCCGGCCGAGGCGGCAAGCTGCGCCGCCCGGGAGTCGATCTTCGCCGTCAGGCGTTCCTTGATGTCGTTGGCAAGTTTTCCCAGGGCGGGCCTCTCCTCGGCGGAGACGGCCGCCAGGTTGCGGAGCATGCCCGTGAGCAGCCCCTTTCGGCCGAGGTACTTCGTACGGACGGCGGCCAGCGCTTCTTCCGAATCCGCGCCGGGCAACTCGGATTCCGCGGCCCGTTCGAGTTCTTCCAGGCGCTGCCTCATGCCGTGAGATTGCCCCTTGCGATGCCGACGATTTCCACGAAGGTCTGCGGATCGTGAACGGCCACATCGGCAAGGATCTTGCGGTCGATTTCGACGCCCGCTTTTTTCAGGCCGTCCATGAGACGGCTGTACGAGATCTCCTGCGCCCTGGCCGCGGCGTTGATCCGCGCGATCCACAGGCTCCGGAAATCGCGCTTCCGTGCCCTCCGGTCCCGAAAGGCATACACCAGCGAACGGTCCACGGCTTCCGTGGCCGTGCGGAGCAGGCGATGGCGCGATCCGAAGAAGCCCTTGGCGAGCTTGAATACCTTCCTTCTCTTTTTCTTGGCGTTGACCGCCCTCTTTACCCTTGGCATTGTAATGATCTCCTAAAAAAAATGACTGCTTATCGTCTTGTCATTGTGCCGGGTGTCGTCCCCGCCCCCGCTTTCGCGAGGGCAGGCTGCAGCGGGGACCTATCTCTCTGCTCTACGCCGAAGTTCACAGGCCAAACCCAAGACCCTGGATTCCCGCTTTCGCGGGAATGACAAATCAACGAAACCTTCTGTCATCCCCACGGAGGCGGGGCGGGAATGACACTGAGGATTGCGGGATCGTCGCTGCCGGACAGGCTCCGCGATGATCCCGCTCGGAAAACCGCCCTATTTGCCGCCGTACGGCAGCAGGCGCTTGATTTCCCGCTCGTTCGTCGCATCCAGAATCGTCGCTTTCCTGAGACTGCGTTTCCGCTTCGCGTTCTTCGTCGTCAGGATGTGACTCCCGAACGCCTTCTCCCGCTTCACTTTCCCCGTTCCGGTGAGGCGGAAACGCTTGGCCGCCCCCCTGTGCGTCTTCTGTTTCGGCATGATGTCTCCTTTGCTTTACACACGCTTCCGCGGCGATACGTCTCCGCGGGTGCCGGCGCCCGCCTATTTCTTCGGCGCCACAACCATGACCATGTTTCTTCCCTCGAGCTTGGGAAACTGGTCGATCGTGGCGACCTCCGCCAGCTCCTTCTGTATCCCCTCCATGATCCGGCGGCCGATATCGATGTACGCGATCTCCCGGCCCCTGAACATCATGGTGATCTTGACCTTGTCCTTTTCCTCCAGGAATCTCTTCACGTGCTTGAGTTTCACCGCCAGGTCGTGTTCGTCGGTCTTCGGCCTGAGGCGAATCTCCTTCACCTGGACAACGCTCTGACTCTTTCTGGCCGTCTGCAGCTTCTTGCTCTGCTGATAACGGAATTTCCCGTAATCCATGATCCGGCAGACGGGGGGTTGCGAACCCGGCGCCACTTCAACGAGATCGAATCCCGTCCTTGCTGCTTCCGCCAAGGCATCGGCGATGGACAAAACGCCCAACTGCTTTCCCTCGGCGTCGATCACCCTGACCTGTGGAACCCTGATCTCGCGGTTGATGCGGAAATCCTTGCTGATACGCCACCTCCTTTTTTTGCCTGTCTGCCTCGCCCCCGACACGCCGCCGCGGCGCCCCGGGGCTTCTATCCCTGCGGCGTCCGTGCCGCCTGCATCACTGGTACTGCGCGCAACGGTCCCGCACGATCGCGATGAATTCGTCGACGCTGACGGAGCCGAGGTTTTTTCCGTCCCGCAGGCGCGGGGCCAGCTTGCCCTCCTGCGCCTCCCGGTCGCCGATCACCAGCATGTACGGGATCTTCTGCATCTGGGCCTCGCGGATCTTGTAGCCCAGCTTCTGATTGTCGAAATCCTTCTCGACGCGCACCCCCGCCGCGGCCAGCTTCGCATACACTTCTTCCCCGTAGGGAATCTGGCGGTCCGTCACGGTGATGAGCCTCGCCTGCACCGGGGAAAGCCAGACGGGCAGGGCGCCTGCGTAGTGTTCGATCAGCACGCCCAGGAACCGCTCGATGGCGCCGAGGATCACCCGGTGGAGCATGACCGGTCGCCGCCGCTCGCCGTCCGCCGCCATGTAGGTGAGGTCGAAGCGCTCCGGCAGCGTGAAGTCGCACTGGATCGTCGCGCACTGCCACTTCCGCTTGAGCGCGTCCTTGAGCTTGAAATCGATCTTGGGGCCGTAGAAGGCGCCGTCGCCCTCGTTGACCTCGTAGGGAATCCTGTTGTCCTCGAGGGCCGCCCGGAGGGCCGAGGTCGCCAGCTCCCAGTCCGCATCGGTGCCGATGGAATTTTCGGGGCGCGTGCTCAGTTCCACCTCGTATTCGAACCCGAAGATCTTCATCGCATAGGCGACGAAGTCGGCGACGCCGCGGATCTCGGCGTTGAGCTGTTCCGGCGTGCAGAGGATGTGCGCGTCGTCCTGGGTGAACTGTCGGACCCGGAGCAGGCCGTGCAGAACGCCCGTCTTCTCGTGCCGGTGGACGGTGCCCAGCTCGAAGTAGCGAAGCGGAAGGTCGCGGTAGCTGCGGATCTTCGACTTGTAGATCAGCATGTGGGCGAGGCAGTTCATCGGCTTGATGCCGTAGGCCTGGCCCTCGACTTCCGTGAAATACATGTTCTCGCGGTAATGCTCGTAGTGCCCCGACCGCTTCCAGAGATCGACCTTGAGGATCTGGGGGCCCATGACCATGTCGTAGCCGCGCTTGAGGTGTTCCCTCCTCTCCCAGTCCTCGATGATCCACCGCAGCATCATCCCCTTCGGGTGGAAAATGGCGAGTCCCGCGCCGGCTTCCTCGTTCACCTGGAACAGGTCGAGGTCCTTGCCGAGACGCCGGTGGTCGCGCTTGCGGGCCTCCTCGAGGATCCGCAGGTGTTCGTCCAGTAGTTCCTGGGTCGCGAAACCGGTGCCGTAGATCCGCTGGAGCATCTTGTTGCGCTCGTCGCCGCGCCAGTAAGCCCCGGCCACGCTGAGCAGCTTGAAGGCCCGGATCATGCCGGTCGAGGGGATGTGCGGCCCGCGGCACAGGTCCACGTACCCGCCCTGCCGGTAGAGGCTGACGGTCTTCACGTCCTCGGGCAGGTCGCGCAGCAGCTCGACCTTGTAGCCCTCGCCGCGTTCGCGGAAGAGCTCGACGGCCTTCTCCCGCGGCACCTCCTCGCGCCGGAAGGGATAATCCGCGGCCGCGATCTCCTTCATCCTCTTCTCGATCCGCGCGAGGTCTTCGGGCGTGAAGGTCCGATCGTAGTCGAAGTCGTAGTAGAACCCGTCCTCGATCGACGGCCCGATGCTGACCTGGACCTTCCCGAAGCTGTCCTGGACCGCCTGGGCCATGACATGGGAGATGCTGTGGCGAAGGATCGACAGCCCTTCCTTGGACGCCGCATCGATGGCCGAAAGCTCGCCTCCCCCGTTGAGGGTGGAAGACAGGTCGATGGCGCGGCCGTTTAATCTGGCCGCGACCGCGGAGGAGAGCAGCTCGGGCTTCCACGCGGCGATCGCGTCGCGGGCCGTCGTTTCCGCCGGGAGGCTGCGTTCCGAGCCGTCCGGATATTTCAAACCGATCGATGCCATATCTTTCTTTGACGACTTCCCCTGTCATTCCCTCTATGTTGAAAATCAAGTTTTCTTTTCAACGGAGCGGGAAGAAGTAATTTATTCTTTGACGGAGCAATCCTTAAATCAGCCTGCGAAAGCGGGAATCCACTCCCTGCTGTCATTCCCGCGGAGGCGGGCAGGGACGACGAATATTCCCTTTCCTTCCTGTCATTCCCGC